>NZ_BAAAQG010000003.1:268391-281657 GCF_039531545.1 Dietzia cercidiphylli
GGCGGTCTCGCGGAACATCGGCCGCAAGCGCGCACTCCAGATGCTCCTGACCGGTGAGACGATCGACGCCGCCACCGCGGTCGAGTGGGGCCTGGTCAACGAGGCGGTCCCCGCCGACCGGCTCCGGGCCCGTGTCGACGAGCTGGCCACCCGGATCGCCGACGCCAGCCCGTTGACCCTGCAGATCGGCAAGCAGGCCTTCTACCGGCAGATCGACCTCCCGCAGGGCGAGGCGTACCGCGAGATGGCCGAGACCATGGCCACCAACGCGGTCACGTGCGACGCGCAGGAGGGCATGACCGCGTTCCTGGACAAGCGCGCCCCGCAGTGGCGCGGCGAGTGACGCCCGCCCGGGAGTTCCGGGCGGTGACCTGCCGGGCGTCGTCGTGGGGGCCTCCCACTAGGATCTGCGCCATGGCGATCTCGGTGATGACGGTCTGTACCGGCAACATGTGTCGGTCACCGCTGGCCGAGCGGCTGCTCTCCGTGCGAGCCGCGCACGCGGGTGTCGACGTGGTCGCGGATTCCGCGGGGACGAGGGCGGTCAACGGTGTGGCGATCCACCCCGAGACCCGCCGGGTACTCGGGGCCCACGGCGGCGACGCCGAGGGTTTCGCCTCCCGTCTGCTCACGCCGCGACTCCTGCAGGGTCACGATCTGGTCCTCACCGCGACACGGGCCCACCGTGACGCCGTGCAGGAGATGGCCCCGCTGATGTGGAAGAAGACCTACACGCTGCTGGAGGCGGCCCACCTCGCCGACGCCGACCGGGCGCTGACCCTCGCGGGGCTGGCGCGGGCCCGACTCGGCGTGGACACCGACGACCCGGCGTGGGACATCGAGGACCCGATCGGCCGCGAGCCCGAGGTCTTCGACCGGACCGGGGCGCAGATCAGCCACGCGGTCGACTCGATCGTCGATCTCCTGGCCCGCTAGGGGTCCAGGGGTTTACGCCCGTCGAGATCCCGTAGGAAATCAGGGTCGTCGTCCGGTGCGATCACGCGCGGCGGGGCCGGCCGTGAACCGGGCCCGAAGGCCCGCCACAGCAGGATTGCCACGGTCACCACACCGATGAGTGCGAACAGCCAGATCACTCGAACCTCCTTCACACCACGATACGTATCCTGGTGTTCATGAGCGAGCGAGACGAGTCGGCAATCCCGGCACAGGTGACCACCGGAACCAGGCCCGGCGCACGGCTGGCCCGCAACATGATGTTCTACACCGTGTTGAGACTGCTGATGGTCGTGGCGTTGACCCTGGTCATCATAGGGATCGGCCGCCTCGCCGGGGTGGACGTCCCGGTGCTCGTCGCGGCGATACTCTCGGTGGTGGTCGCGCTACCGTTGTCCATGATCCTGTTCACCCGCCTGCGCGCGGAGATCAACTCCGACATCTCGGCGGTCGACGCCGACCGGCGGGCCAAGCGCGAGGACCTGCGTCGTCGGATGGACGAGGCCTGACCTAGCTGGTCGGTGCGGGCCAGGGCAACGCCGGGAGCTGCTCCGACCCGAACGAACCCCTCCACCCGAACGGCGGCAGGACCGAGTTCTGGGCTGCCGGGGGTTCGGACTCGACGGTTCCGGGCGCGGTCGGCACCTCTGTCGGCGCCGGTTCCGTGGATCCGGTGGTGGGTTGGCTGACCTGTCCCCCGGTCGTGGTGGTCTCGACCTCGCCCGGGGTGGAGGGCTCCGTGCCTCCGGGAGAGGTGGGCGGGCTGGTCGGTGAGGTGGTCGGCGGCGTCGTGCCCTCCGGTGGGGTCACCGGCGTGCCCGGTGTCGTCTCCTCGGTGGTGCCGTCGCCCGGACCGTTCTCCGTCGGCTCGTCCGGGTCCCCGTCGGGCTCGTCGGCGTCGAACCACGGATCCTGCACACCGACGTCCGTCCGCGGTTGGGCCGGAGTCCACTGGGTGGTCGGGGTGCCCGCCGCGGGCTGGCGGGGAGGAGCGTAGGTCCCCGTCTCGTCGTCGGCGACGTACAGCGCACCCGGGGCGGGCTGCACCCCGATGTAATAGCGGCTGAGGCAGTGGTCGGTGACGCTCTGGCTACCGTCCGTGAAGACGGTCATCCCGGGGGTGCCGCCGTCGGCCTCGGTCGCGCACCGCGCGATGAAGCGACCCGGTTGGGTCTCACGCTCGGTCGGTTCGGCCGCGGAGGTCAGTTCGGTGGCAGAGGCGGACCCCGGGGCTTCAGACAGGACCTGCGGATCCGGCTGTGCGCACGACGCCGCCACCAGCGCGATCGCGCCGGCGGACAGGAGCACCCGAATTTGCATAACGATAGTGTCTCAGTTCCGTCAAAGGATGGCTACCGGTCGACGCTGTGGAACACGTCATGCCGGGGGTCAGATGCCGGCCGCCCGCGTGCGGACCGCGCCGAGTGAGGCCACGGCGGCGGCGAGGACGGCGGCCCCGAGCCCACCGACTCCCACCGTGATCAGATCGGTCACCGGTGGCGCGATGTTACCGGCGATCCCGGGGCCCACCATGGCGACCGCGCCGAGCCTGCCGAACGCCGCACCCAGGACCACCCCGAGTGCCGAGGCGCTCGCCGCCACCAGTGCGGTCTCCGCGACGAGCATCAGCCACACGCCGGTCCGGGTGACGCCCACGCCGCGGAGCAACCCGATCTCGCGCGTCCGCTCCCGGACCGCGAGCGTGAGCGTGTTGACCACTCCCACCAGTGCGAGCGCCACCGCCACCGCCAGCAGGAGCGAACTGGACGTGAGCACGGTCCGGACGGAGCCCGCGATCTGGTCGCGGGAGGCGAACGTCTCGGTGACCGCCAGCGACGGGTCGGCGTCCACCACCGCCGACCTCACCCCGTCGAGCGCCGCCTCGAGGGATTCGCCCTCGAGGTCGTCGTCCATCCGCAGCCACTGCTCGGTGCGCGGGACGAACTGCTGCGGGATCTCCTGACCCTCCGGCCAGGGGGATCCGTCCGGCAGGTGCGCCACGGGCCAGTCGGGGACACTGCCCGGGGCGGCGAGGGCCCACTGGTCGGACGAGCGGCGCACGACGAGGTCCCGTCCGTCGTCGTCGGTGAAGAAGCGGAACCGGACGGTGTCGCCGTCACGGGCGTCCGCGGCGACGGGGGAGGACTCGGGCAGCACGATCTCGCCCGGGCCGGGAAGGGTGACCTCGCGGCGCATCACCTGTGCCACCCGTGACGGATCGGCCACGCGCAGGACCGTGCGCCTACCGTCGTCGTCGCGGGCGTACATGTCGACGACGACGAGGGAGTCCGCCACCCCGTCCAGTCCCGCCAGCTGCTCGGGCAGCCCGCCGGGCAACATCCCGTCGGGTGCGGTGACGGCAACGTCCAGCGGGACGCGGTCGACCAGTCGCGACTCGATGGCGGGCCCCAGCAGGGCGATCCCGGTGACCATGGTCGAGGTGAGGGTCACGCCCACCAGCACGGCGGCCGAGGTGGCGGCCGTGCGGCGCGGACTGCGCGCGGTGTTGCGTGCGCCGAGCAGGCCGACGGGTCCGAGGACCGGTCCGACCACAGTGCCGATCATCCCGAGCAGGGTGGGCAGGGCCCCTGCTGTCACCGCCAGCACCCCGAGGAACGTGAGCACGCCCCAGGCGCCGGCCTCCACCACCGAGCGCGAGTCCACCGCGGAGGTCATGCCGGTCCATCCGGCCACCGCGACGGCGGAGCCCGCCACCACCATCGCGAGGCGACGCCACCACGGGTCGGGGCGGACATCGGCCGGTCTGAGCGCTCCGAGCGGGCTGCCCGAGGTGGCCCGCCACAGCGCGGGCAGGGCGGTGAGCAGGGTGATCCCCACCCCGACCGCCGCGGCGAGTGCGTAGGCGCCCGGCGGCACGGTGACCTCCTGCAGCGGGATCGTCACCCCGAGCCCCGGCGCGAGATCCGAGGCCGCCGAGACGCCCGCCCGGCCCAGTGCCAGCCCGGCCGCGGTGGCGAGCACGGCCACCGCCAGTGCCTCGGCGGCCCCGGACAGTCGCAGTTGCAGCCGTGAGGCGCCCAGGCACCGGAGCAGTGCCGTCTCGCGGACGCGGGCCGCGAACACCACGGCGAAGGTCGTCCCGATCACGAGCGCGGCCACCGCCACGGCCAGGACAGTGAAGGCGAGCAGGGCCCGCGTGTAGACCTCGCGGCCGCCGACGAACGACCGGGCGAGCGCGTCGGCCTCCGCCGTGCCGGTGGTGACCTCGACGGCCGAGGTCCCCGGGACGCCGGCCAGTCGCTCGGTGATCCGCCCCGCGAGGTCGGTGTCGGGCACCGAACCGTCCCCGGCCACGCGCACGTCCCCGCCCGCCCCCGACGCCGACCACCGCTGGATCTGCTCGTCGACGGCGTACAGCGGGAACGCCGCCTCGAGATCCGGCTGGCCCGACAGGTCGAACAGGCCCACGACAGTGACGGGGGCGGGGTCGGAGCGGCCGGACGGCTGGACCTCGAACGTCGCACCCAGAGGGACGTCGGAATCCGCGCGCACGGCCACCTCGCCGGGCCCGGCGGGCAGGCGCCCGGATGCCAGGGTCTGCCAGCGCAGGTCGTCGTCGGTGGACAGGGCCGTCGCCGTCGTCATCTGTTGGGCCCGTCCCTCCACACGGACCCGGACGTACGACTGCGTGTCGACAGTGACCGCGCGGACCCCGGGCGTGGAGGCGATGGCCTCCAGGCCGAGCCGTTGCGCCTCGGCGGCCTCCTCCCGGCCGGCGTCGGTGCCGACGGAGGTGCGGTCGCCGAGGTTCTGCACGAGCACCGAGGTGGCCGCGTAGCGCAGGCCGAAGGTGGCGTCCGCGCTGGCCGAGATCGTGCGCAGGACCCCCACCGAGGCCAGGACGAACCCGACGGCGACCGCGATGGCCAGGACGGTGCCCAGGTAGCGGCCCGCGTTCGCGCGGAGCTGGCCCAGGATCAGCCGGGGGCTCACGCGGTGGCCGGACGGCGCCCGGCGAGGGTGCGCATGGCGGCGTCGATGGTGTCCTGGGTCGGGGAGTCGATCTCGTCGGCGATCCGCCCGTCGGCCAGCACCAGCACCCTGTCCGTGTACGCGGCGGCATGGGTGTCGTGGGTGACCATGACGACCGTCTGACCGGTCTCGCGCGCACAGGCTCCGAGCAATGCGAGCACCGCCTCACCGGATCCGGAGTCGAGGTTGCCGGTGGGCTCGTCGGCGAAGACCACGTCGGGGCGGGGCAGCAGCGCGCGGGCGATCGCCACCCGCTGCTGCTGGCCGCCCGAGAGCTCGTGCGGTCGTCGGCGGAGCAGGTCGCCGATCCCGAGCTCGCCCACCAGGCCGTCGAACCGTGTGCGGTCCGGTCGGCGGAACGCCATCCGGACCGGCAGGACGATGTTCTCGCGCACCGAGAGCGAGGGGACCAGGTTGAAGGACTGGAACACGAACCCGACCCGGGTGCGTCGCAGGCGCGTCCGGCCGGCGTCGCCCAGGCGCGTGACCTCGGTGGACCCGATCGACACCGTGCCGTGGTCGGGGGTGTCGAGACCGGCCAGGCAGTGCATGAGGGTGGACTTGCCGCTGCCGGAGGGGCCCATGACGGCGGTCCAGCGCCCCTTGTCCACCGCGACGTCCACGCCGTCCAGGGCCCGGACCTCCACGGAGGCGCGTGAGTAGGTCTTGCGCAGGCCGCGGGCCCGGATTGCGATCTCGGGGGGTGGGGTCACGGGGGTCCTTCCATCGGGCACGACATCCGGCCACGTCGGCCACGACATCCGCCGATGAGTGTATTGACCGACCGACACCCCGGCCAAACCTGTGGCTCGTGTGACTGATGTGACGTATGGTGCTCTAGTGACTGGGCTGCCCCGGTCGTGCCCCGCCCCCCGGACGACAAGGTGAATCCATGTTCCAGCGCCGCCCCCACAGCCCCGCCCCCCGCACCCGTTCACTCGCCCTGGGTGGCGCCCTGGCCGCGCTCGCCGTGGTCGGGGGAGGGACCGTCGTCGCCGTGTCCGCACCGACCGACGTCGCCGCCGGCGACATCCTGCTGGCGCAGAACGCCACCGGCCAGGACGCGACGGCCCAGGAGATGGAGATGGGGGTCCCGGTGAACCTCGACCTCGAGCCCGTGGTGGCCCGTGCCGCCGGGGGCTCGATCCCGGCCGGCACCACCATCCAGGTCACGGGACTGCCCGACGGACTCACCCAGGACGGGTGGGTGATCTCCGGGACGCCCACCCGGGCGGGCGACTACGACGTGCTGGTCACCGTCTCCAACGGCGCGGTGTCCCAGTCCGAGAAGCTCACGGTCACGGTGGTCGATCCGTCCGGCGCCGCCGCGGCGACCGCCACCACCACCGCGGATGCGGGGGACGAGGCCGGGGCGGACGACGCCTCCGATGACGACGAGTCCACGACCGATCCCACCACCACGATCGATCCCACCACCACGACCGATCCCACCACCACGACCGCTCCGGCGACGGCGACCACCACCGCGCAGCCCGACCCCACCCTCTCGGCCGCTCCGGGCTCCCCGGTGGCCGACGCCGTGGAGGCCGACGGGTCCGACCTCGACCCGACAGCTGACGACGACGAGGTGGGCACCACGCCCGACCTGTGCGCGGTCCTCGGTGACGGCGAGATGGACGGCGCCTCCCTGGCGACCCTGCTGCCGGCGCTCACCGGTGAGGAGGACTCCGCGTCCTCCGGTCTGCTCCTGGTCCTGGTCAACGCCGTCGTCGGCATGCTCCCGTCGATCCTCGGCGAGAGCGGCTCGATGCAGAACCTGGGATCGGCCGGACAGTTCCTGTGCACCCTCTCGCCGTCACTGCTGGGCGGGGAGTCCCTCGGCGACACCGACACCGAGACCACGGGAGGCGAGGCTCTCGGCAGCGCCCCGTCCGCGCTGCTCGGGATGTTCACCACCGGTGCCGGCAGTCTCGGAGACTGACCGGTAGACGCACCGCGGAAGCACTTACGGCGGACGGGCGGGCGGGATACAGTCCTGATGTCGACAGCAGGCGCCGCTGACCAGCGGTGGCGCGTGACAGCGTCCGTCGCACTCTGGTCCGTCGCCATCTAAGGGGTTTCATCGCCATGTCCACCCGCAGGGTCGTCACCGCCTCCGCCGCCGCACTCCTCGCGGCCGCGCTCTCCGTACCGATCGTCAGCGCCCAGGCCGGGGACGCCGGGTCCCCGGGCTCCGCGACGGGCAGCCTGGACGCCGGAAGCCTGATGGGAGCCGGCGGCGAGAGCGGGAGTCTCCCCGGCGGGAGCGGCGAGGGGTCCGGGGGCGACGGTGACACGGGGAGCGCCGGCTCGGCGGGGTCCGGAGAAGGCGGGTCGAGCGACGGCACTGCCGGCGACGAGGGCAGCCTCGACACCTCGAGCGCGGACGACACCAGCGTCGGCGATCTCGTACCCGAGTCGGAGGCGAGGTGCGAGCTGCCCGACCTCGGCGGGTCGGTCGCCAAGTTCTACCCGCTGTTCGGGATCTCGGGTGTGCCGACCGCCGTCCTCGACTTCGTCACCTCCGCACTGGGCTCCTTCCCCAACCTGCTCGACGTGGTCGCGGGGCCCGGCGGGGGAGCGAACCTGGTGGGTCAGACCGGGTCGCTCACCGAGCCGCTGTGCACGTCCGTCTTCGGCGGCCAGATGGCCCTGCCTCCGGTCACCGTGATCGTCGACGGGGACGGCAACCCGGTCACCACCGTCACCGGCACCGTCGCCCCCGGGGGAACCGGTACCGGCAGCATCAGCGGCAGCGGCGCGGAGCCGTCCACCTCGAGCTCCGGCTCGAGCTCCACCCCGAGCTCTGGCCCGGTCTCCGTCTCCGTGGCGGTGGGAGACGGTGCGGAGTCGGGGACCGGCGCGTTCGCGCTGCCGACCAGCGTTCCCACTCCCGGCGCCTGACCTCCGCCCTTCCCGAGCCCGACGGCCCGGTCCCCTGACGGGGGCCGGGCCGCAGTCGTCCCGTGGGCCGGGGTCGCGACTCGCTAAACGGGTGCCCATTCTGCAGTGAATACCCCTGGGGTGTGTTACCAGTGAGGCTAGAGAGAATCCTGTGACTATTGTGACAGGAGTAGACACTTGATGTGCATGAGGTTAGAGTGACTCTAGAAATGGTCTGCGCTCCCATATTCGGGGAGTGAGCGATCCGAACCCCTCCGGAAGGAACCAGCCGATGCGTGCTCGCCTCGCCCGCCCTCGTCGTATCGTCCGGGGTCGCCTTGTCGCCCCCGTCGCAGCCGCAGCGGCGGTCGCCCTCGTGGGCGGCGTCGTCGTCGCCGCCCCCGATGCCCCCACCGTCCGCGGTGACGTCCAGACCGTCGCCGTCTCCGCCCCGGCCTTCAACGCCGGAGCCTCCTACTCGTTCGATCTCCAGGGACTCGTCGGGGCAGGGGAGTGGAGCGGCATCGTCATCACCAAGGTCAACGGGCTTCCCGAGGGGCTGACCTACGCGGACGGCGTCATCTCCGGGACCGCCGTGGCCGCGGGTGTGTACACCGTGTCGGTCGTCGGGACGCTCGGTGGCCAGATCGTCACGATTCCGGTGACCCTCACGGTCAACAACCCCGATGGCACCGCCCCGATCGGCGCCGAGGCCGGTTCGGCGGCCGGTGTCGAGGGCAGCCTCGGAGGCGAGGCGCAGGCCGGCGGTCAGATCACCACGGGTTCCGCCGGCACCGATGCCATCCTCGGAGCCGTGGTGGGCATCGTGACCTCGCTCGGTGGGGGTTCCGCGGCCGAGATGGTGACCGGATCGCTCGGCACGGGCGAGACGACCCCCGATGCTCCGGGCCAGACCCCCTCCGCCCCGATCGGCAGCGACGCCAACGGGCAGATCGACCTCGGCAGCCTGGCCGGCGGCACCCCGGACGGCGGCACGAACACCCCCGACACCGGATCGCCGGTCCTGCCGGGTTCGACGGGGAACGCCGGCGGGGAGGCCACTGGAGAGGTGACCGGCGGGCTCGACACCCAGAGCCTGGGGCCGCTGGGTTCGCTGCTCGACACCGGCGGTCAGACCGGTTCGACCACCGACGGTGAGACCACCACGGGAGGTGACCTCACCACCGGCGGCGGATTGAACACCGTCGCGCAGGTCGAGGTGCCCGGCTCGTCGTCGCCCGTCGACACCGGGTCCCTCGGGGACCTGGCCCCCGGACTCGCCTTCACGGGGATCGCCCTGCTCGGCCTGGCCGGACTCGGCCTGGCGCTCGGCGGCGGCTCGTCGATCCCGGGCTCGACCGCGTTCCTGCCGGCACTCCCGGGTACGTCCACCGGCGGCTCCAGCAACGGTGGTGACACCGGGGGCGGTTCCCTCGGCTCGACGGCCCCGACCGTCGCGGCGGGCGCCCCCACCACCGTGCAGGCCCCGGGCCCGACGGTCGCCAACGGCCGCGGCTGAGGCCCACGAACTCCCGGCGGCCGCGCAGGTCGCCGGTGACCACGTCCACCCCGAGGACCTCTCACATGATGAGAAGGCCTCGGGGTGACGTGCATTCGTGGGTTACGGTGGCCGGGTCCTCAGTCGGCTCCCACCGTGACCCCCGAAAGGCATGCATGCGTCTCTCCCGTCCCGTCGTCGCCTCCGCCGCCGCCCTCTCCGCCATGGCCGCGATCGGGGTGGCGTCCGGACAGGTCGACTCCCCTGACACCGCCCCCGTGGTGGTGGAGGCCACGGAGCTGGCCCCGGCCGCGCTGCCGTCACTGACCTTCCCGGTGGGCGTCTACACGGAGAACCGCGTCAGCGATCAGGTGACCCTTCCGCCCGGTGCGACCCTGCAGTTCCAGGGTCTGCCCCCGGGGTTGACCTACGATCCGCGGACCACCGCCATCAAGGGCGTGCCCACCACCCCGGGTGTCTACCGGCCCGTGGCCACCGCCTACATCGGCGGCATCCCCGTGCGGACCGAGTCCACCACCGTCACCATCACCGGTCGCGCGGGCGGGGGACCAGCTGCCCCGGCCCCGGCGCCTGCTCCTGCGGCGGCTCCGGCGCCCGGCACCATCACCATCGCCGACATCGACAGACTGCCGCTGCCGAACGAGGTCAAGGACGCCCTGCGCGGCGCGGCGATGGCGATCAACGACGGCATCCAGGCCGCCTGGAACACCGTGCCCGAGGGTTCGCTCGGTAAGTAGCCACCCGGGTAGCCCGGGGCGAGTAGCCCTCGCGCGGCGCTACAGCGAGGTGATCAGCATCCCCGCGCTGACCAGCGCGCTCCACGCGAGCATGGCCAGCCCGGCCACCGCGAGCGCGGGGATGAGCCCGGCGCCCGTGGCCCGCGCCCGCACCGGCGCGTTGGCCTTCCACGCCACCGGCATCGCCAGCAGGCCCAGCAGCGCCCACGGCGTCGCGGGGACCAGGGCCACCGTGGCGAGGAGCGGTACCAGCAGCTCCAGCACCGCGTGCAGGCCCCGCGTCCGCGAATCGCCCAGGCGGACGGCGAGCGTGATCTTGCCCGCCTCGGTGTCCGACGGGATGTCCCGGAGGTTGTTGGTGAGGTTGACCGCGCACGAGAAGCTGCCCACGGCCACGGCCGCGACCACGGCGTACCAGGTGACGGAGCCGAGCTGGGTGTACTGGGTGCCGGTCACGGCCACCAGTCCGAAGAACACGAACACCGCCACCTCGCCGAGGCCGCGGTAGCCGTAGGGGGACCTGCCGCCCGTGTAGAACCACGCCGCCAGGATGCACAGCAGGCCCACCGCGATGAGCCACGGCGCCGAGGTGACACTGAGGACCACCCCGGCCAGACCGCCCAGGCCCAGGAACGAGAACGCCGCCCACTTCACCGCACCGGGTCGGGCCAGTCCCGAACCCACGAGACGCAGCGGGCCCACGCGGTCGTCATCCGTGCCGCGGATGCCGTCGGAGTAGTCGTTGGCGAAGTTGACGCCCACGATGAACGACCACGCGACAACCAGGGCCAGCAGCGCCTTCCACCAGACAAAGCCCCCTGCCAGGGCCGCCGCCGCCGAGCCCACCAGCACCGGCGCGAACGCGTTGGGCCACGTGCGGGGGCGCGCCCCCTCGAGCCAGTCGGACAGGGTGGCGCCGCCGGGCCGGGCAGGCGGCTCGGCGGGCTCGGCGGCGTCGGAGAAGTCGGTCTCGCGGGTCATCCCCCGATTGTCCCATCGAGGAACCGGGCCGCGACCGCCCGCCGGTCGACCTTGCCGCCCGGGAGCAGCGGAAGCGCGTCCACCACTGCCACCGCGGCGGGCGCCGAGTGCGCCCCGAGCAGCGCGGTCACGTGCGTGCGGAGCTCGTCCGGCGTCGCGGTGGACCGCAGGGTGACCGCCGCGACGGGCCGGGTGCCGAGTCGGGGATCCGGGACGCCCACCACGGCCACGTCGACCACCGAACCGTGCTGACGGAGCGAGTCCTCGACCGCCTGGGGGAGGAGGGTGAGCCCGCCCACGGACAACGCCTCGTCGAGCCGGCCGAGGATGCGCAGCCGGCCGTCCTGCCCGATCCGCCCGGCGTCGTCGGTGCGGAACCACCCCGCGCGGGCGAACGCCGGGTGATCAGGGGCGTTCCGGTACCCCAGGGCCAGCTGCGGGCCGGCCAGCCAGACGCGCCCCTCGTCGTCGTCGATCTCCATCTCCACCCCGTCGAGCGGCAGGCCGTCGTACACGCATCCGCCCGCGGTCTCGCTCATCCCGTAGGTGCGCACCACCCGGATACCGGCCCCGGCCGCGCGGTCGAGCAGCTCCGGGGCGGCCGCGGCCCCGCCCAGCAGCACGGCGTCGAGCGAGGCCAGGGCGGCCACGGCCTCGACCGGGCCCTCGTCGAGGACCTTGGCCAGCTGGCCGGGGACCAGGGAGGTGTAGGTGCGCGCGCTCCCGCCCGCGGCGGCCGACGTACCCGTGCACGCGGCCACCGCCCCCGGCAGTGCGGCGGGATCGAACCCGCGCGTCACGTCCATCACCACCGGCTCGTGACCGGCTCGCAGGCTGCGCAGGATCACCTGGAGGCCTGCGATGTGGTGCGCGGGCAACGCGAGCAGCCAGCGCCCCGGCCCGCCGAGGAACGCGTCGGTGGCGGAGGCCGACGCGGCCAACGCGGCGGCGGACAGCATCGCTCCCTTGGGAGTGCCCGTCGAGCCGGAGGTGCTCACCACCAGAGCCGCCCGGTCGTCGATCGGCTCGTCGGGGTGCATGGCGCCGACGAGCAGACGCATCCGGGCGGGGTCGTCGGACGGGACGGGCAGCAGCGCGGGGCCACGGTCGGCCAGGAGCTGCTCGAACGTGGGGAACAGGGCGGTGACGGCCACGCCGCCGGGGACGGGCAGGGTGCGCAGGTCGCGGGTAACGGGCATGGACCGGACCGGCGCCGTCAGTAGTAGTAGGGGAAGTCGTCCCAGTTCGGGTCGCGCTTCTCCAGGAACGCGTCGCGCCCCTCCACCGCCTCGTCGGTCATGTACGCCAGTCGTGTGGCCTCGCCGGCGAACACCTGCTGACCCATCAGGCCGTCGTCGGTGAGGTTGAACGCGAACTTGAGCATCCGCTGCGCGGTGGGCGACTTGCCGTTGATCTGTCGCGCCCACTCGATCGCGGTGTTCTCGAGCTCGGCGTGGTCGACGACCCGGTTGACCGCGCCCATCTGGAACATCTCCTCGGCCGTATACGCCTGACCCAGGAAGAAGATCTCGCGCGCGAACTTCTGGCCCACCTGCTTGGCCAGGTACGCGCTGCCGTAGCCGGCGTCGAAGGACCCCACGTCGGCGTCGGTCTGCTTGAACCGGGCGTGCTCGCGGGAGGCCAGGGTCAGGTCGCTCACCACGTGGAGCGAGTGGCCGCCGCCGGCCGCCCACCCGTTGACCAGGCAGATCACCACCTTGGGCATGGTGCGGATGAGCCGCTGCACCTCCAGGATGTGCAGCCGGCCGCCCTCGGCCTTGACCCGGGCCTCGTCCACCTTGTCGGCGGTCGCGCCGGCCACGTCCGAGTCGTGTTCCGTGGAGTACTGGTAGCCGGACCGGCCGCGGATCCGCTGGTCGCCGCCGGAACAGAACGCCCAGCCGCCGTCCTTGGCGCTCGGCCCGTTGCCCGTGAACAGCACGGTGCCCACGTCGGGGGAGCGGCGGGCGTGGTCGAACACCCGGTACAGCTCGTCCACGGTGTGCGGCCGGAAGGCGTTACGCACCTCGGGGCGGTCGAAGGCGATCCGCACGATCCCGTCGGCCCGGCCCTCGCCCACGTGGCGGTGGTAGGTCAGGTCCGTGAGGTCCTCCCCGTTCCGGAAGCCCTCGACCTCCCGCCACTGCGTCGGATCGAACGGGTTCCCGGTCTCGCCCTGCGCTGCGCTGCTCTCGGTCA
>NZ_BAAAQG010000003.1:281716-308170 GCF_039531545.1 Dietzia cercidiphylli
TGCTCGCCCGCGTCCACGTGGTGGCCCTGCCGATGCGGGTCCGGTTCCGCGGCCTCACCGAGCGGGAGGTGGCGCTGGTCGAGGGGCCGGCGGGGTGGGGTGAGTTCGGCGCCTTCCCCGAGTACGACGACCCCGAGGCCGCCCACTGGCTTCGCTCCGCCCTGGAGATGGCGTGGCAGGGTCCGCCGCCGGCCCTGCGGTCGCGTGTCGCCGTCAACGCCACGGTCCCGGCGGTCTCCGCGGGCGAGGTGGCCGGGATCCTCGACCGCTTCCCCGGGTGCACCACGGTCAAGATCAAGGTCGCGGAATCCGGGCAGCAGCTCGTCGACGACGTCGCCCGGGTCGCCGCGGTCCTGCAGGCCCGCCCCGACGCCCGCATCCGGGTGGACGCCAACGGGGCCTGGACGGTCGCCGAGGCCGCTCATGCCGTCCGGGTGCTGGACCAGGCCGTCCGCGCGGTCGACGCCACCCGCGCACCGGGCACGGGGCCGGTCTCCCTCGACGGCCAGGGCCTGGAGTACGTCGAGCAGCCGTGCGCCACCGTGGAGGAGCTCGTGCGACTGCGGGCCCGGCTGGCCGCGGACGGGGTGCACGTGGACGTGGCCGCCGACGAGTCCATCCGCCGCGCTGAGGACCCGCTCCGCGTGGTGCGGGCGGGCGGCGCCGACCGGGCGGTGGTCAAGGTCGCGCCGCTGGGCGGGCCGCGCCGACTGCTGGCCGTGGCCGCGGAACTCGGTGTGCCGGTCACGGTGTCGAGCGCGTTGGACTCGGCGGTGGGGGTCGCGGCCGGGGTCGCGGCGGCCGCGGCGCTGCCGGGCGTCCGCTCCGGGCGTGACGGAGCGGCGGGTGACGGACCGGGGGGCGACGACGAGATCCCCGCCGCCGGGCTGGGCACAGGCGGGTTCTTCGTGGAGGACGTGGTCGAGCCGGGCGTGTTCTCGCTGGTGGACGGGTGTCTCCCGGTGGTGGCGGTGGCCCCGGACCCGGCGCGGCTGGAGGGTCTACGGGCCTGCCCCGACCGGCGGGACTGGTGGCTGGACCGGATCCGCCGTTGCCACGATCTGCTCTGAGCCACCACCCCGCGGCTCCCACTCCCGCGGGTGCCAGTCCTGCGCGTGTCCCGGTCCGCCCCAGCCGCTCGGCCCGCCCCGGCTCCGCCGGCACCCCAGCCCGCCCCCGCTCGGCCCGGCACCGCCGTCTCGGCCCTCGCCGCCCCACCGAGTGAGGGAATCTGCTCCCGACTCTGCACGGTCCCACGCAGCCGCCTGCCGCTATGGCGTCTGGCGCACACCGATGCGCAGGCGGGACGCCCTCGCGGCGGGCGGCTGCGGAAGAGGTGGACACGCGCGCGAGCAAGACGCCAGACGCGTGCGCGAGACGCCAGGCGCATCAGCGGCTGCACGGACTGGCGAGTGTTGTGGCCGGCGATCCTTCCCGAGTGGGCGACGGTACGCATTCCGCAACCGCCCTCAGGCCACGCGGCGCGGCCCCCGGCCGAGTGACTCCTGAAGTCTCATCGCCTCGCGGATGAGGGGCACGATCCGGCCACGCCGGTAGTCCTCCCATTGCCATCTCCTGAAGATGTTGCCCAGCGCTTCGATCTCGTTCTGGCGATTCTTCTCATTGCGTAGCTTCCGGCGGACGCCCGCCTCGCCGTCGTCGATCCCGTACTTCCCCGACCCGTCCGCCTCACCGACGAGTCCCCATTCCTTCCAGTACATGTCGACGAAGGTCCGCGACCCGTCCGGGAGGACGAACTCGTGCTGGAGCCGGGGCATGGGGAGGCCAGCGCGGGTGATGGCGACCCGGCTCAGTGACTCGAGCACCGAGTGGGCACCCGGGTCCGCGAATGCCACCACCGCGCGGGCCCGCGCGATGCCGACTCTCCCGGCGGCGGCGTCGAGTTCGGCCGCCAGTTCGGCCCTGGTGCACAGAGAGTGACGCAGGGCCTGGTCGGCAGCGCAGACAGCACCGGTGAACGGGCTCGTCCGCGCCACGTCGACGATCGTCCGCGCCGGAGTCGTGACCGGGATGCCATCGAGTTCCGTCACGGCGTCACCGAGATCCAGACTGTGGCAGATCGCGCTCTCGCCCCGCCTGCTCCCGCTGCCCGGCCGGTGCCTGGTCGTGGTGACCCGCCGGGTGTCCAGATCCTGGGCGGGCAGACCGTGCAGCACGAGCGCGGAAGTATGCGACATCACCGTGCCGGGGCTGATGAACCTCGCAGAGGCGCGCGAGCGCATCTCGAGGATGGCTTCGGCCTCGTCGGGACCGGTGGGCAGGTCGGCGGCGGGCACGTAGACACCGTGACGGAGACGGTAGAGCTGTCCGGTGCGCTCTGCGTGCTCCCGCGCTCGGCGGCTGTAACCCCGGGCGAGTAGTTCGGACGAGGTGATGACGGGTGGGCGAGGTCGGTCTGTGCTCATGGACACGCAGTATCGGCCCCGCCGGCCCGGCTTCTGCGGCGTCGGACCGCGTGATCCGTCCCGGCTGTGGAGGGGGCGCGGGGTGTGGAGACCGTTGCCGCAACTGCAGGGCCGGGCTGAGCGACTGCAGGGCCGGGCTGAGCGACTGCGGGGCCGGGCTGAGCGACTGCGGGGCCGGGCTGAGCGACTGCGGGGCCGGGCTGAGCGACTGCGGGGCCGGGCTTCCGGGATGGGTCGACGGACCGCTCCGGTGGCAGGCGGCACAGGCGCCCGCCGGCATGGCGTCTAGCGCGCACCGATGCGCACGCAAGACGCCGTGGCGGCGGGCGGCTACCGAGGAGTCGCACAGGCGCGCGAGCGAGACGTCAGGCGCGGGAGCGCCTGCAGGTCGCCGCGAACCGAGGGCCGGGGCTGGCGGCGGGTCTCGACTCCGCCTACTTCCTCGGCCTGGGCAGCTCCCTCGTCCGCGGCGCCAGTCCCCACTGGTGGCGGCCCAGCCGGGAGGGCGGGAGCAGTGCGTCGAAGTCGGGGAGCCCGTCGTCCGCCAGGACATCACCGGAGATCGCCACGCTCACTACGCGGCCCAGGAGCATCGCACTGGTGCCGAGGTCGATCACGTCATGGCGCACGCACTCGAACGCGATCGGCGCCTCGGCCACCCGCGGCGCCGACACCACCTCGGAGGGCTCGGCGGTCAGGCCGGAGAGGACGAACTCGTCGACCTCCGGGCCGACCGGGGCCGAGGTGGCGTTGATGAGCTCCATCAGCGACTCGGTGCCGATGTTCACCACGAACTCCCCGGTCTCGACCACGTTGCGGTACGTGTCCTTGCGGCCGATCGAGGTGACCGAGAGGATCGCGGGGTCGGCGCAGGCCACGGTGAAGAACGAATACGGCGCGAGGTTCGACACCCCGTCGGCGGAGACGCTCGAGACCCAGGCGATGGGCCGGGGAGTGACCGATGCCGTGAGCAGGGCGTACAAACCCTTGGCCGGGGGATCGTCCGGTGTGTGGATGGTGCGCATCTCGCCATTGTCCCGCCGTCTCGGGGGGAGTGACGTGATCCCGGTCACAGCTGCTCTAGCCTGGGGCGGCGAGCACATGACGGTGAGCGGGGCGGGCGAGAGGGGCCGGGGACGATGACGGAGACGAGAGTCCGGATTCCACTGCGGGACCAGCTGTGGCTGATGATGGACCGCCCGGACAATCTCATGTACATCAACTCGGTGATGTGGTTCGCCGAGGTCCCCGACTGGGACGCGGTCTCCGAGGCGATCGCGTCGCGGATGGTCGAACCCCACCCGGTGTTCCGCCGGGTCCCGGTGCGACGGGGCCGACGGTGGTACTGGCAGGACGATCCCGACTTCGACATCTCCCGCCATCTGGTCCGACGGCGCCTTCCCTCGCCGGGCGGGCGCGCCGAGGCGGAGGCGCACGTCGCCGAGCAGATGGGGCTGCAACTCCCCGACGACCGCCCCATCTGGCGCGCCGAGTTCATCGAGGGCTACCACGGTCACGGTGGCGACCGGGAGGGGGCGCTCCTGCTGTTCCGCGTCCAGCACGGGATGGTCGACGGGATCCGTTTGACCCAGCTGGTCCTGGGGTTGTGCGACCGCGACGACGACGACCCGCTGCCCAACGTGGGTCGGGAGCTGTCCTCATCGGGCGGCGGTGTCCTGGGCGCGGTGGGCCAGGCCGGGGCAGGGCTGGCCAAGGACACGCTCGGCATCGCCCGCGGCCTCGCGGGCGCCACGATCAGATTCCCCGTGACGATGGCGCGACTGACCAGGGACGTGGTGGCCCCGGGCGGGGAGCTGTCCCGGGTGCCCACGCGTGTCGTGGAATCCCTCGCCGACACCATCGATCCCACCAACATGACGACCAACACCTACCGCTCGGTTTTCCGCCTGCTGTTCGAGCCCCGTTCCCCCGAGCTGTCGTGGAGTGGCCACGCCCACGCCCGGAAGAAGGTCTCCTGGGTCACCGGGGTGGACCTCGCGGCCGTCAAGAGGGTGGCGGCGGAGCACGACACCACCGTCACCTCGGTGATGATCGCCGCGGTGTCCAAGGCGCTCACCCGGTACCTCGACGCCCGCGGTGACCGACGGGTCTCCGACATCAACCTCATGGTGCCGGTCTCGCTGACACCGAGCACCGACGACCTCCCGGAGGAGCTGGGCAACCACATCACTCTCATCCTCATGCGCCTGCCGCTGGGGATCGACGACGCGGACGAACTCATCGAGGCCATCACCACGTCCATGACCCGGGTGCGCTACTCGTTCGAGCCACACATCACCTTCGCCACCATGCTCGGCGTGGCCGTCACCCCCACCGCGGTGCAGCACGCGGTGGTCGACCTGTTCGCCAACAAGACCGTCGGCCAGCTCACCTCGGTACCCGGTCCGGTCTCCGAGGTGCGGCTCGCGGGAACCCCGGTCGAGGGCATGCTCGGCTGGGTGCCGATGAGTGGCGACCAGGCGCTCGGGATCTGCATCTTCAGCTATGACGGCACGGTGTCCGTGGGGATCGCCACCGATGCCGAGCTCGTGCCGGACCCGGGCCGGGTCGCCGAGATGATCGAGGGTCAGTTCGCGACCTTCGACGGCTGGGAGGCCCCGGCCTGAGGGCTGCCGCCGCCGCGCCTCTCCTCACCAGGCCGGCAAGTGGTCCTCGATAGGCGTGGGGAACAGGGAGAACCCCCGTGATGTCGGTCACACCTGTTCTAGCCTGGAGTGGAGCGCAGATGGCTCGGTGGTCGATCGCGGCTGGGGGGTCGAGACGATGGGGGAGAGGACGAGGGTCAGGATTCCGCTGCGGGATCAGTTGTGGTTGCACATGGACCGCCCCGACAACCTCATGTACATCACGTCGTTGGTGTGGTTCTCGGAGATCCCCGACTGGGACGCGGTCTCCGAGGCGATCGCGTCGCGGATGGTCGAACCCCACCCGGTGTTCCGCCGGGTCCCGGTTCGCGAGGGCAGGCGGTGGTACTGGGAGGACGATCCCGACTTCGACCTCTCCCACCACCTGATCCGCGGGCGGCTCCCCGCGCCGGGCGGGCGGGCCGAGGCCGAGGCGTACGTCTCCGAGCAGATGAGCATCCAGCTCCCTGACGACCGCCCCTTGTGGCGGGCCGAGTTCCTCGAGGGGCTACCACGGCCACGGCCACGAGGCCGGGCGGGAGGCCGGGCGGGAGGGTGCGCTGGTCCTGTTCCGGGTCCAGCACGCGATGGTCGACGGCGTCCGGCTGACCCAGTTGGTCCTGGGTCTGCGCGACACCCCGTGACGATGGCGCGACTGACCAGGGCCGTGGTGGCCCCGGGCCGCGGGGTCACCAGGGTGCCACGCGCGTCGTGGAATCCCTGGCCGACACCATCGACCCCACCAACAGGACGACCAACACCTACCGTGCGACCTTCCGGCTGCTGTTCGAACCCAGATCGCCGGAGCTGTCGTGGAGTGGCCACGCCCACGCCCGGAAGAAGGTCTCCTGGATCGCCGGGCTGGACCTCGCGGCGATCAAGAGGGTGGCGAAGGCGCACGACACCACGGTCACCACCGTGATGCTCGCGGCGGTGTCCAGGGCGCTCACCGAGTACCTCGACACCCACGGCGATCGTCGGGTCTCGGACATCAATCTCATGGTGCCGATGTCCATCGAGCCGGTGGCTGACGAACTGCCGGAGGAACTGGGCAACCACCTCACGATCATCCTCATGCGCCTGCCGCTGGGGATCGACGACGCCGACGAGCTCATCGACGCGATCGCCACATCCATGTCCCGGGTGCGCTACTCGTTCGAACCACACGTCAACTTCGCCACCATGCTCGGCGTCGCGGTCACTCCCGGCCCGGTGGCGCGCGCGGTGGTCGACCTGCTCGCCAACAAGACCGTCGGCCAGCTCACGTCGGTCCCCGGGCCGGTCTCCACGGTGCGGATCGCCGGCACTCCTGTCGAGGGGATACTCGGCTGGGTTCCGATGAGCGGCGACCAGGCCTTCGGAATCTGCATCTTCAGCTACAACGGCAAGGTCTCGGTGGGCATCGCCACCGACGCGGGACTCGTGCCCGACCCGGGCGAAGTCGCCGGGATGATCGAGGACAAGTTCGCGACGTTCGCCGGATGGGACGAGGAGGACTGACCCGCGGTCACGCCGCGTGGCCGGTCCGTCCCCGCGCCCACCCGACTCACCACGTCGGCGCCGACTCACCACGCCGGCGCCGGGACCTCCGGGTGGGCGGCGAACCAGGCACCGATGTAGGACATGTCGATGCCCTGGTCCTCCGCGATCAGGTCGTACATCGTGCGCCCGTCGAGCGCCTCGCGCAGGAGGTCGGCGTGCCCGCTGTGCCGGTTGATCTCGGTCAGCACGTGCTGTGCGACCCAGCGGCCGTTGAACGGTGCCAGGTCCGACGGGAACCACGGCATCTCGGTGGGGACGGGGACCCGCGCGTCCAGGTCGGCGGCTCGGAGATGGGCGAGTCCCGCGGCGCACCGACGGTCGTACTCGGCGAGGACCTCCTCGGCGGTCGCGTCGGGATCGACCCGGTTGACGGCCTCGGCCCACTCGAAGGTCTCCGGCAGCGAGCGTCCCGTCTCCAGGGGGTCGGGCGCGGCGGCCGCCCGGCCCAGCCAGTCCTCGGCCACTTGACCGATGTGCAGGATCAGCCAGCCGAGCGTCAGCTCACTCGACGGGACCGGACGCGCCCGCAGTTGGTCGCCGGTGAGGCCGTGGACGATCGAGCGGGCGTTGACGAGAGCGTCGTCGATCCATTCGAGCAGGGTGTCGCGCTCGGTGGTGTGGGTGGCGGCGAACAGTGGCATGGCGAACTCCTCGGTGGTGGGTCGGGGATGGTGTGGTGTCGGCGGATGCCGACGGGTCGTCCGGGTCAGACGGGTCAGACGGGTCAGACGGGTCGACCGGATCAATGGGTGTGGGCGTACAGGTCGCGGAGCAGGCACAGCTCCGCGCCGTGGTGGATGACCTCGCGGTGGATGTGCAGGACGAGGGTGGCCATGGGGGCGGCGGACCAGTGGCCCTCGGCCTCCCCGACGGGCGCGGCGAGGGCGTCGTCGTCGAGCCCCCGGACCCCCTCCATCCAGCCCGCGTAGGTGCGGTCGAGCTGGGCGAGTCTGCCCACGGCGTCACCGGCGAACTCGTGGGTCATGTAATCGTGGGGCGGTCCGCCGAAGTGGTCGTGCCACCGGGCCCCGAGCACTCCCACGACCACGTGGCCGATCCGCCACGCGATGGTCGTCAGCGGTGCGGGCCGCGGTTCGGGATAGGCGAAGTCGATCGTGAAGTCGCCGCTCCCGGCCTGCACCTCCGCGGAACCGGTGCCCCGGGGGCGCACGCCCCAGGTCCGATCATCGGGTGCGGGGGAGAAGTGGTACTCGGCGTCGGTCAGTCCCTCCAGGCGAGGCCGGAGGTGGCCGGTCTAGTGGTATTCGAGTTGATCGGCGAGCTGGTCGGTCCAGTCGATGGTGCGGGCTGTGGTCATGGTGGTCTCCCGGTGGTGGGGGCGGTCGGCCGACGGTCGGGCGGCTCTCTCGCGGTCCGACAGCAGACTCTCAGGTGATCAGGACAGATCTGGTCCTCTGCCGGTGCGAGAGTGGACGACGTGACCGAGGACAAGATGCCCACGACCCAGCGGGTGCTGGGGCTGCTCGACCTGCTGCAGCGGCGCACCGTGTGGACCGGGCCCGAACTCGCGGCCGAGCTCGGGGTCACCACCCGCTCGGTGCGGCGGGACGTGGACCGACTGCGCGACCTGGGCTACCCGGTCGAGTCCGAACGCGGCGCGGGCGGGGGGTACCGGCTGGGATCGGGCCGGCGGCTGCCGCCGTTGCTGCTGGACGACCGCGAGGCCGTGGCCGTGGCGATCGCCCTGCGGTTGGCGGCCGGGGGAGCCGTGGCCGGCGTCGGCGAGCACGCACTGGGCGCCCTGACCAAGCTCGACCAGGTCATGCCGGGACGGCTGCGGGAGAAGGTCGCCGACGTCAGCGAGTCGATGGTGGCCGTCCCCGGCACCGACACCCCCGTCGAGCCGGAGCTGCTCATGGAGCTCGGACACGCGGTGCGGGGGAGCGAGCAGGTGAGGCTGGACTACCGTGACCGCGCCGGCCGCGACACCGAACGCCGGGTCGAGCCCTACCGGATCGTCGTGCTGGGCCGACGCTGGTACCTGCTGTCCTACGATCTCGAGCGCGCGGACTGGCGGACCTTCCGACTGGACCGTATCCGGGCGGTGCACCGCAGTCGCTGGCGTTTCACCCCGCGGCCGGACGTGCCCGACCCGGCCACCCACGTCCAGCACTCGGTGACCGCCGCGCCGTACGAGCATCTCGCGAGCGTCGTGGTCCACGCCCCCGCCGAGGAGGTGCTCGAGTGCTTCCCGCCCACGTACGGAACGGTGACGGAGCTGCGGTCCGCCGACCACCCCGACGGACCGGCCTGCCGCCTGGAGACCGGCGCGCCGGAGCTCGACGAGCTGGCCTGGCACCTGGGGCGACTGCCCGGGCCGTTCGTCGTGGAGTCCCCGGACTCGCTGCGCGGGCATCTCGCGGCGATCGCGGGGCGGCTTGCCCACGCGGCCGGTCCGGTGGAGCCCGACCACGACGACCCGGCGACCACCGGGGGCGACAACTAGGCTGGAGGTGATGAACCCCAGCCAGGCCACCCCGAGCACGCCGCGCGCCAGCAACCCGAGCACCGCGCAGGCCCGCGTCGTCGTCGACGAGTTGATCCGCCACGGGGTCACCGACGCGGTGTTGTGCCCCGGCTCGCGCAGCGCGCCCCTCGCGCTCGCGCTCGCCGCCGCCGAGCGGACCGGACGGCTGGTGTTGCACGTGCGGATCGACGAACGCGCGGCGGCCTTCACCGCCCTGGGGCTGGCCTCGGGCTCCAGGCGACCGGTCCCCGTCGTCGTCACCTCCGGCACCGCGGTGGCCAATCTCCACCCGGCGATGGTCGAGGCCGCCCATTCGGGCGTGCCGATCCTCGCGCTCACCGCCAACCGCCCGCCGGAGCTGCGCGGGACCGGCGCCAATCAGACCATCGACCAGGTGGGGCTGTTCGGTCCGCACGCCCGCGCCGTCATCGAGCTGGGCGCGGCCGGCGACCCCGACGTCGAGCACCGCCACTGGCGCAGCGCGATCGGCCGCGCGATCCTCACCGCCACCGCGCCGGGCCACCCCGGTCCGGTGCAGGTCGACATCGCCTTCCGAGAGCCGCTGGTCCCGGCCGAGGGCGACGAGGACCACGTCGTGGGCGGTGCGGGAGGGACAGACCAGGGCGACGACGACGAGGTGGGCCCCGACGGGAGGTCGGACGGACTCCCGCCCGGGCGTCCGGACGGTCGACCCTGGGTCCAGCGGGCGGGCGCGGGCGTCGACTCCGCACCCGCCGACTCCGCGGTGGCCGTGGACCTCACCCGCCCCACGCTGGTCATCTCGGGCGCCGGGGCCGGGCCGGTGGCCGGGCTCGTGGGGGTACCGACGGTGGCGGAGCCCGGTGCCCCGGTCCCGCTGCACCCCGTGCACCCCCTGGCGGTCCCCGGGCTGCGGCCCGAACAGGTGGTGGTGACCGGGCGGCCGACCCTGCACCGGTCGGTGACCCGGCTGCTCGCGGACCCGGACGTGGACCTGGTGATCCTCGACGCGGGCCCGCACGCCCCCAACCCCACCGGCAGTGCGGCCGAACTCGCGGACTCCGTGTTGACCGGATGGGGCGTCGACGACGCGTGGACCGGTCTCACCGGGCGCGCCGACGCCCGCGCCCGGGCCGCCGTCGACCGGGTCCTGGACCGCCACCTCGAGACCGCGGCGCCCACCGGCCTGCACGTGGCCCGGGCGGTGGCCCGGGGGGTGCGAGGCGGGGACAACCTCGTGGTGGGTGCCTCCAACGCCATCCGTGACCTGTCCCTGGTCGGCCCGCTGGACCCGGACGTGGCCGTGTACGCCAACCGGGGCGCGTCCGGGATCGACGGCACCGTGTCCACCGCGATCGGTGTCGCGCTGTCCGCACCGGGCCGGACGATCGCTCTGCTCGGCGACCTGACTTTCCTCCACGACGTGTCCGGGCTGCTGCTGGGGCCGGCGGAGAAGCACCCCGACGACCTGACCATCGTGGTGGCCGACGACGACGGGGGCGGCATCTTCGCCCTGCTCGAACAGGGTGATCCGCGGTTGGCGACCGACTTCGAGCGCGTGTTCGGCACCCCGCACGGGGCCGATCTCGCCGCCCTCTGCGCGGGGTTCGGGGTGCCCTTCACCGACACCGACCCGGCCGGGCTCGAGGAGTTGCTCTCCGAGGCGGCCGTCGCGCACCGCGACATCGTGCCCGCGGGACTGCGGGTCGTCCGGGTGGCCACCGACCGCGCCGGCCTGCGCGAACTGCACGGGGCCATGCGGGACGAGGCGCTGTCGGCTCCGCAGGGGTCTCCGGCGGCGCAGGCACCGCAGCCCGGGGGGCCGGAGACCGGCGGTCCGGGGGCCGGCGGGTGAGCATGACGGTCGCCGGCAGGCGGGCCCGCCGCGCGGTCCGGACCCGGCGGATCGTGCGTGCCACCGCCGTCGTCACCGCCGCCTTCTCGCTCCTGACGGCCGCGCTCATCCTGCTGGCCTGCTTCGTCAACGACCAGCGCATCGACCGGGACATGGGCAGCGCCACCGCCACCGTCACCGAGGTCACCGACCGACGGGCCGCGGTGGAGTTCGACGCCGGCGGCGGCCACCACGTCCGGCCGGTGACGGGGGTGTTCTACCCGGTCGGGCTGATCGAGGGGCAGCGGGTCCAGGTCGAGTTCCGGCGTGCCAACCCCGACCTCGTGCGCGTCTCGGGCCGGAGCTGGACGGTCGCCGTGCTGCCCGCCCTCTCCGTCCCCGCGGTGGTCATACCGCTCGCCGCGCTCGCGTATGCCGTCGCGTCACCAGGGGTTCACCGGCTGACACCACGAGTTCCCCGCACCGACCCGCGCTGATCACCGTCCGGTGGTCCGGGCGGGAGACAGTGACGGTGTGCGCGTAGCCATCGTCACCGAATCGTTCCTGCCCAGCGTCAACGGCGTCACCAATTCCGTCCTGAGGGTCCTCGAGTACGCACGTCGGCACGGCCACGACTGCCTGGTGGTCGCGCCGTCCGGCAACGTCGGCCTGCGCCGCGGGGCAACCGATGCGGTCCGGGCCCACCCGCTGGTGAGCGCCATGGCGCCTCTGCTCGGCACCTCCGGTGCGCCCGGACCGGACCACCACCTGGGTTATCCGGTCCACCGGGTCACCGCCGTGAGGGTCCCGGTGGTGTCCTCGCTGCCCGTGGGCGCGCCCAGCCCGAGCGTGTACAACGCCCTCCGGCACTTCTCGCCCGACGTGGTCCACCTGGCCTCGCCGTTCGTCCTGGGCGCGGCCGGTGCGGCCGCGGCACGCGCACTGGACGTCCCGTCGGTGGCGGTCTACCAGACCGACGTCGCCGGGTTCTCCACCTCCTACGGGATCGGCGCCATGGCGGAGGCGGCCTGGGCGTGGACCCGGGCCGTCCACTCGACCTGCGACCGCACGCTCGCCCCGTCCACCGCCGCGATGGAGAACCTGGCGGCGCACGGCGTCCCGCGCCTGTACCGGTGGGGGCGGGGCGTCGACTCGGAGAGGTTCGCCCCCTGCCACCGCAGCCAGGCCCTCCACGATCGCTGGTCCCCGGACGGGCGGCCCGTCGTCGGATTCGTCGGGCGCCTGGCGCCGGAGAAGCACGTCGAGCGGCTCCGGGCGCTCGCCGACAGGTCTGGCCCGGACGGGGACCTGCGACTGGTCATCGTCGGCGACGGCCCCGACCGCCCGGCGCTCCGGGCCGCCATGCCCCACGCGATCTTCACCGGCGAGCTCCACGGAGACCAACTCGGGCAGGCCTACGCCACCCTCGACGTGTTCTGCCACGCCGGTGAGTTCGAGACGTTCTGTCAGTCCATCCAGGAGGCCCAGTCCTCCGGGGTGCCGGTCGTGGGCCCCGACCAGGGTGGTCCGCGCGACCTGGTCCGGCCGGGGGTCAACGGATATCTCCTCGACCCGCGCCGGTACGCGGCGGAGATCTCCCGGACCGTGGATCTGGTGCTGGCCGACCACGCGCGGCTGGCGGCGGACGCCCGCGCGACCGTCGTGGGACGCACCTGGGACGCCGTCTGTGGCCAGCTGTTCGACCACTACCGCGCCGCCGGCGCCCGCTCGACCTCCGGCGGGGTCGGCACCGGGCGAGCCACGCGAGTGGTCGCCTGAGGCGACCCACGGGCCCGCGCGGTCCGGCGGGCCCGGGCCGGTCCACGGGAGCGACGGGCCTGAGCCGGCCCACGGGAGCGACGGGCCTGAGCCGGTCCGCCGCTCCACGGCGGGGTAGCGTCGACGGCGTGTCCCGCGCCAATCTCGACAAGCAGCCCCGTGACGTCGCGTCGATGTTCGACGGCGTCGCGAAGCGCTACGACCTGACCAACACCGTCCTCTCCGGGGGCATGGACCACGTGTGGCGCCGCCGGGCGCGCTCGCTGCTCGCACCCCGTCCCGGGGAACGCATCCTCGACCTGGCCGCCGGGACCGCGGTCTCCACGGTGGAGTTGGCGAAGTCCGGCGCGTGGTGCGTCGCCGCCGACTTCTCGCTCGGCATGCTCCGTGCCGGCGCCGGACGGGACGTGCCCAAGGTCGCCGGCGACGCCATGGCGCTGCCGTTCGCCGATGACTCCTTCGACGCCGCCACCATCAGCTTCGGACTGCGCAACGTGCAGGACACCGCGGCGGGACTGCGCGAGATGGCGCGAGTCGTCCGGCCGGGCGGGCGGCTGGCCGTGGTGGAGTTCTCCACCCCGGTCTTCCCGCCCTTCCGTGCGGTGTACATGAACTACCTGATGCGGGCGCTGCCCAGGATCGCCACCAGCGTGTCCTCGAACCCCGATGCGTACGTGTACCTCGCCGAGTCGATCCGCGACTGGCCGGACCAGCAGGCCCTGCGTTCGCTGGTGGAGTCCAGCGGTTGGGAGCGCTGCAGCGTCACCAACCTCACCGGCGGGATCGCCGCGATCCACCTGGCCCGCCGCCCGGCCTGACCCGAAGCCCGGCCTGACCAGCCCTCCCGACCCGCAGGGTTGAATCACCGCGTGCGGCACATACCCGGGGCCGCGCGAGCGGCGCGGCCGGGCCAGTCCGCGAAGAGCCGGGTCAGTCCGCGAAGAGCCGGGTCAGTCCGCGAAGAGCGGGCGGCGGTCGAACCGGCGGGCCACCGAGCCCGCTGCCCTCCAGCCGCGGGCGACGATGTCGCGATCCGACTCCGCCACCGTGTTGGACATGCACCGCACGGCCGCCGACATCAGAGTCTGCGACCGCATCCCCACCGGCCCGGCCAACGGCAGGAACCGGGGGTAGGTGAGCAACCGGGCGGCGTCCCGGGCGATCGCGAACGCCTCGCCGTAGTTCCTGCGCAGCACCTCGGGCCACGCCCGGGTCAGGTCACCGCCCGGGCCGCCGGCGACCACCAGGTCCGCGAGGAGCCGACCGCCCTCGAGGGCGTAGTCGATACCCTCCCCGTTGAGCGGGTTGACGCAGGCCGCCGCGTCACCCACCGCCGCCCAGTTCCGCCCGGCCAGTCCCGAGACCGCACCGCCCATCGGGAGCAGCGCCGACGTCACCGCACGCGGGTCACCCTCCAGCGCCCAGCTGCCGCGTACGCTACGGGCGTAGTGCCGCAGGAGGTCCTTGACCGCGACGTTCGCCGGCCGCGACGCCGTGGCCAGGGCCCCCACCCCGAGGTTGACCTCGCCGTCGCCCAGCGGGAACACCCAGCCGTAGCCGGGTTGGATGGTCCCCGCCTCGTCACGGAGTTCCAGATCGGACCCGATCCACGGATAATCGTGTCTGGACGAGCGCACGTACGACCTGGCGGCCACGGCGTACACCGAGTCGCGGTGCCAGGTCCGGCCGAGCAACCGACCCACCGGCGAGCGGACGCCGTCGGCGAGAACGAGCGTCCGGCACGCGATGCGATCGGCCCCGGCCCGGACCGCGACCACCTCGCCGTCGTCGCCCTTCTCCACGTCCGTCACGCGCACCCCGTCGAGCACCGTCGCCCCGGCCTCGACGGCGGCCTCACGCAGGCGGTCGTCGAACACCGTGCGGCGCACCGCCGAGGCGACCCCGCCGTGATCCCCGGCCGGCCACGGCACGCGCCGCTCGTGGCCGAAGCCCCGCAGTTCCAGCCCCTGGATGGTGATCCGGTCACGGGCCCAGTCGCCCAGACCCAACCGGTCCACCTCGCCCATCGCCCGCGGGGTCAGGCCGTCGCCGCAGGTCTTGTCCCGCGGGAACTCCGCTGCGTCCAGCACCGTGACCTCGCGGCCGGCACGCGCCAGCCACGTGGCGGTCGCCGAACCGGCGGGCCCGCACCCCACCACGAGGACATCGGTCGAAGCGGGAGGTCGCGGCCGTGGGTCCATGCGCTCCATGGTGGCAGGTCCGCGCCGGACCGGTCGGCGCCGACCTCGGCCGGGGTGGGGTGCCGCAGCCCCCGGGTGGGGACCGTAGTCTGTCGTCAGGGTCGGTCGATGCCGGTCCGCACCAGGCGACGAGGACGAATGAGGATGTCGAGCGATTCTGTGACGACCGGCACCGCTGAGACGGCGCCCGACCATGTGGTGGCGGGCGTGGACGTCGGCGACGCGGATCTCGCGGCGCTGCTGAGGGCGCGACTGGTGGAGGTCGAGGAGCTCCTGGTGAGCCGACTCGAGACCGGGGAGGACTTCCTCACCGAGGTCGCCCTGCACCTGGTCACCGCCGGCGGGAAGCGCTTCCGGCCCGTCGTCACCCTGCTCACCGGAGAGCTCGGTCCGGAACCCGACCGCGAGCGCCTGGTCAAGGCCGCCGTGGTGTGCGAGATGATCCACCTGGCCACGCTCTATCACGACGACGTGATGGACGAGGCGGCCGTGCGCCGCGGCGTGGAGTCCGCCAACAGCCGCTGGGACAACTCCACCGCGATCCTCGCCGGCGACTTCCTCTTCGCCCATTCCTCCATGCTCCTGGCGGACCTCGGCCCGGCCGCGGTCCAGCTCATCGCCCAGACCTTCGCGGAACTGGTCACCGGGCAGATGCGGGAGACCGTCGGTCCGGGCGACGGCGGGGACGCCGCCGGTCACTACCTCCGCGTGATCTGGGAGAAGACCGGGTCGCTGATCGCGGCCGCCGCCCAGTTCGGCGGCGAGTACTCCGGCGCCTCCGACGAGCAGATCCAGAGTCTGCGACGGCTGGGAGACGCCGTGGGGATCGCGTTCCAGATCGCCGACGACATCATCGACATCGCCTCTCCGTCGTCCGACTCGGGCAAGACTCCCGGGACCGACCTGCGCGAGGGTGTGCACACGCTGCCCATGATCTACGCGCTCGAGGCCGGTTCCACCGACGGCGACCGCCTCCGTGAACTGTTGGGGCAGCCGCTGACCGACGACTCCGAGGTCCACGAGGCCCTGGATCTCCTCCGCGCCTCCGAGGGGATGCGGCGCGCGCGGGCGACGCTCGAGCAGTACGTGGCGGACGCCATGGCCGAGCTGGACGTGCTGCCCGCCGGTCCCGCGAACGAGGCGCTGCGGCGGCTGGTCCGGTTCACCGTCGACCGCGTGAGCTGACCGCCGCGCCGGGCATCCGCTCCTGCGCCTGCGCGCCCGTCCAGCGCTCGGCTGGCTTCCGCTCTCGCGCCTGCACACCCGTCCAGCGCTCGGCTGGCTTCCGCTCTCGCGCCTGCCCACCCGTGCGGCATCCGCTCCTAACGGTGAACTCGCGCGTGAGCAGCGGTACACGCCGGAGTCCATCGCCGGGAGCGGTTGTGGGGGCGAGTCCGGGTCCGACGTCAGGCGCGCGGGTAGAGAGCGACCTGCGCGGCTTTGACCACCAGCGTCACGTCCACTCCCGGCGCGAGTGCGAGCTGCGCGGCCGATCGGCTGGTCACCTCGGCGTCGACACGCTGGCCGTCGCGGAGCTCGGTGGTCACCCGGGTGAGCGCCCCCGCCGGGGCGAGCCCCACCACGCGTGCCGGCCAGGCGTTTCGTGCGCTGGACAGGCTCCGGGGGGCGACTCCGTTCGCGGCTGACCCGGCGTTCGGAGCTGACCCGGCGGCGTCGCCTGCCTGCTGCGCGGGCCCCTGCGCCGCATGGACGGCCACCGCCCGCGGATCGACGGTCGCGATCGCGCGCGCACCCGTCACCCAGCCCGACACCTCCGCGGTCTCCGCGTCCGGGCGGTAGCCGGTGACGGCGTCGCCGCCGGGGGTGCGCAGCTCGTCGTCGTCGACCACCGTGCCCTCGAGCAGTGACACGCCCGCCAGGCGCGCGGCGAAATCCGACCCCGGGCGGGACAGCACGCCCTCGACGGTGCCGGACTGGACGGCGCGACCCCGCGAGATCACGACGACGTCGTCCGCCATCGCCCAGAGATCCAGCGGATCGTGGGTCACCATGACCACCGTGCGACCGGTGAGCCGGTCCGCGAGGAGTCGCCGGATCCCGGGCGCGATCTCCACGTCCAGTGCGGCCAGAGGCTCGTCCAGCAGGACCAGCTCGGGATCCACGGCCAGGGCCCGGGCGAGCGCGACACGCTGGGCCTGGCCACCGGACAGCTCGTGGGGCCTGCGGTCGGCGAGGTCGGCGCAGCCCACGGCCTCGAGCTCGGCGCGGGCGCGGTCCAGGGCCGGGCGTCTGCGCACGCCGCGGGCGCGCGGTCCGTAGGCCACGTTGTCCAGCGCGGACAGGTGGGGGAAGAGCCCGGGCCGCTGCTCGAGGGAGACCACGCGGCGGCGGTGCGCGGGTACGTGGAGGCCCGGCGAGCTGACCGGCCGCCCGTGGAGGTGGACCTCCCCCGAGTCCGGGCGCAGGTGTCCGGCCAGCAGGGCCAGGGCGGTGGACTTGCCCGCCCCGTTGGGGCCGACGATCGCGACCCGGCGGCCGGCCGGCACCGTGAGGCTGAGCTCGACGTCGCGCTCCGCGACCCGGCAGTCGAGCGCGGCCGCAGCAGCGGCGGCGGCAGCACTGGCGGCGCCGGCGTCTGCCGGGCGCCCGGCGAGTGGGCGCTCAGCCACGGGACACCGCCACCCGTCGTGCGACGAACGCCGAGGTCGCCAGGAGCACCGCGGCCACCACGATCAGCAGCAGGGCCAGCGCGAGGGCGGACTCGGAGTCCGCCTCCCGGCTCAGGTAGATCTCCAGCGGCAGCGTTCGCGTGGTCCCCTGCAGCGATCCGGCGAAGGTCAGGGTGGCGCCGAACTCGCCCAGCGCGCGGGCGAAGGACATGGAGGCCCCGGCGAGCAGGGCGGGCAGGACCATCGGCAGCGTCACCGTGGCGAGCACCCGGGTGGGGGAGGCGCCCAGGGAGGCGGCGGTGCGCTCGAGCCGGGCGTCCACCGACCGCAGGGCCCCCTCGAGAGAGATGACGAGGAACGGCATGGCCACGAAGGTCTGCGCGATCACCACGGCGGCGGTGGTGAAGCCGATCTCGACTCCCAGCACGGACAGGTGCCGGCCCACCACGCCGGTGCGCCCGAGCGTGGTGAGCAGGGCCAGCCCCGCCACCACCGGCGGCAGCACCATCGGCAGCGCCGTGACCGTGCGGGCCACACCGGCCAGGGGCCCGTGGCTGCGGGACAGCAGCACCGCGAGGGGAGTGCCCAGCAGCACGCAGAGCATGGTGGACACCACGCACGTGCGCAGGCTGAGCAGCGCGGCCTGCCGTGCGGCCTCCGAGGTGAGCAGTTCGGGGACCTCGGCCCACGGGATACGCGCCGCCATGCCCAGCAGCGGCACGGCGGCCAGGGTCACCGCGAGGGTCGCGGCGACGAGCAGCCAGCGGGGGAGCGGGGGTCGGGTCACGGGAGGCCGAACCCGTGGGCGGCGAGCACGGCCTGCCCCGACGGTCCGGTGACGGCGTCGACGAAGCGCCTGGCCGCCTCCGCCCGGGCCGCATCTGTGGGTGCCGCATCCGCCTGGCCCGTCGCCGCGATCAGATAGCGGTTGGGATCGGTCCGCGCCGCGGGGATCGCGATCTGCTCGACCCGGTCCCCGGCCGCGCGGGCGTCGGTGACGTAGACGATCCCGGCGTCGGCCTCCCCGGAGGTGACCTTGCCGCGCACGTCGGTGACCTTGGATTCCTCGCTCACCGGTCGCAGTTCGACGCCGGCCGCCGCGGCCAGCGCGCGCGCCGCGTCGCCGCAGGGGACACCGTCAGCGCACACGACCAACCGGGTGCCGTCGAGTGAGCGGTCCAGACCGGTGACGCCGGCGGGGTTCCCGGGCGGGGTGATCAGGGTGAGGACGTTGGTCGCGAACTCCACCGGCTCACCGGGGATCAGTCCCTCGGCGAGCGCCCGGTCCATGCTCGCGGCATCCGCCGAGGCGAACACGTCGGCGGGAGCGCCCCCGGCGATCTGGTCGACCAGCCCGGCCGATCCGTCGAAGGACAGCCGTACCTCGACCTCGGGGTTCTGACGCTCGTAGTCCTCGGCTATCCGGGTGAACGCGCTGGTGAGCGAGGCGGCGGCGAAGACCGTGAGCAGAGGCGAGCCCTCGTCGTCGTCGATCCCGACAGAACATCCCGCCAGCAGGGACATCCCCACGGCCGCGGCGAGCACCCGCACGCCGCCCGCGCCGGCGGCACGCCGCCGGCTCCTCCTGCGTCCCCCTGGGAAGGGCACGGTCGTCGGACTACCGGTAGTTGGTGAACTGCAGCGCGACCTCGAGATCGGCCTTCTTGAGCAGCTGCATGCACTCCTGCAGGTCGTCGCGCTTCTTGGACGACACCCGGATCTCCTCGCCCTGGATCTGCGCCTTGACGCCCTTGGGGCCCTCGTCGCGCAGGAGCTTGGTGATCTTCTTGGCGTTCTCCTTGTCGATGCCCTGCTTGAGGGAGCCGACCAGGCGGAAGCCCTTACCGGACGGCATCGGGTCGCCCACCTCCAGCGCCTTCATGCTCAGGCCCCGGCGGACCAGCTTCTCGATGAACACGTCCTTGGCCGCCAGCACACGGTCCTCGGAGGCCGCGACGATCTCCACCGCGTCGTCACCCTTCCACTCGATACCGGCGTCGGTACCGCGGAAGTCGTAGCGGGTGCCCAGCTCCTTGGCGGCCTGGTTGAGGGCGTTGTCCACCTCCTGGCGGTCGAACTCCGAGACGATGTCGAACGAGGACTCCGAGGCCATGGACGCGCTCCTTCTCCTGGGTTGGGGGACGATCCCGGCCAGGCTACCCGGCCGTGACATCCGCCCGGGCCACCCCGCCGGCCCCCGATTTGGCACCGGGGGTCACACGCGTTGTATCGTGTCCTAGCGCCTTCAAGGGTGCACGCCAGATTGCCCGAGCGGCCAAAGGGAGCGGATTGTAAATCCGTCGGCTTATGCCTACGTTGGTTCGAATCCATCATCTGGCACGCGAGACCCCCGCCACAAGCGGGGGTCTTCGTGCATTTCCTGGCCGCGATAGTGTGGCCGTGTGACACCGTGGACATCAGCGGCGCCGGGTGCGGGACGCCGGTGTGCCGCATCTCATCGAAAAGATTCGAGGTGAGGGGTATCCACGACAGGGTCGGCTCCGAACAACAGGACATGACACTGGATTCGGTAAGCGCCGCCCAGCGGATGACCTCTCGCGACCTGCCCGACGGCCTGGGTCCCGCCGTCGACGACTGGGCGGCCGATCTCGACCGCACCACCCGATCCGGCAAGGGCATGCGCTCGGCACTGTTCGACGCGGTCTACACGCACGCCGGCGGTCGCGACGAGGCGGTTCGCGCCGCCGCCTGTCAGGCGCTCGAACTCCTCCACGAGGCCTTCCTGGTCCACGACGACGTGGCCGACGGCGACGACCACCGCCGGGGCCGGCCCAACCTGCAGGGTCGGACCACAACGCGGGGTGCCGAGCAGGGGTTGTCCCGGGAGACCGCCGCGCACGTCGGCATGGTGGGGGGACTGCTCGGCGGGGATCTCCTCCTGGTGGCCGCGATGGGCGAGTTCGCCCGGTTGCCCGTGCCGGCGCCCGTGCTGCACCGCGCCATGGCGGAGGTCGAACGCGCGGTGGTGGCCTCCATCGCCGGGGAGTACGCCGACGTGCACGGTGCGGCCCACGGTGAGCCGACCACGCAGGAACACGCACTGGCGATCGGTGCCGCCAAGACCGCGGCCTACTCCGTGACCCTGCCCATGGTGCTGGGCGTGGTCCTGGCCGGGGGGCCGGAGGAGATGATCCCCCCGCTCCGTGAGACCGGTCGCCACCTGGGCACGGCGTACCAGGTGGTCGACGACGTCCTGGGCGTGTTCGGCGACCCGGCGGTGACCGGCAAGTCCAACGAGGGCGATCTCGTGCGCCGGGCCCCCACGGTGTTGCTGGCCTTCGCCGCCACCACCGATCTCTGGCCGCGCATCGACGCCGCGCTCGGTGGCACCGACGCCGGCCGGCCCGGCCCTGACCCGGCCGCCGCCCGGGCGCTGCTGGCCGAGTGCGGCGCCCGCGATCACGCCCTGGGCATCGCCGAAGACCTGGTGACCGCCGCCCGCGCCGCCCTGGACTCCCCGGCCGTCCCCCATGAACTCCGTTCCGCGCTCGACCCCCACCTGGCCACCGCCCTCGAGAGGACCCGATGACCCCGCAGAGCCCGCACGCCGAGTTCACGGAGGCCGCCCGCGCGTGCAGTGACGTGATCCTGCGCCGGTACTCCACCTCGTTCTCCCTGGCCTGCAGGCTGCTGGCGCCGGCCACCCGGCCGCACGTGGCCGCGATCTACGCGTGGGCCCGGGTCGGGGACGAGGTCGTCGACGGCGCGATGGACGACCCCGACGCCGCCCGCGAGCTCATCGCCGACGCCCGCCGTCGCACCCACCGCGCGGTCGAGCGGGGTCTCGATCCGGACCCGGTCACGCACGCCTTCGCGGACACCGCCCGCCGGTTCGGGATCGGCGCCCGGTTGATCGACCCGTTCTACGACTCCATGGAGGCCGACCTGGAGGTCACCGAGCACACGCCGGAGTCCCTGCGCCGGTACATCCACGGTTCCGCGGAGGTGATCGGGGAGATGTGTCTGCGCACGTTCGCCGGTGGGGGACTGGGTGACAGTGACGAGATGGCCGCCGGAGCACGAGCGCTCGGTTCGGCCTTCCAGAAGGTCAACTTCCTCCGCGACATCCGCGAGGACTCGCTCGACCTCGGCCGCAACTACCTGCCGGGCCGTGACCCGCGCGCGTTGACCGACCGGGACGTCGCCGAGCTCGCCGACGACGTGGACGCCGACCTGCGCATCGCCCGCGCCTCGATCGACCGGATCCCAGGGCGCGACCGGGTCGCCGTGCTGGCCGCGCACGACCTGTTCGCCGAGCTCAACGACCGGTTGCGTGTGGCCGGTGCGGCCGGGGTGAGCGCGGGCCGGGTCCGGGTGCCGGGCCCGGTCAAGCTCGCCGTGATCGGACGGGCCGCCTCCGGGCGGGGACGATCCGGCGCGGCCCGTGGACGGGCGGTCGTGCGATGAGCGCCCGGAGCCTCGTCGGGTCGGGCGTCCGCGCCCTGACGGACCGACTGCCCGGCGCCCACGCGCGCGGGCAGGCCCCGGACGGCCCCGTCGTGGTGGTGGGCGGAGGGATCGCCGGACTGGCCACCGCCGCCCTGCTCGCCCGCGAGGGCCGCGACGTCACGCTGGTCGAGGCGACGGACGAGGTGGGCGGTCGCGCCGGCAGCTGGTCGGCGGACGGGTTCCGCTTCGACACCGGCCCGTCCTGGTATCTGATGCCCGAGGTGTTCGACCACTTCTTCCGGCTGTGCGGCTCGTCGGCCGCCGAGGAGCTCGACCTGGTCCGGCTGGATCCCGGATACCGCGTCTACTTCGAGGGGCAGGCCGACCCGGTCGACATCCGCTCGGATCGCCAGGCGTCGCAGGACCTGTTCGAATCGCTCGAGCCGGGCGCGGGTACCGCTCTGGGGAAGTACCTCGACTCGGCCGGGGCGACCTACGACCTGGCGCTGCGCCGGTTCCTCTACACCAACTTCACCTCGTACCCCGCTCTGGTGCGACCGGACGTGCTGGCCCGGGCGGGGTCGCTGGTGGCGCGGCTCGTCCAGCCGCTGCAGTCCTTCGTCGCCCGCCGGTTCACCGACCGCCGGATCCACCAGATCCTCGGCTACCCGGCCGTGTTCCTGGGCTCCTCGCCGTACCTCGCCCCGTCGATCTACCACCTGATGAGCCATCTCGACCTCACCGACGGGGTGTTGTACCCGCGCGGAGGGTTCACCGAGCTCATCGCCGCCGTCCGCCGGGTGGCCGAGGCGCAGGGGGTGCGTATCCACACGGGCACCGAGGCGGTGGAACTCACCACCACCTCCGACGCCGGCTCGGACGGCGGGACGGCCCGCGCCCGGGTGACCGGCGTCCGGGTGCGAGACCGGTCCGGCACCGAGCGGACGCTGCCCGCCGGACTCGTGGTGGGCGCCGCCGACCTGCACCACCTCGAGACCCGGTGGCTCCCGGAGGAGCTCCGCACCTACCCGCAGTCCTACTGGGACTCGAAGACGCCCGGACCAGGCGCGCTGCTCATGCTGCTCGGAGTCCGGGGGGAGCTGCCGCAGCTGGCGCACCACACGCTGCTGTTCACCGACCGCTGGGAGGAGGGCTTCGACGCCATCTTCGGCGACTCCACCCACATCCCCGACCCGGCCTCGCTCTACGTCTGCCGACCCAGCGCGACCGACGGACCCGACTCCGGCATCGCCCCCGCCGGGCACGAGAACCTCTTCGTCCTGGTCCCCATCCCCGCCGACCCGGGTCTCGGCCACGGCGGCGTGGACGGCGCGGGCGACGCGACCATCGAGGCGGCGGCCGACCAGGCCATCGCCCAGATCGCCGACTGGACCGGGATCCCGGACCTGGCCGAGCGGGTGGTCGTCCGTCGCACCATCGCCCCGGCGGACCTGGAAGATGACCTCGGCGCATGGCGCGGCACCGCCCTCGGCCCCGCCCACACGCTGGCCCAGAGCGCGTTCTTCCGGACCCGCAACGTCTCCAGGCACGTCGACGGTCTCTACTACGCGGGGGCGTCCACCATCCCCGGGATCGGGTTGCCGATGTGCCTCATCAGCGCCGAGCTGGTGCTCAAACACGTCCGTGGCGACACGGGGACCGCCCCGGTGGCGGAGCCCGGCGGGGGCACGGTGTTCGACAGAGCGGTGTTCGACAGGTGATCGGGCTGTCCTATCTCCTGGTCCAGGCGGTCTCCTTCGCCGGGATCCTGGTGATCGACCACCGCTGGAAGCTGGCGGCGTTCCGTGCGCCCGCCGCCGCGGCGCTCGCCGTCTCCGCCTCCGTGGCGTTGCTGCTCACCTGGGACGTGCTCGGGGTGCGCAGCGGGGTGTTCTTCCGCGGACAGACCGACTTCATGACCGGGCTGCTGGTGGCGCCGGAGATCCCGTTCGAGGAGGTCGTGTTCCTGGCGTTCCTGTCCCACCTCGCGCTGGTGTGCGCGGCGGGGGTCTCGCGCGCGGTCGACCACGCGCGGGACTCCCGGGCGGCCAGGGCGTCCCGGCCCTCCCGGATGACGGGGGAACGCCGGTGACCAGCCTGTACACGACCCTCAACCTCACCATGTCCATCCCCGTGGTGGCCGTGGCCCTCCTCGCGGCCTGGCGCCTGCGCGGGCCCGAGAGACGCCGGTGGCTGATCGGGGTCGGCGGCGCGCTGCTGATCCTCATGATCCTCACCGCGGTCTTCGACAACATCATGATCTCGGCCGGGCTCGTGGCCTATGACGACTCGCTCACCAGCGGCATCCGCCTGGGTGTGGCGCCCATCGAGGACTTCGCCTACGCCGTGGCCGCGGCGGTCTTCGTGCCGTCGGTGTGGGCGTTGCTCACCGCGTCACCCCGGGTCGGGGCCGAGGTGGGGAGCCCGACGGTGTCGGGGAGGGGGGACGCGCTGCTGACGCGCGCCCCGGAGCCCGGCGACGACGACGAGGTCCGCACCCCCGAGCGGCCCGGGACGCCGGGACTGCTCACCACGCTGTTCTGGTCGTCCCGGCCGGTGTCGTGGGTCAACACCGCCGCGCCGTTCGCCCTGGCGTACTTCCTGGCCACCGGGGGGTTCGACCTCGTCGGCGTGATCGGCACGATCTTCTTCCTGGTGCCGTACAACCTCGCGATGTACGGGATCAACGACGTCTTCGACTACGAGTCCGACCTGCGCAACCCCCGCAAGGGCGGGGTCGAGGGGTCGGTGCTCGAGCGGTCCCGTCACACGGCCACCCTCGTGGCCTCGGCGGTGACCACCGTGCCGTTCCTCGTGTACCTGGTGCTGACGGGGACGGTGGAGTCGTCCCTGTGGCTCGCCGCGAGCGCGTTCGCGGTGATCGCCTACAGCGCCAAGGGGCTGCGGTTCAAGGAGATCCCGTTCCTGGACTCGCTCACCTCCGCGTTCCACTTCGTCTCCCCGGCGATCGTCGGCTGGACCATCGCCGGTGCGGAACTGACCGGGGGGGTGTGGGTGTGCCTGATCGCGTTCATGCTGTGGGGTGCGGCCTCGCAGGCCTTCGGGGCCGTGCAGGACGTCCGCTTCGACCGCGAGGCGGACCTGAAGTCCGTCGCCACCGTGCTCGGGGCCCGGGCCGCGGTGTGGTTCGCGCTGGCCTGCTACGCCGCGGCGGTGGTCGTCCTGTTGGCGGCGGCGCCGTGGCCGGCCTCCGGGGCAGCCTTCGCGATCCTGCCGTACCTCGCCACCGTGGCGGCCTATGTCGGGGTCACCGACGCCGATGCCGAGCGCACCAACGAGGGCTGGAAGCGCTTCCTGGTGCTCAACATGCTGGCGGGCTTCTGCGTGTCGCAGATCGTTCTGTGGTCGGTGCTCGTCTGGTCCTGACGCCGCTCGCCGCCCCCGCGGTCACGCGACCTCCGGGGCGCGCACGTCGAGGACGCGCCTGAGGCCTCAGCGCTGGACGCGGGCCATCCAGCGTTGCGAGGGCGGGCTGATGCGCCAGTTGCGGGCGATCGTCCGGAACGCGCGGGAGAACCGCCGGCGCATCGCGGCGGGATCGTCGAACGGGCGCGCCGAGATGCCCACGGTGAGCGACCGGTCCACCCGGAGGCGGTCGGCGGCACCGAACTGGAACGACAGGTCGATGTCGTCGTGCAGCTCCGGGTCCGATCGGTTCACCCCGTCCCGCACGCGATCCCAGGCCTCGCGCCGCATCGCCAGGTTCGACCCGAACAGCACCGGGTGCGCCATCGCGGCGCCCACGGAGACGAAGTACGCGTCCATGTAGAGCAGCCGGGCGGCGCGGGCCCGCCAGCCGCTGAGCCCGATGAACTCGCCCGGGCCGGAGATCGCCACGAGCTCGGGGTCCTCGGTGAACGCCTTGTCGATCCGCTGCACCCAGTCCGGGCCCGGGCGGGAGTCCGCGTCCAGGCGGGCGATCACGTCTCCCGAGGCCGAGTCGTAACCGGTGGCCGTGGCCGAGGGGATGCCCCGCACGGCCTTGGTGACCACCCTGGCCCCGGCGTCGCGGGCCACCTCGGCACTGTCGTCGGCACAACCGTTGTCCACCACCACGATCTCGTCCGGTGTCCTGGTCTGGCGACGCAGGGCCGCGAGGCACCCGGCGAGCTCGTGGGCGTCGTCGAGGACGGGGACGACCACGGAGATGCGCATGCCCCTCATCCTGCCAGCGGGGCGCCGACCCCATCCAACCGGGCGATTTGTGCCCCGTTCGAGCCTGTGTGTAATCTGCTAGAGGCTTTCACCCCGAGCCGCGAAGTGATTCGCGAACCGGAGTGGCCGGCCCCCTTAGCTCAGTCGGTAGAGCGTTTCCATGGTAAGGAAAAGGTCGACGGTTCGATTCCGTCAGGGGGCTCGCACTGTGCGGGGCGGTTCGATCGCCCGACTGGCAGGGCATGCCGGTGTAGCTCAGCTGGTTAGAGCGCACGACTCATAATCGTGAGGTCGGGGGATCGAGTCCCCCCACCGGTACCGATCAGGATCACGAAGGCCGCCCA
>NZ_BAAAQG010000003.1:308205-654340 GCF_039531545.1 Dietzia cercidiphylli
GTTCCCTCACCGAGCGGCGGGCTCCACCCGTTCGGCGGCCTCCACGCGCCGACGACGACGGTGCCGGGTGTGCTGGATGATGCTCGCCGCGACGGCCGCCGCCAGCAACGCGTACAGCGTGAGGGTGATGGTCGAGGAGAACAGGATCGACACATCGCCCTCGGACTGCGCGAGCGACCGACGCAGTTCGAGCTCCGCCAGCGGTCCGAGGATCGCTGCGATCAGCACCGGGGCCAGCGGGATCGAGTACCGGCGCATGAGGAATCCCACGATGCCGATCGCGATCACCATCCAGAGATCGAGCGTCGACGAGGAGATCGCGTAGGTGCCGAGCATCGCGATGACCGTCACCCCGGCGTACAGGTAGTGGCGGGGGATCAGCAGCAGCTTCGCCCACACGGCCGCGAACGGCAGGTTGATGATCAACAGGATGATCAGGCCGACGAACAGGCTGGCCAGCAGCGGCCAGACCAGTGCGGCGCTCGTCTCGAACAGCAGGGGACCGGGCTGCATCCCGTACTGCTGGAACGCGGCCAGCATCATGGCGGCGGTCGCCGAGGTCGGCAGGCCCAGGACGAGCAGCGCCCCCATCGCGCTGCCGGCGGTGGCATTGCCCGCGGCCTCGGGTGCGGCGACGCCCTGGAGCGCGCCGCGGGTGCCGAAGTCGGGGTCGTGGCGCCGCGCGGCCAGTGCCTTCTCGGTGCCGTAGGCGAGGAACGTCGGGACCTCGGAGCCGCCGACCGGGATCGTGCCGAAGGGCAGACCGAACGCCGTGCCGCGGAGGAAGGCGGGGACGATTCTGCGCATCTCCTTCCGGGTCGGGAACGGTGAGCCCTCGGTGGTCACCGGACCGCCGATGTGCGCCTCGCGGTGGATCCGCGACGCCTGGTGCAGCACCTCGCCGAGGGCCAGCAGGCCCACGGTGATCACGATGATCGAGATGCCCTCGAACAGGGACGGGTTGTCCAGCGTGAATCGCTGGGTGCCGGTCATCGAGTCGGTTCCGACCAGGGCGAGAGCGAGACCCAGCCCGAGCGCGGCGAGTCCCCTCACGACGGACTCGGCGACCACCGCCGAGATGGCGACGAAGGCGAACACCGCCAGAGCGAAGTACTCCGGTGACGAGAACGCCCGGGCGAGGACGATCAGATAGGGGGAGAACATCACCACGCAGGCGCACGCGATCATGCCGCCCGTGAACGCACCGATCGCCGAGATCCCCAGGGCCTTGGCCGCCCGGCCGCTCTTGGCCATCCGGTGCCCTTCGAACGTCGTGGCTATGGCGGACGAGTTGCCCGGTGTATTGAGCAGGATCCCGGAGGTCGAGTCGCCGAACAGTCCGCCGAAGTAGATGCTGGCGAACATGATGAAGGCGCCGGTCGGGTCGAGGGTGAAGGTGACCGGCAGGAGCAGGGCGACCGCCATCGCGGAGCCGAGTCCCGGTAGGACACCGACCGCGGTGCCGAGGAGGGCACCGATCAGCAGGAGGGTGAGGTTCATCGGGGTGAGCACCCCGGCGAGGCCCTCGCCCAGCAGGCTCAGTTGCTCCACGGCACGACTCCTTCGAGGATTCCGGCGGGCAGTCCCAGGCCGAGCCCGGCCGAGAACGCGATCTGGATGACGGAGGCGAAGATCACCGAGACGGCGATGTCGAAGACCGGCCGTCTGCTCCCCAGCGCGCGGCTCACGATCCAGAACAGCGCGCTGGCGGTGACCAGCCAGCCGACGGGCTGGAGCAGGAACGCGAACCCGATGAGGGCGGCGATCACGATTCCGGTGGTGCGGTAGTCGACGGGCACGTACTCCGGGTCGGCGGCGGGTACCGGCGACGTCGTGGTGGGGGAGTCGACGGGGTCGTCGATCGCGGCCAGGTCCTCGAGCATGTCGGTGGACAGTTGACCCATGGTCGAGGTGGCCGCGGTGTGCCGAGGGGTGCGGATGACGTTGATCGCCAGCAGTCCGCCGGTCAGGATCAGGAATCCGGCCACGAGGGCGGGGACGAACCGCGGCCCGGGTGCTCCCACGCCCTCGGGGACATCCATGGTGATGATCTGCACGATCATGAACACTGCGAGCGCGAGTACGCCGGCGGCGAACCCGAGCTCGGTCCGGTCGCGCCACCACCGCCTCCGGTCGCCGGACCGGGCCGGCGGGACCGCCGTGCTCGTCTGGTCGGATAAGAGTGTCATTGCCCCAGCTCCCTGATGATGTCTTCGGTCGTGGCGATCTCCGCGTCGAGGAACCGTGCGAACTCGTCACCTGCCATGAACTCGTCGGTCCAGTTGTTGCGCCCGAGGGTGTCGCGCCACTCGTCGGTCTCGCGCATCTCCGCGATGATCGCGATGAGCTCGTCCCGGACCTCGTCCGGGATGTCCGGTGGGGCGACCAGTCCGCGCCAGTTCGACATGGACACGTCCACTCCCTGTTCGATGAAGGTCGGGGTCGACAGCTCCTCGACCGGGGTCGCCGACGAGACCCCGAGCGCACGGAGCTCGCCCGCCTCGATCTGGGCGTCGAAGTCGTTGGCGCCGGAGATGGCGCCCACCGCGGAGCCGCTGATCATCGATCTCACGACCTCCCCACCACCGGAATAGGCGATGTAGTTGACGAGGGCCGGGTCGATGCCGGCGGCGTCGGCGAGCATGCCGGTGAGCAGATGGTCGATGCTCCCGAGCGACCCGCCCGCGATCGCCATGCCCGGATGCTCACGCCATGCCGCGAGGAACTCGTCGAGGGTCTGGTACGGGGAGTCCGCCGGGACCACCAGCACGTTGTAGTCGTCGGCGAGGCGGGCGATCGGCGTCGTGTCCTCGAGCGTGGCGTCGGAATCCTGCAGGATCACCCCGCCCACCATGACGCCGCCGGTGACCAGCAGTGAGTCGGTGCGTCCGGCGAGCTGGACGAACTGGGTCAGTCCGATGGTCCCGGCCGCGCCCGGGACGTTGCGGACCCGCACCGCGTTGACGATCCCGTTGGTCATGAGTGCCTGCTGAGCTTCCCTGCCGAACGTGTCCCACCCGCCCCCGGGGGCGGCCGGTGGGATGATGCTCAGTTGGGTCCGCGGGTTGTCGCCGCCTCCGGATCGGCTGGCGTCGGTCGCCGCGGCCGTGGTGAGCCCGACGGCGAGTACCACGGTCAGGATGCGGGCGAAGGGGTGTCGCATCAACGGTCCTTCCAGGTGGTCGATGGCATGAGCGCCACCGAGGGATGAGCTGAGCATGGATCGGCGACGTGTGATGTGGGGCACAACTAGTCTTTGTGCTCATTGATGCTCACGCCGTCGGGCCGGACGGTGGCGGTGCGGGCGAGGGGAGGAGCGGGGTGGCGCGGTACTCGGAGTGGTTGCTCAGCCGGCGGTTCCGGCTCCTCGTGGTGCTGCTGATCCAGTGCGCTGTCGTGGTGACCTGCGTGGGCCTGACGGCCTTCGCCGCGGCCCGGGCCCAGGAGCGGCAGGTGCGCGAGGCCACGACCGAGCGGGTCCTCGCGGTCGCGCGTAGCCTCGCGGATCTCGACCAGGTGCGGGTGGCCATCGGGCGGGGTGACGCCGAGCAGGAGCTGCAACCGTTGACCGAGCTGATCCAGCAGGCGTCCGGCGTCGACTACGTCGTGATCAGTGACGCGCGGGGGATCCGGATAACCCACCCGGTGGCAGGGGAGCGTGGCCGACCGGTCTCGACCGACCCGTCGGACGTCCTGGCGGGAGCCACCTTCGTCGGCACCGAGGAGGGGACGCTCGGTCCGACCCTGCGTGCCAAGGTGCCCGTGTACCGCGACGGTGACGTGGTCGGCGCGGCATCGGTCGGGGTGCTCGAATCGGAGATCGCCGCCGACCTGCGGTCGAGTCTCACGGCGATGGCACCGTGGGTGTTGCTGGCGGTGCTGGTCGGGCTGACCGGGGCGGCCGGGGTCTCGGCGGCGATCGGCGCCCGGGTCCGCAGGCTGGAGGCGGAGAACGCCGAACTGGGGGAGCAGCGACGGTTGTCCCGGGCTCTGCGCGAGCAGACCCACGAGTTCCGGACCCGCATCCATGCGGTGTACGGGCTGGTCGAGAGCGGCGAGGCCGACGCGGCACTGGACTACCTGGCGGAGCTGGCCCCCATCACCGGTGCGGACACCCGCGACGGGGGCGTCGAGGATCCGCGCCTGCGCGCGGTGTTGGGGGAGATGGCGGCGGAGTACCGGACACAGGGGGGACTGCTGGAGATCGACCCCCTGACCTCGACGAGCGCAGGTGAGCTCGGGGGCGACGACCTCTCGCTCATCGCCAATCTGGTGATCAACGCCGTCGAGGCGGCGGGGCCCGGGGGCCACGTCCAGGTTCTGGTGCTGGCGGACGAGTTCGGCACCGAGGTGGCGGTGGGTGACGACGGGCCGGGCCTGGACCCGGAGGCGCTTCCGACGATGATCGAGCACGGTTACTCCACCAAGGAGCCGGGTGGCCGGAACGCGACGCGCGGCGTGGGCCTGGCGGTGGTCTGGCAGATCGTGCTGGACCGGGATGGTGAGATCGAGGTGGGCAGGTCGCCGGCCGGTGGGGCGCTGGTCACCGTACGGCTGCGGGGGGGACGATGACGGACGAGGGACAGGGCGGCCGCGTCATCCGGACGCTCATCGTCGACGACGATCCCGTCGCGCGGCGCCTGCACAGTCGGTACGTGGAGGGCGTCGCGGGCTTCGGCGTGACCGCCGCGGTCGCCGACGGGCAGGGGGCGGTGGGGTGGGTGGCCGGTGGCGGGATCGACCTGGTGCTACTCGACATCGGCCTGCCGGGGTTCAGCGGGATCGAGGTGCTGCACCGGATCAGGACGATCTCCCGCCGCCCGATCAGTGTGATCGTGGTGAGTTCGTTGCGGGACCGCATCACCGTTCGGCAGGCGCTGTCCGGACAGGTCGCCGGGTATCTGGTCAAGCCCTTCACCAGGGCCGCGATGGTCGAGCGACTGGAGCGGTTCCGGTCCGAGTTCGCCGCCGGGCCGCCGGCCGAGCTCGACTCGTTCGGGCAGGGGGAGATCGACGCCCTGCTGCGGAGGGGGGCGGGCGTGGGGCCCACGGCCCCGGCGACGGAGGGGCCGACCCGGGCACCGGAGGGCCGGGCCCCGGTGCGGCTGCCGAAGGGCTTGTCCGAGCCGACGCTGGCCGCGGTCCTGGCCGCGCTGGACGACGGCGCCGGGCACTCGGCCGCGGAGGTCGCGCGCGCGAGCGGCGCCTCCCGCGCGACCGTGCGACGCTACCTCGATCATCTGCACCGCAACGGCGCCGTCGACGTGTCCCATCGGTACGGGAGCCGCGGCCGACCCGAGCTTCTCTACCGGATCGTCGTGTCATGACCGGCGCACACGACGGCACGGGTGCCACCGTGGGACCGGCGCGCGGCCGACTCCGTGGTCGACCGGGTGGGGCTCACACCCCGAACGTCGAGCGGGGATAGCCCGCCTCTACGTCTGTCACGATGTTGACCAGGTGCGGCACCCCGCTCGCGAACGCGCGGTCCAGGGCCGGGCCGATCTGCGCGGGATCGGTGACCATCTCACCGGCCCCACCGAGCGCCCTGACCACCTCGTCGTACCGGGTGCGCGGGGCGAGGTCGGCGATCACGTCGTAGCCGTACAGCATCTGCATCGGCCCCTTCTCCAGCCCCCACGCCCCGTTGTTCCCCATCACCATCACCACGGGCAGGTCGTGCCGCACGAGGGTGTCCACGTCGATCAGCGAGAACCCGGCCGCGCCGTCGCCGAGCAGCAGCACCACCTGGCTCGACGGCCGGGCGATCCTCGCGGCGATCGCCGCGCCCAGGCCGGCGCCGAGGCAGCCGAACGGGCCGGGGTCCAGCCAGTTCCCGGGCCGGGCGGGCTCGATGAACTTGCCGGCGAAGGAGACGAAGTCGCCGCCGTCGCCGATCACGACCGCGTCCTCGGCCAGGCGCGGCAGCAACTCGCCGTAGATGCGCGCCGGGTGGATGGGGTCGGCGCTCGCGCTGAACAACTCCAGGTCGGCGGCGTGCGTGGCGTCCGCCTTCTCCCGCAGCGACCGCGCCCACCCGCTCCAGTCCGGCGTCGTCGACCGACGCTGCACCGCCTGGGTCAGCGCGTCCAGCACCCGCCCCAGATCACCGGCGGTGGCGACGGCGGGTGAGGCGTGTCGGCTGAGTTGGCCCTCGGAGTCGGCGACGTGCACGACCGTCGCGGGGTCCGCCCCGTCCTTGCCGCCGAACACGCCGTACCCCAGGCGGAAGTCCAGCGGGGTGCCGACGACCACGACGAGGTCGGCCATACCGAACGCCATCCCCCGCGCCTTGGACACCAGCAGCGCGTGACCGGCGGGGACGACTCCTCGACCCATGCCGTTGGGGATCGCGGGCAGCCCGAGCGCCTCCACACAGCGCAGGGCGGCCACCTCGGCGCCGTCGGCCCAGACGTCCGACCCCAGCACCAGGACGGGCCGTCGCGCCCCCACCAGCAGGTCGGCGATCCGGTCGACCGCGTCGGTGTCGGGGGAGCGATCCGGGGTGGGCCCGGAACCCGGCCCCGGTCGCACGGACTCGCACTGGTCGAAGAAGTGGTCCATGTGCACGTCGAGGAACGCCGGTCCGCGGTGGGCGGAGCGTGCGGCGGTGAAGGCCCGGTGCGTGGCGTCGGCGATGTCGGCGGTGTCGCGGGCCGTCTCGGCGGACACCGTCACCGACTCGACCAGGGGGACGTGGTCGAACTCCTGCAGGCTGCCCGTGCCCCACCGGCCCGCGGGGGCGCGGCCGCCCAGCACCACCATGGGTGCGCCGGAGAACGAGGCCTGGGAGATCGCACTGATCCCGTTGGTGACACCGGGCCCGGCGGTGAGGACGGCCAGGCCGGGGGAGCGCGTGAGTTTGCCGGTGGCCTCGGCGGCGAACGCGGCGGTCTGCTCGTGCCGGACGTCGAGCAGGGAGATCCCGTGGTCCTCCTTCTCCGCCGCGTCGTACATCGGGAAGACGTGTGCGCCGGAGAGCGTGAACATGGTCCGGACCCCGTGCGCGGCGGCGACGGCGGTGGCGTGGGACCCGCCGTGGCCGGCCACGGGGCCGGACTCCTCGATCCCGCGCTCGTCTCGGTCGTGTCCTGCCGGATCGTTCTGGCTCACGGGCGCTCTCCCTGGTCGACTGATCCCACCGTAGGAGTCGTGCCCGTGTCGCATCGGCGATTTCGCGCGGAACGGCTGGGGTAGCGTCGGCCGGTGTGAGCACAGACAACGCAGACGACCACGTCGTCGTCACCGGTGACCCCGTCACCGTCACCGCCGAGGTGGTGGCGCGTGTCGCCGAGGCCGTCGGCGCGCCGTCCGGCGAGGTCCCGGCCACGCTGGCCGCGGCGCTGACGGCGCCGGTGCAGCGCGCGGTGATGGAGCACCCCGACCTGCGGATCGACCTCTCCCGCACCCTCCACACCGCCCAGTCCTCCGTGCACCACAGGCCCATCGCGGTCGGTGACGTCCTCACCGCCACCGCGACGGTCACCGGGGTGCGGTCCGCCCGTGGCGGGCGGATGATCGGCTTCGACACGGTGCTCCGCGACCCGAGCGGCGCGGCGGTCCAGTCGCTGACGAGCGCGCTGCTCACCGCGGAGGTGGAGGGATGACCACGGACGAGCCGACGAGCACGGACAACCCGACGACGGACGAACCGACGAGGGACGAGCCGACGACGACGAGGCGACCGGAGCCCGGCGAGCCCATCCGGGCCCGCAGCCTGCCGGTGACGCGTGCGGACCTGCGCCGCTACGCGGACGCCTCGGGGGACCACAACCCCATCCACCTCAGTGACGAGGCCGCCCGCGAGCTCGGTCTGCCCGGCGTGGTCGCGCACGGGATGCTGACCTCGGCGCTGGCGATCGGGGTCGTGGCCGAGTGGGCCGGGGGAGCGGACCGGGTGGTGGCCACCTCGATCCGGTTCGCCGGACCGGTGGTGGTCCCCGCCGACGCCCCGGCCCTGTTGGAGGTGGCCGGCACGGTGAGGAAGGTCGCCGCCGACGGTTCCACGGCAGACGTGGCCCTCACGGTCACCTGCGGCGGGGCCAAGGTGTTCGGCAAGGCGATCGTGACCGTCGCCCTCGACGGCGCCGATCGAGCGATTTAGAGCCACTGCCGGGGCTGACGTACACTTGCCACGCCCGACCGCCCGCGGTCGCGGCCCACGCTGCCTGAGGCAGCCGCCGACACTGTAGAGTCGAGGCGTTCGTGCGGTCCGCGATTCGTGAGACGGCACGGGTGGTCGGGAGACCGGCCGAAGGGGCGTAGCTCAATTGGCAGAGCAGCGGTCTCCAAAACCGCAGGTTGCAGGTTCAAGTCCTGTCGCCCCTGCCCTTCCCGCCAGCCACAGTCGACCCGGAGGTAACGCGTGAGTCAGGATCGCGACGACGACACCAGCGGCGCGCGCGGTTCCGACGGCGCGGCCGGTACCACCGGTGCCGCTGTTCCGACGGGCTCTGCTGTTCCGACAGGCAAAGCCGGCCGGAGCGACACCACCGTCGCCAATCGGGTCCGCACCGATGCGGACACCACGGAGGACACGCGGGCCAACCGCGCGAATCCGTTCCAGTACATCGGGCAGGTCATCGAGGAGCTGCGTAAGGTCATCTGGCCCACGCGCAACCAGATGGTCACTTACACCATCGTGGTGTTCCTGTTCCTGATCTTCATGACCGCGCTGGTCTCCGGCGTCGACTTCGGCGCGGGCAAGCTCGTCGAGCTCGTCTTCGACCGCTGACACCCGCCGCTGGAGGTCCGGGACGAGATCCGGACCGCCGAACTTCGAGAGGACCGCAATTTCAGTGAGCGACATCGAGCAGAGCCCCGAATCCGAGGACGTCGAGCAGAGCCCGGCTGCCGCCGAGCAGGCCGAGACCGCGGCGGATGCGGTGCTCGGTGACACCTCCGCGGACCCCTCCGACGTCGCGGTCCCGCCGACCGCCGAGGCCGTGGCGGATGCCATCGACGCGGTCGCCGGCACCGATGAGGACGCCGACGAGGTCGCCGACGTCACCGATGAGGCCGACGTCGCGGAGGGATCCGAGTCGGCAGAGGCCCCCGCCGAGGAGGCGGCGCCCGCGATCGATCCCGTCATCGCCTTCAAGCGCCAGCTGCGCAAGCTCCCCGGCGACTGGTTCGTCGTCCACTCGTACGCCGGGTACGAGAACAAGGTCAAGGCCAATCTCGAGACCCGCGCGGTCACCCTCGGCGCGGAGGACAAGATCTATCAGGTCGAGGTCCCCATCGAGGAGTACACCGAGGTCAAGAACGGCCAGAAGAAGGTCGCCAACCGCAAGGTCCTGCCCGGCTACGTCCTGGTGCGTATGGACCTCGACGACGAGTCATGGGGTGTCGTCCGCAACACCCCCGGCGTGACCGGGTTCGTCAGCGCGACCGGCGGTGCGGCCGGTGCGCCCACCCCGCTCTCGCTGAGCGACGTGGCCAAGTTCCTGGCCCCCAAGCCGGAGAAGAAGGCCGCCACCCCCGGTGGCGAGGCCGACGGTGGACTGGTCCCGCAGACCGTCGAGGTGGAGTTCACGGTCGGCGAGTCGGTCACCGTCATGGACGGCCCGTTCGCCACCCTGCCCGCCAGCATCTCCGAGGTCGATCCGACCTCGCAGAAGCTCAAGGTGCTCGTGTCCATCTTCGGTCGCGAGACCCCGGTGGAGCTCGGATTCTCCCAGGTGGAGAAGATCGACTGACCAGCGCGATCACCCCGACGGCCCGCCCCGCGCACACCGCGCGCGGCGGGTCCCGTCGTTTCGGGGATCGCGCCACGGTGCGCCGGATCGGATTAGCCGTTGCACGTCGATTGCACGTAGACTCTCCAAGGTTGTGCCTGCGCCCCCGCATGCCCTGCCCGACGGGCGGGCCTGAGGGGAGCGGCGCACACGACAGTCGGCCTCCCACGTGTACAGCGTGGAGCCGAGATCCAGTCGAAGAATCAGGAAGACGATGCCTCCGAAGAAGAAGAAGGTCTCAGGGCTGATCAAGCTCCAGATCAACGCCGGCGCAGCCAACCCGGCACCGCCGGTCGGCCCGGCTCTGGGTGCCCATGGTGTCAACATCATGGAGTTCTGCAAGGCCTACAACGCAGCCACCGAGAACCAGCGCGGGAACGTCGTGCCGGTCGAGATCACGGTCTACGAGGACCGTTCTTTCGACTTCAAGCTCAAGACGCCGCCGGCCGCCAAGCTCCTGCTCAAGGCCGCCGGCCTGCAGAAGGGTTCGGGCACCCCGCACTCCGCCAAGGTCGGCAAGGTCTCCATGGACCAGGTCCGCGAGATCGCGCAGACCAAGATGGAGGACCTCAACGCCAACGACGTCGACCAGGCCGCGAAGATCATCGCCGGCACCGCCCGCTCCATGGGCATCACGGTCGAGGCCTGACCTCCACCACCACACATCACCGTGGGAGGGCAGCTCAGGCCCGCACCACACCCGACCGTCGCAGAGAACACGCGGCAGGAATGGAACTCTCATGAGCAAGAACAGCAAGGCCTACAAGGCCGCAGCTGACAAGGTCGACCGCACCAAGCTGTACTCGCCTCTGGATGCCCTGGCACTGGCCAAGGACACCTCCTCGACGAAGATGGACGCCACCGTCGAGGTCGCCATGCGACTTGGCGTCGACTCCCGCAAGGCGGACCAGATGGTCCGCGGCACCGTGAATCTTCCCAACGGTACCGGTAAGACCGCCCGCGTCATCGTCTTCGCCGCGGGCGAGAAGGCCACCGAGGCCGAGGCCGCCGGCGCCGACGTCGTGGGCTCCGACGACCTCATCGAGCGGATCCAGGGCGGCTGGCTCGACTTCGACGCCGCGATCGCCACGCCGGACCAGATGGCCAAGGTCGGCCGTGTGGCCCGCGTGCTCGGCCCGCGTGGCCTCATGCCGAACCCCAAGACGGGCACCGTCACCATGGACGTGACCAAGGCCGTCAGCGACATCAAGGGCGGCAAGGTCACCTTCCGCACCGACAAGGCCAACAACCTGCACTTCATCGTGGGCAAGGCGTCGTTCTCCACCGAGCAGCTCACGGAGAACTACCAGGCCGCGATCGACGAGGTCATGCGTCTCAAGCCGTCCTCCTCCAAGGGCCGCTACCTGCAGAAGATCACCGTGTCCACCACGACCGGACCCGGCATCCCGGTCGACCCCTCGGCGATCTCCAAGCTCCTCGAGGCGGGCACCGACTCCCAGTGAGTTGATCCCCCGGCAGGAGGGCCCCGCGACCGTTCACGGCGCGGGGCCCTTCGCTGTCAGGGATGTCCCGGCCGTCATACCCCGGCCGTCATACCCCGGCCGTGACGCCTCCGGCCGCACCCGCGGGTACCGTCATCGCCAGGATCTCCCAGGCCGCCATGGGACCCGGCACACCGCACCACACGGCGGTCCCGGATGCGGAAGGACACCCCCATGAACACGCGGTCCAACGGAGACGTGGCAGTGCGCGACGTCGCCCTGAGGGACGGACTCCAGCTGACGGAGGGGCGACTGGGTACCGCCGGCAAGGTGGAGCTCGTCCGCACGTTGCTCCGGTCCGGCGTCCCCGAACTCGAGGTGGGGTCGATGGCCAGGCCGGACCTGGTCCCGGCGCTCGCCGACACGCTCGACGTGATCGGCGCCCTGGACGAGGCCGAGCGGGACCGCTGCTGGGTCTGGGTGGCCACGCCCGGCCACGTGCGGCGCGCCGCCGACGCCGGGGTGAGGCGATTCCAGTACTGCCTGTCGGTGACGGACGCGCACAACCGGGCCAACATCGGCCGGGACGTCGAGACGAGCATGGCCGCGCTGCCCGAGGCGGTGCGGGCGGCCGACGCCGTCGGCGGCAAGGTCCAGCTCTGCCTGGCCACCGCCTTCACCTGTCCGCTCACCGGGCCGGTCGAACCCGGGCGGGTACTGGAGTTGATCGCGGACCCGCGCGGCGCCGGGACGGTCGACGTGGTGGTGGCGGACACTCTCGGCCAGGCGCATCCGCGACAGGTCGGCGAGCTGGTCGCGGCCGCGGTCGGGCCGGCTGCCGGTCGTCGCATCGTCTTCCACGGCCACGACACGTGGGGGATGGGGGTCGCCAACGCCCTGGCCGCGGTGGAGGCGGGCGCGGGGATGGTCGACTCCGCCCTGGGCGGGCTCGGCGGCTGCCCCTTCGCGCCCGGGGCCTCAGGCAACACCGCAACCGAGGACCTGCTGTTCGCCCTCCGGCCGGACTGGTTGGATCCGGAGGGCTTCCACGATCTGGTCCGGGCGGGTGACCGGATGCTGGCCGAGCTGGGCGAACGGTCGCGCTCGCGGGCCTCGGCGGGGGCGCACGGCAACGGCCGCGAGTTCGACTGGACCCTGCCGACGACCTGAGTCGCTCCGTCGCTCAGATGACGCCGCGGGCGGCCAGGTCGGCCAGGTGCTCGTCGTCCAGGCCGAGCAACCCGGAATAGACCCTCCGGTTGTCCCAGCCCGGTTCGGGGGTCCCGCCGCGACGCACCGCACCGGGCGTGGCGTCCAGCACGGGCACGACCCCCGGTCCGAGCACCGTGTCGTCCACGCCGGGCACGGTGTGCGGCACGATCATCCCGCGCGCGAGGAACTGCTCGTCCCGCACCACGTCCGCGACGGTGTTCACGGGACCCACCACGACCCCGGCGGCCTCCAGGACGGTGGCGATCTCCCCGGCCGTCCGCTCCGCGGCCCAGTCGGCGATGATCTTATCGATCTGGTCCTGGTGCACCCCGCGCGCGTGGTGGTCGGCGAAACGCGGGTCGTCGGCGAGCTCGGGGCGGCCCATCGCCGAGCACAACCGGCGGAACACGGTGTCCTGGTTGGCGGCGATGATCACCCACACCCCGTCCGACGCGCGGTAGAGGTTCGACGGGGCGATCCCCTCCAGACGCGTGCCGGACGGGCCGCGCACCACTCCCGCCGCGTCGAAGTCGGGGATCACCGACTCCTGCACGGCCAGGCAGGACTCCGTGAGCGCCACGTCGACCACCTGCCCGCGGCCGGTGGTGGTGCGGGCGAGCAGCGCCGCGAGAATCCCCTGCACGGCGAACATCCCACCGAGGGTGTCGCCGATCGACAGGGCCATCCGGGGCGGCGGACGGTCGGGGAACCCGTTGAGGTGGCGTAGCCCCGAGACCCCCTCGGCGACCGAGGCGTAACCGGCGCGGGTGGCCTGGGGTCCTGTCTGGCCGTATCCGGAGACCCGACCGATCACCAGGCCGGGGTTGACCTCGTGCAGGCGGACCGGCCCGAGCCCCCACTTCTCCAGGGTGCCCGGACGGAAGTTCTCCACCACGACGTCCGCGCGGGCGACCAGGTCGAGGAAGATCGCCGCGCCGTCCGGGCATCGCAGGTCGAGGGTGATCGACTCCTTGTTACGCGCGTGGACGGTCCAGAAGTGGCGGCGACCGTCGCGCTCGCCCTGGCCCCACGTCCGCAGGGGGTCGGGGCGTCCGGGATCCTCGATCTTGACGACCCGGGCGCCCATGTCCCCCAACAGCCGGCCGGCGAACGGACCCGCGATGAGCGTGCCGAGCTCCACCACGAGCATGCCCGCCAGCGGCCCGGTCCCGGTCTGCTGCGCCGGCGAGTCGTCAGGGGCGCCGCCCGGTGCGCTGTCCGGGGTGCCGCCGGGCGAGGGGGCCGCCGGGTCGTGTGCCGCCCGGTCAGGCCGCTGTCCGTCGAAGATCTCCATGACCCGCCCCCGCCAGTCCGCCGTGCGAGTCGTTCGCACCCACCGTGTGACCCACTCGCCCGGAACCCCGGGCGGGCGGTCTCCTCGACCCACACGCTACCCAGCCCGGGCACGTGATCACCCGTCCCCGACGCGCGGGCACCACCGGAGAGACGTGGCGCCTGAAGACCGTTCGACCGGGGTCAGTGTGCGACACGCACCGTGAGTCCACGACGCTTGATCCACGCCGAGAACTCGGTGACGGTTCCGCACTCCTCGCCGTCGATCTGGAACGACGCGGGCTTCTCCAGGATCCGGGCCGAGACCCCCTCGCCCTGACGGAAGTCCAGTGGGCGGGTCTGGTGTCGTTCCTTCCCCTCGACCTTCGAGGAGCCCCTCCGTAGGGCCGGGGCGAGCTGATGCTGGAACGTGTGGTGGACCAGTACCGCGCCGGCCTGCGCCCAGCCGAGGGCGCCCTTGGCCCGCAGCGCCAACACATCGAGGAGGCCGTCGTCGATCACCGCGTCGGGCAGCAGGATCATCCCGGCCTGGAGCATCCCGCAGTTGGCCACCAGCAGGGTCCGGGCACGGGTGTGGATTTCCGGTCCGTCGTCGAGTGAGTACTCCACCTTGATCCGGTGGCCGCGGAGCAGAGTATTGGCGAAGGCCCCCACGTAGGCGAGCCATCCCACCCGGGCCTTGAGGCCGTCGTGGGTGCCGGCGATCATGTCCGCGTCCATGCCCGCGCCGAGCATGACGAGGAAGACGTCGTCGTGGGTGTGCCCCTCGCCGTCGGTGTACCGGACCAGGCCGAGGTCAACCCCCCGGCTCCGGCCGCTCATCGCCACGCGGACGGCGCGGTCCACGTCGTCCAGCGGGATGTCCAGGTTCCGGGCGAGCAGGTTGCCGGTGCCGAGCGGGACCACACCCATGGGGATCCCGGTCCCGACGAGACCCTGGGCGACCGATCGCACGGTGCCGTCGCCGCCGCAGGCGAGCACCAGGCCGACACCGCTCGCGGCGGCCTCCGCGGCCTGGCCCACTCCCGGATCCTCCTCGGTGGTCTCGTAGAAGACCGGATCGGTCCACCCGTGCAGAGCCGCCCTCTCGGCCGTGCGGCGACGAACCTCATCGACTCCGGCTTTGATGGGGTTGTATACGACGGCGACGCGGGACGAGGCGGGGGGCACGGCACAACAGTGTCAGAAACGCGCGCGACCCGCCATTCCCCGGCTGCCCGCCGATTTGGCGGTGACGACCTGCCGCCTATACCCTGATGGGGAAGTTTGAACGCCTGACGGCTCGCTCCGTCGGGCACCTGATCAAGTTTCACCGAAGACCGCAGGTCACCGTCCCCGCCGGGGGCGGTCGAAGTGTCCGGGAGCGCCCGGACGGCCCGCGCAGGAGAACACCGGTCAGTGTAGGACATGGCACGTCACCGTGCCCGCCTCCTCCACGCCCCGTGCCGCCTGCGCCCGGGGCGTTCGTGCATTTCCCGGCAGTGAGAAGCAGAGAGGAGGCGAAACATGGCAAAGCCCGCAAAGGTCCAGGCCGTCGAGGAGATCAAGGAGCACTTCCAGAACTCCACCACGGCCGTGGTCACCGAATACCGCGGACTCTCCGTTCCGCAGGTCACCGCGCTGCGCAAGGCGCTGGGTGACTCGGCCACGTACACCGTGGCCAAGAACACCCTGGTCAAGCGTGCGGCGAAGGAAGCCGGTGTCGAGGGTCTCGACGACCTCCTGACCGGCCCCACCGCCATCGCGTTCGTCACCGGTGAGGTCGTGGACGCCGCCAAGGCGCTCAAGACGTTCACCAAGGACAACAAGGCGCTCATCGTCAAGGGTGGTGTCATGGACGGCGCCACGCTGTCCGCCGCCGAACTCGACAAGATCGCCGAGCTCGAGTCCCGCGAGGTCCTCCTTGCGAAGATGGCCGGTGCGCTCAAGGGCAACCAGGCCAAGGCCGCCGGCCTGTTCAACGCGCCCGCCTCGCAGCTGGCACGTCTGTTCGCGGCACTCGAAGACAAGAAGAACTGACACACCCCACACGCTTCCGGTGCCGTATGACGGTGCCGGGACCAAATGAAAGGACGCCACCATGGCGAAGCTCAGCAACGACGAGCTGCTCGAGGCCTTCAAGGAGATGACTCTTCTCGAGCTCTCCGAGTTCGTGAAGCTGTTCGAGGACACCTTCGAGGTCACCGCGGCCGCTCCGGTCGCCGCTGCGGCCGCCGCCCCGGCCGCCGCCGAGGCCGCCGCCGAGCAGGACGAGTTCGACGTCGTCCTCGAGTCGGCCGGCGAGAAGAAGATCGGCGTGATCAAGGTCGTCCGCGAGATCGTCTCGGGCCTGGGCCTCAAGGAGGCCAAGGACCTCGTCGAGTCCGCTCCCAAGGCGATCATCGAGAAGACCGACAAGGAGTCCGCCGAGGCCGCCAAGACCAAGCTCGAAGAGGCCGGCGCCAAGGTCTCGCTCAAGTGATCTGACGCACCACGTCTCGTGAGGGGCGGTCCGGCGAAGTCGCCGGACCGCCCCTCTGACATTTCTGCAGGTCGGTCCGACGAGGTTCGTTGCGATACATTACTTATCGGTATGTAACGAAGCACGCACTCCGAGCGGTAGTTTACAGTGACCGTGGCCACAGATGATGGCTGCAGTGAGGAGTGGTGACGTGGGTATCGAGATATCTGTTGAGGGACTGACGAAGTCCTTCGGATCGCAGAAGATCTGGGAGGACGTCTCGTTCACCCTTCCCGAGGGGGAGGTGAGCGCGCTCCTGGGTCCGTCCGGCACCGGCAAGTCGGTGTTCCTGAAGTCACTCATCGGCCTGCTGCGACCCGAGCGCGGCCAGATCATCATCGACGGCACGGACATCCTCCAGTGCACCGCCAAGGAGCTCTACGAGATCCGGAAGCTGTTCGGTGTCCTGTTCCAGGACGGCGCGCTCTTCGGCTCCATGGACCTCTACGACAACGTGGCGTTCCCGTTGCGCGAGCACACCCGCAAGTCGGAGAGCGAGATCCGGGACGTCGTGATGGAGAAGCTGGAGCTCACCGGTCTCACCGGTGCGGAAGGCAAGCTCCCGGGTGAGATCTCCGGCGGTATGCGCAAGCGCGCCGGCCTCGCCCGCGCACTCGTGTTGGACCCCGAGATCATCCTGGTCGACGAGCCCGACTCGGGTCTCGACCCGGTACGCACCACCTACCTCGCACAGTTGTTGATCGACATCAACGCCCAGATCGACGCCACCATCCTCATCGTGACGCACAACATCAACCTCGCCCGGACCGTGCCGGACAACCTGGGCATGCTCTATCGCAAGAAGCTCGTCATGTTCGGCCCGCGCGAGGTCCTCCTGACGAGCGAGGAGCCCTCGGTCCGTCAGTTCCTCCGCGGTTCCAAACTGGGTCCGATCGGCATGTCGGAGGAGAAGGACGACGCGCAGATGCGCGAGGAGCAGGCGCAGGCCGACGCCGGCCACAACGACGGCTCCCCGGGCGAGGACGAGGTGACGGGGGTCCCGCCGCAGATGCAGCCGACCCCCGGCGGCCCCGAGCGCAAGGGGGAGATCCGCCGTGAGAAGCGCGTGGCCGAGATGATGGACACGCTCCCCGACAGCGCGCAGGAGGCCATCCGGGCCGAGTGGGCGTCCCGCGGCCACGGCGGCAACGGCACCGGCGGCAACGGCACCGGCACCGGCGGCAACGGCAAGCACGCCGCGGCGGCGACGGCCGGCGCCACCCCCAGGAGCACCGGGGACAGCACATCGGCCGCAGGCATCGACGACCACTACGGGTCCGACGAGAACTGAGGACACCGGAGAGGTCGGGGGAAGTAAATGGCGGAGGGTGCGACTCAGCAACCCAAGGTGAGGTCCGGTGTGTCTCCGGCGGACGTGGGTGGCGGCGTCCGGGGGGCGATCGGCGGGGCGGGCAAGGTGTTCCGCCTCTTCCTCGAGGTGATTCGTGGGATTTTCAGGAGGCCGTTCCAGTTCCGGGAGTTCATCAGTCAGTCGTGGTTCATCGCCTCGGTCACGATCCTGCCGTCGGCGCTGGTCGCGATCCCCTTCGGGGCGGTCGTGGCGATGCAGACCGGATCGCTGGTCCAACAGCTCGGAGCAGAGGCGTACACAGGTGCGACGGGCGTTCTCGCCGTCGTCCAGCAAGGCGCGCCCCTGGTGACCTCACTGCTGATCGCCGGCGCCGCCGGTTCAGCCGTGGCCGCCGATCTCGGTGCCCGGACCATCCGTGAGGAACTCGACGCCATGCGGGTCCTCGGGATCGACCCGGTCCAGAGGCTCGTGGTCCCGCGCGTACTCGGCATGATGCTCGTCGCCGTGCTGCTCAACGGCCTCGTGTCCATCGTCGGGATCGCCGGCGGTTACGTGTTCAACATCCTGTTGCAGGGCGGCACCCCGGGCGCCTACCTCATGTCCTTCGGTGCGCTCGCGCAGCTGCCCGACTTCATCATGTCCTCGTTCAAGGCCCTGGTGTTCGGGCTCATCGCCGGCGTGGTCGCCTCGTATTGCGGAATGAATCCCAAGGGTGGGCCCAAGGGGGTCGGCGACGCCGTGAACCTCGGAGTGGTCCTGACCTTCCTCCTACTGTTCTTCGCCAACCTCATCCTCACTGCGATGTACCTGCAGATCGTTCCGCCGAAGGGGTCATGATGGCGATATTCACCGACGTCGGGCCCACCAGGGCCCGGCTCCGGGCCCTGGTGCGCGGCCCGGTCAGCTCGTTCGACAGTCTGGGTGACCAGCTCGCGTTCCACCTGCGGGCGATCCGCTGGATCCCGCAGACTCTCGTGCATTACCGGAAAGAGGTCCTGCGCCTGATCGCCGAGGTGACCTTCGGCGTGGGCGTGCTCGCGGTCCTCGGCGGAACCATCGGCGTGATCGTCATGATGAGTGGGTTCACCGGTGTCGTCGTGGGACTCCAGGGCTACGCCGCGCTGGACCAGATCGGCAGTTCGGTCCTGACCGGCTTCCTCTCGGCGTACGTCAACACCCGTGAGGTCGCGCCGCTGGTGGCCGCGCTGGCGCTGTCGGCGACCGTCGGGTGCGGTTTCACCGCCCAACTCGGCGCGATGCGGATCTCCGAGGAGATCGATGCGCTCGAGGTGATGGCCATTCCCAGCGTGCCGTATCTCGTGACCACGCGGATCATCGCCGGGTTCATCGCCGTCATCCCGCTGTACGTGGTGGGCTTGCTGTCATCCTATCTGGCGACACGGGGCGTCAATACGATGCTTCAGGGCCAGTCCACGGGCTCGTTCGACCACTACTTCCATCTCTTCCTGCCACCGGAAGACGTGATCTATTCGTTCATCAAGGTGATCATCTTCGCGTTCGTCCTGGTGATGATCCACTGCTTCTACGGGTTCACCGCCTCCGGTGGTCCGGCTGGCGTCGGCGTGGCGGTGGGCCGCGCGGTCCGGACGACGATCGTCGTGGTCGCGATTCTCAACTTCTTTGTCGGACTCGCCCTCTGGGGCACAACCACGACGGTGCGGGTGGCGGGATGAACGAGCTTTCGACCGTATCCAAGCGCTTGCTGGCCGCGCTGTTCCTCGTCATTGTCCTGGCGTTCGTCGGCACCACCATCGCCATCTACAACCGTGCGTTCACGACCTCGGACAGTGTCACGATGATCGCGGACGACATGGCGTTCTCCCTGCCCAACGACGCCGACGTCAAGGCGCGCGGCGTCCTGGTCGGACGCGTCTCCGGGGTCGAGCCCGAGGGGGACAAGGTCCGCGTGAACATGGAGTTCGATCCGGCGTTCATCGACCAGCTCCCGGCCAACGTCAACGGCAGGATGCTTCCCAAGACTCTCTTCGGCGAGAGGTACGTCGACCTGGGTTTCCCCGAGCAGCCCGTGGGGACCATCGAACCCGGCGCCACTATCGAACAGGACACTCGCGGTAACGCGGTCGAGCTGGGCCGGGTCCTCGACGGTCTGCTCCCGGTTCTGGAGGCCGTCCCGCCGGAGAAGCTCGCCGGCACACTCGGGGCACTCAACCAGGCCCTGTCGGGCCGGGGCGACGAGATCGGGGCGAGCCTGGTGGAGATCGGCCAGGTGTTCGACGGCATCACCCAGGAGATGCCAGCACTGGAGGCGGGGCTCGAGGATCTCGCGACCTTCTCGCAGACCTATTCGGAGGCGTTGCCCGATCTCATCCATGCACTCGACGCCCTGCGCACGACCGGTGATACCGTGATCCAGCGGCGCACCGACATCGCGGACGGGCTCCAACGGATCAGCACCTCGGCGGAGGTCCTCACCGGCTTCCTCGCCGCCAACCGCTCGGACCTCATCGCCCTCGCCGCCGACTCCCGGACCTCGCTGGAGTATCTCGCCGAGTACTCCCCGGCGCTGCCGTGCACGGTCGAGCAGTTCATGATCGCGCTGGATCGCTCCGACGCGATCCTCGGCGTCGATTCCCCGAACCCGGGCATCCGCGTGACCATCGAGATCGCCAACCCCAAGGGCCGGTACGTCCCCAACCAGGACGAGCCGCGGTTCTTCGACACCCGTGGACCGCGGTGCTACGAGCCGGCAGTGCAGCCGCAGAACTTCGGCTCGGCGCCGGGCGGCGCCATCGCCGACGGCGCCTACCAGCCGCCCACCCGCAATCCCGGGCCGGCATTCATCCCGACCCTCCCCAACCCGCTCGACCAGGACGGTCCGGTCCCCGGGCTACGGACCCGCGGGTCCGTACCCGCCGCCCCGGGTCGGGCCGTCCCCGAGCAGCCCAACCTGCCGTTCCCCTCGACCGTCACCGCGGGGCAGGACAGGGACGCCATGGCGATGGCCTACGCGGGATCACCGCTGGAGACCGACACCGTCCGCACCGTTTACGGAGTCGCCACCGACCGCGACGCGGGTGAGATCCCCGCGTGGATCGGCGGGATCGGTGCTCCTGCTCTCCGCGGGGCGGAGGTGAGTTTCCGATGAGCACCAAGATCAAGGCTCTCTTCCGAGGGGGCGTCCTGGGATCGTTCGTCAAGCTGGCGATCTTCGTGGTGGTCACCATCCTGCTGAGCACGGTCCTCGCCACCACCATCCGCGGTGGCACCCGCGAGGCCGGGACCGAGTACTCGGCGATCTTCTCCGACGTGACGATGCTCGAGGAGGGCGACGACGTCCGGATCGCCGGCGTCGTGGTGGGTCACGTGACCGGCTTCGAGATCCACGACCGGGACCAGGCAAGGGTGGACTTCACCATGTCCGGTGACCGCACGCTGCCGGCCAACGTCCACCTCTCGCTGCGGCTACGCAACATGATCGGTCAGCGCTACATGAACATCAGCCGTGAACCCGGGCCAGTGGCGCCGATGATGCCGGAGGGGACGACCATCGGAATCGAGAACACCTCGCCCGCCGTGGACCTCACGGCGCTGTTCAACGGTTTCAGGCCGCTGTTCACCACATTGCAGCCGGAGGACGTCAACGCACTCGCGGACTCGCTCGTCCGTGTACTGCAAGGCGAGGGCGGGACCGTCGCGAACCTGGTCCAGCAGACCGGGCAGCTCACCAACCACCTCGCCGACCGTGATCAGGTGATCGGGGAGGTCATCGACAACCTCACCCGGGTCCTGCAGACGATCAACGAGCGGGACGTCCAGTTCCAGCAGCTCGTGGTGACCACCAGGCAGCTGGTGGAGGGACTCGCCGAGGAGCGCGACGCGATCGGTAGCTCGCTCGACTCGATAGCCGATCTGACGTCCTCCGCGGAGAACGTGGTCACCGCGACCCGGCCGAGCGTCACCGAGTCGCTCGATCACCTCAAGCTGGTCACGGACGACATCACCGCCAACCGGGACACCCTCAGCACGGTTCTGCAGAACATGCCGGTCAAGACCGACAATCTCATCCGGATGGGGTCGTTCGGGTCGTGGTTCCAGTTCTATCTCTGTGGACTCGACGTGGTGAGCGGTCCGGGTACCAACGTGCCCAACCTCCTGCCGAGCGGCGGCCCGACAGTCAATCACCCGGTGTACACCAATGTGGCGCCCCGGTGTCATGGGGGGATCTCATGAGTAAGCGCAGGCCGAGCGAACCCAGGTTCGGGAACGCCACGATCGGCGCGGTCGGTGTGGTGGTGATCCTGGTTCTCACCATGACGGCGTTCAGCCTGGACTCGTTGCCCTTCGTGGGTGCCGGGCCCAAGTACTCGGCGCACTTCTCCGAAGCGGCCGGGCTGACCGACGGCAACGAGGTCCGTGTGGCCGGCGTCAAGGTCGGTGTGGTGACGGACGTCGAACTCGACGGGGACAAGGTCGTCGTGGGCTTCCGGACCAAGGACGCATGGCTCGGGGACGACACGCGGGCGAGCATCCAGGTCAAGACCGTCCTGGGCCAGAAGTACCTCGCACTCATCCCGGCGGGGAACGGCGAGTTGGACCGATCCGAACCGATCCCGCTCGACCGCACGGTGGCGCCCTACGACGTGGTCACCGCGTTCTCCTCGGCCGCCGAGACACTGGACCAGATCGACGACGCGAAACTCGCCGAGAGCCTGGACACGCTCACCGACGCGATGCAGGCCTCACCCGAAGAGTTCCGCGGAGCGGTCGACGGCGTGGCCCGGTTGTCCCAGACGCTGTCCAGCCGCGACGCCGAACTCCGTGAGCTGCTCGAGGCCACCAGGACCAGTTCGGCGATCCTCGCGGAGCGCAACGAGGACTTCCGGAGGCTCATCGTCGGGACCGGTCAGCTCCTGGGCGAGCTCAACGGCCGCTCGGAGGCGCTCAAGCTCGTGTTGGCCTCCACCCGTGGTCTGTCGATCGAGCTCCGGAGGTTCGTCGCGGAGAACGAGGCCGAGTTCGGGCCGACCCTCGACAGCCTGGACTCCGCGCTGGCGGTCCTCACCGACCACGAGGAGGAGCTGAAGAAGTCGATCCACAACCTGGCGCCCTTCTACCGGCTCTACGCCAACTTGCTGGGCACCGGTCGCTGGTTCGACTCGGTGGTCACCAACCTCGTCCCGCCGGGCATCCCCGAACCGCCCTTCTATCCCGGCGCCCGCGCACCGGCCCGACAGAGTGGGATCAACTGATGCACAAGAAGCTGCCGTACTGGCTGGTCGCGCTGCTCCTCGTCGTCGTCGTCGCGATCGTGGCGGTCACCTACCTCGCCGTCACGCGGATGGGTCGGACCACCATCACCGCGACCTTCCCCTCGGCCGTCGGCGTCTCGCAGGGCACCGACGTCCGGATCCTCGGGGTGACCGTCGGCTCCGTCGACGAGGTCACCCCGATGGGCGACACCGTCGAGGTCAAGCTGCACGTCAACAGGGGTATCGAGGTCCCCGCCGACGCCAAGGCCGTCCAGGTGACCCCGTCGGTCATCCCGGACCGCACCATCCAGCTCCTCCCCGCGTACTCGGGAGGGCCCGTCATGGAGTCCGGGGCGCACATCCCGCTCGAGCGGACCGCGACGCCCGTCGAGGTGGACAAGCTGTACGCGTCGGTCAAGGACCTCACGGACGCCCTCGGGCCCGACGGCGCCAACAAGGACGGCGCCCTCGACCGGTTCGTGACCACGTCCGCCGACACCCTCGGTGGCAACGGCGCGGCACTCGGACGGTCGATCGACGAACTGTCCAAGGCCGCCACGACGCTGGCGGACTCGAGCCAGGACATCAGCGAGACCGTGGTCAATCTGCAGTCGTTCGTCACCATGCTTGCGCAGAACGACGCGCAGGTGCGCGAGTTCAACACCCAGATGGCGACGTTCAACCGGACCGTGTCGGGTCAGCGGGAGGACCTCCAGGGGGCCCTGGGTGAACTCAGCTACGCGCTCGCCGACGTGGCCCGGCTGGTTCGCGACAACCAGGACGTGATCCGGAGCAACGCGGACCGGCTGGTGACCCTCAGTCAGATCACCGTCGACCAGCGCGACGATCTCGAGGAGATCCTCAAGACGGCTCCGCTGGCCCTGTCCAACCTCATCGGCGCCTACGACTCCGAGTCGGGTTCCCTGTCGCTGCGCGCGAACCTGCCGGAGAAGCAGGACCCGGCCGGCGTCCTGTGCTCACTCATGACGCTGAGCCGTCTCAACCCGGGGGACGAGATGCTGAGGGAACTGGACAACCTGCGTCGCGCTGACATCCAGGCCTGTGAGGCGCTCGCGCCGGAGCGCAACCGCGAACTCCGGGCCTCCAACCCCGACCTGCCGCTCGGCATCCTGGCAGGCGAGATGAAGCAGTCGATCCCAGTCCCCGGGACGGTTCCGGGCAACTACGGCTGGCCGATGACGCCCGCCTCGGAAGGGGGTCGGGGATGAGCCGACACACAGTTCCCGTCGTCAACCGCAGAATCCGTGCCCTCGGCGTCGCCGCCGTGGTCACCGCGCTGGTGTCCGGCTGCTCCATGGACCTCGAGGACTACACGCTGCCGGGCGGTGCCGACGTGGGGGACGACCCCATCACGGTGGCCGTCCAGTTCGACGACGTGCTCGACCTGGTCCTCCAGTCCAGCGTCAAGGTCAACGGACTCGACGCCGGACGCGTCTCGGGCGTCTCGCTCGCGGAGGACGGGTGGACGGCGCGGGTGGAGATCATCCTGCGCGACGACCTCGACCTGCCCTCCAACGTGGAGGCGTCGATCCAGCAGACCAACCTCCTGGGGGAGAAGTTCGTCCAACTGACCCCACCCGAGGACGAACCGCCCGCCGGCAGGTTGTCCGACGGCGATGTGATCTCGACCTCGAACAGTCGGACGGCCACGGACATCGAGCAGGTGCTCGGTGCACTCTCGCTGCTCCTCAACGGCGGCGGCGTGGACCAGATCCAGCCGATCGTCGCGGAGCTGCGCGCGGTGACCGACGGTCGCGAGGAGGGGCTCACCGAGACCCTGCGCTCGGCGGACGAGCTCATCTCCGGACTCAACCGTCAGCGCGACAGCATCACCGATGCACTCGAGGGCGTCAATCTGATGACGGCCCGCGCCAACGACCAGCGGGAACAGATCCAGGCCGCTCTCGACGAGCTGCCCGCCGGGGTGGCGGTCCTCGAGGAGCAGCGCCCCCAGCTAGTGGAGATGTTGCGCCGGGTCGACGCGCTCGGGCAGGTGGGATCCGACATCCTGCTCACCAGCCGGGAGGACATCATCGCGGACCTGCGATCACTGCGTCCGGTGCTGCAGTACCTGGGTGAGTCGACTCCGGAGCTCATCGACCTTGTCGGGTTCGTCCCCACCTTCCCCTTCCCCGACGCGTCGATTCAGACGAGCGTCGGCGGCTCGGCGAACGTGTTCCTCTCCGTGGATGCGACGATCTCCGAGACGCTCCGTAACCTCGGCGCGAACCAGGGTGATCCGGTGCCGATCTACCCGAACACGACGAGCGGCCCGTACAACGTCGACCCAGGCAACCCCTGGGTGAACGGAAACGGCCCCGACAGGCGGACCACCATCGTCCTGCCGCTGTTGCCCATCCCGCCGATCATGGACCGGGCGGTCACGCCCAGGCCCGCGCCGGGTACCTCGGAGTTCTCCGAGAACTACCTGCCTGAACCAGGGGAGCCCGGATACCAGTGAGCAAGATACTCAAGACCCAGCTCATCGCCTTCTGCGTGATCGCAGCAGTGGGGATCAGTTACGTCGGGGCCAACTACGTGCGGCTGCCCTCGTTGTTCGGGATCGGTCAGTACCAGGTCTACCTGGACCTGCCCGATACCGGAGGTGTGTTCACCAACGCGGCGGTCAACTACCGCGGCACCCCCGTCGGGCGAATCGGCGAGCTCTCGCTCACCGACGACGGGGTCCGGGTCGAACTCGACCTGGATTCCAGTGCTCCGGACATCCCGGCGGACACCGTGGCCGTGGTGGCCAACCGCTCCGCGATCGGCGAGCAGTTCGTGGACCTGCGGCCCAACTCCTACTCCGAGCCGTATCTGCAGGACGGTGACGTGATCAGCGCGGGCCGCGAGGCGTTGCCGGTACGCGTGGAGGACCTGCTGGCCTCGGTCGACGAGCTGTCCCGGTCGGTGCCGCTCGACGACCTCGAGGTGATGGTCGACGAGTTGGGTACCGCGATCGAGGGTCGGGGACCGCAACTCCAGCGACTCTCGGACTCCCTCATCCGCATCTCCGATTCCGGGATCCGCACCATGCCGCAACTGCAGGCCCTCATCCGGGACGGGGCGACCGTCCTCGACACCCAGGCCGACCAGTCCGCGGAGATCATCAGCTTCTCCCGCGACCTGCGTACGGTGACCGAGGCCCTGCGTGACTCCGACTCCGACCTCGAGCGTCTCATCACCACCGGGCCCGAGTTCGCGGACGAGACGCGGTTCCTGGTGGAGAACTCCGGCGAGCCGCTCACCCGGACCATCGGGAACCTGTCGACCACCATGAAGACCGTGGACCCGCTCGCGCCGTCGTTCAAGGTGCTCCTGCAGTTGCTGCCGGCCCTGGCGGCCGGCGGCCTGTCGGTGGCACCGGGCGACGGCACCATCCACTTCGGTCTGGTCCTGGAGATGGACAACCCCACGCCGTGTACCCAGGGTTATGAAGGCACCTGGGACATCATCAACCAGATCAGGGCGCAGGACCCGTCATTCGACCCGCAGGAACAGAACTTCCCGCCGAACTACGACGCCGAGTGCACGGTTCCGCTCGGCAGCCCCACCGCCGTGCGCGGCGCCGACCGGGTCGAGTACGCCTACCCGGGCGTCACGCAGCCCTGGGACGCCAAGCCCAAGATCGACCCGGACCGGTTGAACCTGTCCGTGGCCGCCGAGCAGCTCGCGGTCCTGCAGGGACTGATCCCGCGGTGACCGGGCGACCGGGCGGTGATCCGGGGCGCCCTGGTTCAGGTAGCGTCGCCGCCATGAGTTCGCAGGGCAGTGTCAGGGGCGGCGACCGTCCGGCAAGGGACGGTGGCGAGGAGGGCCGGGCCGTCCCGAGGTGGCTGGCGGTCCTCTCGATCGTCGTGCTGGTGGCCGGTGTGGCGGTGCTGGGCGTGTTCGGCTGGCGCTATGCAGAAGCGCGGTCGGCACACGAGGTCGCGACCGAGCGCGAGACCGTCTCCGAGGTGGCGTCGCAGGTGATCATCAACGCGTTCAGCTTCGACTACCGCAACGTCGACGAGTCGCTGCAGCACCTCGCCGACGCCTCGACCGGCGATTTCCTCGTGGAGCAGGAGCAGTGGGCGGACGATGTCCGCACCCGTGTCGTGGAGCAGAAGGCGGTCACCACGGCGACCGTCTCCCAGTCCGCGGTGGAGGTCCTCGACCTCGAGGCGGGCGAGGCCGCCGTGCTGGTGGTCTTCACCGCGCATTCCGAGCGGGAGGGTCAGGACGACATCACCGGACGCCAGGCGATGCGGGTGGATCTCACCCGTGAGGACGGGTCGTGGAAGGCCAACGCGGTCAACCAGGTGGGCGTGACCGTGCCGGTCGGGAGCTCGAGTCAGTCCGTGCAGGAGCTGGAGGCGCCGGACACCCGGGACGGAGCCGGGAACGCGGACGCCGACGACCCCGACACGCAGGAGGAGTCGACCACCGCGCCGACCACCTCCGCCGGCCGATGAGGAAGGACGGGAACGACTGATGCCACCCATCAAGAGGACACCGAAGCCTGCCGGTCAGCCGGCTCGCCGGCGCCTGGCCGGTCACGCCGGATCGACCCGGCCCGAGGCCGGTTCGGGTGTGGGGGAGAACCAGAACGACGACGAGTTGGCCGACGCGCGGAGCACTGCCGATGCCGGGAGTCCGCCCGGCCGCGGGCTGCCCCGGGGTCGGGCGCTGGCGTACGCCGCGCTGGCGGTGGGTCTGGTGGCGGGAGCCACCGGTGCGTTCCTGGCCACGGAGCCCGGTGTGGACGTCGACAACCAGGCGTTCGTCGACCAGGCCGTCACCGACGAGGTCCTGACGGCCGCGAGCACGAACGTGCAGCGTCTCGTCGCGATCGATCACGAGTCCCTCGACGAGTATCACGACTCGCTGGGGGAGTTCCTCACCCCGGCCCTCGTGTCCGAGCTGGACGAGAACTGGCCCGCGCTCCGCGACAGCTACGAGCAGTCGGCCACCGCCGTCGAGGCGCAGGTCCGCGAGGCGGGTCTGTCCTACCTCGACGGGGACAAGGCCGAGGTGCTTCTGGTGCAGGACGTCTCGATGACCCGTGACGGCGTCGCGGCCGGCAGCACCAGCGGCACCTACCTGGTCGGTCTCGACCGGATCGACGGGGTGTGGAAGCTGTCCCGGATCCCCGACCTGCCGTCCTGACGGGTCGGCGGACAGATCATTTGTGGGCCGGACCGCGTCGGATCCTTGACGAACGGCCTCCGACCCGTCACCCTTTAGGGGCATCGGGCGATCAGATCGCCCGCCGGTGCGACGTCCCGACCGGGGGCCGATGAGGCGAGAGCCACGAGGGCAACCAGCGCAGGGACGGACGGCGCACCCGCCCGCGCACAGCCTCCGGGATCACTCCCGTGGACGGCTGGACTTCCGCGCCGCTATCCGCTAGATTAGGTCGTTGCGCTGGCTGCTATTTGCACTCTCGTCCGTCCGTGACGGCTCGTCCCCGGTCTCACCGGGTGCTCTCCGAGTCCTCGATCGGGTCGGATCTGGGTGGATACCCGTCGGCGGACCGCTCGCAGATACATCTGTGGTCACCGCCCGTGGTGATCACGTGAGGTGCTGGAAGGACCCATCTTGGCAGTCTCCCGCCAGACCAAGTCAGTTTCCACCGTTCCCGGTGCGCCCCGGAGGGTCTCGTTCGCGAAACTCTCCGAGCCGTTGCCGGTCCCGGGACTGCTCGACCTCCAGACGGAGTCGTTCGAGTGGTTCATCGGGTCGGAGGAGTGGCAGAAGAGGGCCGCGTCACGCGGCGTCACCAACCTCGAGGGAGGCCTGGAGTCGATCCTCAGGGAGATCTCCCCGATCGAGGACTTCTCCGGATCAATGTCGCTCTCGTTCTCGGATTCGTACTTCGAAGAGGTCAAGGCCTCCATGGAGGACTGCCGCGAGAAGGACCGCACGTACGAGGCGCCCCTGTTCGTCACCGCCGAGTTCGAGAACACCGAGACGGGCGAGATCAAGTCGCAGACCGTCTTCATGGGTGACTTCCCGATGATGACGGACAAGGGCACGTTCATCATCAACGGCACCGAGCGCGTCGTCGTCTCGCAGCTCGTCCGCTCGCCGGGCGTGTACTTCGACCGGAGCCGCGACAAGTCCACGGAGCGCGACGTCCACTCCGTCAAGGTCATCCCCTCGCGGGGTGCGTGGCTCGAGTTCGACGTGGACAAGCGCGACACGGTCGGTGTGCGTATCGACCGCAAGCGCCGCCAGTCCGTGACCGTGCTGCTCAAGGCGCTCGGCTGGACCACCACCGAGATCAAGGAGCGCTACGGCTTCTCCGAGATCATGATGTCCACCCTCGAGAAGGACACGGTCGAGGACACGGACCAGGCCCTGCTCGAGATCTACCGCAAGCTGCGTCCGGGCGAGCCGCCGACCCGTGAGTCCGCGGAGGCGCTCCTGGAGAACCTGTTCTTCAAGGAGAAGCGCTACGACCTGGCCCGCGTCGGCCGCTACAAGGTCAACCGCAAGCTCGGTCTGCCGGACCCCGAGGGTGACGACACCACCACGCTCACGCGTGAGGACATCGCCGCCACCATCGAGTACCTCGTGCGCCTCCACGCGGGCGAGAGCTCGATGCAGGTCGCCGGCGGACGCGAGGTCCCGGTCGACGTCGACGACATCGACCACTTCGGCAACCGCCGGCTCCGCACCGTCGGCGAGCTCATCCAGAACCAGGTCCGCGTGGGCCTGTCCCGGATGGAGCGCGTGGTCCGCGAGCGGATGACCACGCAGGACTCCGAGGCGATCACCCCGCAGTCGCTGATCAACATCCGGCCCATCACCGCCGCGCTCAAGGAGTTCTTCGGAACCTCCCAGATGTCGCAGTTCATGGACCAGAACAACCCGCTGTCGGGTCTGACCCACAAGCGGCGCCTGTCCGCGCTGGGCCCCGGCGGCCTGTCCCGTGAGCGCGCGGGCCTCGAGGTGCGCGACGTGCACGCCTCGCACTACGGCCGCATGTGCCCGATCGAGACCCCCGAGGGTCCGAACATCGGTCTGATCGGCTCGCTCTCGGTCTACGCCCGGGTCAACCCGTTCGGCTTCATCGAGACCCCGTACCGCCGGGTCGTCGACGGCGCCGTCACCGACCAGGTGGACTACCTGACCGCCGACGAGGAGGACCGCCACGTCGTGGCGCAGGCCAACTCGGAGATCGACGCGGACGGCAGGTTCGTCGAGGACCGCGTCCTCGTGCGCAAGAAGCACGGTGACGTCGAGGTCGTCGCGGGTACGGACGTCGACTACATGGACGTCTCGCCGCGGCAGATGGTCTCCGTCGCCACCGCGATGATCCCGTTCCTCGAGCACGACGACGCCAACCGCGCCCTGATGGGTGCGAACATGCAGCGCCAGTCGGTCCCGCTCGTGCGTTCCGAGGCGCCGCTCGTCGGCACCGGCATGGAGCTGCGCGCGGCCGTGGACGCGGGCGACGTCGTCGTCAACACCCGTGCGGGCATGGTGGAGGAGGTCTCGGCCGACTTCATCACCGTCATGGACGACGACGGTGGTCGTCAGACCTACCGTCTGGCCAAGTTCGCGCGGTCCAACCAGGGCACCTGCTCCAACCAGAAGCCGATCGTGGACGAGGGGATGCGCGTCGAGGCCGGCCAGGTCCTCGCCGACGGACCCTGCACCGAGAACGGTGAGATGGCGCTGGGCAAGAACCTGCTCGTGGCGATCATGCCGTGGGAGGGCCACAACTACGAGGACGCGATCATCCTCTCGCAGCGCCTGGTGGAGGAGGACGTGCTGACGTCCATCCACATCGAGGAGCACGAGATCGACGCCCGCGACACCAAGCTGGGCGCCGAGGAGATCACCCGCGACATCCCCAACGTCTCCGACGAGGTCCTCGCGGACCTGGACGACCGTGGCATCGTGCGCATCGGCGCCGAGGTCCGTGACGGCGATGTGCTGGTCGGCAAGGTCACGCCCAAGGGCGAGACCGAGCTCACCCCGGAGGAGCGCCTGCTGCGCGCCATCTTCGGTGAGAAGGCCCGCGAGGTGCGCGACACGTCGCTGAAGGTGCCCCACGGTGAGTCCGGGAAGGTGATCGGCGTCCGCGTGTTCTCGCGTGACGACGACGACGACCTGCCCCCCGGCGTCAACGAGTTGGTCCGCGTCTACGTGGCGCAGAAGCGCAAGATCCAGGACGGCGACAAGCTCGCCGGCCGCCACGGCAACAAGGGCGTCATCGGCAAGATCCTCCCCGCCGAGGACATGCCGTTCATGCCCGACGGCACGCCCGTGGACATCATCCTCAACACGCACGGCGTCCCGCGTCGTATGAACATCGGTCAGATCATGGAGACCCACCTCGGCTGGCTGGCCAAGGCGGGCTGGGAGGTGCCCCGCGAGGCGGACGGTTCCCTCCCCGAGTGGGCGACCAAGCTGCCGGAGGAGATCTACAGCGTCGAGGCCGGCACCAACACGGCGACCCCCGTCTTCGACGGTGCGGCGGACACGGAGATCACCGGCCTGCTCGGCTGCACCCTCCCGAACCGTGACGGCGAGCGGATGGTCGAGGCCGACGGCAAGGCGACCCTGATCGACGGTCGGTCGGGTGAGCCCTTCCCGTACCCGGTGTCCGTGGGGTACATGTACATCCTCAAGCTGCACCACCTGGTGGACGACAAGATCCACGCCCGTTCCACGGGTCCGTACTCGATGATCACCCAGCAGCCGCTCGGCGGTAAGGCCCAGTTCGGTGGCCAGCGTTTCGGTGAGATGGAGTGCTGGGCGATGCAGGCCTATGGTGCCGCGTACACGCTCCAGGAGTTGCTCACGATCAAGTCCGACGACGTCGTGGGTCGCGTGAAGGTGTACGAGGCGATCGTCAAGGGCGAGAACATCCCAGAGCCCGGGATCCCGGAGTCGTTCAAGGTCCTGCTCAAGGAGCTGCAGTCGCTGTGCCTCAACGTCGAGGTGCTCTCCAGCGACGGCCAGGCGGTCTCCCTGGGCGAGGGCGCCGAGGACGACGACCTCGACCGCACCGCCGCGAACCTGGGGATCAATCTCTCCCGCGACGAGTCCTCGGCGGCAGACGAGCTGGCGCAGTAGGCGCCGGGGGCGTGCACCATCGGCGCCCCGCATCCGACTAATTCAGTTCCACCACGGCGGGCCCCACACCGGCCCCACCCCGCGAGGGGCCCGCCACCATCCCATACGGGAAAGGACGCCTACGTGCAGGACGTCAACTACTTCGACGAGCTGGTCATCAGCCTCGCGACCGCGGAGAACATCCGCAACTGGTCCTATGGCGAGGTCAAGAAGCCCGAGACCATCAACTACCGCACCCTCAAGCCGGAGAAGGAGGGCCTGTTCTGCGAGAAGATCTTCGGCCCCACCCGGGACTGGGAGTGCTACTGCGGCAAGTACAAGCGCGTGCGCTTCAAGGGCATCATCTGTGAGCGCTGTGGCGTCGAGGTGACCCGTGCCAAGGTGCGTCGTGAGCGGATGGGCCACATCGAGCTGGCCGCGCCCGTCACGCACATCTGGTACTTCAAGGGCGTCCCGTCGCGGCTCGGCTACCTGCTGGACCTCGCGCCCAAGGACCTCGACAAGATCATCTACTTCGCGGCCTACGTCATCACCGGCGTGGACAAGGACCTGCGCCACAACGAGCTCAGCACCCTCGAGGCGCAGATCCTCGAGGAGCGCAAGATCATCGAGGACGAGCGGGACTCGGACATCGAGGCGCGCGCCAAGAAGCTCGAGGCCGACCTGGCCGAGCTGGAGGCCGAGGGCGCCAAGGCCGACCAGCGCCGCAAGGTCAAGGACGGCGGCGAGAAGGAGATGAAGAAGATCCGCGAGTCGGCCCAGCGCGAGCTGGACCGTCTCGAGGAGATCTGGACCACCTTCACCAAGCTCGAGATCAACCAGATCATCGTGGACGAGGGCATCTACCGCGAGCTCGAGGACCGCTTCGGCGAGTACTTCGAGGGCGGCATGGGTGCCGAGGCGATCCAGTCGTTGCTGGAGAACTTCGACCTCGCGACCGAGGCCGAGAACCTCCGCGACATCATCCGCAACGGCAAGGGTCAGAAGAAGATCCGCGCCCTCAAGCGACTCAAGGTCGTCTCCGCGTTCCTGCGGTCCGGGAACCACCCGGCCGCGATGGTGCTCGGGGCCGTCCCGGTGATCCCGCCGGAGCTGCGTCCGATGGTCCAGCTCGACGGTGGGCGCTTCGCCACCTCGGACCTCAACGACCTCTACCGTCGCGTGATCAACCGCAACAACCGCCTCAAGCGACTGATGGACCTCGGTGCCCCCGAGATCATCGTCAACAACGAGAAGCGGATGCTGCAGGAGTCCGTGGACGCGCTGTTCGACAACGGTCGTCGTGGCCGGCCCGTCACGGGCCCGGGCAACCGTCCGCTCAAGTCGCTCTCGGACCTCCTCAAGGGCAAGCAGGGCCGGTTCCGTCAGAACCTGCTCGGTAAGCGCGTCGACTACTCGGGTCGTTCCGTGATCGTCGTGGGCCCGCAGCTCCAGCTGCACCAGTGTGGACTGCCCAAGCTCATGGCGCTCGAGCTGTTCAAGCCGTTCGTCATGAAGCGTCTGGTGGACCTCAACCACGCCCAGAACATCAAGTCCGCCAAGCGGATGGTCGAGCGTCAGCGCGACCAGGTGTGGGACGTCCTCGAAGAGGTCATCGCCGAGCACCCGGTGATGCTCAACCGCGCACCCACCCTGCACCGCCTCGGCATCCAGGCCTTCGAGCCGCAGCTCGTCGAGGGCAAGGCCATCCAGCTGCACCCGCTGGTGTGTGAGGCCTTCAACGCCGACTTCGACGGTGACCAGATGGCCGTGCACCTCCCGCTGTCCGCGGAGGCGCAGGCCGAGGCCCGCATCCTCATGCTGGCCTCGAACAACATCCTGTCGCCGGCGTCGGGCCGCCCGCTCGCCATGCCGCGTCTGGACATGGTTACGGGCCTGTACTACCTGACCCGCCTCGACGAGGGCGCCACCGGTGCCTACGTCCCGGCGGCGGAGGACGCCCCGGCCACCGGCGTGTACTCGAACCCGTCCGAGGCCGTCATGGCCGTCGATCTGAAGGTGCTGGACATCCACGCGCCGATCCGGGTGCGGATGTCGCAGCAGCGGCCCCCCGCCGAGATCGAGGCGGAGCTGTTCCCCGAGGGCTGGACCCCCGGCCAGGAGTGGATCGCGGAGACCACGCTGGGCCGCGTCATGTTCAACGAGCTGCTCCCGGCGGACTACCCGTTCGTCAACGAGCAGATGCCCAAGAAGCGCCAGGCCGTCATCATCAACGACCTGGCCGAGCGCTACCCGATGATCGTCGTGGCGCAGACGGTGGACAAGCTCAAGGACACCGGTTTCTACTGGGCCACCCGCTCGGGCGTCACCATCGCGATGTCCGATGTGCTGGTCCCGCCGGCCAAGAAGGAGATCCTCGCCTCGTACGACGCCAAGGCGGCGCGACTCGAGTCGCAGTTCGGGCTGGGCAAGATCACCGACGAGGAGCGCAAGAGCGACCTGGTCAAGCTCTGGCAGGAGGCCACCGACGAGATCGGTCAGGCCATGGAGGCCAACTACCCGGACTCCAACCCGATCCCGACGATCGTCAAGTCGGGCGCGGCGGGCAACATGACCCAGATCCGTGCGCTCGCGGGCATGAAGGGCCTGGTGACGCGTCCGAACGGCGAGTTCATCCCGCAGCCCATCAAGTCCTCGTTCCGCGAGGGCCTGACGGTGCTCGAGTACTTCATGAACACGCACGGTGCGCGTAAGGGTCTGGCCGACACCGCGCTGCGTACGGCCGACTCGGGTTACCTCACGCGTCGTCTCGTCGACGTCTCCCAGGATGTCATCGTCCGCGAGACGGACTGTGGCACGAGCAAGGGCATCGAGACGGTCATCGCCCGCCGCGAGGTGGACGCGCACGGTGTCGAGACCGGCGTGCTCTCCCGGGACGAGCACGTCGAGACCTCGACGTTCGCCCGTACCCTCGCGGAGGACGCCGTCGACGCCTCCGGCGCGGTCGTCGTGGCCGCCGGCACCGACCTCGGTGACCCGACGATCGAGGCGCTCATCGCCGCGGGCGTGGAGAAGGTCAAGGTCCGCTCGGTCCTCACCTGCACCACCGGCACGGGAGTCTGCGCCACCTGCTACGGCCGTTCCATGGCGACCGGTCTGCTGGTCGACATCGGCGAGGCCGTGGGCATCGTCGCCGCCCAGTCGATCGGTGAGCCGGGCACGCAGCTGACCATGCGCACGTTCCACCAGGGTGGCGTCGGTGACGACATCACCGGTGGTCTGCCGCGTGTGCAGGAGCTCTTCGAGGCACGCGTGCCCAAGGGCAAGGCCCCGATCGCCGAGGAGGCGGGCCGGATCCGCCTCGAGGAGGAGGAGCGTTTCTACACGATCACGATCGTGCCGGACAACGGTGCGGACGAGATCGTGTACGAGAAGCTGTCCAAGCGTCAGGGTCTCGCGCACGTCATCCTCGAGGACGGGTCGTCCCGTCCGATCGTCGACGGCGACCACCTGGAGCGGGGTCAGGCCCTGCTCGAGGGTCCGGCGGACCCGCACGAGGTGCTGGCCATCCTCGGCCCGAACGGGGTCCAGAAGTTCCTCGTCGACGAGGTGCAGAAGGTCTACCGCGCACAGGGTGTGTCGATCCACGACAAGCACCTCGAGGTCATCGTCCGCCAGATGATGCGTCGCGTCGCGATCAACGAGTCCAACAGCACCGAGTTCCTGCCCGGTGCGCTGGTCGAGCGCGCGGAGCTCACGGCGGAGAACCGTCGCGTGCTCACCGAGGGCGGCTCGCCGGCCTCGGCGCGCCCGGTCCTCATGGGTATCACCAAGGCCTCGCTGGCCACGGACTCGTGGCTCTCGGCGGCCTCCTTCCAGGAGACCACCCGCGTGCTCACCGACGCCGCCATCAACCGGCGTTCGGACAAGCTCGTGGGCCTCAAGGAGAACGTCATCATCGGTAAGCTGATCCCGGCGGGTACCGGCATCAACCGGTACCGCAACTCGACGGTCGAGCCCACCGAGGAGGCCCGCGCGGCCGCCTACTCCATCCCGGACTACGGCGACGGCTTCTACGGTCCCGAGGACGGGTTCGGCGACGCCACCGGCGCGTCGGTCCGCCTGGACGACCTGGGTTACTGACCCCACCCGTCGGGTCGGTCACCGGCCGACCCGAACGATCACCGGACCCCCGGGCGCCCCGAGCGCCCGGGGGTCCGGTGCGTCGGCCCGGCCGTGTCGTCGCTGGCCGCGAACGTGTTCTAGACTTGCTCGATGTGCCCTGAGCCGCCGCGGTCCTCGCGGGCGGTCCGGGGCCGGATGACCGGAAGGGGGCGATCGAGAAGTGCGGATCGCACTGCTCTCGTACAGGAGCAAGCCACACGGCGGCGGGCAGGGCGTCTACGTCCGTCACCTGAGCCGTGAGCTGGCCGCACTGGGCCACACCGTCGAGGTGTTCTCCGGTCAGCCGTACCCGGAGCTCGACCCGGGGCCCACGCTCACCAGGGTGCCGAGCCTGGACCTGTACAACGACGCCGACCCGTTCCGCACGCCGCACCCGCGTGAGATCCGCGACAGGATCGACCTCCTCGAGGTGGCCACCATGTGGACCGCCGGCTTCCCGGAGCCGCGCACCTTCAGCCTGCGCGCGGCGCGGGCGCTCACGCCGCGGTTGGCCGACTTCGACGTGGTGCACGACAACCAGTGCCTCGGCAGCGGCCTGTTGACGCTCGAGGAGGCCGGGTTCCCGGTGGTCGCCACGGTGCACCACCCGATCACCCGGGACCGGGACCTCGCCATGAAAGAGGCCCCGCTGCGCAAGAAGCTCACGACCTGGCGCTGGTTCGGGTTCCTGGGCATGCAGATCCGGGTGTCCCGGAAGCTCGAGGAGATCATCACCGTCTCCAGCAACTCGGCCGAGGACATCGCCTCCGACTTCGGGGTGGACCCGGAGCGGATCGTGACGATCCCGCTCGGTGTGGACACCGACCGCTTCCACGACCGCCGCGACCGCGAGCCCGGACGCCTGGTCTGCGTGGCCAGCGCCGACCAGCCGCTCAAGGGCGTCCCCATCCTGTTGCGGGCGCTGGCGAAGGTCCGCGAGGAGCATCCCGGGGTGCGGCTCACCCTGATCTCCAAGCTCAAGCGCAAGGGGGAGGCCTCCAGGCTGCTGGACTCCCTCGGCCTGCGCGACGCGGTGGACCTGGTGTCGGGGGTCGACGACGACGAGTTGGCCGAGCTCGTGGGCACCGCCGAGATCTCGGTGGTCCCGAGCATGTACGAGGGCTTCTCGCTCCCCGCGGTCGAGGCCATGTCCAGCGGGTGTGCGGTGGTGGCCAGCCGCGCGGGTGCGCTGCCGGAGGTCGTGGGCACCGATGACTCGGCCGCCCGACTGGTCGCACCCGGCGACGTCGACGAGCTCGCCCGCCAGATCAGCGCGTTGCTGTCCGATCCGCTCGAGCGTCGACGCCTCTCGCAGGGTGGGCGGGAGCGTGTGATGGAGCGCTACAGCTGGGCCGCCGTGGCCAGGAGGACCGTCGAGGTCTACGAGACGGCGATCGCTAGGGTCCGGGGCGAGACGCTCCCGGACCTGACCGTCGGTCCGGTCATCGGGCCGGACCAGACAGAGATTGACGAGCACGTCACCGACGACGTGCCCGAGGTGCTCCCGGGTTCCGGGGAGTACGACATCCGTGAGCAGGAGGACGCCGCATGCTGACCGCCGATTTCGCCCGTCTCGGGGTCACTCCCGGCATGCGAGCCATCGACGTGGGAGCCGGCCTCGGCCGACACACCTTCGAGCTGTACCGCCGCGGGGCCGACGTGACCGCCTTCGACCAGAACGCGGACGAGATGCGGCAGGTGACCGAGATGCTCGCCGCGATGGAGGCCGAGGGTGAGGGCCTGCCGGAGTCCAGGGGCGAGGCGGTGACCGGCGACGCGCTGAACATGCCCTACGAGGACGGCACCTTCGATCTGGTGCTCATCTCCGAGGTTCTCGAGCACGTCCCGGAGGACACCCGGGCGATCGCCGAGTTGGTGCGGATCCTCAAGCCGGGTGGGGTCGCCGCGGTGACCGTGCCGCGTGAGTGGCCGGAGAAGCTGTGCTGGAAGCTCTCGGACGCCTACCACTCCAACCCGGGCGGGCACTGCCGCATCTACACCGCCGAGGAACTGGGCTTCAAGCTCCGCGCCGCCGGCCTGGAGGTCACCGGCACCGGGTACGCGCACGCGCTGCACGCCCCCTACTGGTGGCTCAAGTGCGCCGTGGGTACGGAGAACGACGACCACCCGCTGCCCAAGGCCTATCACAAGCTTCTGGTGTGGGACCTGATGAAGGGCCCCTGGGTCACCCGGACCGCCGAGAAGCTGCTCAACCCGGTGATGGGCAAGTCCATCGTGTTCTACCTACGCAAGCCCGCGGAGGCCTGATCGTCCGTGCTCACCACCAACTCCGGCGTAGACCGGTCCCGTCCCGTCCCCAGCGTCCCGGGGGTCCTCGACGCCGACGCGGTGCGGGCCACCGGCGAGTGGATCGCCTCCGTGCAGCGACCGAACGGTGAGATCCCGTGGTTCACGGGCGGGCACACCGACCCGTGGGATCACGTGGAGTCGGCCATGGGCCTGTCGGTGGCCGGCCAGTGGGAGGCCGCCGAGAAGGCGTACGGGTTCCTGCGCGACACCCAGCGCGGTGACGGCTCCTGGCCGGTGCGGTGGCAGGACGGCGTGATCGTCGACGCGGACACCGACTCCAACTTCTGCGCCTACGTCGCGGTCGGGGTGTGGCACCACCACCTCGTCACCGCCCGGCCGGGATTCCTGGAGTCCATGTGGCCGACGGTGCGCAGGGCGCTCGACCTGGTCCTGACGTTCCAGGGCCCGGACGGTCAGATGTGGTGGGGTGCCGGTGAGGAGGGCTTCTGTGAGGAGGCGCTCATCACCGGTTCGTCGAGCGTCCACCACGCCCTGCGGTGTGGCGTGGCGATCGCCGAGGAGCTCGGGGGGACGGCCCCGGACTGGGACGCCGCCGCCGACTCCCTCGGACACGCCCTGCGGGCGCACCCCGAGTTGTTCACGCCCAAGACGGAGTTCTCGATGGACTGGTACTACCCGGTCCTCGGTGGGGTGATGGTGGGGGATCAGGCCCAGGACAGGCTGGACTCGCTCTGGGACCGGTTCGTCGTCGACGGCCTGGGTATCCGGTGTGTGGACCACCGGCCCTGGGTCACCGGTGCCGAGACGTGCGAGCTCGTACTCGCGCTCGAGGCCGCCGGGCGGCACGAGCAGGCGCTCCAGCAGTTCACCAACATGCAGCACCTGCGGGACACCGACGGCTCCTACTGGACCGGACTGGTCTTCGCCGACGGCAAGCGCTGGCCGGTGGAGCTGAGCACGTGGACCGGAGCGGTCATGCTGCTCGCGGCGGACGCCCTGTCGCACACCACGCCGGGCAACGAGATCTTCCGCTACGTCTCGGACCACACCATGCAGCGGTTGCACCTCGCACCGGGTGATCCCGCCGACTGCGCCCCGGGCGAGGAGTGCCCGCCCATCGCGGCCGCCGTGCGCTAGTCTGTCGGGAACTGCCGCTGGACACCTGTCTGGTCAGGTGTCGGCCGGCGGCCCGACCGCACGAGGAGCGCCCATGGAATTCGGACTCACCCTGTTCACCAGCGATCGGGGGATCCGGCCGACCACGGCCGCCGTGGCCGCGGAAAACGCCGGGTTCTCGGCCTTCTACGTCCCCGAGCACACCCACATCCCGGTCCGGCGCGAGGCCGCGCATCCGGGCACCGGTGGGGCCGAGCTGCCCGACGAGCGCTACAGCCGCACGCTCGACCCGTGGGTCGCGCTCGCCGCGGTGTCCTCGGTCACCTCGACGATCCGCCTCGGCACGGCCGTCGCGATCCCGGTCGAGAGCGACCCGATCACCCTGGCCAAGACCATCGCCTCGGTCGACCACCTCTCGGGTGGCCGCACGGTGCTGGGGGTGGGGTACGGCTGGAACCTCGACGAGATGGCGGACCACAACGTCCCGCCCTCGCTGCGCCGCACCATGCTGCGCGAGTACCTCGAGGCCATGCGGGAACTGTGGAGCCGGGACGAGGCCGAGTACCACGGGCGGTTCGTGGACTTCGGTCCCAGCTGGGCCTGGCCCAAGACCGTCCAGGCGGGTGGTCCCCGCACCCTCGTCGGCGCCGCGGGCAACGAGAAGAACTTCAAGTGGATCTGCCGCAGCGCCGACGGCTGGATGACCACCCCGATCTCCCAGGACATCGCGGGGAGCGTCCGGCAGTTGCGGGAGCTGTGGGCGGAGGCCGGTCGCGAGGGGGAGCCGTACATCGTGGTGCTCGACGGCAAGCCGATCCCCGAGAAGATCGAGATGTACCGCGAGCTGGGGGTGCACGAGCTCGTCTACGGAACCCCGGACAGGTCCGAGGAGGAGGTGCTGGCCTACATCGACCGTCTGGCCGGCAAGCTCGGGCTGGCCGTCGGTACCTGACCGGGCGGGGCCGATACACCGGTTCCCGCGCCGAAGCCCCTGCCGGTGGCCCCGCCGCGCCGGTACCGTCGGCGGTATGACCTCCGCCTCCGCCTCGGACACCCCCGTCGTCGTCATCACCGGAGCCGGGGGCGGCCTCGGCGCCGCCACGGCCGCGCTCTACTCCGGCCGCGGGTGGCACGTCGTCGCCGCCGACCTCAGCGCACCCCCGGGCGGCGCGGGGATCACGCCCGTGGCGGTCGACGTGACCGACTCCGTGTCGCTCCGGGCGCTCGCCGATCGGGTCCGCGCGGACCACGGCCGCCTGGACGCGGTGGTCACCTTCGCCGGGATCCTGGGGATCGGGCCGCTCGCCGAGACCGACCCCGAGCGGGTCCAGCAGGTGCTCGACGTGAACGTCATGGGGACCGTCCGCACCGTGCACGCGATGTTCGACCTGCTCCGCGCGAGTAGCGGACGGGTGGTCCTCATCAGCTCGGAGACCGGCCCCCAGCACGGGATGCCGATGAACGGCGCCTACGCCATGAGCAAGCACGCCGTCGAGGCCTACGGGGACTCCCTGCGGCGCGAGCTCATGTTCCTCGGCCTCGACGTGGTGCTCATCCAACCGGGCCCGTTCCGCACGGGGATGACCGCCTCGATCCGGCGGCGCTTCCAGGAGTCGACGCTCCCGGGCTCGCCCTTCGCCGCCATGGCCGCCGTGATGGGGGAGATGGCGGCGGGGGAGGACGACAAGGCCACCGATCCCCGGGTCCTGGCGGAGGCCGTCTGGACCGCCGGGACCACCGCCCGGCCCCGTCACCGCTACGCCGTGAAGTGGGACCTCGGCCGCAGACTCCTGGACCACCTCCCCGTCCCGGTGGTGGACAGGGCGCTCACGCTGGCACTGGGCGGCAGGATCAACGCCAAGCGGCTCGAACTGCGGCGCGAGGCGGCGGACACCCTCAGCGCCGCCGACGCGGAGGTGCGGCCGTGAGCAACCTCGACGCCCGTCCGGAGGAGATCGAGTGCGAGGCGGGCGGATCGCCCGGTGGACCCGAACCCGGGGGCGCCGCGGTGGAGATCATCACCTCCCGTGACGTCCCGCTCGGCGGGCCGCGGGCGATGACGGTCAGGCGGACGCTCCCGCAGCGACGGCGCTCCCTGATCGGCGCTTGGTGCTTCGTCGACCACTACGGGCCCGACGACGTCTCGGCCACCGGCGGGATGGACGTGCCGTCGCATCCGCACACCGGACTCCAGACCGTCAGCTGGCTCTTCGAGGGCAACGTGACCCACCACGACTCCGGTGACCACCACGCGGTGGTCCGGCCCGGCGAGGTCAACCTCATGACCTCCGGGGCGGGCATCTGCCACACCGAGGTGTCGACCCAGGACACGGGCGTGCTGCACGGGGTGCAACTGTGGACGGCGCTCCCCGAGAGGGACCGCGAGAACACCGGCCGCGGGTTCGAGCACCACGTTCCCGAGGCGGTGGAGTACGAGGGCGGATCCGCCCTGGTCTTCATCGGGTCGCTGCTGGGCTCGTCGTCGTCGGTCACCACGTTCACCCCCCTGCTCGGCGCGGAGCTCCGCCTGGACCCCGGCGCCCGGCTCACCCTCGACGTAGACCCGGAGTTCGAGCACGGGCTCCTGGTGGACGCCGGCGACATCACGCTCGAGGGAGTGACCGTCGAACCCGCCCAACTCGGCTACACGGGTGTCGGCGAGACCACCCTGACCATCGACAACACCGGATCCACCCCGGCGCGGATGATCCTCATCGGCGGCACCCCGTTCGGCGAGGAGATCGTGATGTGGTGGAACTTCATCGGCCGCAGCCACGAGGAGATCGTGCGCTACCGGCAGGAGTGGGAGGACGGCTCGGACCGCTTCGGTCGGGTCGACGGTTACATCGGACGGAACCCCGACGGGCTCATCCGCCTCCCCGCGCCCACCCTGCCCGGCAGCGTGCTCAGGCCGAGGGCGAACCCGGCCGCGCGGGCACAGGCCCGGGAGGAGGTCTGATCATGGGTGTCCCGAAGCTGGACCGTGCCCAGCGTGAGGTCTACAAACAGCTCGTCCGCACCGCCGTCGCCTCCCGCGAGGCGTCCACCGGGGCCGGGCTGGAAGAGACGCTGCTCGAGTTGGTCAACGTCCGGGTCTCCCAGCTCAACGGGTGCGCGGCCTGCCTGGCCACGCACGTGCCGGCCGCGCGGAAGGCGGGGGTCTCGCAGGGTCGCCTGGACCTGCTCCCGGCGTGGCGGGACATCGACGAGTTCGGCGATCCCGAACGGGCCGCTCTCCGTCTGGCGGAGACGCTCACGCGCCTGGACAGCGTCGACGAGCGCGGGGCGGCCACGGCCGCCGCCGCCGAGCACTTCGACGAGGACCAGCTCTCCGCGCTCGAGTGGTCGATCGTGTTGATCAACGCCTTCAACCGGGTCTCGATCGCCAGCGACCACCGGGTGCGCATCGAGGACTGATCCCGGGCCCGGGCGGGGTGCCGGGCCAGCGCCGGGAGCACGGGAGCCGCATCGGGACTACCGTGGGCGCTGTGAGCGAGAAGCCGGACGTCCAGACCCTCGGCGAACTGCGCGCCGCGGGGTACACCAGCCGCAGCCTGCGCGAGGAGATGCGCGAGAACCTCCTGGCGGGCCTGGCCGCGGGCCGCGATCCCTGGCCGGGGATGCACGGATTCGACTCCACGGTCATCCCGCAACTGGAGCGGGCGATCATCGCGGGCCACGACATCGTCCTGCTGGGCGAGCGCGGACAGGGCAAGACCCGCCTGCTGCGCACCCTGGTGGGACTGCTCGACGAGTGGTCGCCCGTCGTCGAGGGATCCGAGCTCGGGGAGGACCCGCTCGCGCCGATCACCACCGAGACGCGGGACCGGGTCACCAGGGAGGGGGACGCCCTGCCCATCGGCTGGCGACACCGGACCGAGCGGTACGTCGAGAAGCTCTCCACCCCGGACACCTCCGTGGCGGACATGATCGGCGACGTCGACCCCATGCGGGTGGCCGAGGGACGGCGCCTGGGCGACCCGGAGACCATCCACTACGGACTGGTGCCCCGCGCGAACCGCGGCATCGTGGCGCTCAACGAGCTCCCCGACCTGGCGGAGCGCATCCAGGTGGCCCTGCTCAACGTCATGGAGGAGCGGGACGTCCAGATCCGGGGTTACGTGCTCCGGTTGCCCCTCGACGTGCTGGTGGTGGCCTCGGCCAACCCGGAGGACTACACCAACCGCGGCCGGATCATCACCCCGCTCAAGGATCGTTTCGGCGCCGAGATCCGCACGCACTACCCGTTGGACCTGTCCGACGAGATCGAGGTCGTGCGGCAGGAGGCGGACCTCACGGCGGAGGTCCCGGACGCCCTGATGGAGCTGCTCGCCCGGTTCACCCGCGAACTGCGGACGTCGGACTCGGTCAACCAGGCCTCCGGCGTGTCCGCGCGCTTCGCGATAGCCGGCGCCGAGACCGTCGCGGCGGCGGCCAGGCGTCGCGCCGCCGTCCGCGGGACCGACGACCCCGGCGAGGCGGTGGCGAGGCTGGTCGACGTCGACGCCGCCGTGGACGTGCTCCGCGGGAAGATCGAGTTCGAGCCGGGGGAGGAGGGCCGCGAGCCGGAGATCCTCCGCTACCTCCTGCGCAGTGCCACCGTCGACGTGGTGCGCGAGATGTTCCGCGGTCTCGACCTGGCCCCGCTCGTGGAGGCGTTCGACGGCTCGGTGACCCTGACGACCGGCGCCAGCGTGACCGCGGCGGAGTTCCTCGAGGCCCTGCCCGAGCTCTCCGAGCCGGGCCTGTACGACCAGATCGCCGAACGCGCGGGAGCCACGACGGTGGGGCAGCGGGCCGGGGCGATCGAGTTCGCGCTGGAGGGGCTCTACCTCTCGCGGCGTCTGTCCAAGGAGACCGGGGACGGCGCCGCCGTCTACGGCTGACACCCCGCGGTGGCCGTACCCGCCGACCGGCCGATGAGGTCGACGGTGAGGGCCGGGACGCCGCCGGAGCAGGAGGTACGCGATGTCGCGAGATGAACCCCGCGCGCGGTACGGCCGCTACGTCGGCGGCCCCGACCCGCTCGCGCCCCCTCTCGATTTGTCCGAGGCGCTCGACGCGGTGTCCGACGGGGTGATGTCCGGATACTCGCCCGAGCAGTCGATGCGCGAGTTCCTGCGTCGGGGCGGACGAGGCCAGACCGGTCTCGACGACCTGGCCGGCAGGGTGCAGCGCCGTCGCCGTGAACTGCTCGAGCGAGGCCACCTGGGCGGGACCCTGGAGGAGGTGTCCGAGCTCCTGGACAAGGCCCTACTGGCCGAGCGCGGGCAGCTCGCCCGGGACACACAGATGGACCCGATGGATCGCACCCTGCGCGAGATGACGATCGAGAACCTCCCGGACTCCCCGGCCGCGGCGGTCGGCGAGCTGGCCGACTACGACTGGGCCTCCACCGATGCCCGCGAGGCCTACCGCCGGATCCAGGACCTCCTCGGGGCGGAGGCGCTCGAGTCGCGGTTCGCCGGCATGAAACAGGCCCTGGAGAACGCGACCGACGACGACCGGGCGGCGGTGTCGGAGATGCTCGCCGACCTCACCGACCTGCTCGACAAGCACGCTCGGGGGCAGGACACCCCCGAGGACTTCGAGCGCTTCATGGACAAGCACTCCGACTCCTTCCCGGAGCAACCCGCCGACATCGACGAGCTCATCGACGTCCTGGCCAGGCGCGCGGCGGCCGCGCAACGCATGATGCGGTCGATGACGCCGGAGCAGCGGGAGGAGCTGATGGCGCTCTCGCAGCAGGCGTTCGGCTCGCCGGAACTCATGGAGCAGCTCGGGCGCCTCGACGGCCTGCTCCAGTCGCTCCGGCCCGGCGAGGACTGGGACGGCTCCGCGGACTTCTCCGGCGAGGAGGGGCTGGGATTCTCCGAGGGCGCGGCGGCCATGGCCGAACTCGGCGACCTGGACCGTCTCGCCGAGCAGCTGGCGCGGGGCGGTGAGGGCTCGCCCCTGTCCGAACTGGACCTCGAGGCCGTGGCCCGTCACCTCGGTGGCGAGGCCGCCGTCTCCCTGCGCACGCTGGCGCGGCTCGAGCAGTCGATGCGCGAGTCGGGGTACCTGAGCAGGCGCCCCGACGGCGACCTGAGGCTGTCCCCGGCCGCCCTGCGCAAGCTCGGCGGTTCCCTCCTGCGCGACGCCGCCCGCCGGCTCTCGGGCCGCACCGGTGCCCGCGAGACGCGCATGTCGGGTGCGGCGGGCGACCAGACGGGCGCGAGCCGCGGGTGGCAGTTCGGCGACGTCGAGTCGTGGGACGTCCCGCGGACCGTCACCAACGCCCTCTCCCGCGTCGCGGCGGAGGGCGGGGACCCGGGCGGCGGGATCCGGCTGCTCCCGGACGACATCGAGGTCCGGGAGACGGAGTCGCGGACCCAGGCCGCCGTCGCGCTGTTGGTCGACACGTCGTTCTCCATGGCCATGGAGGGCCGCTGGGTCCCGATGAAGCGCACCGCCCTCGCCCTGCACCACCTGGTCAGCACGCGGTTCCGGCAGGACACGTTGCAGCTCATCTCGTTCGGCCGCTTCGCCCAGACCCGGACGGTGGAGGAACTGCTCTCCCTCGACGCGGAGTACGAGATGGGGACGAACCTGCACCACGCGCTGCTGCTGGCCGGACGCTTCTTCCGGAAGCACCCGTCGATGCAGCCGGTCCTGCTCATCGTCACCGACGGTGAGCCCACGGCCCACCTGTTGGGGAGCGGGGACCCGTGGTTCGGATATCCGCCCGCGCCCGAGACCATCCGGACGACCGTCGACGAACTGGACCGTGTGTCGAGACTCGGCACCCAGACCACGTTCTTCCGGCTCGGCGACGACCCCGGGCTCGGGCGGTTCCTCGACGCGCTGGCCCGCCGGGTCGGCGGCACCGTGGTGGCCCCGGATGTCGACGACCTCGGCGCGGCCGTGGTCGGGAGGTTCCTCCACACGCGCCGCGGCCGCCCGGGCTCCGGCGATGCGTGGAGCGCGGGCGGCCGGTGGGCGGTCTGACGGGTCCTACGGCATGGGGGCGCCGACCTCGCCGGAGTCGCGGCGCAGGACGCGCAGCGAGTCCACCGCGCGGACCTCGGTGAACTGGCCGGACTCCAGGGCGCGGCAGTAGATCTCGTACGGCGGGCGTCCACCGTCCTCGGGGTTGGGGAACACGTCGTGGATCAACAGAGCGCCGCCGACCGCGACCCACGGGGCCCACCCCTCGTAGTCGGCCTGCGCCGCCTCGGAGGAGTGGCCGCCGTCGATGAACACGAACGAGGCCGGCCTGCCCCAGACCCGGGCCACCTGGCGCGAGGTGCCCACCGCGGCCGTCACCACGTCGTCGAGCTCCGCGTCCCACATCGTGTGCCGGAACGCCACGAGGGTCTCCAGGCGGCCGGTGTGCGGGTCTACCAGCGTGGTGTCGTGGTACTCCCACCCGGGCTGGTGCTCCTCGGACCCACGGTGGTGGTCGACGGTGACGATGCTGCCGCCGGTCACCCGCGCGGCCGCGCCGAGGAAGACGGTGGACCGGCCGCAGTAGGTGCCGATCTCGACCCCCACGCCGTCGCCCAGGTACTCGCAGGCGATCTCGTAGAGGGTGCGGCCCTCGTCCAGCGGCATGAAGCCGGGGGCGGAGAGCGCCACGTCGAGCAGCGCCTGGTCGATCTCGGGAGCGGTCATGGCATAAACCTATCGCCCGTCACCGCGCTCCCGGCCCCCGCCCTCAGCCCTCGCTCCCGGACCCGGCCGCGGCCCGCCGTGCGGCCTTACGGGCGCGCGCCACGTGCGGGCCCACCACGTTGCCCAGCTTGGTGCCGTTTGGCCAGCCCGCGTAGTAGCAGAGGAACAGCACGATCTCCTCCAGCTCCTCGGGTGTGAGCTCGTCGTTGCCCAGCGCGGCGCCCACCTGGATGTCGGCGATGTCCGTGTTCCCCTGTGCGGTCAGCGCGCCCAGCAGGAGCAGGCGGCGGTCGCGGTGGCTCAGGCCCGGACGGGACCACACGCGCCCGAACAGGTGGTCCGCGGTCTCGGCGAAGTAGTCGCCGGGACCATCGGACATCTCGAAGCCGTAGACCTCGGTCATCATGGCCAACCCGCGTTCGCGCTCCGGGGACATGCCGGACCCTGCCGTGTCGCTCATCGTGCTCCCTCGTCGTCGCCGTTGCTGTCGTTGCTGTGGTCGTTGCCGTCGTCGTCCAGCCCGTCGCCCTCGCTGCGGTCACCCACGCCCGCACCCGCGGTCGCGGTCGCGGCGCGGCGGGCGATCTCGCCCGGCCCCACGCCGAACCCGGCACCCAGGTCCCGTAGCGCGATGGTCCCGAGCGGCAGGTCCACCTCCAACCGCTCGCCCAGGGACAACGCCAGCGAGAGGTCCTTCTCGCCGAGGCCCCGGACGTGGGTGAACACGCCGTGCCAGAAGTCGTCGGGGGCGATCGGCGCGGTGGTCTCGCGCAGCATGACCGCCCCGGCACCACCGGTGATGGCGTCGGTGTGCCGGACCACGCGACCGAGCTTGGCGATGTCGATGCCCGCGGCCTCCGCCAGCCGGGAGGCCTCGGCGGCGGCGGTGAAGGAGATGAAGTGCAGCAGGTTGCGGGCGAGCTTCATCCGGGTGCCCGCGCCCACCTCGCCGGCGTGGACCGGCATCGCGGCCCACAGGGCGAACACGGGCTTGCAGGCCTCGTAGACCTCGCGGGGTCCGCCCACCATCACCGCGAGCTCGCCCTTCTCGGCGCCCGGTGCGCCCCCCGAGACCGGCGCGTCCACCAGGTGCACCCCGTGGGTGGCGCACGCCTGAGCGAGCTCTACGGCCGTGGAGTCGGAGATGGTGGAGTGGACCGCGACCACCGTCCCCGGCGCCGCGGTGCGCAGGATCCCGTCGGGACCCTCGACGACGTCCCGCACCTGGGCGTCGTCGAGCACCGTCACCGAGACCAGTCGTGCGGTCCGGGCCACCTCGGCGGGCGTCGCGGCGGCGGTGGCCCCCTCGGAGACGAACGGTTCGGCGGCCTCGGGACGGACGTCGCAGACCACCAGTCCGCCGGGCCACGACAGCAGCCGCCGGGCGATGGGCGCTCCCATGTTCCCCAGCCCGATGAACCCCACGGGCGCGGGGGAGTGCTCGGGTGACCCCGGCCCGATGGGAGAGGCTCCCGGGTCCTGCCCCGCGCTGCCGGCCGGCTGCCCGCTCACGACCTGATGACCTGTCCGCCGTCGACGTTGAAGATCTGGCCGGTGATCCACGACGCCTCATCCGACAGCAGGAACAACAGCATTCCCACCAGGTCCTGGGGCTGACCCATCCGCTTGAGGGGGAGCTTGTCGACCATGTCCTTGACGATGGACTGCGGGGTGGTGGTGCGGTTGGCCTCGGTGTCGATCGGGCCGGGCGCGATGGCGTTGATGCGGATGTTCGACCCGCCCAGCTCGGTGGCCAGCTGCTGGGTCAGGCCGTTGACGCCCACCTTGGCCAGGCCGTAGAAGCCGGAGTAGAGCCACGCGGCGGTCGAGGACTGGTTGACGATCGCGCCACCGCCGGCCGCCGCCATCTTCTCCCAGCAGGCGCGGACCATGAGGAGCTGGCCGTTCATGTTGACCTGCATGAACTTCTGGTAGTAGTCCCACGGCACCGTGATGAGGAAGTCGAGCTTCATGCCGCCGAAGATCGCGGCGTTGTTGACCAGCATGTCCAGCCGGCCGTACTTCTCCACGGTCGCCTCGGCGCACGCGTCGGCCGAGTCCGGGTCCGAGACGTCGGTGTGCTGGAAGAAGGCCTCGCCGCCGGCGGCGACGATCTCCGCCGCCACGCGCTCGCCCTCGGTGTCCGAGACGTCGGCCACCACGACCTTCGCGCCCTCGGCGGCGAGCGCCTTGGCGTACTCCTCGCCGATTCCGCCGGCCGCGCCGGTCACGATCACGGACTTGCCCTCAAAACGTCCCATGTCTGTAGTCTCTGCTTCCTTGGTGTGGCTTGATATGGCTTGATATGGCTTGATATGGCGTGATGCCGGTGGTCGCTCGGGTGCGGGCGGCGCGTCAGGCCGGGGTGGCCACGGACTTGGTCTCGAGGTACTCCTCGAAGCCCTGGCGGCCCATCTCACGGCCGATGCCCGACTGCTTGTAGCCGCCGAAGGGCACGTCGGCGCCGTACCAGACGCCGCCGTTCACCCCGAGCGTTCCGGTGCGGATGCCCGCCACGACCCTCTCGACGCGGCCGAGGTCGGCGCCCCAGACGGCGCCGGAGAGGCCGTAGGGGGAGTCGTTGGCGATCCGGACCGCGTCGTCGTCGCCGTCGTGGGGGATGACGACGAGGACGGGGCCGAAGATCTCCTCCCGGGCCACCCGCGCGGAGTTGTCGAGTCCGGAGATCAGGGTGGGCTCCACCCAGAAGCCCTTGGCCTTGTCCTCGCCGGAGGGGCGCCCGCCGCCGATCTCGACGGTGCCGCCCTCCTCGACGGCCAGTGCGATGTACCCCTCGACCCGCTCGCGCTGCAGTTCGGAGATCAGCGGACCGCACAGGGTGCCGGGATCGGTGGGGTCGCCCGGTGCGAAGGCCGCCATGGCGCCCTTGGCCGCCTCGACGGCCTCGTCGTACCTCTCGCGGGGCACCACCAGTCGGGTGGTGAGGGCGCACCCCTGGCCGGCGTGGGTACAGGCGTTGAGGGCCGTCATGAAGCAGGCGGCGTTCAGGTCGGCGTCGTCCAGCACGACCGCGGCGGACTTGCCGCCCAGCTCGAGGAAGACCTTCTTGAGGGTCTCCGCCGCGGCCACCATGATCTTCTTGCCGGTGGCGGTGGACCCGGTGAACGAGACGAGGTCCACGCGCGGGTCGGTGGTCAGCAGGGCGCCCACCCCGTGGTCCGAGGACGAGACCACGTTGAGCACGCCCGCGGGGATGTCGGTCTCCTCGGCGGCGATCCGGGCCACGGCCGCGGCGATGAGCGGGGTGTCGGGTGCGGGCTTGAGCACCACGGTGCAGCCCGCGGCCAGCGCGGGCCCGATCTTGGCCAGGTTGATCTGGTTGGGGAAGTTCCACGGGGTGATGGCTCCGACCACGCCGATCGCCTCCCGGCGCACCGAGCGATGGGAGCGCACCCCCATCACCTCGGACTCGCCCAGCTCCTCGACCCACTGGTAGGCGTCGACGAGGTCGGCGAGCCAGCCCAGGTCGGCCACGGGGCCCTCCAGCTGGGGCCCGGTGGTGAACATGTGGGGGGCGCCCACCTCGGCGATGGTCAGTGCGCGCAGCTCCTCGGTGTGGGACTGCAGAGCATCCCGGAGTTGCCGCAGACACGCCGCACGGAAGGCATGATCGGTGGACCACGTGGTGGTGTCGAACGCGGTCCGGGCCGCCTCGATGGCGGCGTCCATGTCCTCGGGGCGGGCGTCGGCGGCGCGGCCGATCAGGTCCTCCGTGGCGGGGTTGAGGACGTCGAACGTGCCGCCCCCGGAGGCCGGGCGCAGCTCGCCGCCGATGAGGAGCGGGGCGTCGTAGGTGGTGCTCGTCGTCACGGGGGGCCTTCCGTCGGGTGCGGGTGGACAACTGTCTAGACGATAGTCCGGCGAGTGGTGTACTGTCCAGACACATGTCCAGTGACGTTCGTTTCGAATCCACGCGAAGGCGCCTCAACGGCCAGCAGGCAGAGACCGTCGACCGCCTCACCAGCGCCGCGGTGGAGGTGTTGCGCGAGAAGGGGCCGGGCGGGCTCGCGGTCCGGGCCGTGGCCTCGAGGGCCGGCGTCGCCCCGGCCACCGCGTACACCTACTTCTCGTCCAAGGGCCACCTCATCGCCGAGGTGTTCTGGCGACGCCTGCGTGACCACGTCACCGAGGGCGCCGGCAGCGGCACCACGGTGGACAGGGTGGTGGCGGTCCTGCGGGACGTCGCGATGTTGGTCGCGGACGAGCCCGAGCTCTCCTCTGCGGTCACCGCGGCCCTGTTGGGCGACGACCCGGAGGTGTCCCACCTGAGGATCCGGATCGGCGCGGACATCCGACGCCGCCTGACGGCCGCGCTGGGTGACGAGGCCGACGACGAGGTGATCGACGCCCTGGAGATGGTCTACGCGGGCGCGCTCGTCCGCGCGGGCATGGGCTATGGCTCCTACTCCGACATGGCGGACGCCATCGAGTCCGCCGCCCGACTCATCCTGAGGTGACCCGAGACATGACCACCGCGACTCCAGCCCCGCTCGTGTTCAGCCCGTATGACTACGCCGTACACGAGGATCCGTACCCGTTCTACTCCCGGTTGCGGGCCGAGGCCCCCGTCTACCACAACCCGGATCTCGACTTCTGGGCGCTGAGCAAGCACGCCGACGTCCGTGAGGCCTTCCGTGCGCCCGACGTGTTCTCCAACGCGATGGGGGTCTCCCTCGACCCGGCGGCGTACGGACCGCACGCCTACAAGACGATGTCCTTCCTGGCGATGGACGACCCGAGGCACGCCCGGCTGCGCAAGCTCGTGAGCAAGGGCTTCACCTCCCGACGGGTCGACGCGCTCTCCGAGGGGATCGAACGGATCTCGCGGCAGTACTGGGACGAGTGCCTCGACAGGTCTCGGGACGGCGGCGAGTTCGACTTCGTCCAGGACTACGCGGGCAAGCTGCCGATGGACGTCATCTCCGACCTCATGGGGGTGCCGGAGTCGGATCGCGACGAGCTCCGCCGGCTCGCGGACCTCGTCATGCACCGCGAGGAGGGCGGTCAGGACGTGCCCGAGGACTCGATGGTCGCCGCCTTCGACCTCATCGCCTACTACCAGGGCATGGTCGCCGACCGGCGGAAGCAGCGGACCGAGGATCTCACCTCGGCGCTCATCGACGCCGAGATCGACGGGGAGAAGCTGGACGAGGACGAGATCCTGTCCTTCCTCTTCCTCATGGTGGTGGCGGGCAACGAGACCACCACCAAGCTGCTCGCCAACGCGATGTTCTGGGGCCACGAGTACCCCGACCAGTCGCGACTGGTGATCGACGACCCGGAGCGGGTGACCGACTGGGTCGAGGAGACCCTGCGCTACGACACCTCCAGTCAGTTGGTCCTGCGCACCACGACGCAGGAGGTCACGGTCCGCGACGTCACCATCCCGGCCGACCAGAAGGTGCTCCTGCTCATCGGCGCGGCCAACCGCGACGAGGAGGTGTTCGAGGACTCCGGGGCCTTCCTCCTGGGCCGGGACACCTCCGCGAGCCTGAGCTTCGGCCAGGGGCCGCACTTCTGCCTCGGCGCGCACCTCGCGCGACTCGAGGGGCGGATCGCGCTCGACCAGATCTCGCGGTCCGTCACGGGGTACGAGATCCTGCCCGGCGCCGAGCGCGTGCACTCCTCCAACGTGCGTGGCTTCGCCCGCCTGCCCATGCGCGTCGAGGTCAGACGCTGATGAGCCTGAAGTTCCCACCGCAGCGGGACGCGGCCGACCGTCCCGCCCTCGTCACGGGCGCCTCCTCCGGTATCGGTCGCGCCTCCGCGGAGGCGCTGGCCGCACTCGGGCACCCCGTGGTCGTGGGGGCCCGCCGCGCCGACCGCCTCGACGACCTCGTGGGCCGGATCCGGGAGGCCGGGGGACGGGCCACCGCACGACCGGTCGACGTGACCAGCGCGGAGTCGGTGGCGGAGTTCGTGGCCGCCGCCGGTGAGGCGTACGGCCCTCCCGAGGTCCTGGTCTCCAGCGCGGGCACCCTGAAGATGGCCCGCGTGTGGGAGATGGAGCCGGACGACTTCGCCTCGCAGATCGACATCCACCTGCTCGCCGTGCAGCGGCTGCTCCACGCGGTGGTCCCCGGGATGGTCGATCGCCGTCGGGGCGACGTGGTCCTGATCGGCTCCGACGTCGCCTACACAGCCCGGCCCCGCTCCGGGGCGTACGTCGCGGCCAAGGCCGGCCTGGAGACCATGGCCCACCAGGCCCGCAAGGAACTCGAGGGCACGGGGATCCGCCTCGGCGTGGTCCGCCCGGGCCCGGTGATGACCGAGATGGGCACCGAGTTCGACCCGGAGACCGCGGAGTCGGTCATCAACGACTGGGTCAAGCACGGCTTCGGTCGTCACCCGCGCATGTGTAAGCCGGCCGACCTCGCCCGGGGGGTCGCCGCCATGGTGTCGATGCCCCGCGGCGCCCAGATCACCGAGCTGGAGATCCAGCCGGAGGCCCCAATCGAGGAGGACTACTCGTGACCAGTACCGACAGCTCCACCGACAAGCCCACGGACTTCTCCACCCTCACCGAGCCGCGTCGGGTCTCCGGCGGCGAGGGGGAGCTCGGGCACATGGACGAACTCCGTACCGACCCGATCGGCCTGTTCTGGCGGGTCCGTGAGGAGTGCGGCGACCTCGGCGTGTTCAAGATCGTCGACCGCGACATCTGCCTGGCCTCCGGGGCGGCCGCGAACGAGGCCTTCTTCCGTGCGCCGGACGAGTCGCTGGATCAGGCCGCCGCCTACCCGTTCATGACGCCGGTGTTCGGTGAGGGCGTCGTGTTCGACGCCAGCCCCGAGCGCCGCTCGGAGATGCTGCACAACACCGCGCTGCGCGGCGAGCACATGCGCCAGCACGCCGTCACCATCCCCCGCGAGGTCCAGCGCATGGTGGGCGAGTGGGGCGACGAGGGTGAGATCGACCTCCTCGAGTGGTTCTCCGAGCTCACCATCTACACCTCCTCGGCGTGCCTGATCGGTCCGAAGTTCCGCGAGCAGCTCGACGCCCGGTTCGCGCACCTCTACCACGATCTCGAGCAGGGCACCGACCCCCACGCGTACATCGACGCCTACGCCGACATCCCCGCGTTCCGCAAGCGGGACGCGGCGCGCGCGGGGCTGGTCGAGTTGGTCTCCGGGATCATGGACCAGCGGATGGCCGAGCCGCCGGCGAGCAAGGAGGACCGCGACCTCCTCGACGTCCTGGTCTCCGTCAAGAACGACGACGGCACGTACCGGTTCACCCCGGACGAGGTCACCGGCATCTTCATCTCCATGATGTTCGCCGGACATCACACCACCTCCGGTACCAGCGCGTGGATGCTCATCGAGCTGCTCAAGCACCCGGACTACCTCGCGCAGGTGGTCGCCGAACTCGACGAGGTCTACTCCGACGGGGCCGAGTACAGCTTCGGGGCGTTGCGTCAGATGCCCAGGGTCGAGAACGCCCTGAAAGAGACGCTGCGTCTGCACCCGCCGCTGATCATCCTCATGCGGGTGGCGCAGGAGGACGTGCAGATCGGCGACCACGTCGTCCGCGCCGGGCAGACCGTCGCGGCGTCCCCCGCGGTCTCCAACCGGCTGCCGGAGGACTTCCCGGACCCCGACTCCTTCGACCCGGAACGCTATGCCGAGCCGCGCCAGGAGGACATCGTCAACCGGTGGACCTGGATCCCCTTCGGCGCCGGACGGCACCGCTGCGTGGGCGCGGCGTTCGCCCAGCTGCAGATCAAGGCCATCTTCTCGATCCTGCTGCGGGAGTTCGAGTTCGAACTCGCGCAGCCGCCCGAGAGCTACCACAACGACCACTCCAAGATGGTCGTCCAGCTGGCCCAGCCGTGCACCGTCCGCTACCGGAGGAGGCAGCGCAGGTGAGCGGGCAGCAGCCGATGCGGGTGGAGGTGGACTTCGACCTGTGCCAGGGGCACGCCGAATGTCAGGCGGAGGCCCCCGACTGGTTCACGGTCGGCAAGGGCTCCGAGGCCAAGGTGCGTGCCAAGCGGGGCGTGGTCCCCGACGACCAGCTCGAGGCCGTCAAGGCCGCCGTCAAGTACTGCCCGACGCAGGCACTCCGCCTCGTCGAGAACCAGACCCACCAGGAGTGAGTGACGTGACCCGATACGACCGCGCCGAGATCGCCGAGTTCGTGCAGCGCTGGATCGAGGCCAACGCCGAGTGCGAGCGCAACAAGGACTGGACCCCGCTCGCCGACTTCTACGCCGAGGACGCCACCTACGGCTGGAACTACGGCACCAAGGACGACTTCATGGCCGTCGGCCGGGACGAGATCCGCGACATCGCGCTGGGCCAGGAGATGGCCGGGCTCGACGGCTGGGAGTACCCCTACATCCGGACCATCATCGACCCCGAGACCGGCGACGTGCTCTGTCTGTGGAAGCAGATCGCCCGAGACACCGTCGACCCGAAGACCGGGAAGCCGTACGAGGTCCACGGGCTCGGCGGGTCGTGGTTCCTCTACAACGGTGACCAGCAGTGGAAGTGGCACCGCGACTTCTTCGACTTCGGCAACGTGGTGGACCTGTTCATGCGGATGTACGAGGCCGACGCGCTCACCGATTCGATGAAGGCCCGGTTCGAGGCGGCCGGGGACAAGCCGGCCGGGTGGTACCGCATCGAGGACAGCCCGGCCCCCTTGTGGCCGGTGTCCGCCCCGGACGAGGTCTGAGTCCGGTGGCCGCGCGCGACCGGATCGTCAACAGCGACCCCCTGGAGTCCCTCGACCACGCCAGGCTCGCCAGGCTGCTGCCCGACCTGCTGCTGATCGGCCAGCTGATCGACCGCGCGGGGATGCCGGCCCTGCTCGGCGAGTTCGGTGTGGACGGGATGCGCGATGTGGCGATCGAGGAGTGGCAGGCCGCGAGCCCGCACTACACCCGGCGCATGAAGGAGGCGCTGTCGATCACGGGAGACGGCGTCGCGGAGATCTTCAAGGGCTTCCAACTGGATGTGGGGGCGCCGCCGGAGTTCATGGACTTCCGGTACGCGGTCACCGACCACGACCACGGCGAGTTCTGGCTCGACCACTGCGGTGCGCTGATGGACGTCGAACCGATGGGGGACCGGCTCGTCACCACGATGTGCCACGACATCGAGGACCCCACCTTCCCGGCCACCGCGCTGGCCACCAACCCCCGGGCCGTCGTGGAGCCCGTCCACCGTCCGCCGCGCAGCCCGGAGGGCCGGACGCCGCACTGTCACTGGACCGTGCGGATCGACCCGGATTCAGAGCCGGCGGCGTGGCCCGAGCCGGCGGTCGAGTCCGCGAGCAGCCGGTTGATCGACTTCGCCTTCGAGCCGCCGGAACCGCGGGACACCACCGGTGAGGGCCCTCGGGACGACTACGCCGGTCCGCTGTTGACGGATCTGAGCTTCCCCGAGTTCACCGCGGCCGCGCTCGTCCGCATGACCCGCGAGGTGTACCTGCAGATGCACCTGCTGGCGGTGGGTTTCCACCAGTCGGTGCGTCGCCGGTCGGACGCCGAGACCGCGGACCGGCTGCTCGCCTACCAGGCGACGGGGATCGCGGGGGTCGCCGCGGGACGGATCCGCGACGTCCTCGGCGTGGAGGGGGACGCACACGGGTTGGCCGCCGTGCTCGATCTCCACCCGCTGGCCGGTCCGACCGCCTACACGGGGTACTCGTCGTCGGTCTCCGGCGACGGCGCGAGCGTCACCGTCACCTGGGACACCGCGGCGGACGCGTTCGCCGACGACACCTGGATGCCCCTGCTCGCCCGGGACGGCCTGCGCCCCCTCGCCGCGGCGGCACAGGCGGTCGACCCGCACTGGACCGTGGAGCGCGTGCCCTCGGACGGCTCCCGGGTCGAGGCCGTCCTCCGGCTCGGAGACGTACCAGCGAAGGAGTCCGACGAGGTCGCCGTCACCCGGATCAGCACCGGGGCGGCGTTCGACTTCGGACCGGCCCGCACGCCACTGCCCATCACCCCGGTCTGAGACCGGACGCTCGCCCGAGACAGCACACCCGACCCCGTCACGGAGGACACCACATGGCACACAACCTGGCCGACCTCTTCGAACACGCCGTGGACGCCTACGGCGCCGACCGTCTGGCGGTGGTGGAGGGCGAACGTCGTCTCACCTACGCCGACCTGGAGGCCGAGGCCAACCGGTGGGCCTCGGCGCTCGCCTCCCTGGGCGTCGGGGCCGGCGACCACGTCGGTGTGCACCTGCGCAACGGGGTGGACTGTCTGGCGCTGATCCTCGGAGTCCTCAAACTGCGGGCGGTGACCATCAGCATCAACTACCGCTACTCGGGCCCGGAGCTGCGCTACCTCTACGACTACTCCGACACCAGCGTGCTGGTGTTCCACCGCGAGTTCGGCGCCGCGGTGACCGAGGCCGTACGAGGGCTCGACGCCGTCCGGCACACGATCATGGTGGAGGACGGCTCGGGCGTCGACACCCTTCCGGACGGTGTCCTCCCCGCCCGCGAGACCCTGGAGGCGGCGTCGGCGGAGCGCCCCGGGGTGGAGCGGAGCGGCGACGATCTCTACCTGGTGTTCACCGGTGGCACGACGGGCAAACCGAAGGGTGTGATGTGGCGTCAGGAGGACCTGTGGCGCAGCCTCGGAGGTGGCGCGGACTACCACACGGGTGAGCCGGTGCCCGACGAGTTCCACCAGTCCAGGGCGGGTCTGGGCGGTGACCCCATGCGCTACCTCATCCTGCTCCCGCTCATCCACACTTCGGGCATCATGCCCAGCTTCACCGGCCTGTTCGCCGGCGGCACCATGCACTACCTCCCGAACTTCCGGGCCGCGGACGTCCTGGAGGAGATCGAGACCGAGAAGATCCAGGTCGCCGTGGTGGCCGGTGACGCGATGGTCCGGCCACTCGTGGATCTGATGCGGCGGACCGACCCCGACACCTCGAGCATGTTCATGGTCTCCTCGGGAGCCGCCCTGTTCTCGCCCTCGGTCAAGGCGGACCTGCTCGAGCTCCGTCCCGATCTGATGATCATGGACGCGTTCGGCTCGTCCGAGGGCGGCTTCGGCGGCCTGGGCGTGGTGACCAAGGCCGATCTCGACGACGGGTCGCTCTTCGCCGACCACGGACCACGGATCCCCAGGGGTACCACCCTGCAGCTCGTCGACGACTTCGACGAACCGCTGCCCGACGACTCGCAGGAGATCGGCTGGATCGTCAAGAGCGGGTACCAGCCCGCCGGCTACTACAAGGACGAGGCCAAGACCGCCGAGACCTTCCGGGAGATCGCCGGCAGCCGCCGGGTGTTCACCGGGGACCGCGGACGGTACGACGGCCCCGACACGATCATCATGCTTGGCCGGGCCAGTCAGGTGATCAACTCCGGCGGCGAGAAGATCTTCGCCGAGGAGGTCGAGGCCGCGCTCAAGGCGGTGGCCGGGATCGAGGACGCCGTGGCGTTCGGGGTCCCGGACGAGCGGTTCGGGCACCGGGTCGGCGCCGTGGTCCAGTGGGCGGATGCCGCACAGGGCTCATCGCCGGACTCCTCGCCGGGCACCGGCCCGCGGGACCTCGACGCCGTCGGGCACGCCCTGCGCGAGCACCTTGCCGGGTTCAAGATCCCCGTGGCGTACTGGGTGGTCGACCGCGTCGAACGCCATCCCAGTAGCAAGACCGACTACGGCTGGGCGCGCCGTCTGGTGGCCGAGCGTGCCCCCGACCTCGACCGGCGCACGGACGCCGCTGGCACCGCGTGACCGGGCTCCGGCTCGACGGCCGGTCCTTCGCGGTCACCGGGTCCTCCCGCGGGATCGGTGCGGCGGTCGCGGACGACCTGGCCGCCCGCGGCGCCGACGTGGTGCTCAACGGGCGCGACGAGGCGGCGCTGCGGCACCGGGTCGCCGAGCTCGCCGCACGGTCCGACGGCCGGATCTCCGGGGTCGCCGGGTCGGCACACGAGCCCACGGTGGCGGAGTCGCTGCTCGAGGAGGCGATCCGCGGGGGGTCGACGGTCTCCGGCCTGATCACGTGCGCAGGGGTTCCCGAGCCCGCGGGGTCCTCGATCCTCACCGTGAGTCACGCGGAGTTCGGCGCGCTCATGGACGCCCACCTCGGGACGGTCTTCGCCGCGTGTCGCGTCTTCGCGCGGCACTTCGTCGCCGCCGGCTCGGGCGCGATCGTCACCACGTCGTCGTTCGCCTGGAAAGGCGACTACGGGGGCACGGGGTACCCGGCCGGCAAGGGCGCGGTCACCTCGCTGACCATGGCGATCGCGGCCGAGCTCGCCGAGCACGGGGTTCGCGCGAACGTGGTGTGCCCGGGCGCCCGGACCAGGCTGTCGAGCGGGGAGGACTACGAGGACAAGATCCGCGAGCTGGGCCGCAGGGGGATGCTCGACGAGCTCAGTGTGGCCGGCGCACTGGACCCGGCCGGGCCGGAGTACGTGGCGCCGCTCTACACCTATCTCGTCTCCGATCTGGCTGCCGGGATCACCGGCGGGGTGTTCGCCGGGTCGGGCGGGTTCATCGGGAGATTCCCCACCCCGGAGGCGCAGATCCTGGCCTACCGAGATTTCCACGACAGTCCGCCGTGGACCCCTGAGGAGATCGACGGCGTCGTCCGGGCCTGAGCGGGAACGGGGACCGGCCGTCAGCGCAGCGACTCCTCCCGGAACTCGCCGGGGAAGTCCACCGACGGGCCGTTCTCGCTCTCGCCGTTGCGCAGCTCGACGCGGCGGATCTTGCCGGAGATGGTCTTGGGCAGGTCGGTGAACTGGAGACGGCGCACCCGCTTGTAGCCGGCCAGGTGGGTGCGGGAGTAGTCGAAGATCTGGCGGGCGGTCTCCTCGGTCGGCTCCCAGCCGCCGGCCAGGACCACGAACGCCTTGGGGACGCTCAGTCGCACGGGATCCGGGGACGGGACGACCGCCGCCTCGGCCACCGCCGGGTGCTCCAACAGGACGGACTCCAGCTCGAACGGCGAGATCCGGTAATCCGAGGACTTGAACACGTCGTCCGTCCGGCCCACGTAGGTGATGTAGCCCTCGGAGTCCCGCGAGCCGACGTCACCGGTGTGGTAAAAACCGTCCGCGTACGCGGCGTCGGTCCGGTCCTTGTCTCCGTGATATCCGACCATCAGGCCGAGCGGGCGGGGGTCCAGGCGCAGGCAGATCTCGCCCTCGGCGCCCTCTCCCGGGACCTCCTGTCCGGTGGCGGGGTCGACCAGGACGACGTCGAATCCGGGGCACGGGCGGCCCATGGACCCGTCCTTGATGGGCTGGCCCGGGGTGTTGGCGATCTGCACGGTGGTCTCGGTCTGGCCGAAGCCGTCGCGGATGGTCACCCCCCACGCGTCGCGGACGCGCCCGATCACCTCCGGGTTCAAGGGCTCGCCGGCACCCACCGCCAGCCGTGGCGGCACCTGCAGCTGCGTCAGGTCGGCCTGGATGAGCATCCGCCACACGGTGGGCGGGCAGCACAGGCTGGACACCCCGCAGCGGTCCATCTCGCGCATCATCGCCGTGGCGTCGAAGCGGGAGTAGTTGTAGATGAACACGCACGACCCGGCGATCCACGGCGTGAACACGTTGGACCACGCGTGCTTGGCCCATCCGGGCGAGGACACGTTGAGGTGGACGTCGCCCGGCTGGAGACCGATCCAGTACATGGTCGACAGGTGGCCCGCCGGGTACGAGGCGTGGGTGTGCTCGACGAGCTTGGGCTTGCTGGTGGTGCCGGACGTGAAGTAGAGCAGCAGCGTGTCGTCGGCATGGGTGGTGTGGCTGGGCTCGAAGTCGGGGGAGGCGTCCATCGCACCGGCGAGGTCGGTCCAGCCGTCGGGGGCGCCGCCCACCGCGAACCGCTGATAGTCGCCGGAGATGGCGGCGAAGCGCTCGGCCAGCTCGGAGCGGGCGATCACGTGCTTGATTCCGCCGCGGGCGATGCGGTCGCGCAGGTCGCCCTCGGCGAGCAGGGTGGTGGCGGGGATGACCACGGCGCCGAGCTTGATCACCGCGAGCATGACGTCCCACAGTTCCACCTGGTTGGCCAGCATGAGCAGGATCCGGTCGCCGGGCCCGACCCCGGCCTCGCGCAGCCAGTTGGCGGTGCGGTCCGAGCGGATCCGCATCTCGTCGAAGGAGTACTTCGCCTCGGTCGGTGCGCCTCCGCCGTCGTGCTCCTCGACGATCCACAACGCGGGATCGGTGTTCCCCTCGGCCTCGACGTCGAACCAGTTGAGTGCCCAGTTCCACTCGTCGAGCTCCGGCCACGCGAAGCCGGCCCGGGCGGCCTCGTAGTCCTCCGCGTTGGCCTGCAGGAAGTCGCGGGCGGCGCGGAATCGGGTGGTGGCGTCGGTGGCGAGCGGGGCCATGAAGTCTCCTGACAGCGGGCACGGGTGAGAACGGGCACGGGAAGTGAGTCAGCTCACAGTATGGGCGGCCGGGCGGCCGGCGGTACACCCGAAAGGGGAGGGTCGGGGGCGGCCGCGGGGCCGGGTCCTGGATTACTAGGAGATGCAAGTATAGAGTGATGGTCATCACGGGAGCAGTGGCGCGCGGACATCTCCGGACCGCGGCCTCACGACGAAGGGATGTCCATGTCGGATCTCAGGCAGATCGAGCACTACATCAACGGCACCAGGGTCGCCGCCACGGGCGGCCGAACCCACGAGGTGTTGAACCCCAGCACGGGCAAGGCGCAGGCCGTGGTCCCGCTGGCGTCGACGGCGGAGGTCGACGACGTGATCGCCAAGGCCGCCGAGGCGCAGAAGGCGTGGGCGGCCCAGAACCCGCAGAAGCGCGCCCGCGTGCTCATGCGGTTCGTCGACCTGATCAACCAGAACATGGACGAGCTCGCGGAACTGCTGGCGATCGAGCACGGCAAGACCACCCCGGACGCGAAGGGCGACATCCAGCGCGGCCTCGAGGTGATCGAGTTCGCGATCGGCATCCCGCACCTGCTCAAGGGCGAGTTCACCGAGAACGCCGGCACGGGCGTCGACGTCTACTCCATGCGCCAGCCGCTCGGTGTGGTCGCGGGGATCACCCCGTTCAACTTCCCGGCCATGATCCCCCTGTGGAAGGCGGGCCCGGCCATCGCGTGCGGCAACGCCTTCGTGCTCAAGCCCTCCGAGCGCGACCCCTCCGTCCCGGTGCGCCTGGCCGAGCTGTTCACCGAGGCCGGTCTGCCCGACGGCATCTTCCAGGTCGTCCACGGTGACAAGGAGGCGGTCGACGCGATCCTCAACAGCGAGACCATCCAGGCCGTGGGCTTCGTCGGCTCCACGCCCATCGCGCAGTACATCTACGAGAACGCGGCCCGCACCGGCAAGCGCGCGCAGTGCTTCGGCGGCGCCAAGAACCACATGATCATCATGCCGGACGCGGATCTCGAGCAGGCCGCCGATGCCCTGGTCGGCGCCGGTTTCGGCTCCGCCGGTGAGCGCTGCATGGCCATCTCGGTGGCCGTCCCCGTGGGCGAGGGCACCGCCGAGGCCCTGCTCGAGAAGCTGGTGCCCAAGGTCAAGGAGCTGCGGGTGGGCCACAGCCACGACCCGAAGTCCGACTACGGCCCGCTGGTCACCCCCGAGTCCAAGGCCCGCGTGCTGGACTACATCGACCAGGGCGAGAAGGCCGGTGCGGAGATCCTCATCGACGGCCGCAGCGTGGGTGCCTACACGGACGAGTTCAACGGCGAGGACATCTCCGGGGGCTACTACGTCGGCCCCACGCTCATGGACAAGGTCACCCCGGACATGAGCGTCTACACGGACGAGATCTTCGGCCCCGTCCTCGTGGTGGTCCACGCCAAGGACTACGAGGAGGCCCTGCGCCTGCCCAACGAGCACGAGTACGGCAACGGCGTGGCCATCTTCACCCGCGACGGCGACGCCGCCCGCGAGTTCGTGTCCAACGTCCAGGTGGGCATGGTCGGCGTCAACGTGCCGATCCCCGTGCCGATCGCGTACCACACCTTCGGAGGCTGGAAGAAGTCCGGATTCGGCGACCTCAACCAGCACGGCCCGGAGTCGATCAAGTTCTACTCCAAGGTCAAGACGGTCACCCAGCGCTGGCCCTCCGGCATCAAGGACGGTGCCGAGTTCGTCATCCCCACGATGGACTGACCGCGAACCGGATCCGCCGCGCAGCTCACCCGCCGCGCAGTTCACCTGCCGCACACCGTACGAACCGGGCACCGTATGAGAGGAACACCCATGTTCACCCTTGATGACGACGACAAGGTCATCGTCGACACCGCCCGCGACTTCTCGGTCAAGCGGATCGCGCCCAAAGCGCAGGAGTGGGACGCGACGCACCACTTCCCCAAGGACGTCCTCCGCGAGGCCGCCGAGATGGGGATGGGCGCCATCTACGTCTCGGAGGACGTCGGGGGCAGCGGGATGCGGCGGCTGGACGGTGTCCGCATCTTCGAGCAGCTCGCCCGGGGATGCCCGTCGGTGGCCGCGTACCTGTCCATCCACAACATGTGCGTGTGGATGGTCGACGAGTTCGGCACCGAGGAGCAGCGCCACGAGTGGATCCCGCGTCTGGCGTCGCTGGAGCTGTTCGCGAGCTACTGCCTGACGGAGCCGGGCGCCGGGTCGGACGCGGCGGCGCTGCGGACGAAGGCGGTGAAGGAGGGCGAGGGCGAGACCGCGGAGTACGTCCTCACCGGCACCAAGCAGTTCATCTCCGGTGGCGGGCAGTCGGACGTCTACGTGGTGATGGCCCGCACCGGGGAGGCCGGCCCCAAGGGGATCTCGGCCTTCCTGGTCCCGGCGGACTCCGAGGGCCTGAGCTTCGGTCCGGACGAGCAGAAGATGGGCTGGAACGCCCAGCCCACCGCGCAGGTGATCATGGAGGGCGTGCGGGTCCCGGCGGCGAACCTCATCGGTGGCGCGGACACCGGCGGCGAGGGCCTCGGGTTCACCATCGCGATGCGGGGGCTCAACGGCGGGCGCATCAACATCGCCGCCTGCTCCCTGGGCGGCGCCCAGGACGCGTACACGCGGGCCGTCGCCCACGTGCGGGACCGTGAGGCGTTCGGCGGCGCGTTGATCGACGAGCCGACGATCCGCTTCACCCTCGCGGAGATGGCGACCGAGTTGGAGGCGAGCCGACTCATGCTGTGGCGCGCCGCCGCGGCCCTGGACGCCAAGGAGCCGGATCACGTGGAGCAGTGCGCCATGGCGAAGCTCTTCGTCACCGACCGCTGCTTCGACATCGCGGACCGGGCGTTGCAGCTCTTCGGCGGGTACGGGTACCTGGCCGAGTACGGAATAGAGAAGATCGTGCGAGATCTCCGGGTGCACCGCATCCTGGAGGGGACGAACGAGATCATGCGCGTCGTCGTCGGCCGGGCCGTCGCCGCGCGCGGACTGGGAGCGTAGGACATGGACAACCGATCGCAGACTGTGGCGTTTCTCGGGCTGGGCAACATGGGTGGACCCATGGCCGCCAACCTGGTCGGCGCCGGACTCGACGTCAGAGGATTCGACCCGGTCGCCGCGGCGCAGGACGCGGCCCGGACCGCCGGGATCACCGTGTGCGACTCGCCCGCCGAGGCGGTCCGGGGAGCCGGCGTCGTGATCACGATGCTGCCCAACGGTGCGCTGGTGACCTCGACCTATGACGACGTCCTGGGCGAGGCGGGGGAGGGGACCCTGTTCATCGACTCCTCCACCATCTCGGTCGACGACGCCCGTGCGGTCCACGCCAAGGCCGTGGACGCCGGGATGCTCCAGGTCGACGCGCCCGTCTCCGGCGGCGTCAAGGGCGCGACGGCCGGCACCCTGGCGTTCATGGTCGGCGGGGAGGACGAGGCCTTCGCGGCCGCGCAGCCCGTGCTCGAGCCGATGGCGGGCAAGGTCATCCACTGCGGCGGAGCCGGGGCCGGCCAGGCCGCCAAGGTCTGCAACAACATGGTGCTGGCCGTGCACCAGATCGCGATCGCCGAGGCGTTCGTGCTCGCCGAGGGGCTGGGTCTCGATCACCAGGCCCTGTTCGACGTGGTCACCGGGGCCACCGGCAACAGCTGGGCGCTGCACACCAACTGCCCCGTCCCCGGTCCGGTCCCCACCTCTCCCGCCAACAACGACTTCACGCCCGGCTTCGCCACCGCTCTCATGAACAAGGATCTCGGGCTGGCGCTCGCGGCCCTGGAGAGCACTGGTACGGTCGCTCCGCTCGGCGCGGCAGCGGCTGCCCTGTACGACGAGTTCGCGCAGGACAACGGTGGCAAGGACTTCAGCGCCATCATCACCAGCATCCGCGATTCCTCGCGGAGCTGAACACCTCCACTCTCGGGAGAACACCATGTCCACCCTCCGACCCAAGGATTCAGACGCTGTACTAGGGGCCCTGCGCCGGGCCCGCCGTGATTCCGGTGTGCCCGTCGTCTTCGCCGGCGACGTCACCGGTGAGACCGCCAGACTGAACCGCTTCATCGGGGTCCGCACCGACTCCATGCAGGGGCTGGCCGTGGCCAGGGGCCGTGGGCTCGGTGGTCACGTGATGGCCTCCGGACGACCGGCGACGGTGCGCGACTACGAGGAGTGCTCGAGGATCACCCGCGACTACGCCGACGCGGTGGACCGCGAGGGCTTGCGGGCGATCATCTCCGTCCCCGTGATCGTCTCGGGCGTGGCGCGGACGATCCTCTACGGATCGGCCCGCGTCGCCACCCAGCTCGGCGACCAGGTCACCCGGACGTTCACCACCGTCGCCGCGGACCTGGCCTCGGAGTTCAAGGTCCACGACGAGGTCGATCGACGACTGCGGATGGCCGACCACGCCGCGGCCGAGCAGAACTTCGGGCTGGAATCCTCCGACAGGGAACGTCTTCGAGTCCTCCACGGCGAGTTGCGGGCCATCGCCGCCGAGCTCGGCGATCCGGATCTCCGCGAGAGGCTCCTGGCCGCGGGTTCCGCGCTGGCGGGGGTGGGCCGGACTCCGGACGTGGGCCGGGACCCGGGCCCGGCGCCGACGGTCCTGTCCCCCCGGGAGATCGACGTCCTCGCACAGGTCGCTCTCGGATGCTCCAACGCCGAGGTCGGCGCCCGACTGTCCCTGTCACCGGAGACGATCAAGGCGTACCTGCGCAACATCGGTACCAAGCTGGGCACACGGTCACGGATGGAGTCCGTGGCCCGCGCCCGGCTCCTAGGCGTCCTGCCCTGACGCGTCCCGGCCGGGGTCTCAGTGGTCTTAGGGTCGGCTACAGCGGACCCTGACACCGGTCGCCGGGCGGGTGAGCATCGTGGTCCACGGGAACGTCAGGTCGTCGGGGTCGTCGCTGATCCGTACTTCCGGTCTGCACAGTGCCGCGACGGCCGCGGACAAGGCGGTCACCGCGATCTTCTCGCCGGGGCACCGGTGGCCGGTGCGGACGCCGGCACCGCCGTGCGGGATGAACGCCTCCAGTGCTTCCGCATCATCGACCCCGAGGAAACGTTCCGGGTCGAAGGTGCCCGCGTCGCGCCAGTGATTCGGGTCCGTGTCGGTTCCCTGGAGGTCCAGAAGGACGCGCTGCCCCTCGCGCACCGGGCAGCCGCTGACCTCGAAATCGGTGGTCGCGAGCGCGGGCAACATGGGCACGAACGGGTAGACACGTCGCACCTCCTGGGCGAACGCCACCGCCTCGGGGATCTCGGTGAGCCGACCGGCCTCCGCAGACGCCTCACGGATCCGGTTCCGCCACCCCGGGTTCTCGGCGAGGGCGACTGCGGCAAAAGCCGCAAAGCGGGCGACCGCGACGGTCGGACGGGTGAGGTTCTGCAGTTCTACCGCTGCCGTTCGGGCGTCGACCAGCTGGCCGTCCTCGTCCCGGAGCTCGGCCATGGCGGCCACCACCGAATCGGGATCGGGTCGGAATTCTCCCGCCCTGACCTTGCGCACCAGGTACGTGGCCCAGCGGTCGAGGCGGAGCCGCTCCACCTGCGCGACGGGGTTCCCGGAGATCCGACCGAACGTGTCGAGAAGCCTGCTCATCTGACGGGCGCGCCTGTTCGCCTCCTCCGGACGCATCGGCAGTCCGGCCCAGCGGAACGCCGCCCGGCCGAACGCGGTCGTGGAGTCGTGATACACGGTTCCCGATCCTCGGCGCGCCCACTCCTCGAGCATCTGCTCGAGCTCCACCGCCACGAGCGAGGCGAAGTGCGCCACTCGTTCGTCGTCGTAGGCCAGGTCGGCGAGCGCGTTCTTGCGGACGGCGTGAGCGCGGCCGTCCAGACCGTGCACTGCTCCCGGGCCGAAGAGCGGGAGCCGGACGAAGGCGGGCATGGCCCCCTCGCGCTTGACCTTGTCGGCGTCGTAGAAGTGCCGGACTCCCTCCACTCCGCGAAGTAGCACGGCCCGACGACCCATGAGGCGCAGTCGCACCGGCGTCTGGGAGTCGGCGGTCAGTCCCGCGCGCTGCCTCACTCGGGAGGTGAAGAGGTACCCGGATCGGAGAAAGTCGAGGGACTGCTCGCGGAGGGGCTGGTTTCCAGTGGTCGGCATCGGTGCCTCCTGGTGGCTCGGGTGCGCTTTTCGCCCGACACCCTAGGGGTGATCGCTGGGCGGGGCATCCGGTCGACCCGGGATGTCGAGCTGTGGGCCGGATCACGGCAGCATACTTTCGGGTGTATCGGGTGTGGTGGTCATCACATACTGTTCGGCTCAATCGACGCCTATGCGTCGGCGATCACCCGCCTCGCCGGAGGTCAGATACCCGGCGAACCTGACACGACTGGAGTTGTCTTGACGCAGTCCGGAAACACCCCGCCGGGGGACGCGGCACCGCTGTCCCCGAATCTTCCGCCGGTCAAGCAGAAGACCTCGCTGAAGAAGGTCGCCGCCGCGTCCTCGATCGGTACCACGATCGAGTGGTACGACTTCTTCATCTACGGCACCGCCGCCGCGCTGGTCTTCCCGGCCCTGTTCTTCCCCGACCAGAACCCCGCGACGGCGACGCTGTCCTCGTTCGCGACCTTCGCCGTGGCGTTCTTCGCCCGGCCCGTCGGTGCGGCGATCTTCGGCCACTTCGGTGACCGGATCGGTCGCAAGAACACGCTCGTCTGGACCCTCATCATCATGGGCGTGGCGACCGTCTTCATCGGTCTGCTGCCCGGGTACAACACGGGGGCGTTCGGCGTCTTCGAGGGCGGCATCGGCATCTGGGCACCGACCCTGCTGGTGGTGTGCCGCTTCTTCCAGGGCTTCGCGGTCGGCGGCGAATGGGCCGGAGCCACGCTGCTCACGGCCGAGTACGCCCCCGAGGGCAAGCGCGGCATGATGGCCATGTGGCCGCAGCTGGGCGTGGCCTTCGCGTTCTTCCTCTCCTCGGGGACGTTCCTCGTCTTCTCGCTCGTCGCCGGTGGCGGTGCAGACCTCGACAGCCCCTTCATGCAGTACGGCTGGCGTATCCCGTTCCTGCTCTCCGCCGTCCTCGTGCTGGTCGGCCTGTGGATCCGTCTCACGGTCGAGGAGACCCCGGTCTTCCGTCAGACCCAGGCGAGGGAGGCCAAGGAAGCCGCCGAGACCGCGGCTGCCGACAAGGCCGCGAACAGGGTCACGGCCCCCAGGACGCTGCCGTTCGCCGATGCGCTGCGGTACCAGTGGAAAGAGATCCTCATCGCGGGTGGTGCGCTCACCTCGCTGTTCTCGCTCTTCTACATGGGCACCTCGTTCCTCACGAACTACGCCACCGCCACCCTCGGGCACTCCCGCCCGTTCGTCCTGGGCATGGGCATGATCGCCGCGCTGATCTTCGGTGCCGCCATCGCGCTGTCGGCGATGTACTCGGACAAGATCGGCCGGAGGAAGGTCATCGGCACCTCGGTCGGACTGGCCATCCCGTGGACGCTGTTCGTCTTCCCGATCCTCGACACCGGGTCGACCTTCGCCTTCGGTCTGGTGCTGTTCGTCACGCTGATCATCTTCGGTATCGCCTACGGACCGGCCGGTGCACTGCTGCCCGAGCTGTTCCAGGCCCGCTACCGCTACACCGGCGCCGGGCTCGGCTACAACCTCGCCGGCATCCTCGGTGGCGCGCTGCCGCCGCTGGCCGCGGCCGCGATGATCGGGGCCGGCAACACCTTCGGTGTCGGTCTGATGCTCTCGGCGCTGTCCGTCATGTCGATGGTCTGCATCTTCCTCATGACCGAGTCGAGCAAGAACGTCATCCACGCCGATGCCGAGCCGGACGACTCCCGCCTCATCGCCACCGAGATGCCGTGACCCTGGTCTGACGACCCCCATCGAGGACCCACGACACGGATCCTCCCAAGAACAGCCGCGCCCGGCCCCACCCGAGAGGGGGCCGGGCGCGGTGCTGTCCGCGGCAGGGCGCGGTGCAGGTCGCGGCGCGGGGCGTGGTCCAGGTCGCGGTGCTGAACCGTGAGGGCGTCGGGCCCCCGGTCGTCAGAAGTCGCCGGCGGTCTGCCGGAGCGACGAGATGGCCTCGATCAGCGCCGACTGCTCGGACGGGTCCATCCCGGGATCGGAGAACACGCCGGCGTTGAGCGCGGCGGTGGCCTCGGAGACCACGCGCCTGCCCTCGGCGGTGATCTCGACGAGGGTCGTCCGGCCGTCGGTCGGGTGTGGGCGTCGCTCGACCAGCCCGGCGTCCAGCAGACGCTTCATGGCGCTGGTGACGCTGGTGACGTGCACCTGCAGTCGCTCGGATGCCTTGGTGATGGGCAGCGAGCCGGACCGGGAGAAGGCCAGCAACCGGAGGAGTTCGTACCGGGGGAACGACAGGTTCCACGGCCGCAGCGTCTCCTCCACCCGGGCCAGCAGGATCTGGTGCGCGCGCATGACCGACGTCACGACGGTCATGCCCTGGGCCGCATCGGTCCATCCCTCACGTTCCCAGTTGGCACGGGCCTGGTCGATGCGGTCGGGAATCGGGGCGGTCCTGGGGGGCACGGCTCACTCCTGGAGGACACGTCGGGCGTCTGATCAGGCGAGTCTATCGGTAGCGACCCCGCGACACGGGTACGACTGGCGGACTCGCCCGGCACCCCGTCGGCCGGCGCCTCGGTACCCCGCCGGCCGGCGCCGCGGGATCCCCTCGACCGCGACGTGGCCCGCCCGGACCACGGGAGCGCTCCGCCTATGCTCGGGGAGGCGTTCGCGTTCCACCCCCGCCTCGTCCCGGGCGAGAGCATGCTGGGGTGGTCGAACGACCCGACCGACAAGGAGCCGCAGGACCGATGACGAGCACCCAGAGACCTCTGCGTATCGGCAACGTCTCCGCCTCGCGGACGGACCGCGCCACCGCGACCGCCGAGTTCCTCTCGGCCGCGTCGCTGGACGTACTCGCGCTCGACATGCTCTCGGACGAGGCCATGTTGGAGCTCGCCGAGCAACGCGCGCAGGGCGATCCGGGTCACGAGCGCGCGCTCCTCGTGCAATTGGGGGAGTGCCTCGACCTCGTCGGAACCGGGGGCGTGCGGATCGTCACCAACGCGGGCGCCCTCGATCCGGGTGGGCTCGCCGAGGCCCTGCGTGCCATGGCCGCCGACGCGGGGGTCGAGCTGTCGGTGGCATCGGTCGACTCCGGTGACGTGACCGACCGCGCCGTCGAACTCGGGCTCGGGGAGGCCGACGTCGCCACCGTCAGGCACGGCGCGTTCGGGATCGCGCGGGCCCTCGCCGCGGGAGCCCACGTCGTCGTCACCGGCCGCGTCAGCCGCGAGGCGTTGGTCACGGGCGCGGCGGCAGCACATCACGGGTGGACCCCGTCGGCACTGGACGCGCTGGCCGGGTCCGTGGCGGTGGGGCACGTGCTCTCCGGCGGTCCGGGCGCCACGGGCGTCGTGGACTCGTCGACCGACGTCACCCGGACCACCGACCCGGTGTCCGGTGGCTACCCGATCGCGGAGATCGCCGCCGACGGGTCCGCCGTCGTCACCCGCCACCCCTCGGCGTTCGGGTCCGTCACCGTCGGCACCGTCACCGACCAGCTCCTCGACGGTGTCGCCGGGGCGCGGTACGCCGCCCCCGACGTGGTGCTGCGACTGGACTCCGTCCGACTCGCCCAGGAGGGGACCGATCGCGTCCGAATCAGCGGCGCACGGGGTGAGCCCGCACCACCGGTGGTGGCGGTGGTGGCCATGACCAGGGGACCCGGGAGGCCCCGCCGGGTCGCCCGCCCGCTGGCGCAGGCGGACGCCGGACACACCGTCGTCCTCCCGGGCGGGGAACGCGTCGCGGTGCCCGTCCCGGTGGAGACCGCGGACATCGGGCCCGGCGAGCTGCCCACCCCGTGGTCGCGGGGGTCCGTGCCCGGTGGTGAGCCGGTGACGTCCGTGCTGGGTTCCGTCGCGAGCGTGCGTCGAGGCGTGGTCGGCCGAGGGGTGAACATCGCGGTCTGGACCTGGGACGACTCCGCGTTCGCGTGGCTGGCCGGAGAGCTCACGATCGACCGCTTCCGCGAACTCCTGCCCGCGCTGGAGGGCATGGAGACCCGCCGTTACCTGCTGCCCAACCTCCGCGCCGTCAACCTCGTGGCGCGCCCCCCGCGTGGTGTGCCGCTCGACAGCGGGCTCGGGGCCGACCTGGCCTCCGTCCGTCTGTCGATCCCCGGCGAACTCCTCGAGTTCGGACCGTGAGCCTCGTCGCGAGGCCCGGACCGGCGGAAATGGAGCGAACGTAGGACAGACCCCTGCGCCTCGGCTGCCTAGCGTCGGTGGAGACCGTCCATCGTCCGGGCCCGCCGGGCGCACGTCCCGTGCGGTCGTCTTACGAGGAGTCCGCATGACACGTTCGATCATCGCCAGAGTCCCGGTCGTCGCCGCCACCTCGCTGATGGCCGCGGCTGTGGTCGCGGTCGGGGCGCCGGTCGCCACCGCCCAGACAGGGTCCCCCTCCAGTGCCGAACTCAGCAGCGAGCTCGGGGACGCCGCCGGGAGTGTGCAGGAGTTGGAGGCCATCATCGAGGGGATGAACCCGGGTGCCCGGGGAGCGCTGGACAACGGGTCCCTGGCCAATCTCAACGAACTGATCGCGAACATCCGCAGTGGAGAGATCCTCGATGTGTTCCGGGTGGTGCAGGGGATCCCCGGGGGTTCGCAGGACATCATGACCCTCGCGGAGAGGGCGTCGCGCGGTGAAGTGGGGTGGGATCGGGTCCTCGCGGCGACCCAGGTGGTCCTGGCTCCGGTCACGCCGTGCAACACCTTCACCAATTCCGGGCGGCAGGGCATCTTCACCAACAGGCATGAGATCGGCCGCAGCGGCGGCGGCCGGGTACTGCTGCGGTTGGAGACCTATTACGTGCCCGACTTCGTCGAGGTGGCCTATGACGGAACCGTGCTGTGGACCACCCCGGGCTACGTGGGAACCAACGGAGACTGGCACGTATGGATCGACGTGCCCCCCGGTGTGTCGACATCGATGACGGTGAAGGTAGACGCCCCCGGAACGGCACCGAGTGGAATTACACGCTGGGGTGCCCGCTGTGACCCCCCGCGACGGCGGGTGAGGTGATCCTCCCGGACCGCACCGCGAGAACGCCGTGCCGAAAAGCAAGCAAGCATGCTTGCTTTATTCGAGGCTCGGTGGGAGTCTGATGCCATGCAGACGAACATCCGGCCCTCGGCGACGGAGGACCTGCACGCGGTCCTGGCCGCGCTCAGCGCCCGACTAGACGACCTCGTCGAGACCGCCGGTCCCGACGTCTGGCACCTGGACACCCCGGCCGTGGGCTGGGACGTGGGCATGCAGATCGCGCATCTGGCCTGGACCGACGAGGTCTCGGTCACCGCCATCACCGATCCGGACGACTTCCAGGGTGTGGTGGAGACGGCCATGGCCGATCCGACCGGTTTCGTGGACGCCGGTGCCGCCGAGATCGCCGCCACCGGCCGCGACGAGGTGCTCGCCCGGTGGCGCCTGGCCCGGGGAGAACTCGCGGACGCGCTCAAGGCCGCCGATCCGGGCGACCAGGTCCCGTGGTTCGGACCGCCGATGCGGCCGAAGTCCATGACGACCGCCCGGATCATGGAGACCTGGGCACACGGCATCGACGTCGCCGACGCCGTCGGGATCCCGCTCGACTCCGACCCGGCCTTCATCGCGGCGCTGCCCCACGTGGCCCGTCTGGGGTTCAAGACCCGCGGCTTCGCGTATCTGATGAACGGACTCGAGGCCCCGTCCTCGGAGGTCCACCTCGCGCTCACCCTGCCCGACGGCACCGTCCTCGAGTTCGGCCCGGCCGACGCCGAGCAGCGAGTCACCGGACCGGTGCTCGACTTCTGCCTGCTGGTCACCCAGCGCGTCCACCGCGCCGACACCGCCCTCGAGGCGGTCGGCGAGGACGCGGAGGAGTGGCTGCGGATCGCCCAGGCCTTCGCGGGCCTGCCCGGCGGCGGCCGCGAGGAGGGGGCGCGGGCATGACCGGGAGGAACCTCGCCGCGCCGCTGCGCGTGGGAAACATGTCCGGCTTCTACGGTGACCGCATCTCCGCGATGCGCGAGATGCTCGAGGGGGGCGAACTCGACGTCCTCACCGGCGACTACCTCGCCGAACTCACCATGCTCATCCTGGGCCGCGACCGGATGAAGAACGCGGACTTCGGGTACGCCAAGACCTTCCTGCGGCAGCTCGAGGACTGTCTCGGGCTGGCGCTGGAGAAGAACGTCAGGATCGTCGCGAACGCGGGCGGTCTCAACCCCGCCGGCCTGGCCGGCGCGGTCGTCGAGCTCGGATCGCGGCTGGGGCTGTCCCCGCGGGTCGCGCACGTCGAGGGCGACGACCTGATCGACCGGGTCTCGGAACTCGACATCCCGGCCGACGCCGGCTTCCCGGTCACCGCCAACGCCTACCTCGGGGGCTTCGGGATCGCCCGCTGTCTGGACGCCGGTGCCGACATCGTCGTCACCGGTCGCGTCACCGACGCCTCGGTCATCGTCGGTCCGGCGATCAGCCACTTCGGGTGGACCCGGACGGACCTCGACGCCCTCGCCGGCGCCACCGTCGCGGGGCACGTCATCGAGTGCGGGACCCAGGCCACGGGCGGCAACTACGCCTTCTTCAACCGCGGTGAGATCGCCGACCCCGTCACCCCCGGTTTCCCCATCGCCGAGATCGCCTCCGACGGCACCTCCGTCATCACCAAGCACGCCGGGACCGGGGGAGCGGTGACGGTCGGCACCGTCACCTCCCAACTCCTCTACGAGGTCACCGGGGCGCGCTACGGCGGGCCCGACGTCGTCACCCGCCTGGACACCGCTCGCCTCGAGCAGGAGGGCCCCGACCGCGTCCGCATCTCCGGTGTGCGCGGCGAGACCGCCCCCACCACCACCAAGGTGTCGGTGACGTGCCTCGGTGGCTTCCGCAACGAGGTCACGTTCCTGCTCACCGGGCTGGACATCGAGGACAAGGCCGCACTGGTCGAGCGCCAGATCCTGGCCGGCCTCGCCACCCGTCCCGCGGAGATCGACTTCCGCCTCAGCCGCACGGACCACGCGGACGCCGACACCCAGGCCGCGGCGACCGCACTGCTGACCGTCGTCGCCTGGGACCCGGACTCCGACGTGGTGGGCCGGGCGTTCTCCGACGCCGCGGTGGCCATGATCCTGGCGAGCTACCCGGGTGCCACGCCGAGCGCGCCCCCCGGTCGCGGCGGCCCGTACGGCGTGTACGTCCCCGCCTACCTCGACCAGGAGAAGGTGCCGCACGTCGCGGTGCTCCCCGACGGAACCCGGGTGGACATCGCGCCTCCGGAACACACGGAGGAGATGGGCGACGGTCACGCCTCCGACGGCCTCGACGCCGAGGGTGCATCGCTATCCCCGTCCTCCCGGTCGACGGCGTCCACCACGCGCAGGCCCCTGGGGGACGTGCTCGGCGCCCGCTCGGGAGACAAGGGCGGGACCGCCAACATCGGTCTGTGGGCCGGAGACGCGGCGGCCTACTGCTGGATGCGCGAGACCCTCACCGTCGACGAGCTGCGTCGCCTGCTCCCGGAGACCGCCGACCTCCCGGTCGAGAGATACGAACTGCCCCGCATCAATGCCGTGAACTTCGTCATCGACGGACTGCTCGGCAAGGGCGTCGCCCACGGCTACCGCTGGGACCCCCAGGCCAAGGGACTCGCCGAGTGGCTCCGCTCCCGCCTCATCGACGTGCCCGACGACATCACCGCCCCCGTACCCGCCGCTCCCGTACCCGCCGCCACGGCACCCGCCGAGCCGGCCCCCGCAGAGGAGAACGCGTGACCATCCCGCCGTACGTACCGGGGGATCCCTGGTATTCCGAGGAGAGTCTCGCCCTGCGCGAGACCACGACCCGTTTCGCCGAGCGCGAGATCCTGCCCCACCAGGACGAGTGGGAGGCCGCGGGCGCGTTGCCCCGCGAGCTGCACGCGAAGGCCGGCCGGCTGGGCCTGCTCGGTGTCTCGTTCCCCGAGGAGGTCGGGGGCGGGGGTGGCGACATGCGTGACTCCCTGATCGTCTGCGAGGCACTCCACGAGGCCGGCGTCGCCGGCGGCGTGTTCGCCTCGCTGTTCACCTGCGGGATCGCCACCCCCCACCTGGCCCAGTCCGGCCGACCCGACCAGATCGAGCGCTGGGTCAGGCCCACGCTCGCCGGCGAGTTGATCGGCTCCCTGGCCATCACCGAGCCCGGCGGCGGTTCCGACGTCGGACGCCTCACCACCACCGCCCGCCGGGACGGCGACCACTACGTCGTCAACGGCGCCAAGACGTACATCACCTCCGGTACCCGCGCCGACTTCGTGGTGACCGCCGTGCGCACCGGCGGTGACGACCTGAAGGGAGCGGCGGGCGTCAGCCTGCTCGTCATCCCCACCGACACCCCCGGTTTCCACCGCTCCGCCCCGCTGGAGAAGCTGGGCTGGCGTGCCTCGGACACCGCCGAGTTGACGTTCACCGACTGCCGGGTGCCGGTGGAGAACCTCGTCGGCGCCGAGCACGACGGGTTCGCCCAGATCGCCATCGGATTCGTGGGCGAACGCGCGGCGCTGGCCGCCCAGGGGTACTCCCACGCCCAGCGATGCCTCGACCTCACCCTGGACTGGGTGCGGGAGCGTGAGACCTTCGGCCGCCCCCTGCTCTCCCGGCAGGCCGTGCAGAACACCGTCACCGAGATGGCCCGCCGTATCGACGTCGCCCGCACCTACACCCACCGGTGCGTGGACCTGGCCGCGGCGGGGCACGACGCGATCGCCGAGGTCTGCTTTGCCAAGAACACCGCCGTGGAGTGCGCGGAGTGGGTCGCCAACGAAGCACTCCAGCTCTTCGGAGGTCTCGGCTACATGGCCGAGTCCGAGGTGAGCCGCCAGTACCGCGATGTCCGCCTCCTGGGCATCGGCGGAGGCACCACCGAGATCCTCACCACCCTCGCCGGACGACGTTTGGGGTACACCGCATGACCATCCTGCGTTCCACGCTCGACACCACCAGCGCCGAGTTCGGTGCCGCCAAGGCTGCGATGAAGGACAAACTCACCCAGCTCACCGCCGATCTCGAACCCGCGCTCGCCGGCGGCGGCGAGCGCAAGGTCGCCCGCCACCGCGAGCGCGGCAAGTTCACCGCCCGGGAACGGATCGACATGGTCCTCGACCGCGAGTCGCCCTTCCTCGAGCTGTGCGCTCTCGCCGCGTGGGGCTCGGACTTCCAGACCGGCGCCTCCGTGGTGGCCGGGATCGGCGTGGTCGAGGGCGTGGAGTGCCTGGTCATCGCGAACGACCCCACGGTCAAGGGCGGCACGTCCAACCCGTGGACGCTGCGCAAGATCCTCCGCCTCAACGACGTGGCCATGAAGAACCGGCTCCCGGTGATCAGCCTCGTCGAGTCCGGTGGCGCCGACCTGCCCACGCAGAAGGAGGTGTTCATCCCCGGAGGCGCGCTGTTCCGCGACCTCACGCGCCTGTCCAAGGCCGGCATCCCCACCATCGCCGTGGTCTACGGCAACTCCACCGCCGGCGGAGCGTACGTCCCGGGGATGAGTGACCACGTGGTCATGATCGAGGAGCGCTCGAAGGTGTTCCTCGCCGGACCCCCGCTGGTCAAGGCCGCCACCGGCGAGATCGCCGACGAGGAGACCCTCGGCGGTGCGGACATGCACGCCCGCGTCTCCGGCCTCGCCGACCACTACGCCCTCGACGAGGCCGATGCCGCACGCCTCACGCGCGGCATCATCCGCCGGCTCAACTGGTCGAAGTCCGGTCGGGCCCCGCGCGCCGAGGTCATCGAGCCGCTCTACGGCGCCGAGGATCTCCTCGGCATCGTCCCGGAGGACCTCAAGATCCCCTTCGACCCGCGCGAGATCATCGCACGCATCGTGGACGGGTCCGACTTCGACGAGTTCAAACCGCTCTACGGGGCGAGCCTGGTCACCGGGTGGGCCGAGATCCACGGCTACCCGGTGGGCATCATCGCCAACGCGCGCGGCGTGCTGTTCAGCGCGGAGGCGCAGAAGGCCACCCAGTTCATCGAGCTGGCCAACCGCTACGACACCCCGTTGGTGTTCATGCACAACACCACCGGATACATGGTGGGCTCGGAGTACGAGCGCGGCGGCATCATCAAGCACGGCTCGATGATGATCAACGCGGTCTCCAACTCCGAGGTCCCGCACCTGTCGCTCATCACCGCCGCGTCGTACGGCGCGGGCCACTACGGCATGTGCGGCCGCGCCTTCGACCCCCGGTTCCTCTACACGTGGCCGAGCGCCAAGTCCGCCGTCATGGGCGGTCAGCAGCTCGCCGACGTGGTCACGTCCGTGGCCGCCGCCGCCTCGTCCGCCCGGGGCGAGGAGATGACCCAGGAGACGATCGACGGTCTCAAGACCATGATCGCCGACCAGATCGAGAAGGAGTCGTTGCCGGCCTTCCTGTCCGGGATGCTCTACGACGACGGCATCATCGACCCCCGCGACACCCGGACCGTGCTGGGTCTCAGCCTGTCCGCGATCCACTCCGGAGAAGTCGCCGGAACCGACCGCTTCGGCGTCTTCCGGATGTGAGGAACACACCCATGCAGAATTCACCCACCCCAGCCCCGATCACCTCGGTCCTGGTCGCCAATCGCGGGGAGATCGCCCGCCGTGTCCACCGCACCGCCCGCGCCCTGGGCATGACCACGGTGGCGGTCTACTCGGACGCCGACTCGGGCGCCCCGCACACCCGCGAGGCCGACGCCGCGGTCCGTCTCCCCGGCAACACCCCCGGGGAGACCTACCTGCGAGGTGACCTGGTCATCGCCGCGGCCAGGGCCGCCGGAGCCGACGCGATCCACCCCGGGTACGGGTTCCTGTCCGAGAACGCCGGGTTCGCCCGCGAGGTGATCGACGCGGGGCTCACCTGGGTCGGCCCGCCGGTGGCCGCCATCGAGGCCATGGGCTCCAAGATCGAGGCCAAGAAGATGATGGGCGAGGCCGGAGTGCCCATGCTCGCCGACCTCGAGCCCGCCGACGTCACCGAGGACATGCTCCCGGTGCTGGTCAAGGCCTCCGCCGGTGGTGGCGGACGCGGTATGCGCGTGGTCCGCACCCTCGACTCGTTGCACGACGAGATCGCGGGCGCCCGGCGTGAGGCCAGGTCCGCCTTCGGCGACGACGCCGTGTTCTGTGAGCGGTACCTCGAGCGCGGCCGTCACATCGAGGTCCAGATCATGGCGGATTCGCACGGCACCGTCTGGGCGGTGGGCGAGCGCGAGTGCTCCATCCAACGCCGCCACCAGAAGGTGATCGAGGAGGCCCCGAGCCCGCTGGTCGAGCGGACCCCGGGGATGCGGGAGAAGTTGTACTCGGCGGCCCGCGACGCCGCGTCCGCGATCGGGTACACCGGCGCCGGCACGGTCGAGTTCCTGGCCACCGACGACGGCGAGTTCTTCTTCCTCGAGATGAACACCCGTCTCCAGGTCGAGCACCCGGTCACCGAGGCCACGACCGGACTGGACCTGGTGGCGCTCCAGCTGGACGTGGCGGCGGGCCTCCCCCTGCCGTCCACCACACCCCCGGCCGCCCACGGCTGGTCGTTCGAGGCCCGCCTCTACGCCGAGGACCCGGCGAGCGACTACACGCCGGGTTCCGGAACCCTGTGGGCGCTCGACGTCCCCGGCGTCTCCTCCCGATTCGAGGGCCCGCACCGCCCGGGCATCCGGGTGGACAGCGGTGTCGAACCCGGGGCGGACGGCGCGGTGATCGGCGTGCACTACGACCCGATGCTGGCCAAGGTCATCTCCTACGGCCGTACCCGTTCCGAGGCCTGCGCCTCGCTCGCCGGCGCGCTGACGCGGGCGAAGATCCACGGCCTGACGACCAACCGCGCCCAGCTGGTCCGGGTCCTGCGCCACCCGGAGTTCATCGCCGGCAACCTGTCGACCGCGTTCCTCGACGATCACGGTGCGCAGGCGCTCGCCGCCCCGCTCGCCGACGACGAGGCCGTGGCGATCTCCGCGCTGGCCGCCGCGATCGTGTCCGGGACCGCCGACCACGCCGCCGGGCCGGTGGCGCTGGCGCAGGCGGGCTTCCGCAACGTCGGCCGCACGCTCCAGAGGCGGACCTACCGGTTCGGGGAGGACGAGCTGGAGGTGGCGTACATCCGCGACCGCTCCGGCGCCCACGCGGACGGCGATCTCGCCGAGGTCGTCCGCGTCGGACAGGTCCGCCCCGACTCGGTGGACCTCGAGGTCAGGGGAGTGCGCCACACCTTCTCCGTGGCCCGGTACGAGGTGGTGGGCTCCGACACCGTCGTGGAGGTGGACTCGCCACTCGGACCGGTCCCGCTCATCGAACCGCCCCGGTACTCCGATCCCGGCGCGGAGGTCGCCGCGGGTTCGCTGCTCGCCCCCATGCCGGGTGCGGTCATCCGGGTGGCCGTCTCCGTCGGGGACACCGTCACCGCCGGCCAGCCGCTGCTGTGGATGGAGGCCATGAAGATGGAACACACCATCTCCGCCGCCGTGGACGGCATCGTCACCGAGCTGCCCGTCGAGGTCGGCACCCAGGTCGAGACCGGCACCATCCTCGCCGTCGTCGCGGAACCCGACAGCACCGACGCCGACAGCACCGATCCCGCCAGCACCGACACCACCACCCCCCAGGAGTGACCACGATGACCGACATCTCTCAGATCCCCAACCCCGTCGTCGACACCGAGGAGCAGAAGCAACTCCGCAAGGTCGCCTTCGACCTGGGCTCGCGATACGGCATGGAGTACATGCGCGAGAAGTCCGACGCCGGCGAGACCACCGACGAGCTGTGGACCGAGGCGGGCAGGCTCGGACTGCTGGGGGTGAACCTGCCCGAGGAGTACGGCGGCGGCGGGGCCGGCATGACCGAGCTCGCGATGGTCGAGGAGGAGCTCTCCGCCGCGGGCGCCGGGCTGCTCATGATGGTGGTCTCGCCCGCCATCAACGGCACGATCATCTCCCGCTTCGGGACCGAGGAGCAGAAGAAGCGCTGGCTGCCCGGCCTGGCCTCGGGCGAGATCATCACCTCGTTCGCCATCACCGAGCCGGACGCCGGGTCCAACTCCCACGCCATCACCACCACCGCACGCCGGGACGGCTCGGACTTCCTGCTCAGCGGGCAGAAGACCTACATCTCGGGAGTCGACCAGGCCGACGCGATCCTCGTGGTGGCCCGACTCGAGGGCGCCGCGAGCGGCAAGCTCCAGCCGGCCCTGTTCATGGTGCCGACCGACGCCCCGGGACTCGAGCGCACCCACATCCCCACCGAGGTGCGCACGCCCGAGCGGCAGTTCCAGCTGTACTTCGACGACGTGCGACTGCCCGCGGACGCGCTCATCGGCGACGGCGACACCGCGCTGCTCATGCTCTTCGCGGGCCTCAACCCCGAGCGCATCATGGCCTCCGGGATGGCGATCGGTTCCGCCCGCTACGCGATGGACAAGGCCACGAAGTACGCGAACGAGCGCACCGTGTGGAAGACCCCGATCGGCGCCCACCAGGGGATCGCCCACCCCCTCGCCCAGTGCAAGATCGAGCTGGAGCTGGCCCGGCTGATGATGCGCAAGGCCGCCGCGCTCGTCGACGCCGGCCTGGACGACCTCGCCGGCGAGGCCGCCAACATGGCCAAGTACGCCTCCGGAGAGGTCTCCGCCCGCACCGTCGACCAGGCCATCCAGACCCTCGGCGGCAACGGGCTGTCGGTGGAGTACGGACTCGCCGGCATGCTCGCCGCGTCGCGCCTGCCCCGCATCGCCCCGGTCAGCCGGGAGATGATCCTCAACTACGTGGCCCAGCACTCGCTCGGGCTGCCGAGGAGCTACTGAGGTGGCCGCGGCGGACGATCAGACCGTGGGTGTTCCGGTGCTGGTGCGCTACGAGGTCTCCGGGGGCGCCGCCCGCGTGACCCTCGACTCGCAGCACAACCGCAACGCCATCTCGACCGCCCTGGTCGAGCAGCTGCACACGGCGCTCGACCGGGCGGCCGCGGACGACGGTGCCCGCGTGGTGGTCCTCGGTCACGCCGGCGGGACCTTCTGCGCCGGTGCCGACCTCAGCGAGGCCTCCGCGGCCGGGGCCGACCAGAGCAGCCCGGAGGCGCAGGCCGCCGAGCGGACCCGGGTGTTCCTCGGGCTGCTCCGGGCGATCATCTCGCACCCCAAGCCCGTGATCGCCGCGGTGGACGGCCACGTCCGCGCCGGCGGTATGGGACTGGTGGCCGCCTGCGACCTCGCCCTCGCCGGGCCGACGTCGACGTTCGCGCTCACCGAGGTCCGCCTCGGTCTGGCGGCGGCCATGATCTCGGTGCCGCTGGCGGCGCGGATCAACTCACGGGACCTCGCACGCGCCCTGCTGACCGGTGAGAAGTTCGACGCGGCGCACGCGAGTCGGATCGGCCTGCTCTCGGAGGCGGTCGACGACGTCGACGCCGCCGTCGACGAGTTGGTCGCCGCGTTCCGGCCCTGTTCACCGCAGGGACTGGCGGAGAACAAGGCGCTGCTGGCGGCGCCGATGCTGGCCGATCTTGACGCCCGTGGAGAGGACCTGGCCGGGGTGACCGCCCGCCTGTTCACCACCGCCGAGGTCGCCGAGGGGATGACCGCATTTCTTGAGCGCCGACCGCCCTCCTGGGCGACGCCGGACGCGTAGCGTATGCGATGTCGTTGATGTGTGACCGTCACCACATCGCCCGCGTCCAACCCGAGAGGTAATGCCATGCGCACCAGAGCAGCCATCATCCGTGAACCCAAGCAGGACGCCTGGGAGATCGTCGACGTCGACATCGACGACCCCAAGGCGGGGGAGGTGCAGGTCAAACTCGCCGCCTCGGGACTGTGCCACTCGGACGAGCACCTGCTCACGGGGGACCTGCAGTTCGAGACCTATCCGATCATGGGTGGCCACGAGGGCGCGGGCGTGGTGACCAAGGTGGGAGAGGGTGTCACCGGGCTCGAGGAGGGGGATCACGTCGTTCTTGCGTTCATCCCCGCCTGCGGCACCTGCCCGCCCTGTTCCGAGGGGCTGCAGAACCTCTGTGACAACGGCGCCGGGCTGCTGAGCGGCCGGGCCATCAGCGACGACGGCTACCGGGTGCACACCGCCGACGGCGAGCCCGTGGCGACAATGTGCGTCCTGGGCACCTTCGCGCCGCACGTCACCGTCCACCAGTCCTCGGTCGTCAAGATCGAGAAGGACATCCCCCTGGACAAGGCCGCCCTGCTCGGATGCGGTGTCTGCACGGGGTGGGGCTCGGCCACCGAGATCGGCCAGGCCAAGGAGGGCGACGTCGTGGTGGTGGTCGGCGTGGGCGGGATCGGGATCAACTCCGTCCAGGGCGCCGCCGCGGCGGGGGCGCGCGTCATCGTGGCCGTGGACCCGGTGGAGTTCAAGCGGGAAAAGGCGATGGAGTTCGGGGCGACACACACGTGTGCCTCGATGGACGACGCCATGGCGCTGGTGGGGGAGCTCAGCTGGGGGCGCATGGCGGACCTGGTCCTGCTCACCATGGGAGTGGTGGACGGGAAGGACCTGCTGCCCGGGCTGATGCTCACCGGCAAGGGGCGCCGCTGCGTGGTCGTGGGGCTGGGGGACATGATGGCCGTCGACGCGCAGATCTCCATCCTCGACCTGGCCATGCAGCAGAAGACCCTGCAGGGGGCGATCTTCGGTGGCACCGGCCCGCGCAAGCAGATCCCGCACCTGCTGCACCAGTACCGGGCCGGGAACCTCAAGCTCGACGAGTTGGTCACCAGGACGTACCGGCTCGACGAGATCAACCAGGGGTACCAGGACATGCGCGACGGCAAGAACATCCGCGGTGTGATCATCTACGACGAGCAGGACTGGTAACAGGAGGAGCAATGACGGCACCCGAGCAGCGGGCCCCCAAGCAGGACCGTAGTCGCCTCACGCGGGAACGCCTCCTGGGTGCCTCGATCGACCTCCTCGCTACGCAGGGCTGGGCGGCGACCACCGTGGGCGCGGTGGCCGCCGCCGCCGGCGTCTCACGGGGCGCCGCGCAACACCACTTCCCGACCCGTGAGGACCTCATCACCGCCGCCCTCGGGCACATGATCGAACAGCGGCTCGAGGACGTCCGGAACGTGGGACTCGATCTGCCCGACCCGGGCCCGGAGCGGACGGTCGCCGTGGTCCGACTCATCGTCCAGCACTACACCTCCGACATCTTCAAGGCGGCGCTGCACGTCTGGACCGCGGCGGCCAGCGATCCGGCGTTGCGCGACCGCGTGCTGCCGCTCGAGAACCACATGTCCCGGGAGGTCCTGGTGATCGCCGCCGCCGCCCTCGGTCACGACCCCGGCGACGTGCGGGTGCGCAGGCCCCTGCAGGCCACCCTCGACCTGGCCCGCGGGCTCGGGCTCGCGGACGTGCTCTCCGACGACTCGGCCCGTCGTGAGAAGGTGATCCGATACTGGGCCGAGACCCTCGACCTGGTGCTCGCGCAGGTCCCGCAGGCGTCGGCCCGAGGCGTCGCCCCGGCCGCGTTTTGACCGATCCTCACGAGGGCGGTTAGGCTTGACCATCGTGCTCGCAGTACGCGAGCTGGAGGATCGTGCCCAGTAGGCCAGCGAGAGCGGCTGACGTGGTCGCCCGTGCGCCCGTCGGGGAGCGCGAGAGTCCGGATACGAGCAACGTCCCAGTGACCGGTGGTCGCCCCCGAGGAGGCCGCCAGCTAGAGAAAGTCGGTTCATGCCAACCATCAACCAGCTGGTCCGCAAGGGCCGCCAGGACAAGAAGTCCTCGACGGCGACGGCTGCCCTCAAGGGCTCGCCGCAGCGTCGTGGCGTGTGCACCCGTGTGTACACCACCACCCCCAAGAAGCCGAACTCCGCGCTGCGTAAGGTCGCCCGCGTGCGCCTCACCAGCGGTATCGAGGTCTCCGCCTACATCCCCGGTGAGGGCCACAACCTCCAGGAGCACTCCATGGTGCTCGTCCGTGGTGGTCGTGTGAAGGACCTCCCGGGTGTCCGTTACAAGATCATCCGCGGCTCCCTCGACACGCAGGGCGTGAAGGACCGCAAGCAGGCCCGCTCCCGCTACGGCGCCAAGAAGGAGAAGTAATGCCTCGCAAGGGTCCCGCCCCGAAGCGCCAGCTCATCAACGATCCGGTCTACGGCTCGCCGCTGGTCACGCAGCTCGTCAACAAGATCCTCCTCGACGGCAAGAAGACGACCGCCGAGCGCATCGTCTACTCCGCGCTGGAGATCTGCCGCGAGAAGACCGGTACCGATCCGGTCCTCACCCTCAAGAAGGCGCTCGACAACGTCAAGCCCGCCCTCGAGGTCCGCTCCCGCCGCGTCGGTGGCGCCACCTACCAGGTGCCCGTCGAGGTCCGCCCCGGGCGTTCCACGACCCTGGCGATGCGCTGGCTGGTGACCTTCTCCCGGCAGCGCCGCGAGAACAGCATGGTCGAGCGTCTCGCCAACGAGATCCTCGACGCCTCCAACGGTCTGGGTGCCGCGGTCAAGCGCCGCGAGGACACCCACAAGATGGCCGAGGCCAACCGGGCGTTCGCGCACTACCGCTGGTGATCCAGCCGGGCCCCGGAGCGGGGGGACGCCCACCGGGCGTCACCGCTCAGGGGCCCCCCGGCCGCCCCGAGGGTGGCATCATTGAACGAGGGTCGGCTCCCGCGCGAGTGAAGCGGGGCACGGCCCAGGACAACAGACCCGGTTCGGACGGTCCACACGACCGCCCGGGCCACCTAAGACTCACGATCGGGGACCATCCGTGGCACAGGACGTGCTGACCGACCTCAACAAGGTCCGCAACATCGGCATCATGGCGCACATCGACGCCGGTAAGACGACCGTCACCGAGCGCATCCTGTTCTACACGGGTGTCAACCGGAAGATCGGCGAGACGCACGACGGCGCCTCGACCACCGACTGGATGGAACAGGAGAAGGAGCGCGGCATCACCATCACGTCGGCCGCCGTCACCTGTTTCTGGGCCGACAACCAGATCAACATCATCGACACCCCGGGCCACGTCGACTTCACGGTCGAGGTCGAGCGCTCGCTGCGCGTCCTCGACGGCGCCGTCGCGGTCTTCGACGGCAAGGAGGGCGTGGAGCCCCAGTCGGAGCAGGTCTGGCGCCAGGCGGAGAAGTACGACGTCCCGCGCATCTGTTTCGTCAACAAGATGGACAAGATGGGCGCGGACTTCTACTACACCGTGCAGACCATCATCGACCGGCTCGGCGCGAAGCCGCTCGTCCTGCAGCTGCCCATCGGCGCGGAGGACGAGTTCGACGGGGTCATCGACCTCGTCGAGATGAAGGCCCTCGTCTGGCCCGGCGTCACGCCGATCGGCACCGAGGCCACGGTCCAGGAGATCCCCGAGGATCTCAAGGACAAGGCCGACGAGTACCGGGAGAAGCTCCTCGAGGCCGTCGCCGAGAGCGACGAGGCCCTCATGGAGAAGTACTTCGGCGGCGAGGAGCTGACGAAGGCCGAGATCCAGGCCGCGATCCGGAAGATGACGGTCAACGCCGAGATCTACCCGGTGCTGTGTGGTTCGGCGTACAAGAACAAGGGCGTCCAGCCCCTGCTCGACGCCGTCATCGCGTACCTGCCGAACCCGCTCGACGTCGGCTCGATCCACGGTCACGCCGTGGGCGACGAGGAGAAGGTCGTCAGCCGTCAGCCCTCCAAGGACGAGCCGTTCGCGGCGCTGGCGTTCAAGATCGCCGTGCACCCGTTCTTCGGTGAGCTCACCTTCGTCCGCGTCTACTCGGGTCGCATCGACCCGAGCACGCAGGTGCAGAACGCCACCAAGGGCAAGAAGGAGCGCGTCGGCAAGCTCTTCCAGATGCACGCCAACAAGGAGATGCCCGTCGAGGAGGCCGTCGCCGGCCACATCTACGCGTTCATCGGCCTCAAGGACACCACCACGGGTGACACCCTGTGTGACCTGCAGAACCAGGTCATCCTCGAGTCGATGACGTTCCCGGCCCCGGTCATCGACGTCTCGATCGAGCCCAAGACCAAGGCCGACCAGGAGAAGCTCGGCACGGCCATCCAGAAGCTGGCGCGCGAGGACCCGACGTTCTCCGTCAGGCTGGACGACGAGACCGGTCAGACGGTCATCGGCGGCATGGGCGAGCTCCACCTGGACGTGCTCGTCGACCGGATGAAGCGCGAGTTCAAGGTCGAGGCCAACGTCGGCAAGCCCCAGGTCGCCTACCGCGAGACCATCAAGGGCACGGTCGAGAAGTACGACTACACCCACAAGAAGCAGACCGGTGGTTCGGGCCAGTTCGCCAAGGTCCAGATCCGTCTCGAGCCGCTCCCGCAGGAGCAGGTCGAGGAGGGCGAGACCTACGAGTTCGCCGACAAGGTCACCGGTGGCCGGGTGCCCAAGGAGTACATCCCCTCCGTGGACCACGGCATCAAGGACGCCATGCAGTACGGCGTCCTGGCCGGGTATCCGATGGTCAACGTCAAGGCGACGCTGGTCGACGGCGCGTACCACGAGGTCGACTCCTCGGAGATGGCGTTCAAGGTCGCGGGCTCGATGGCCTTCAAGGAGGCCGCGCGCAAGTGTCAGCCGGTGATCCTCGAGCCGCTCATGGCCGTCGAGGTCATCACCCCCGAGGACTACATGGGCGACGTCATCGGCGACATCAACTCCCGCCGCGGCCAGATCCAGGCGATGGAGGAGCGCTCCGGCGCCCGCGTCGTCAAGGCCAACGTGCCGCTGTCCGAAATGTTCGGCTACGTCGGTGACCTCCGGTCGCGGACGCAGGGCCGGGCCAACTACTCGATGGTCTTCTCCCACTACGCCGAGGTTCCGGCGAGTGTGTCCAAGGAGATCATCGCCAAGGCGACCGGCGAGTAACCGGTACTGGTCCCGCCCGGCCGAGAGGTAGGGCGGGGCCGATGCCGGCGGCGCACGGTCGAACCTCCGGGTGGCCGCCGGTTCGTGCCCCCCACGGCACGATGAGTAAGATCAGATCCCACACAAAGCAGTGCCCACCTCGAGGTGGGGACAGACCAGTCCAGGAGGACACACAGTGGCGAAGGCGAAGTTCGAGCGGACCAAACCGCACGTTAACATCGGCACCATCGGTCACGTCGACCATGGCAAGACCACCACCACCGCGGCCATCACCAAGGTCCTGGCGGACACCTTCCCCGATCTCAACGACGCGTTCGCGTTCGACGAGATCGACAAGGCGCCGGAGGAGAAGGCTCGTGGTATCACGATCAACATCTCCCACGTCGAGTACCAGACGGAGAAGCGCCACTACGCGCACGTCGACGCCCCGGGTCACGCCGACTACATCAAGAACATGATCACGGGTGCCGCCCAGATGGACGGCGCGATCCTGGTCGTGGCCGCCACCGACGGCCCGATGCCGCAGACGCGTGAGCACGTGCTGCTCGCCCGTCAGGTCGGCGTCCCCTACATCCTCGTCGCCCTCAACAAGTGCGACATGGTCGACGACGAGGAGATCCTCGAGCTCGTCGAGATGGAGGTGCGTGAGCTCCTCGCCTCGCAGGAGTTCGACGAGGACGCCCCCGTCGTCCATATCTCGGCGCTCAAGGCGCTCGAGGGTGAAGAGAAGTGGGTCCAGGCGATCCGCGACCTCATGCAGGCCTGCGACGATTCCGTCCCGGACCCCGAGCGTGAGACGGAGAAGCCCTTCCTCATGCCCGTCGAGGACGTCTTCACGATCACCGGTCGTGGCACCGTCGTCACCGGTCGCATCGAGCGCGGCAAGATCAACGTGAACGAGGATGTCGAGCTCATCGGCATCAAGGAGAAGGCCACCAAGACCACCATCACGGGCATCGAGATGTTCCGTAAGCTCCTCGACTACGGCGAGGCCGGCGACAACGTCGGTCTGCTCGTCCGTGGCCTCAAGCGCGAGGAGGTCGAGCGCGGCCAGGTCGTCATCAAGCCGGGCGCGTACACCCCGCACACGAACTTCGAGGGCCAGGCGTACATCCTGTCCAAGGACGAGGGCGGCCGTCACACGCCGTTCTTCAACAACTACCGTCCGCAGTTCTACTTCCGCACCACGGACGTGACCGGCGTCGTGACCCTCCCCGAGGGCACCGAGATGGTCATGCCGGGCGACAACACCGAGATGAGCGTCGAGCTCATCCAGCCGGTCGCAATGGACGAGGGCCTGCGCTTCGCGATCCGTGAGGGTGGCCGCACCGTCGGCGCCGGTCAGGTCACCAAGATCATCAAGTGATCGACTGACCCGTCGGGTCGGACGAGTAGTCCGGACCATATGAGGGAGGGGCGCCCCACCGCGAGGTGGGGCGCCCCTCCCTCGTTCGTCGTGGCGTCCGGGGGAGGGACGGCTACCGCCGCCGGCCCATGACGCTCATGGCGACGGACAAACCGACCGCCGCCATCCCGGCCAGAGCGGTCACGGCCACCGCGGCGACCTGCTCGGCGGTCGCGGCGTGTTCCGGGCGGCGGGGCCCGCCGACCCCGTGTCTGCGGTCGACCTCCTCGAGCGCGCGGAGCATCTCGTCCGGGTCACCGCCCTTGTCCGGGTGGTGGCGCAGGACGGCTTGGCGACGATCCCGCTTGTAGGCGGCGGGGTCGCGTGGTTCGCGTCGGCTGTTCACGTGGGGCTCTCCTGGGTGACGAGGCGCATGGGCGCTGATGGCTCGACGCTACCGAAGTCGCGGCACGCCGGTCGCGGCATCCCCGACCCGTCGGCCCCGGCGATTTTGATCCCGTGGGGTACGTGCGGCATACTGGTCGAGTTGCCCGGACAAGGCGGCGAACTCGTGTGGCCCCCGGGCCCCGCGATCGCCGGGTTGGTCGGGCGAGCACGACCGGGGCGGGTGAGCGATCACCCGCCGGAAAAGTGGGAGGGCGACACGCCCGACCGCGTGGACGCGTCGTGACACATCAACAGCGGCAGCGGATCGGTTCCGCCGTCACCCTCGCCCCGCGGGAGTGCGGCACTCCGTCCTCTGGAGGGCTCGTGGTCGTGTCACGTTCGTGAGCGCGCGACGGCGGTCCTCCACGACGAAGCACCGATGCATGTGACCGGGTGGTAGACGGTCAGACGGTGTCACGTATGACAAGCGAACACAGAAGTGTCCCCCGCGCAGCGAGGGCGCTCACGACAGCCGCCTTCACGGGCGGGGGGAGAATGAGGACGAAGTGGCGGGACAAAAGATCCGCATCAGGCTGAAGGCCTATGACCACGAGGCCATCGACGCCTCGGCGCGCAAGATCGTCGAGACGGTCACCCGTACGGGAGCTCGTGTCGTCGGCCCGGTGCCGTTGCCGACCGAGAAGAACGTGTACTGCGTCATCCGCTCGCCGCACAAGTACAAGGACTCGCGCGAGCACTTCGAGATGCGCACCCACAAGCGGTTGATCGACATCCTCGACCCCACGCCCAAGACCGTGGACGCGCTCATGCGCATCGACCTGCCTGCCAGCGTCGACGTCAACATCCAGTGACCTCCGACCGAGCAGCGGTCAGCAAGCAACGTGCAGCGGAGACAGTGAACAGATGAGTACTACCGAGATCAAGGGAATCCTGGGCGCGAAGCTCGGCATGACCCAGGTCTTCGACGAGAACAACCGGGTCGTCCCGGTTACCGTCATCAAGGCCGGGCCGTGTGTAGTCACCGGGATCCGTACAGAGCAGACCGACGGCTACAACGCCGTCCAGATCGCGTTCGGCGCGATCGACCCCCGTAAGGTCACCAAGCCCGTCACGGGCCAGTTCTCCAAGGCGGGTGTGACCCCGCGTCGCCACCTCGCGGAGATCCGGCTGGACAACGCGGAGCAGGCCGCAGCCTTCGAGCTGGGCCAGGAGCTCGGCGCGGATGTGTTCTCCGACGGCGCTTTCGTCGACGTCACCGGCACCTCCAAGGGCAAGGGTTTCGCCGGCACCATGAAGCGTCACGGCTTCCACGGACAGGGCGCCTCACACGGCACCCAGGCCGTGCACCGCCGGCCCGGTTCCATCGGTGGCGCATCCACCCCGGGCCGCGTGTTCCGGGGCAAGAAGATGGCCGGCCGCATGGGCAACGAGCGCGTGACCACCATGAACCTCAAGGTCCACAAGGTCGATGCCGAAGCCGGCGTCCTCCTGATCAAGGGCGCCATCCCGGGCCGCAACGGCGGCCTCGTGATGGTCCGATCCGCAGTGAAGGGCGGTGCGCGCGCATGACCACGACGGAGAACACCGTGAATCTCAAGCTTGACGTCCGTACCCCGGCCGGTTCGGCCGACGGGTCGGTCGAGCTGCCCGCCGCGATCTTCGGCGTCGAGCCCAACCTGGCGCTGATGCACCAGGTCGTCGTGGCTCAGCTCGCCGCGGCGCGGCAGGGCACGCACTCGACCAAGACCCGCGGCGAGGTCCGTGGCGGTGGCCGCAAGCCGTTCCGCCAGAAGGGCACCGGCCGCGCCCGCCAGGGCTCTACCCGCGCCCCCGCCTACACCGGCGGTGGCACGGTCCACGGTCCGAAGCCGCGCGACTACTCGCAGCGCACCCCCAAGAAGATGAAGGCCGCCGCCCTCCGCGGTGCCCTGTCCGACCGGGCCGCCAGCGATCGTATCCACGTGGTCACCGAGCTCGTCGAGGGTCAGACCCCGTCGACGGCGGGCGTGCGGGACTTCCTCGGAAGCCTGTCCGGTCGCAATAAGTTCCTGCTCGTCGTCGGCCGCGAGGACGTCGCCGCGTGGCGCTCGGTGGGCAACCTGGACCACGTCCATCCCATCGCTCCGGATCAGCTGAACACCTACGACGTGCTGCGTGCAGACGACGTCGTGTTCACGGTGGAGGCACTGGACGCGTTCGTCTCGCAGGCCAGCAAGCGTGCCCCGGGCACGGAGAACACCGCCGCGAAGGAGGCCGACAAGTGAGCACCGTCGCCGATCCCCGGGACGTGATCCTCGCCCCCGTCGTCTCCGAGAAGGCCTATGGCCTGCTCGAGCAGGGCGTGTACACGTTCCTGGTCGCCCCGGACGCCAACAAGACGCAGATCAAGATCGCCCTCCAGGAGATCTTCGGCGTCACGGTGGAGTCCGTCAACACCGCCAACCGTCAGGGCAAGCGTAAGCGCACCCGCACCGGGTTCGGACAGCGCAAGAGCACCAAGCGCGCCATCGTGACCCTTGCGGCCGACAGCAAGCCCATCGAGATCCCGGGTCTGACCGCCTGACGGCGGGAAGAGTTAAGGACGAGAGAACCTCATGGCTATCCGCAAGTACAAGCCCACGACGCCCGGCCGTCGCGGCTCGAGCGTCTCGGACTTCGCCGAGATCACCCGCTCGACGCCCGAGAAGTCGCTGCTTCGCCCACTACACAAGACCGGTGGCCGTAACGGTCACGGTCGGATCACCACCCGTCACAAGGGCGGTGGCCACAAGCGCCAGTACCGTGTCATCGACTTCCGTCGTAATGACAAGGACGGCGTCGACGCCACCGTCGCCCACATCGAGTACGACCCCAACCGCACCGCCAACATCGCCCTCCTGCACTACGCGGACGGCGAGAAGCGGTACATCCTGGCCCCGCGGAACCTCAAGCAGGGCATGAAGGTCGAGTCGGGTGTCGGTTCCGATATCAAGGTCGGCAACAACCTGCCGCTCCGCAACATCCCCGCAGGTACCGTCGTGCACGCCGTGGAGCTCCGTCCCGGGGGCGGTGCCAAGATGGCACGCGCCGCCGGTGCCGGGATCCAGCTGCTCGGCAAGGAGGGCGCGTACGCCTCACTCCGCATGCCGTCCGGCGAGATCCGCCGGGTCGACGTCCGCTGTCGCGCGACGATCGGCGAGGTCGGCAACGCCGAGCAGGGGAACATCAACTGGGGTAAGGCCGGCCGCATGCGCTGGAAGGGCGTCCGCCCGACCGTCCGCGGTGTGGTCATGAACCCCGTCGACCACCCGCACGGTGGTGGCGAGGGTAAGACGTCCGGTGGACGTCACCCCGTCAGCCCGTGGGGCCAGCCCGAGGGCCGGACCCGCAAGCCCAACAAGGCGAGCGACAAGATGATTGTCCGTCGCCGTCGCACCGGTAAGAAGCGTTAAGGAGGGAAACTAGGATGCCTCGTAGTCTCAAGAAGGGTCCGTTCGTCGACGAGCACCTCCTCGCGAAGGTGGACGCGCAGAACGACAAGGGTACTCATCAGGTCATCAAGACCTGGTCGCGTCGCTCGACGATCCTGCCCGATTTCATCGGCCACACGTTCGCCGTCCATGATGGCCGCAAGCATGTGCCCGTGTTCGTGTCCGACTCCATGGTGGGTCACAAGCTCGGCGAGTTCGCGCCGACGCGCACGTTCAAGGGGCACATCAAGGACGATCGGAAGAGTAAGCGCCGATGAGCACTGATACCAGCAAGACCGCCGAAGGCACGGTGCAGGACGAGCAGCAGCTCTCCGCCCGGGCCACCGCCAAGTTCGTCCGCGTCACGCCCATGAAGGCGCGTCGTGTGATCGACCTGATCCGGGGCAAGGACGCCTCCGACGCGTTGGACATCCTGCGGTTCGCCCCGCAGGCCGCCAGCGAGCCGGTGGGCAAGGTCCTCGCGTCCGCCATCGCGAACGCCGAGAACAACCTCGACCTGGATCCCCGGACCCTGGTCGTGTCGGCTGCGTTCGCCGACGAGGGCCCGACCCTGAAGCGGTTCCGTCCGCGTGCCCAGGGTCGTGCGTTCCGAGTGCGTAAGCGCACGAGCCACATCACCGTCGAGGTGACCAGCGTGCCCGAGAAGGCCGGTTCCACCGGCCGGGGTCGTCGTAACCAGGGAGGTGCCCGCTAAATGGGACAGAAGATCCAGCCGCACGGCTTCCGTCTCGGCATCACCTCGGACTGGACGTCCAAGTGGTACGCCGACAAGCAGTACGCGGACTACGTCGCCGAGGACATCAAGATCCGTCAGCTCCTGTCCAAGGGCATGGAGCGGGCCGGCATCTCGGGCGTGGACATCTCCCGTACCCGCGACCGCGTCAACGTCGACATCCACACCGCCCGGCCGGGCATCGTGATCGGTCGTCGTGGCGCCGAGGCCGACCGTCTCCGCGGCGAGCTCGAGAAGCTCACCGCGAAGCAGGTCCACCTCAACATCCTCGAGATCAAGAACACCGAGGCCGACGCCCAGCTCGTGGCCCAGGGCATCGCGGAGCAGCTCTCCAACCGCGTGGCGTTCCGCCGCGCGATGCGTAAGGGCATCCAGTCCGCGATGCGTCAGCCGCAGGTCAAGGGCATCAAGGTGGTCTGCTCGGGTCGTCTCGGCGGTGCCGAGATGTCGCGTTCGGAGCGCTACCACGAGGGTCGCGTCCCGCTTCACACCCTGCGTGCCGAGATCGACTACGGCACCTACGAGGCCAAGACGACCTTCGGTCGCATCGGCGTCAAGGTGTGGATCTACAAGGGTGACGTGGTCGGCGGTCGTCGCGAGTCCGATCAGTACGCCCAGTCCAGCAACCGCGGCGGTGCCGACCGAGGACCGCGCCGCGAGCGTGGCGCAGGCCGGCCGCGTCGTTCCGGCGCCCAGGGCACCACGGCCACCAGCACCGAGACCGGCCGCGCCGGTTCCGGTCCGGCTGCCGAGGCCCCCGCCCAGGCTCCGCAGAATCAGACCAGGGAGGCGTGACAGTGCTTATCCCCAAGCGCGTCAAGCACCGCAAGCAGCACCACCCCGGCCGTAGCGGCGGGGCCAAGGGCGGCACCAAGGTGACGTTCGGTGAGTACGGCATCCAGGCTCTCGAGCCGGCGTACGTCACCAACCGTCAGATCGAGTCCGCGCGTATCGCGATCAACCGCCACATTAAGCGTGGCGGCAAGGTGTGGATCAACATCTACCCCGATCGCCCCTTGACCAAGAAGCCCGCCGAGGTCCGCATGGGTTCCGGTAAGGGATCCGTCGAGTGGTGGGTCGCGAACGTCAAGCCGGGTCGCATCCTCTTCGAGATGTCGTACCCGAACGAGGAGACCGCACGCGAGGCGCTGCGCCGCGCGCAGCACAAGCTCCCGTGCAAGACCCGTATCGTGACCCGGGAGGAGCAGTTCTGATGGCTAGTGGAACCACCGCCCCCGAGTTGCGTGAACTCGACGCCGATGCGCTCACCGCGCGTCTTCGTGAGGCCAAGGAGGAGCTGTTCAACCTGCGCTTCCAGATGGCCACCGGTCAGCTGACCAACAACCGTCGCCTGCGCGTCGTCCGTCACGACATCGCACGCATCTACACCGTCATCCGCGAGCGCGAGCTCGGGTTGTCGGCGGCGCCGGGTGATGCCAAGTGAGTGACAAGGAAGCAGCCGTGACTGAGGCCAGCGAGAACACCGAGCGCAACAGCCGCAAGGTGCGGATCGGGTACGTCGTGTCCGACAAGATGGACAAGACCATCGTCGTCGAACTCGAGGACCGCGTGAAGCACCCGCTCTACGGCAAGATCATGCGCCGTACCGAGCGTGTGAAGGCGCACGACGAGACCAACGACGCCGGTGTCGGCGACCGCGTGCGGATCATGGAGACCCGCCCGCTGTCCGCCACCAAGCGCTACCGCGTCGTCGAGGTCCTGGAGCGCGCGAAGTAGGAGAGTCGCTCCACTCTCACCCCCGGCCCGGCCCCGACTACTCGGGGCCGGGCCGGCGGCGTGTGGGGATGTAACAAAATCCTAGTCTTGATACGACAAGTCAGTATTGTGTCATCGGCTACCGAGCCGGAGTTCACCCTGCGGCCCGGGGCGTCAGTTCCCGTGGGCCGCGTCGCGCACGAGGACGGGATCGGGAAATGACGAGAAGGCCGGATATCCATCGGGACGGACGCCGCACGGCGGGACGCGGGGGAGCGCGCCCACGCACCCCCGTCGCACTCCGGGCGACGACCGTGGCCGTGTCGGCACTGCTGATCGGGGCCGGCGCGGGTGCGGGGACGGCGGGGGCGCAGAGCCTCGACCCCGGATCCCTGGTGCCGAGCGTCGCACCGGGCAGCCTGCTCGGGGTCCCGTCGCTGAGCGTCGCCGCCCTCACGCAGTTGGGCGCCCCCATCCCGCTGACGTCCGTGCTCGGTTCGGTCGCCGCCGCCGGGTCCGGTGACTTCCCCCGCCCGGGCAGCTCCCAATCGCCCTCGGGGCCCGTCTCCACGCGCGACGGTTCGATCACGCAGACGACGGTGCGCCACATCGCCCCGCTGTTCCCGGGCTCGTTGAACCCCGTCGACCGCCGGGCGGAGGTCTGGACCGTCACATCGGCATCGATGCAGCGGACCGTCCGGGTCGAGGTGTACCGGGCGCCGGACGGCGTGGACGCCCCCAACGTGTATTTTCTCGACGGCGTGGGAAGCGAATCCCCGTCGGGGTGGAGCACCGGGATGGGCTGGGGGGACCCGGCCCTGCGCGACCGCGCGGTCAACGTGATCGCGCCGACGGGTGCTCCGGCCTCCATGTGGTCGGACTGGCAGGCCGACGACCCGGTCCTGGGGCCGAACATGTGGGAGACCTTCCTCATCGACGAGCTCCCGCCCCTCCTGGATCAGGGTCTGACCGGTTCGGCCGCTCCGCTCGCGCACAACGGCAGCTGGGGGGTGATGGGCCTGTCGATGGGTGCTTCCGCGGCCGTTCACCTGGCCAACACCAACCCGGGGATGTTCGACGCGGTCGCCGGGATCAGCGGCGCCTACTCCACGACCGACGAGCTGGGTTACCAGTACGCGCGGTTGACCGTGGCCGCGCGGAACGGCGACGCCACGAAAATGTGGGGCCCGCGGGGGTCCCAGGCGTGGCGGGACCACGACACCGTGGCCGACCCGTCCGGACTCGCCGGCAAGACCGTGTACCTCAGTGCCGCCACGGGCCGGGTGGGCTCGGCCGAGCTGGGGCACTTCGGCAGCAACGAGATGATCCTCGTGGACGGGCACGTCCTCGAGAAGGGCTCCTACGAGAGCACCAGGAAGCTCGAGTCCGCCCTGGCCGGAGTCGCGGGGGTCGACCTGCGGATGAACTACATGCCGACCGGCATCCACAACTGGCCCGTCTTCGTGACCCAGATGCTGCCGGGGATGGACCACATCCTGTCGGGTCTTGCGCCGGCGGCCCCGAGCCTCCGGCCGGCGTCCGGGGGAGTGGATCCCGGTTCCGCCGGCTCGGCGGGGTCGCTGGGGTCAACCGGATCGGCCGGCTCCCTCGGCGGCTGAGGGCGATTTGGGGCTCGGGCGCCGGGACCCCTACACTGGAACAGTTGCCCGTGGTAGCCGCGTCGCGAGACCGGTGCGGGTGACGTGGCCGCGTGTGTCGGGTCGGAATCCGGCACACATCTGAACAAGCCTGGTCAGGAGAACCATGATCCAGCAGGAGTCGCGACTCAAGATCGCCGACAACACGGGTGCCAAGGAGATTCTCTGCATCCGCGTTCTCGGCGGATCCAAGCGTCGCTACGCAGGCGTGGGCGACATCATCGTCGCCACCGTCAAGGACGCCATCCCCGGTGGCAACGTCAAGAAGGGTGAGGTCGTCAAGGCCGTCATCGTGCGCACCGCCAAGGAGCGCCGTCGCCCGGACGGCTCGTACATCAAGTTCGACGAGAACGCCGCCGTCATCATCAAGAACGACAACGACCCGCGTGGTACCCGTATCTTCGGGCCCGTCGGTCGCGAACTGCGCGACAAGAAGTTCATGCGCATCGTCTCGCTGGCTCCGGAGGTGCTCTGACATGAAGGTCCACAAGGGCGACACGGTGCTCGTCATCGCCGGCAAGGACAAGGGCGCCAAGGGCAAGGTCATCCAGGCCTTCCCCGCGCAGGAGAAGGTCCTCGTCGAGGGCGTGAACCGCATCAAGAAGCACACCGCCAACTCGGCTGCCGAGCGTGGCGCCTCCTCCGGTGGCATCGTCACGCAGGAGGCCCCGATCCACGTGTCCAACGTGATGGTCGTGGACGCGGACGGCGCCCCGTCGCGCGTCGGAATCCGCACCGACGAGAACGGTAAGCGCGTCCGGGTCTCGCGCAAGACCGGGAAGGACCTGTGACCATGACCGAAACCGCACTTCCCACCGGGTACACGCCGCGTCTCAAGGCGCGGTACAGCGCCGAGATCAAGCCGGCCCTGAACGAGACGTTCGAGTACGCGAACGTCATGCAGATCCCGGGCGTCGTCAAGGTCGTCGTCAACATGGGTGTCGGTGACGCCGCCCGTGACGCCAAGCTGATCAACGGCGCCATCACCGACCTCACGCTGATCACCGGCCAGAAGCCGCAGATCCGCCGGGCCCGCAAGTCCATCGCGCAGTTCAAGCTCCGCGAGGGGATGCCGATCGGCGCGCGTGTGACGCTGCGCGGTGACCGCATGTGGGAGTTCCTCGATCGTCTGACGACGATCGCCCTCCCTCGAATCCGCGACTTCCGCGGCCTCTCGGGCAAGCAGTTCGACGGTCACGGCAACTACACCTTCGGGCTCAACGAGCAGACCATGTTCTATGAGATCGACGTGGACAAGGTCGACCGCCCCCGCGGCATGGACATCACGGTCGTCACGACCGCGACGAACGACGAAGAGGGTCGGGCGCTGCTCAAGCACCTCGGCTTCCCCTTCAAGGAGGACTGACCTCACGGGTCAGGGCCGGACCGGCCGTCCGCGCCGGGGCACCGCATCAGCGGGTCCCCGGCGACGGGCAGACGGCCCAGCCGTCGGGTCGCGGGTGGCGAGAAGAGCGTCACGCGCGGCGGGTCCCCCGCAGATCGTCAGACGATCGGCGGGCCCCACACAACAGAACATTCGAACTCTTCGTGATAGGCCCACGACGGACACGGCCGGCCCACAGGTCGACCGCACCCGTGCTGCATGGGAACCGTGACGAGAAAGGAACATGGTAAATCCATGTCGATGACCGACCCCATCGCGGACATGTTGACGCGTGTGCGTAACGCCAACTCGGCGTACCACGACACCGTCTCCATGCCGCATTCCAAGATCAAGGGCAACATCGCGGCGATCCTCAAGCAAGAGGGTTACATCACCGACTACGCCGTCGAGGACGCCGAGGTGGGCAAGAAGCTCACCATCGACCTCAAGTACGGCCCGTCGCGCCAGCGCAGCCTGCAGGGCATCAAGCGAGTCTCCAAGCCGGGTCTCCGCGTGTACGCCAAGTCCACCGGCCTGCCCAAGGTCCTCGGCGGACTGGGTATCGCGATCATCTCGACCTCCCAGGGTCTGCTCACGGACCGTCAGGCGAACTACAAGAAGGTGGGCGGGGAAGTCCTCGCCTACGTCTGGTAAGGGGGCGAGAAATGTCACGAATCGGCAAGGCTCCGATCACCGTTCCGTCCGGCGTCGACATCAAGGTCGACGGCCAGACCATCACCGTCAAGGGTCCCAAGGGTGAGCTCACCCAGGATCTCCCCGCACCGATCACGGTGTCGGTCGAGGAGGGCACCATCACGGTGAACCGTCCCGACGACCACCGGGACAACCGGTCGCTGCACGGCCTCTCCCGCTCCCTGGTCAACAACATGGTCGTGGGCGTCACCGAGGGTTACGTGCAGAAGATGGAGATCTTCGGCGTGGGTTACCGCGTCGTCGCCAAGGGCACGGACCTCGAGTTCGCCCTCGGCTACTCGCACCCCGTGCCGATCGCGGCACCCGACGGCATCACGTTCGCCGTCGAGGGCGCCACGAAGTTCTCGATCTCCGGGATCGACAAGCAGCAGGTGGGCCAGATCGCCGCCAACATCAAGCGGCTGCGGAAGCACGACCCGTACAAGGGCAAGGGCATCCGTTACGAGGGCGAGCAGGTCCGTCGCAAGGTCGGAAAGACGGGTAAGTGACCATGAGCAGCACAAAGAAGCGTTCCCCGCTGGGTACCGACGTCTCGACAGCACGTCGTGTCGGCCGTACCCGGCGCCACTACCGCCTCCGCAAGAAGGTCGCCGGTACCCCCGAGCGTCCGCGGTTGGTCGTCAACCGGTCCTCGCGCCACATCCACGCCCAGATCATCGACGACCTGGCCGGCCGCACGCTGGCCGCCGCGTCGACGATCGAGGCCGATGTCCGCACTCTCGAGGGCGACAAGAAGGACCGCAGCGCGAAGGTCGGCCAGCTCCTGGCCGAGCGCGCCAAGGCCGCCGGCATCGATGCCGTCGTGTTCGACCGTGGTGGCAACAAGTACCACGGCCGGATCGCGTCCCTGGCCGACGCCGCCCGCGAGGGTGGGCTGGAGTTCTGATGACCAAGACCACTGCACTGACCCTTAACGGAAGGACCGTCTGATGCCGGGACGTCAGCGTCGTGACGGCGGAAGCACCGGGCCCGCCGCGGACAACAAGACCACCACCAACGACAACGCCCAGGGCGGCCGCAGCGGCGGCGGCGGCGGGGGCCGTGGCCGTGGCGGAAACGATCGTCGCGGTGGCCGCGACGACGAGAAGTCACAGTTCATCGAGCGTGTCGTCACCATCAACCGCGTCTCCAAGGTCGTCAAGGGCGGTCGGCGATTCAGCTTCACCGCCCTCGTGATCCTGGGTGACGGCAACGGCATGGTCGGCGTCGGCTACGGCAAGGCCAAGGAGGTGCCGGCGGCGATCCAGAAGGGGTCGGAGGAGGCCCGGAAGAACTTCTTCCGCGTCCCGCTCATCGGCTCCACCATCCCGCACCCGATCCAGGGTGAGGCGGCCGCGGGCGTCGTCATGCTCCGTCCGGCCTCGCCGGGTACCGGTGTGATCGCGGGCGGCGCGGCGCGTGCCGTGCTCGAGTGCGCCGGCGTGCACGACATCCTGTGCAAGTCGCTGGGGTCGGACAACGCCATCAACGTCGTCCACGCCACGGTGACCGCGCTCAAGGGTCTCCATCGTCCCGAGGAGGTCGCGGCCCGCCGTGGTCTGCCCATCGAGGACGTCGCACCCGCGGGCATGCTCCGCGCACGTGCCGGACAGGGGGCGTAGATCATGGCCAACCTCAAGATCACCCAGGTCCGCGGCACTGTCGGGACCAAGCAGAACCAGAAGGACTCCCTGCGGACGTTGGGACTCAAGGGCATCCGGAAGACGGTCGTCCGTGAGGACAACGCTCAGACCCGGGGTCTCATCAACGTCGTGAACCACCTCGTCGTGGTCGAAGAGACGGAGTGAGCATGACCATCAAGTTGCATCACCTGCGCCCGGCACCCGGCGCCCACACCGACAAGATCCGCGTGGGTCGCGGTGAGGGCGGCAAGCGGGGCAAGACCGCCGGTCGCGGTACCAAGGGAACCAAGGCACGCAAGAACGTCCCCGCGGCGTTCGAGGGTGGCCAGATGCCGATCCACATGCGTCTTCCGAAGCTCAAGGGCTTCAAGAACCGCAACAAGGTCGTCTTCCAGGTCGTCAACGTGTCCGACATCCAGCGGTTGTTCCCCTCCGGTGGGCAGGTCGGCGTCGCCGAGCTCGTCGCCGCGGGGGCCGTCCGCAAGAACCAGCCGGTCAAGGTCCTGGGCGACGGGGACATCTCCGTGGCCGTGACCGTGGCCGTCGACAAGGTGTCCGCGTCGGCCAAGACCAAGATCGAGGCCGCCGGCGGAAGCGTGTCGGAGGCCGGGGCCTGAGTCCCCGACCGGCCCCCGACGGGGCCGGATGACGGGTGCAGGGGTCGGGTCCGAGAGTCTCGGATCCGGCCCCTGCGCTCATCTTGATACAGTTTTTCTTGTTGTGCGTTCGGGGTGCGGCACCACTGCCGTCGGTCTGACCCTCCCGGCGCATCTGCATTCGACGAAGGCGGCGGCTACGGGCCGTCCATGACCAGGAGGACATGTGCTCTCCGCACTCGCGTCCGCGATCAAGGACACGGATCTGAGGAAGAAGATCTTCTTCACCCTCGGGATCATCATCCTCTACCGCATCGGCGCGCAGATCCCGTCGCCCGGTGTCGACTACCCCAAGCTCCGGGGACTCCTCGACACCGCGATGACCGGGGACAACGCGCAGTTGTACTCCCTGGTCAACCTGTTCTCCGGCGGCGCACTCCTGCAGTTGTCCGTGTTCGCGATCGGCATCATGCCGTACATCACGGCGAGCATCATCGTGCAGCTGCTCACCGTGGTGATCCCCTACTTCGAGCAACTCAAGAAGGAGGGGCAGTCCGGTCAGGCCAAGATGACGCAGTACACGCGTTATCTCACCATCGCGCTCGCGGTGCTGCAGTCCGCCGGCATCGTGGCGCTCGCCGACCGGGGTCAGCTGCTCGGCAACGGCGAGTCCGTCCTCATGGACGGCGACATCCTCACCCTGGCCACCATCGTCATCGTGATGACCGCCGGCGCAGCCCTCGTCATGTGGTTCGGTGAGCTCATCACGGACCGCGGGGTCGGCAACGGCATGTCGCTGCTGATCTTCGCCGGCATCGCCTCGCGGATCCCCGCCGAGGGCGTCAACATCTACCAGAACTCCTCGACGCTGAAGTTCGCCGCGGTCATGTTCGCGGTGGTGCTGATCGTGGTCGCCGTCGTGTTCGTCGAGCAGGGCCAGCGCCGCATCCCGGTCCAGTACGCCAAGCGCATGGTCGGCCGTCGTCAGTACGGCGGCACGTCGACCTACCTGCCGCTCAAGGTCAACCAGGCCGGCGTCATCCCCGTGATCTTCGCGTCGTCCATGATGTACGTGCCGATCCTCATCACCCAGCTGATCCAGGGACCCGAGCCCGCCGCGGACGGGTTCTGGCAGCGGTACGTCATGCAGTACCTGCAGAACCCCTCGAGCTGGGGTTACATCCTGCTGTACTTCGCCCTGATCATCTTCTTCGCGTACTTCTACGTGGCCATCCAGTTCGATCCGATGGAGCAGGCCGAGAACATGAAGAAGTACGGCGGCTTCATCCCCGGCATCCGCCCGGGTCGCCCGACGGCCGAGTACCTCGGGTACGTGCTCAACCGCATCCTGTTGTTCGGTTCCCTGTACCTCGGGTTGATCGCGGTGCTGCCCAACGTCTTCCTCGACATGGGTAGCGGGGGTGGAGACATGCAGAACATGCCGTTCGGTGGCACCGCTGTGCTCATCATGGTGTCGGTGGGTCTCGACACCGTGAAGCAGATCGAGGCTCAGCTCATGCAGCGCAACTACGAGGGCTTCCTCAAGTAGTCGCCCGCACCCCCGAGCACATCACACCGAAAGAAAGGCTGGTCCTCACCATGCGTCTCGTCCTCCTCGGCCCCCCCGGCGCCGGTAAGGGAACCCAGGCGGCCCTGCTGTCGGAGAAGCTCGGGATCCCGCACATCTCCACGGGTGACCTCTTCCGGGCCAACATCTCCCAGGGGACGGACCTCGGCAAGGAGGCCAAGTCCTACATCGACGCCGGGAACCTCGTTCCCGCGGACGTCACCAACCGGATGGTCGAGGCGCGTATCGGTGAGCCCGACGCGACCGAGGGGTTCCTGCTCGACGGCTACCCCCGCAGTGTCGAGCAGGCCGACGCGCTCAAGGGCATGCTCGCCGAGGCGGGTCTCGAGCTCGACGCCGTGATCGAGTTCAAGGTCGACGAGGACACCGTGGTCGCGCGGATGCTCGCCCGCGGTCGTGAGGACGACACGGAGGACGTGATCCGCAACCGCATGGCCGTCTACCGGTCCGAGACGGCACCCCTCCTCGAGTACTACGGCGACGATGTCACGACCGTCGACGCCGTGGGCGAGGTCGACGAGATCAACGCACGGGCCCTCGCCGCGCTGGATCGCTGAGCAGTCGTGTTCGGTCGGTCGCGCACGAGCGTGGTGACAGCGCGCACTCCCGGCGAGCTGGACGCGATGGAGGAGGCCGGCCGGATCGTCGGTCGTGCGCTCGTCGCCGCACGCGAGGCGGCGGTTCCGGGCGCGACCACCGCGGATCTCGACTCGCTGGTCGACCAGCTGATCCGGGACGCCGGTGCGGTCCCGTCCTTCAAGGGGTACGAGGGGTTCCCCGGGTCGATCTGCTCGTCCGTCAACGAGGTGGTCGTCCACGGGATCCCGGGACCCACCACCGTCCTGCAGGAGGGCGACCTGGTCTCGGTCGACTGCGGCGCGGTGCTGGACGGGTGGCACGGCGACTCCGCGTGGACCTTCGGCGTGGGCGAGTTGGACCCTCAGGTGGCCCTTCTCAACCAGGCGACGCGGGAGGTGCTCGCGGAGGGCATCCTCGCCATGACTCCCGGTAGCCGCCTGACGGACGTCTCGCACGCCCTGGAGACCGCCACGCGTCGCGCGGAGCAGCGTCTCGGCGTCACCCTCGGGATAGTCGACGGGTTCGGCGGGCACGGCATCGGTCGTGAGATGCACGAGTGGCCGTTCCTCGCCAACGAGGGCAAGCCGGGCAAGGGGCCGCGGCTCCAGGAGGGGTCCGTCCTGGCCGTCGAGCCCATGCTCGTCCTGGGTGGCGAGACCGACACCCGCACCCTGACCGACGACTGGACGGTCGTCACGGTGGACGGGTCGCCGTCGTCACACTGGGAGCACACGGTCGCCGTCACCGCCGACGGCCCCCGTGTGCTCACCGTTCGGCCCACGGACTGAGCGCGGTCGCGGGGGACCGGTGCCGGGCCCTCCGGGCCTCAGGTTAGAGTGTTCCCACTGTTGACCACCGGCCTGAAAGGTCAGGGCATGCTCGTTCACCCCCACGTGCGCCGAACCACGATCACACCGACGCGCACGGCTGTGGCGGCTGTCCTCACGATGGTGGTGATCCTGGCCCAGATGGCGGGACCGACCCCGTCCGCGGCCGCGCAGTCGCTGATGGAGGGCGGACAGGGGTCCCTGATGGAGGACCCCCAGCCGGCGCCGTTCTATCACGCGGACCCCGCGGTGCTCGCGGCCGCGGGTCTCGGACAGGTGATCAACACCCGGCTCGTGACCATGCCCGCGTTCCTCGGGTACGAGGTGACGGAGATCGCGTACCGGTCGACCGACACCCGGGATCGTCCGATCCTCGCGACCGCGACGGTGGTCCGGCCGCCCCACGCGCGCCCGAACGGCCCCGTCCTGAGCTACCAGCACTACCTGAACGCACTGGGGCAGAGCTGCGCCCCCACCGAGACCCTGGTCAACCCGACCCTCGAGACGGTGCAGGACAACGCGATGGCGTTCCTGCGGGTCCGGCTGGACCAGGGCTGGACGGTGCTCATCCCCGATCATCTCGGTCCCAAGGTCGCCTACCCCGGGGGACAGCTGTCCGCGCGGATCGTGCTGGACGGGATGCGGGCCGTACGCGACGACCCCCGGTTCGACGCGCGGCACAGCCGGTTCGGGGCGCTGGGGTACTCGGGTGGCGGGATTGCCAGTGCCTGGGTGTCGCTCATGCACGACGACTACGCACCGGACGTCAACCTGGTGGGGGTCGCCCAGGGCGGCATCCCGACGGACATGACGACGATGGCGCGGATGATCGGCAACTGGCCGCACCCCGCGTTCGGGTTGGCCTTCGCCGCCGCCGTGGGGATGGCGCGGGAGTACCCGGAGGACATCCGTCTCGAGGAGAAGCTCACCCCCGAGGGCTGGGCGCTGTTCGAGCGGATGAAGGGCAGGTGCACGGCCTCGCTGCTGGTGTACGGCGCGTTCCGGTCCGTGCCCATGGTCCTCGAGGGGGGAGACCTGCTCGCGGAGGAGGGCCTGATGCGGGCCTTCGCGGAGAACAGCGTGCGCCTGACACCGGACGTCCCCCGGGTGCCGGTGTTCATGTGGCATTCCCGCACCGACCCGCTGGTGCCGTTCTGGGACGCGGAGGAGACCGCCACGCGTTACTGCCGCGAGGGGACCCCGCTCACGTGGGAGCCGGGGTTGGCGCCCGAGCATCTCCTCGGCGCGGTGGAGAAGTTGCCGGCCGCGATGAACTGGCTGCAGCAGCGCTTCGACGGCGTGCCGGCAGGACGCGCCTGCTACGGGTGAGCGCCGATTGGCACTAGAACGACCACTGACGTAGGCTTATACGTCGGTGTGCCCACCAGTGCACCAGAATCCGGTAGACGACATCCGGGGAATCGTGGAGGACCGTAACCAGCATGGCAAAGAAAGACGGAGCCATCGAGGTCGAGGGCCGAGTTGTCGAGCCGTTGCCGAACGCAATGTTCCGCGTCGAGCTCGAGAACGGACACAAGGTCCTCGCGCACATCAGTGGGAAGATGCGGCAGCACTACATCCGCATTCTCCCCGAGGACCGGGTGGTCGTCGAGCTGTCACCGTACGACCTCACCCGCGGTCGGATCGTCTACCGCTACAAGTAAAGCGCTCAACTCCCTGAACCAGCCGCCTCTGAAGTACCTGGTCGAGGCGGGTACCACACCCCTGGATGCGGAGGCCAGGGCCCCGGACGGATGCTCATCGTGAGATGACCATGCGGCATCGGGGACGGTCGGGGAGCAGACCTACCGCACGACGAAAGAGAAACGCCACATGGCACGTCTTGCCGGCGTTGATCTCCCACGTGACAAGCGTATGGAGATCGCGCTCACCTACATTTTCGGCATCGGTCGCACGCGGGCCGTCGAGATCCTCGAGCGGACCGGGGTCAGCCCGGACCTGCGCACCAAGGACCTCACCGACGAGCAGCTGACCGTCCTTCGTGACGACATCGAAGGCAACTACAAGGTCGAGGGTGACCTCCGCCGTGAGATCCAGGGCGATATCCGCCGGAAGATCGAGATCGGCAGTTACCAGGGCATCCGCCACCGCCGGGGTCTCCCCGTCCGCGGTCAGCGGACCAAGACCAACGCCCGCTCCCGCAAGGGCCCGAAGAAGACCGTCGCCGGAAAGAAGAAGTAATGCCCCCCAAGTCACGCGCTGCGGGCCCCAAGAAGACGGGCCGTCGCAGGGAGAAGAAGAACGTCGCTCACGGCCAGGCCCACATCAAGAGCACGTTCAACAACACGATCGTCTCGATCACGGATCCGTCCGGCGCCGTTCTGGCCTGGGCGTCCTCGGGCCACGTCGGTTTCAAGGGCTCGCGCAAGTCGACGCCCTTCGCCGCCCAGCTCGCCGCCGAGAACGCGGCCCGCAAGGCGCAGGAGCACGGCATGAAGAAGGTCGACGTGTTCGTCAAGGGCCCGGGTTCGGGTCGTGAGACCGCCATCCGTTCGCTCCAGGCCGCCGGCCTCGAGGTCGGCACGATCTCCGATGTCACCCCCCAGCCCCACAACGGCTGTCGTCCGCCCAAGCGGCGTCGAGTCTGAGCCGGAAGGAACGTAGAGAACCATGGCACGTTACACCGGCCCCGTCACCCGCAAGTCCCGCCGTCTGGGCGTGGACCTCGTCGGTGGGGACACCGCATTCGAACGTCGGCCCTTCCCGCCCGGCCACCACGGCCGCGCGCGGATCAAGGAGTCCGAGTACCGCACCCAGCTGCAGGAGAAGCAGAAGGCCCGCTTCACCTACGGCGTGATGGAGAAGCAGTTCCGTCGCTACTACGAGGAGGCCAACCGCCGGGGCGGTAAGACCGGCGAGAACCTCCTCCAGATCCTGGAATCGCGTCTGGACAACGTCGTGTACCGCGCGGGTCTCGCGCAGACGCGTCGCCAGGCACGCCAGCTCGTGAGCCACGGTCACTTCCGGGTCAACGACCAGAAGGTGACCATCCCGAGCTACCGGGTGTCGCAGTACGACATCATCGACGTCCGTCCCAAGTCCACCAAGATGGACTGGTACGAGATCGCCACCGAGATGCTCGGCGAGCGTCCCGTCCCGGCGTGGCTGCAGGTCGTCCCCACGACGCTCCGCATCCTCGTGCACCAGCTTCCCGAGCGCGCGCAGATCGATGTGCCGCTGCAGGAGCAGTTGATCGTCGAGCTCTACTCGAAGTGATCTGTCCTCCCCCGTCGCCGGGCGGGCCGCACATCGCGGCCCGCCCGGCGACGGTGGGTTACTACGGCGTCAAATAGCGGACGCCGAGAATCGAAAGAGGTAGCACATGCTCATCTCCCAGCGGCCCACCCTCACCGAGGAGGTCGTCTCCGAGAACCGCTCACGGTTCGTGCTCGAGCCCCTCGAGCCCGGTTTCGGCTACACCATCGGCAACTCCCTGCGTCGCACGCTGCTGTCGTCCATCCCGGGCGCGGCCGTGACCAGCATCCGCATCGAGGGTGTCCTGCACGAGTTCACCACCGTGCCGGGCGTCAAGGAGGATGTCACCGACATCATCCTGAACCTCAAGGGCCTGGTCGTCTCGTCCGTCGAGGACGAGCCGGTCACCATGTACCTCAAGAAGCAGGGCCCGGGAGCCGTCACCGCCGGTGACATCGTCCCGCCGTCCGGCGTCGAGGTGCACAACCCGGACCTGCACATCGCCACTCTCAACGAGAAGGGCCGTCTGGAGATCGAGCTGGTCGTCGAGCGCGGTCGTGGCTACGTCCCCGCGGGGCTCAACAAGGACGCGGGACACGAGATCGGCCGCATCCCGGTCGACTCGATCTACTCGCCCGTCCTCAAGGTCACCTACAAGGTCGAGGCCACCCGTGTGCACCAGCGCACGGACTTCGACCGCCTGGTCCTGGACGTCGAGACCAAGAACTCGATGACCGCCCGTGACGCCCTGGCGTCCGCGGGCAAGACGCTGGTCGAGCTCTTCGGCCTGGCACGTGAGCTCAACGACGAGGCCGAGGGCATCGAGATCGGGCCCAGCCCGGCCGAGGCCGATCACATCGCCGCCTACGGCATGCCGATCGACGACCTGGACCTGTCGGTCCGGTCCTACAACTGCCTCAAGCGCGAGGGTGTCCACACCGTGGGCGAGCTCGTGGCGCGCAGCGAGTCGGACCTGCTCGACATCCGCAACTTCGGTCAGAAGTCGATCGACGAGGTCAAGGTCAAGCTCGTCGAGCTCGGCCTGTCGCTCAAGGATGCGCCCCCCGGGTTCGATCCCGCCTCGGTCGCCGGCTACGACGCCGAGACCGGGACGTGGACCGACGAGGGCGGCGAGGATTACGCCGAGACCGAGCAGCTCTGACGAGCTCTCAGCACACCATTCCTAGGAGAATCTGATGCCCAAGCCCAAGAAGGGCGCCCGCCTCGGCGGATCCCCGGCCCACCAGCGGCTCATCCTGTCGAACCTGGCCACCCAGCTGTTCGAGCACGATGCGATCCGTACCACGGAGACCAAGGCGAAGCTGCTTCGTCCGTACGCGGAGAAGCTCATCACCAAGGCGCGCCGCGGCACGCTGGCCGACCGTCGTGAGGCCGCCAAGCTCGTCCGCAACAAGGACGTCCTGCACAAGCTGTTCGCCGAGATCGGCCCCCGGGTCGCCGACCGCGACGGTGGCTACACCCGGATCGTCAAGCTCGAGAACCGCAAGGGCGACAACGCGCCCATGGCGATGATCGCGCTCGTCACCGAGCCGCTGGCGTCCGCCGAGGCCACGCGCGCCACCCGCGCCGCCGCCTCCAAGAAGTCGGCCGACACCTCGGCCACGGAGTCCACCGACGACGAGACCACCGATGAGGTGACCGCCGAGGCCGAGGCCAACAGCCCGATCGCCGATCAGGTGGAGGCCGCCGACGACGCCGACGTGGACACCGCCGAGGAGACCGCCGACGCGGTGTCCGAGGACACCACCCACGCCACCAGCGAGGACACCGACAAGGCCTGAGTCGCGTCAGGCCCGATCCGTCACGGATCCGGTGTGAGGGCCCCGCCCACCGCGTCACGCGGTCGGCGGGGCCCTCGTCGTCGTCCCGTCGTCGTCCCGGCGGTCCCCGTCAGAGAACCGCGCCCACGGCCTCGGCCATCGCCCGGTGCCCCGCCGCGGTCGGGTGCATGGGATGCGACCCCGTCTCCTCGCCGGTGAAGTCGGTGTAGCGCTCCGTGGCCGGCGTGCAGGCGTGGCGTTCGGCGGCGTCCGCGGGCTGGACCACGTCCGCGCCCGCCCGTGCGGCGGCGTCAGAGACGATCATGTTGATCCGCTCTGTCACGTGCCGTGTCCAGGTGACGTCGCCCGGACTCATCCCGGAGACGAACTCGCAGCCGCCGTCGTCCGGGACCAGCGGGAGGTAGGCGGTGGTGACGATCCGCGCGTCGGGGGAGCGGTCGCGGATGCCGTCGTACACGCCGTCCAGCCGGGCGCCGAGGGCGTCGAGCTGGTCGGTCACGTCCACCTCGAGTCGGTCGCGGCACGGTGCCCCGGTCTCCGCCCGCGGGGTCTGGAGGATGCACCCGACCATCGCGCCGAACCCGATGTCGTTGCCGCCGATCGACAGGGTCACCAGGTCCGTGTCCGGGGTCAGGGCGTCGAACTGGGCAGGTGCCCCGGCGAGCTGGGGCCCGGTCATGTGGGTGGTCTCCGCGCCGCCACACGTGACGTCGACGAGCTCACCCACGTCCTCGCGCTCGGCGAGCAGCGACGCGTAGTTCGCCGTGGAGCGGAGGCATCGCGCGGGCCCGCTCGTGGGGGCGTCGGTCGGACCCAGGGCGGCGAACGAGTCGCCCAGGGCCACGTAGCGGGCGTAGGTCGGGCCGGCGTCGGGAGCGAGGCCGGTGGCGGCGGTGAGGGGTCCGGCCTGCGGGTCCTCGTCGTCGTCGCCCGAGGTGCACGCCCCCAGGGTGGACGCGGCGGCGAGCGCGGTGGCGGCGAGGACGGCGATCCGGCGAGACGTCATGTCCCCATCCTGGCCGAGCCGGGACCGGGGCGTCAGACGTCCACCCCGGTCCGGCGCAGGATCCGCAGGGCGGCGACCGTGATCCACGGGTTCGGTTCGCGGGGAGGCGGGTACTCCACGTGGGTGACCCCGGGGTAACCGCGCGCACCGCACCAGCGGCCGTCCCAGCGTCGCCGCCGGAGGATGTCGAGGCCCTCGGCGAGTCTGCCGTCGCCCACCACACCGGCGTCGGTGACGGCGTCGAGGCCGCGCAGGACGTCGTACCGCCACCGTGCGGGGTGATGAAGGCGGGTGAACTCCGGGCGGATCACCTGGCCGGTCCGGTGGCTCCGGAACAGGCGGTGGACGAGGAGGAACTCGACGGCTCCCGCCCGCGCCCCGGCGACCTCGTCGGAGCGATGCGTATGCCCGGCCGCGAGGTAAGCGGTGAACCCCTCGATGACGCACGTGGTGGTGTGCACGGAGGAATGCGTGGCCCCCGACCGCGTGCTCCGACAGTTGAACCCGCCGTCCGGCATCCGCTCGACGAGGATCGCGTCGACCACGCCGGCCAGCAGAGGGGTGTCCGCCCCGAAGTGGCTGCAGTAGGTCAGCGCCATGCCGTTGATGCACACGTCGCTGTGGGGGGAGGACAGGCCGGCGTTCAGGCCGCCGTCGTCACAGCGCGGCGCCTCCAGGACCATCCGCGCGGACCCGGCCGCGCGGGGCTCACGAGGGTCCAGGCCCAGCCACGCGAGCTCGAGCAACGAGTAGTGGGTGCTGGTCCACTTCGGCTGGTAGAAGCCCGACCCCCAGTGCCCGTCCGAGCGCCGCACGTCGAGGATCGCCGCGCCCACCCCGGAACCGGCGATGGCGGACCGCAGCACGGGGTCGTCGTCGCCCTCGAGATCGCGGGCGGCGAGGTACGCGGTCGACGGGTCGGCCGAGCGCAGCCACGGCAGCACGTCGGGGTGGGCGGTCATGGCGTCGGGAGGGCGCGCTGGATCCGTCGGAGGGTCTTCTGCCCCCACACGTAGTGACTCGAGGTGGCCGAGACGAAGTAGGCGCCGAGCGTCGTGCTCCCGGTCCAGGCGTAGCGGCCGCGGGTGAAGAGCTCGTTCTCGGAATGCGACGCGATCACCCCGAGGCCCCGGGCGTGGCTGCCCGCGAGGAGGTCGACGGCGTCGGCGTATGACGTGCCCAGGTAGCGCTCGCGGATCTCGGCGTTGATCGCCGGCGTCTCGCGCCAGGTGTGACCCTCACCGGGGATCTGGGGCCTGCCGCCGGCCTCACCGGCCTCCGCCCAGCCCAGCGCGAGGAGCTGCCAGGCGTGGATCTGGGTGAGGACGTCGCGCGGGTGCCGGGAGGTGTCCTCGATATCCGCCTCCCAGGTGAGGTCGGCCACCACCGCGGGGTCGAACCGGCCGAGCGCGAGGCGCAGCCGCTCGATCTCGCGGGCGGCCGCCTCGAGGAGTGCGGACCTGGTGGTCGGGCGCGGCATGACCCGAGCCTGCCACGGCCCGGGCCGGTGGGCTAGCGTCGACGGTCATGATCACCCCGTCGGAGTTCGCGTCCGACACGCCCACCCGCCGGATCCGCCTCGACGTGGCCTACGACGGCACCGACTTCTCCGGGTGGGCCCGCCAACCCGGCCTGCGGACGGTGTGCGGCGTCCTGGAGGAGAAGCTCGGGACGGTGCTGCGGAACCCCGTGACCCTCACCGTCGCCGGACGCACCGACGCCGGGGTCCACGCCCGGGCCCAGGTCTGCCACCTCGACGTGGAGCCGGCCTGGCTGGACCAGCGGTCGTTCGACGGGCGTCCCGAGGCGCTCGTGCGGAGACTCGCCCGGCTCCTGCCCGCCGACATCGCGGTGATGGACGCCCGCTGGGTCCCGGGGGAGTTCGACGCCCGCTTCTCCGCGCTGCGCCGGCACTACGAGTACCGGCTCACCACCGCGCCGTGGGGTCCCGAGCCCACCCGCGCCCGCGACACCGCGCCCTGGACGCGACCGGCGGACCTGGACGCGGTGCGTCAGGCCTCCTCGAGACTGGTGGGGCTCCACGACTTCGCGGCGTTCTGTCGTCGTCGGGAGGGGGCCACCACGATCCGCGAGCTCCAGCGCTTCGACTGGCGCGCCGAGCCGGATCCGCGCGGGCCGGACGCGCCCGGGGCGGCCGAGGTGTGGACGGCGTCGGTGAGCGCCGACGCGTTCTGCTGGTCCATGGTGCGCAGCCTCGTGGGCGCGGTGATGGCCGTGGGGGAGGGCCGGCGGGACCAGGAGTGGATCGCCGGGCTGCTGCTCGAGACGCAGCGGGCGTCGTCGGTGCCCGTGGCCCCGGCGTGCGGGCTCTCGCTGGTCGGGGTGGACTACCCGGCGGAGGCGGACCTGGCGGCCCGGAACCTCACCACCCGTGAGGTGCGCCCCGGGCCGGACCGTGGTCCGGGCGCCGGCCCGGGGTCCGGCCCGGGGTCCGGGTCGGGGTGCTGCGGGGGCTAGGAGGCTATCCGCTCGCGGCGTCGAAGATCGGTGACAGCGCGAACAGCATGACCATCGACCACACCACGTGGGTGACGATGGGGCCCAGGACCCCCCCGGTGCACCGCCGCTGCACCGCGGTGACCAGCCCCAGCACGACGGCCGCGACCACCAGCAGGGGGATGCCGGCGGCGGCGGTGACCACGCCGTAGATCGCGGTGGTCACCAGGATCGGGTGGATGCGCGAGGTGGCCGAGTACACCGCGCCGCGGTGGAAGCACTCCTCGGCGGCGCCGTTGACCGCGGTGAGCAGGGCCACCAGGGCCAGGTTGCCGACCGTGGCGTGGGCGAGCAGGGCGGACACCGGCTCGCGGAGCGGTTCGATGCGGGCCACCACGACCGCTCCAACGCAGAACACCACGGCCAGTGCGGTGGCGGCGAGGATCGAGGACAGGATCGGCCGGCCCGGTCGGTACGGCTCGCACCCCACCCGGATCGGGCCCGAGGCGAAGGCCCCCACCAGCCAGACCGCCGCGAGGAGGGCCGTGGCGGGATAGAACATCGAGTCGCCTGCCGGGATGCGCAGCGCCCAGGCGCTGATCGCCGTTCCCAGGACGAGGGTGATGACGACGACGACGAGGCGGCGGCGCGTCGGGGGCACCGGCGCGGTCTCCATCTCGCCGGTGCGGAAGGCGTGCCGGTAGCGGCCGAACAGAGTGTCGGGCACGGCCTCAGGCATGGGATCGGGTCCGCCCGCGTTCATCGCGGTCCATGTCCGTCACCTCGTGCGGGCGTGCCACACGGCGGGCGGGCGGACCCCGGCCCAGGCGGCGTCGCTGGGCAGCAGCCGCGCGGGGTCGCCGAGCGGGTCGGCAGCGGCCCACAGGGCGGGACGGGCGGGGCCGTGCGGCACGCGCAGGGCCTCGCGGAGGGCCTGGCGGTAGCTCGTGCGGCCGCCGGGCGGGGGGCCCAGCACCTCGTCGGCGTCGTCGACCAGGACGATCGCCTCGCAGCGCAGCGACTCCACCAGCGGCCGGGCCAGGGCGGGCTCGAGCGGGGTGACCAGGCCCATCCACAGCGAGGACAGCTTGGGCGTGAGCACGGGGACGGGGACCATGAGCCGGCGGTGCAGCCCGGCCTCCTCGGCGTAGATCTGCATCATCTGCCCGTAGGTCAACACGTCCGGCGCGCCCACGTCGATCACGCGCCCGTCGGCCAGGTCCCCGTCGAGCGGAACCGTGGTGGCGGCCGCGAGGTAGTGGACCACGTCCCGCACGGCGATCGGCTGGATGCGGTTGGAGACCCATTTCGGGGTGACCATCCCCGGGAGCCGGGTGGTCAGGTGCCGGATCATCTCGAACGAGGCGGACCCGGAGCCGATCACCACCCCGGCCTGGATCACCAGCGCGGGCACGGACGAGGCCAGCATGATCCGTCCCACCTCAACGCGCGAGCGTAGGTGGGTCGACAGGTCGATCTCGTCCTCCGGGTGCAGCCCGGACAGGTGCACGATGCGGCCCACCCCGGCGGCCTCGACTGCGCGGACGAACGCCTCGGTGGTCTCGCGCTCCTCCTTCTCGAAGTCAGTCGAGTGGCCCATGGAGTGGACGAGGTGGCACGCCACGTCGATGCCGGCGAGGGCGGCCGACAGTGCGGCCTCGTCTCCCAGCCCGCCCTCGTGGATGGTGACCTGGTCCCGCCACGGCACATCGTCGAGACGCGCGGGCGTGCGCGCCAGGACCGAGACCTCGGCGCCGTCGGCGAGCAGTCGGGGGACGAGACGGGAGCCGACGTACCCGGTGGCGCCGATGACGAGGACGCGCGGGCCGGTCGGGGCGTCGGGGGATCCGTGGGGGTTGGTCATACCCGAGACTCTTCCAGTGCGGACGCCGATGCGCACCCGTTGACGGGGGACAGGACCGGCCCGGGGGCCCGGCCGGGGTGAGTCGTTCCGCGCACGAGTGGCGGCTTATCCGGATACTGGAGTGAGACCAGCCAGACGGACCGTGACGGGCGGAGGGAGAACAGATGGCGATCGGCGCGGCACGACCCCGACAACTCTCCAGATCGATGGACCTGTCCGGCGTCCGCATCGAGACCGCCAGGCTCCGCTCGGACCGGGCCGTCACCACCTTCTGGCGGTGGTGGACCGAGGGCGGGTGCCGCCGGACGACCGCCGCGCTCGAGTCGGGTGACGCCCGCCGCGTGGTCCCGGAGATCACCTCGCTCATCGAGGCGATCGACCCCGGGTTGTCGTGGGAGTTCGTCCCCGGGTCTCACGGCGCGCCGCACCGCCTGACCGTCACCGCGGCCGGGGTACCCGAGCTCCGCAGGGCGGCGCGCCGGTGGCTCGCTCAGGCCCCGCCCGCCGACGCCGACTGGTCGTACGCGGACCTGCGCGACCCGGTCTCCGGGTGCGCCATGCACTTCCGCGACCGACGCCTGGGCTTCGACGAGGCGGAGGTGGTGGTGGACTGCGGCCTCTCCCGGGCCGACGTGACCGTGCACCACCCCGGGTTCGCCGGACTCAAGGGATCCGACGCCGGGATCGCCGCCTACCTGCTGCTCGACGCCATGTGCGGGGAGGCCGCGGTGGAGACGTGGGTGGGCATGATCCGCTCCAACGCCACGGCCCCGGGGGACGACGCGGTGTCACTCGACGCGCTGCCCGGGATCCTGCGGGAGATCGAGCGGGACAACACGGACGAGGACGGGGAACCCGCCTGGCAGATCCTGCACGGCGACACCTCCCGGGGCCCGATGGTGGCCGTGGTGCGCGTGCCCCTGGTGGCGCTCTCGGCCCCGGAGTTCGACCGGCACGTCGCCGTCCACGTGCCCTATACGGATGTCGAGGACGGCGGTCTGCCGGGATCGGCCTCCCTGCCCGGGCTGCGGGACTTCGAGGACCACCTGGTCGACCGCCTGGAGGGCACCGGCGAGTGCGTGGGCGCCGAGAGCTGCAACGGCCGCCGGCTCCTGCACTTCTACGTGGACTCCGCGACCCCCGCGCACGAGCAGCTGCGCGTGGCCGCCTCCGGCTGGGAACAGGGCGAGGTGACCCTGACGGTCACCGACGATCCGGGCTGGCGGAAGGTGCAACACCTGCGGGTGTGAGGTCGGCAGGTCCTGGGACCGGACCCACGAACGCGTCCTCTCCGGGGCCGGTCACGACCGACACCTGCCGGGCGGGTCCGGAACGCGGTTCGATGGAGATCCAGCCCGGAATCCTGCCATCGAGTACCAGCTCGGGCGGATTCCCGGTCGTCGCACGCCCGGGGCCGGGGGCGTCCCAGTCGGCATCCACGCGGATCACGGTCGGCGGTGTCACGTCGGGGCCACCGGGACCGGCGAGCGCGTCGATCCGCCCCTCGCTCAGGGGGCCGTCGACGTCCCAGAACACCGCGTCCACGGGGGCGCCGGCGTCCGAGGCATCGGGGTCGACAATCCGGTATCTGGTCTCGTCGCCGATCGCCAGCAGCGGTCTCCAGCGGTCCGGGACGTCGGTGACCACCGCCACCCGGTACCCGGCGGCGACCGCGCGGAAGGCCACCTGTCGACAGACGGCCGGACCGGCCGCGAGGAGTACCGAGCGCAGGTGAGGCCCCGCCAGCTGGACCGCGGCCGCGTTCCCGGTCCGGGTCGCCCCGAGGATCTGACCGCAACCGTGGGCGGGCGGGGCGAGGTCGTCGAGTTGATCGAGGCGCCGTCGGACCGTGGAGCCGGCGAGCGTCTCGGGTAGGGACTCACCCGGGACGGGCAGCACGCGCGGGGACGGCAACAGATGACACGATCCCGCGGACTGGGGGAGCGAGTCCACGGTGAGCCCCGCGAGACCCACGGTCGAGATCGAGTCGACGACGTCGCGGCGGCCCGGCACCCGGCGGAGTCGGAGCACCTCGGTGATGTCTGACGCGGGTACAGAGGTGAGGGCGTCCACGACCTCACGCGGGTCCTCACCGGGGCGGACCACCAACCCCACTCCGTCGGTGGGATCGGCCTCGGCCTCGAGGTATCGCTCCGCCAGCTCGGTGGCGTCGAGCACGCGGCACGGAACCCCGTGATGGACCAGGGATCGGCGGAGTCGTTCGGTGGCCACCGCGATGACCCGTTGCGGCGAACCCCGCCCCGCCTCCGCCGGCGCGCTCAGCGCGAGTTCGGACAGGTCGAATCGGAGGAGCAGGTGGACGCGCCGGTGGGAGACCAGAGCCAACGGACCCACGAGCGAGCAGTACACCTCGCCGTCTGGGCCCGTCGCCGCACGTCGCCCGTGAACCACCACATCGATCCCCTCGAGCAGCACCCCACCCTGGTCGAGTTGCCGCGCGACCGCGCCCAGCGGAAGCCGGACGCCGAGGAAATCCGCCGGGTCGTCGCACCCGACCTCGGTGGTCTCCAGAGCGCCGGCTGAGACCTCGACACCGGTGGTCACCACCTGGTGACCGCCGACGCACCCGACCAAGGAGAACTCGGGCGAGACCAGATCGACGACGTCGACGTCTGACCGGCGTGGGCGCGGTCCGCCTCCGAGCAGATATCGGCCCCGGTGACGGATGGTGGCGGCGCAGGCGACCAGTGAGGCGGCGGCGAACTGGACCCAGGGCTGCCAGGGCGGCGGGCAGATCACCGCGAGCACCCCCGAGGTCAGGAGGACGGTCAGGAGGATGAGAAGGGTGCGAGGGGCAGCCGTCACACGTCCTCCTGGCCTGGTCGGGGGCGCGCGAGGCCGCCCGGGAAGCCCGGCCATCCGGCCGGGACAGTGGCGTACCCTACCCCCGGAACCCGCCGTCGCGGGGCGTCACATCCGTGGGAAGGAGCCCGTTCGTGCCGCTGAAGCCGACGACCAGGGCGCAGGTCGACGGGCACCGTTTCCTGTCCCGGCGGGCCCGACACGCGGTGGCCGTCCGCGACGTCCGGATGCTCCACGATCCACTCAGGCGACAGTCGACGGGACTCATGCTGGGTGCGGTCGCCGCCGTCCTCGGTTGCGTCGGTGCGGCGGTCCTGGCCCTCCTCGATCCGACGCCCGATGTCGATCGCGCCGTGGTGATGGTGGGCCGGGACTCCGGCCAGATGTATGTCCGCGCCGGCGACACCGTCCACCCGGTGTTCAACCTCGCGTCCGCCCGTCTGGTGACGGGTCAGCCCGCCGACCCCACCACTGTGCGGGACTCGGACATCGCCCAGACGCGTCGCGGAGGACTGATCGGGATCCCCGGAGCGCCGTCCGCGCTGCCGGCACCGCGCGACGAGGACGGGGCCGCGGCGGTCTCGTGGACCGTGTGCGACGAGATCGCCGACGTCGATCGCGGTCGCCCCCGGATCGTCTCGACGAGTGTCGTCGCCCGTGACGGGGCGGCGGGACCCGGGCGTGACACCACCGGCGACGAGATCGTCCTGGCCGACCAGGACGGCTGGGGCTGGCTGCTGCGGGACGGGACCCGCTCGAGAATCGACTTGTCGGACGGCGACCTGCTGGCGATCCTCGGACTGGGCGGCGTCGAGCCGCGGCCGGTCACCGCGGCGTTGATCGACCCGCTGCCGGAGGTCGATCCGGTGGTGCGACCGGAGATCGATCTGGCAGGCAGGCCGGTGGACTACGGTCTCGACTCATTGCGGATCGGGCAGGTGTTCACGGTGGACACCGCCTCGGGCAGGGAGACCTACGTCGCCCTGGCAGATGGTGTCCAGGAGGTCGGTCCGGTGGTGGCCGACGTCATCCGTTCGACGACGACGGTGGGTGCGGTCGTGTCCGTGGATCCCGACCGGATGGGCGTCCCGCGCTCGGTGGCGCTGAACGTGGATGCCTTCCCAGCGGATCGTCCCTCGGTCCTCTCGACCGGTGACTCCCCGGTGCTGTGCGTTCGCGATGCGGGCAGGGAGGGGTCAGTGGGCCGGCGGGTGACCGTTGTCGCCGGCGCTCCGGCTCCGTCGGCCGCACAGGCGCGTCCGGTGGCCGGCGCGGACGGGGGCGGGCCGGCGATCGACGTGCTCGGCGTACCCGGTGGAGGCCTTCTGGTGACCGCGGTCGGACGAGGCACGTCAACCCGCGGTGCGGTGACGACGATCGTCGCCGATACGGGCGTGCGCTTCGACATCCCCGACCCGGAGACCGCAGCGGTCCTCGGTGTCGGTGGGACCCCGGTGCCGGTCGACGGTGCGATCATCGACCGGCTCCCCGCAGGACCCAGGCTGGACCGTGACTCCGCCCTCGTCGTCCGGGATGGCCACGATCTCCACACCGTCGCGGACGAGGCCACGGCTCCGGTGCGATGACCCCGCGGGGATGCCGGACCACGGTCGGAACGTCCGGGTGCCGGCCCGCCGGGCGGTGCCCGTCAGTTCTCTGTCGGTGTCCACGTTGTGGGTGTCTCGCGGTGGCGGAGGCCGCGGGGTCGAACCAGAGCGACGACGACGAGGACGAGACCCCCGACGGTGAGTGAACCGGCCGCGACGGCCGCTCCGGTGCCCGCGCCGACCGGACCCGTGTCCGCCGTGGGCGCCGCGATGGTGATGGAGGCGGGTCCGGGGCGGCCGGACCGACGCACCCCGGTGACCGCGGCGACCGGGTCCACCACCCCGTGGCCCACCGCGAAGTCGTGCCCGCCGGCCGCGGGGATCGCGGTGTTCTCGATGCGCGCGATCACCTGTCGGGCGGTGAGCCCCGGGTACGCCTGTCGGACGAGCGCGGCGGTGCCGGCGACGTACGGTGCGGCGAAGCTCGTCCCGCTGATGGCGGTCCGCGCGCCGTCCCCGTCCACCACCAGGTCCGACACCCCTGCGCCGTCGGCACCGACCGATCGCAGGCCCACCGCGGGGGCGGCCACGTCGACCCACGGTCCCCTGAGCGAGAAGTCCGCTGCGGATCCGTCCGGACCGACGCCGCCCACGGCCAGCACGTGATCGTCGTACCAGGCGGGCACCGCCACGGTGACGACGTCGTCCCATCCGTCGTCCCCGGGAGCGGCGGGATCGGGGTGGTCGGGGTTCTGGTCCCCACAGGTCTGACCGACGTTGCCCGCAGCCGCCACCAGCACGACGTCGTGGTCGACCGCGGCATAGCGGACCGCTCCACCGAGCGTGTCGTCGGCCAGCGCGGTACCGGCGGGAACGCAGGCCACCTCCGAGATGTTGATCACGCCGGCACCCGCGTCCACCGCCGCGCGGATCGCCCTCGCCAGGGAGGAGAGTGTGCCGACCCCGGATCCGACCGAGGTGACGTCGGATGAGCGTGCGGTCGACCTCAGGACACTGCTCGACTGCCGGATCGTGACGATCTCGACGCCCGGCGCCACACCGGAATGGCCCGAGTCGTCCTCGCTCGCGGCCAGCACCCCGGCCACCAGAGTGCCGTGCGCATCGCAGTCCTCCGTGCCGTCCCGGCCGGGGACGACGTCGCCGGCCCCACGAACACGTGGCAGACGGGGACCGGGGTTGACACCGGTGTCGATCACGGCCACCACCTGCCCCTCCCCCCGCCCGTGGATCCACGCCGCACTGAGATCGTCAACCGTCGCAGAGGCGGGCGGGGCGGACGGGTCGAGAACTGCAGCCGTGGTGCGACAGGGGCCGTCACGCCGCAATCCCGATTCGGCTGAACCGGGATCGATAGGGCCGACCTCCGGGACGGGACCGTCGATGGAGGGCCGCTCGAGCGCGGCCGCCACCTGACCATCGACAGAGTGCGCGGTCAGGATCGCCACGGTGGCCGCGAGGGGTACCAGCAGGCCCGACCTCATCGCTGACGGACGGTCGAGTAGACGTCCATCGCGCCCACGGCGAGCGGTACGAGCACGCATATACCGATCACCTCGATCGTCCCCACGGCGCGCAGCACGGCAGGGGAGAGTTCGACATGGGGGAGTGCCGTCGCCGCGACGACGACCGCTGCGGCCAGGGCGGCGGCCGCGGGGATCACCATCCCGACCGGCGACGGATGGGTGACGGCCGCCCCGAGCAGCAGGCCGGACGCCAGCGTCAGGGCCGATGCCAGCAGCACCGTCGTGTGCACCCGGTCGGCGTACCCGAGGCCCCGGAGGACCAACGTCAGGATCACGACCAGTGCCAGGGGAGCGGACCACCGGGTGGACGCGGGACCACCGGTCAGCGCCACGAGTGCCCCGGCCGTGCAGATCGCGCCCCCTGCGGCCAACAGGCCGGTGAGCCACGAACGTGAGGTGAGAAAGCGGTGCCTCAGGACCGCCGGTGTGGGTAGAGGTCCATGCGACCGTCGGTCATCGGCATGCCGCGCGCGCAGGTCGTGATCGACCTCGCCCAGATCCCCGGCCTCGACGTCCTCGCCCGGCGCCGGAACCGGGGGGATCGGGATCCGGGCCGCCGAGATCGACACGCCGGGTGCGGCGGTGAGCAGCAGCAGGCCTGTGAGGACGGCTCCGGCTCCGACGGCGTGCACGGGAACGGTGGTGTACGCGACGATCATGGCGGTGATCGCGCCCACCGCCGACACGAGGGCCAGAGCCAGGTAACCCGCCGCGAGACCGTACGACCGATCGTGGCCCGTCCGGAACACGGTGCACCGCAGCACACCGGCGAGGACCGCCCCGGCGGTGAGGCCACCCATCAGGTTCCCCGCTCCGCCGGGGGCCGCGCCGACCGTCCCCGCCGCGAGGACGGTGAACCCGTACGTGGACGCCCCCGCCACGGCGTGTGCGGAGACGGGGGCGGCGGTCCGGCGGAGTGCGAGGACCCCCGCGAGGCCGAGAGCGGCCAGTAGGGCGGCCACGAGAGGGGGCACGATCCCCCCGAGGTTCCACCACTGGCCGACGAGTGCGGCGACGGCGGCCACCACGGCCACCGCAGTCGTCGCGGTGGCCGTGTCGACGGCGTCGCGGCGACTCCAGACGGAGGAGCGCGCCACGTCCGGATCGGTGAGCCCCTGCAGCACGTCGTCGAACAGCGGCGCCGGAGTGGGCACGGGTCGGTGGTCCAGCACGAGGATCTCTCCGTCGTGCACACGTTGTTGCGCGAGTGTCTCGGAGACGGCCAGTGGTCCACCCGCCAACCTCGACAGCTGCCATGACCCGCTCGCGTGCCCACCCATCCGGGCGTCGACGTCCACACTCGAGGCGGGCCCCGCGGCCGCCCGGATCCGATCGCGGACCAGGTCCACGATCTCGGGGATCACGGCGACGAGCTCGAGATGGGCCGGCAGACTCAGATCCACTCGTGTCGTTCGGCAGACGATCGACACCCGACGCTGGTCGAGCGGCTCGACGCCCGAGGCGACGCCCCCGGGCTCGTCCCGCCCCGTCACGCCCTGTCCTCCCACTCGTCCCTGCCCACCCGGTCGCCGGCGGTGCCACCCTGGTCGGTTGACGTCCCCGTCACGACGTGCACTGCCCTAACATCGCGCTTCGACACGGCGACCATTGTCGACGGCGGGATGCTCCCGTGGGGGCCCCTCCTCCGGTTTCGGACGAGGAACGGGTCGTCGGGGACCGGGCGGCAGGAACTGGACGAGGAGGCGGGCGCGGATGGGCGACGTGGTCTTCACCCGCGGCGAGCGGCTCGAGGCCCCGGAGGTGTCGACCGGTGAGCTCACCCTCCAGGCCCCTCCGGGACTGCCCCGGCCGACTCCCAGGCCACTGGTGCAGATCGTTCTCCCCGTCGTCCTCGTCGTCGCCGTGGTCGGGATGGTCGTGGTGATGATGCGTACGGGGATGATGCGCAACCCGATGTTCATGCTCTTCCCCGTGATGATGGCCGTCTCCGCTGTCGGAATGCTCGCCGGCAGCCTGTCCGGTGGCAACAAGACCGGTGAGACCGACGAACTGCGGAAGGACTACCTCCGCTACCTGGGTCAGACCCGGGAGACCGTCCACGAGACCGTGGTCGCGCAGCGGGCGGCCGCACTGTGGCGACACCCCGACCCGGTGGAGCTGCCCGCGCTGGTCGGAACGCCACGGATGTGGGAGCGGGAGGAGGGCGACGCGGAGTACCTCACAGTACGACTGGGCCCCGGGCGGCAGTCCCTGGCGACCCGGTTGTCCGCCCCCGACACCGGTCCGGTCGACGATCTGGAGCCCGTCTCGGTCGTGAGCATGAGGCGCTTCGTGAGAGTCCACTCGGTGGTGGACGACCTGCCTGTGGCGCTGGAGTTGCGGGCGTTCGCCGCGGTCTCCCTGGACGGTGATGTGGACGTGGCGAGATCTGCGGTCAGAGCGGCACTGGCAGGACTCGTCGTCTCCCACGGTCCCGACCGGGTCCGCGTGGCGGTCGCCGCGAGCGAGGGGAACGCCCGCCGGGCCTGGGAATGGCTCAAGTGGCTCCCTCACCACGAACACCCGACGTACACGGACGGCGGCGGACGGGTGCGACTCACCGAGTTCTCACTCGCCGGGGTCGAGTCGATGCTCTCCGAGGACATCGCGGTGCGGCCCGCTTTCGGGACGAACGCGAGGGACGGTCGGGAGGTGCCTCATCTCGTCGTCATCGTGGATGGCGTGGGAGTCACCGGCGCCGAGCGTCTGGTGGCCGAGGACGGACTGGACGGCGTGACCGTTCTCGAGGTCTCCGGCAGTCGCGCCGGGCAGCTGCGCGACCTCGCGACCCGTCTCGGGTTGTGTATCCGGCTCGACGACGACGGCAGGGCGTCGGTACACACCGAATCGGGGGAGGAGGACATCGCGAGGGCCGATTCCATGAGCCTTCCGGAAGCGGAGCGGCTCGCCATGGCACTCGCCCGCTACCGACCCGCCGACACCGTGACACACGCCGACGGCTCCACTTCCACCAGGCGGGTCCCCGGTCTGCCCGACCTGCTGGGGATCGGGATGGCCACCCGCGTCGACCCGGCGGTGGCGTGGCGACGTCGCGGCGAACGCGACCGCCTGCGCGTCCCGGTGGGGGTGAGCCCGGATGGAGCCCCCGTGGAGCTGGACCTCAAGGAGGCCGCGCACGGCGGAATGGGCCCGCACGGCCTGTGTGTCGGCGCGACAGGGTCCGGGAAGTCCGAGTTCCTGCGCACCCTCGTCCTGGGTCTGGTCGCCACGCACGACCCGGACGCGCTCAACCTGGTGCTGGTGGACTTCAAGGGCGGGGCCACGTTCCTCGGACTCGAGTCGCTGTCCCACGTGTCAGCCGTGATCACCAACCTCCAGTCCGAGATCACCATGGTCGACCGGATGCGGGATGCGCTCGAGGGCGAACTGAACCGGCGACAGGAGGTGCTCCGCGCCGCGGGCAACTACGCGGGTGTGGGCGACTACGAGGCGGCGCGGGCGAGGGGAGCGCAGCTCGATCCCCTGCCGGCACTGGTGATCGTCGTCGACGAGTTCTCCGAGCTGTTGTCCTCCAAGCCGGAGTTCGCGGAACTGTTCCTCACCATCGGGCGTCTCGGGCGCAGTCTGCACATCCATCTGCTGTTGGCGTCTCAACGGCTCGAGGAGGGACGATTGCGCGGTCTCGACAGTCACCTGTCCTACCGGATCGCCCTCAAGACGTTCTCCGCGACCGAGTCCCGCACCGTCCTGGGTGTGACCGACGCCTATCACCTGCCCGCCACGCCGGGCGCGGGCTTTCTGAAGGTCGATTCCGGCGAGCCGGTGCGATTCGACGCCGCCTACGTCTCGGGGCCCCATCGAGAGGATCGTCGACGTGACGGCTCCTCTGTCGCCGTCCCGGTCGCCCGCGCCACAGTGCGTCCGTTCACGTCCTGGTACATGCCGGTGGCCGCTCCCGCCCCATCGGCGGCCGCCGTCCGACGCGACGCGCCAGTCCCCGACGACCGGGATGAGGAGACGAGTCTGCTGGACGTCCTCGTCGGTCGGCTCGCCGGTCACGGAAGACCCGCACACGAGGTCTGGCTCCCGCCTCTGGGGGCCGGCGCAGCCCTGGACACGGCGGTCGGAACAGAACCGACGGTGTCCAGCGACGAGAGCCCGCCGAGCCTGCGCTTCCCGATCGCCGAGGTCGACCTGCCGTTCGAACAGCGTCGAGCCTCCTGGGTCGTGGACCTCTCCGGGGCGGACGGCAACGTCGCGGTGGTGGGCGGGACGAGGTCGGGCAAGTCGACCACCCTGTGCACCCTGGTGCTGGCCGCCGCGGCGACCACCGGACCCGACCGGCTCTCGGTATACGTCGTGGACCTCGGTGGCGGGCTTCTCCAGTCGGTCGCCGAGCTCCCCCATGTCGGTGGTGTCGCCAGGCGCGGCGAGGACGAGAAGATCCGTCGAACGGTCGCGGAGGTTGGCGTCGAACTCAAGCGCCGGGAGGCGGCGTTCCGCGACGAGGGAGTGACGTCCGTCGACCACGCCCGCCGCCGGCTGATCGGGCGCGACGGTCGGTCGATCGCCGAGTATCCCGAGATCCTCTTGGTGATCGATGGCTGGCAGGCGTTCCGGACCGAGGTCGAGGACCTGGAACAGCTCGTGGTGGGGCTCGCCGCGGACGGCCTGTCCTACGGCGTCCACGTCGTCCTGTCCGCAGCCCGCTGGGCCGACCTCCGGCCGGCGCTGCGGGACGCGCTCGGTACCCGTGTCGAACTCCGGCTGGGTGATCCCACGGATTCGATGATCGACCGCCGGGCGGCGATGACCGTCCCCGCCTCTCCCGGCCGGGGGTTGACCCGCGAACGCCACCACATGCTCGTCTACCAACCCCGGCTCGACGGACTCGTCGACCCGGATGGCATCGCCGACGCCACCGTCTCGGCCTCCCGGCACCTGGCGCAGCGGTGGCGGGCCCTGGTGGGCCCCGTCAACGCGGCGCCGGTCAGAATGCTCCCGGAGGTCCTGCCGTACGCCCAACTCGCGGGTCTGGCGCGCCCGGGTCCGGACGGCACACGGACGCGGGTGCCTCTCGGTGTGGACGAATCCGACCTCAAGGTCGTCTACGCGGACCTCGAGGCGGACCCGCTGATGCTGGTGCTCGGCGATTCGGAATGCGGCAAGACCTCTGTTCTCCGGGCCGTCACCCGGGGGCTGGTCGCCGGCAACAGCCCACAGGCGGCGAAGGTCATCGTGGTGGACTACCGCCGCACCATGCTGGGCGAGATCGAGGGCGATCATCTCGCGGGATACGCCGCCACCGAGACGGCGCTGGTGCCGATGGTCGATCACCTGGTCCAGATCCTCGAGGGCCGGATGCCCGGCGTCGGGATCACGCCGGAGCAACTACGCGCCCGCTCGTGGTGGAACGGTCCGCGAATCCACCTGATCGTCGACGACCTCGACCTCGTCATCACCGGTGCGGGGAACCCGCTGTCCGCGCTGACCCGATTCCTCCCGCACGCCCGCGACATCGGGTTCTCCGTGGTTCTCGCGCGGAGGACCGCGGGTTCCTCGCGCGCGCTGTACGACGGTCTCGTGGGAGGGATCCGGGACCTGGGCGGCGCCGGCCTCATCATGTCCGGGAGCCGCGAGGAGGGCCCCCTTCTCGGAGGAGTACGTCCCACCCACCTGCCGGCGGGTCGGGGCAGGCTCGTCACCCGCAACGGGGGCGTCCGACTGGTGCAGACCGCACTCGCGGAACCGTGACCCCCGTGGGCGCGACCATCGCGGTCGATCTCTCCTGTTCCGGACTGTCGGTGGCGTCGGCGTCGGCGTCGACCGTTCTCTCCCCGGCGGTCGCGCCCACCTCCGTCCTCGCAGGTGCAGACGGTTCCGCGCTACCACCCGGGGGCGATCGGATCGAGTGCTCCGAGCGGGTCGACTCCGTCGCCCTCCGGCACCCGGACCGTTGTCTGCCGGACCCGCTGGCGGGCGCTCACCGGGATCGCACCGACGTGGCCGGGCTCTCCGTCCCCGTGGAGGAACTCCTGGCGGCTCCGGTCTCCCGGGCCCTGCGGTGGGGCGCGGCGGGGGACGGAGACGGAGTGGTGCTCATCGTTCCCAGTGGGTGGGGCAACACCCGCTCCGCCCGATTGGCATCCGCTGCGGAGGGCCTGGGTGTGTCACCCCACATCGTCCGCGCGGCGCTGGTGACCGCCGAGGCGCTGCCCTCATCCTCGGCCCGCTGGGCGGTGTGCGTGGAGGCCTGCGCCGCGAGGACCACTGTGAGCCTCGTCGAACGCACGCGGGGGGAGCTGACCCTGATCGACCGGACCATCGTCCACCGGTGGGATCCGTGCCGGGATTCGATGCGCGACGACGAGGTGCCCCGTGTGCTCGAGGCGGTGACCGCGCTACGGCGTGGGCGGCGGGAGGCGGGCACCGGCTCCACCGAGATCCTGGCCCGCGGACGCAACGCCGAGCGGGTGGTGGACGCCTGCGATCAGGCGCGGTTGCTCTCCTTCGTCGTTCCGGATCTCGCTCCGGTCGAGGCCGCTCTCCGGTTACACGAGGGAGTCTGAGTCGCCCCCCCGGGTGGTCGTCGTGGCGGATGGAACCGAACCCGGCCCCGGGGACGTCGAACACTGTGACGGACCCAGGAAGGGGCCGCAGGACCACAAAGGGGAGGACGAGATGGCCGGTTTCAACACCCACATCGGGACCATGGACACCGCGGCCAGACGGGTCGACGACGTGAACACTGAGATCGATCGACTGCTCGGGAACGTCCGGGATTCGGTGTCGCAGCTCGGAGGGTCGGTGTGGCGGGGTGCGGCCCAGGCCCGGTTCGCGACGATCATGGCGGAGTGGCAGCAGCAGAGCACCAAGCTCAACACCGCCCTGGCGGGAATCTCGGAGACCATGCGGACCAACAGCACGTCGTTCGAGGCCGCCGATCAGGACTCCGCGCAGGCGATCAGCCGGGTCGGCGCCTCCGGCCCTCTGAACATCTGACCACCCACCTCCAGTCGGGAGAATTCTCATGACCTCAGGACAGATCACCTATAACCACGGCCCGATCGAGGCGCTCGTCGGCCAGGTCGGTTCGGCGTCAACGGCGCTGCGCACCACCCTCGACGATCTCAGGGCGTACCTCGCACCGCTCGTCGCCGAATGGGAGGGCGACGCCGCTGTCGCCTATCAGGCCCACCAGAACGACTGGGACCAGGCCGCCGCCGCCCTGCAGGCGATGCTCGCGGAGATCTCGCGGGCAGCGAGTCAGGGAAACCAGGGTATGGCGGATGCCGACCGTCGCGCCGCCCAGGGATGGGCATGACGGCCCCTTTCCGAGTGGCCTCACCCTGAGTGGAGGCACAGCGGCGCGGAGTCTCGGTCACCGTCGGTGTGATGACCGGGCTCCGCGCGGCCGCCGCACCCCCCGACCGGATGCAGGCGAGGCAAGGCTGTCCTACCGTCGGACGTAGAGCCGGGTCGATCACCCGGCGGACGCGAACCACGGGAGGACCCACATGTACGTCACCCACGATCCGTCAACGGGAACGACCGACAGCCAGTACGACCAGACCGACGACGTCGACGGGATCCTGTCCACCGTCACCGAGGGGTTCACCTCCTGGCGCGCCACCGACGTCGCGGAGCGGGCGCGGATCCTCCTGGCGATCGCGGACGCCTTCGACGAGCACGCCGACGAGCTCGCCAAGGCCATCACCACCGAGATGGGCAAACTGCCCGACCAGGCGCAGGGGGAGGTCAAGCTCGCCGCCTCGATCTACCGCTGGTACGGCGAGCACGGCCCCGCGCTGCTGGAGCCCGAGACGCTGGACGTGCCGGGCGCCCGCCTGAATCGCGTGACCCACGAACCGGTCGGACCCCTGGTCGGCGTGATGCCGTGGAACTACCCCTACTACCAGGTGGCCCGGTTCGCGGCCCCCAACCTGCTCCTGGGCAACACCATCGTGCTCAAGCACGCCAGCATCTGCGCGCGCTCCTCCGCGGCAATAGAGAAGGTGCAGCGCGCGGCCGGGCTTCCGGAGAACGCGTACGTCAACGTCTACGCCTCCAGCGACACGGTCGCCGAGATGATCGCCGACCCCAGGATCAAGGGCGTCTCGCTCACCGGCAGCGAGGGCGCCGGCGCCGCCGTGGCCAAGGTGGCGGGGGAGAACCTCACCACCAGCGTTCTCGAACTGGGCGGCTCGGACCCGCTCATCGTCCTGGACACCGACGACCTGGACGAGCTGGTCGAGACCGTCGGCAAGGCGCGGCTGTCGAACTGCGGCCAGGCATGCAACTCGCCCAAGCGGATGTTCGTTCCGGCGGACATGAAGGACGACTTCGTGGGCAAGCTCCGCGACCTGTACGAGGGGACCAAGGTCGGCCCCGCGGCCGACGAGGGAACCGGGCTCGGACCGCTGTCCTCGGAGGACGCCCGCGACGGGGTGGTCGAGCAGGTCGAGCGCGCCGTCGAGCAGGGCGCGACCCTCGTGACCGGAGGCCGCGCGATCGATCGACCGGGTGCGTTCATGGAGCCCACCGTCCTCACCGGCATCACCCCGGAGATGGACGCCTACACCGAGGAGATCTTCGGCCCCGTCGCCATGGTGTACGGCTACGACTCCGTCGACGAGGCCGTGCGCGTCGCCAACGACACGCCCTTCGGCCTGTCCGGCTCGGTGTGGGGGGCCGACACCGACAAGGCCTCCGAGGTGGCCGAGAAGCTCGAGGTCGGGATGGCCTACGTCAACGAGCACGGCACCACCATGGCCGGCCTGCCCTTCGGCGGCGTCAAGCGCTCGGGCTACGGCCGCGAGCTGGGCCGCTGGGGCCTCGGCGAGTTCGTCAACGTACGGCTGCAGCGGGTCCACTGACCTCAGTGCAGCGACGCGTTAGCTTCGCCGCGAGTTCGAGGCCGCGGGCCTGCTCGACGACCGGACCGTCGTGACCTACTGCGGCGACCGGGGTCGCGCACGCTCTGGCGCTCGTCGGCCGGGAGGACGTCGCGGTGTACGACGGCTCCATGACCGCCTGGGCCGGCGATCCGGAACTGCCGCTTGTCACCGGCGACTCGCCCCTTGAGCTGACTCGCCCCCGAGGCGGGTCAGCGCGCGACGGCGTAGGCCTGCGCGAGGTGCGCGATCTTCTGCGCGCGGGCCAGCCGCGGAAGGTCCGCGCCGTCGCGGCACCGCTCGCCGCCGGGCCCCAGTTCGTCGATCACTGACTCGGCCCACGAGACGTCGGCGGCCGAGGGGGACAGGACCTCGTTGATGTACGGGGCCTGGTCCACCCGCAGGCACAGCTTGCCGGTCATGCCCATCTCGACCGCGTGCTCGGCGGCGTCCATGAGGACCTGGGTGTCGTTGGAGATGGTGGGCCCGTCGATCGGCGGAGCCACGCGCGCGACCCGGCTGGACACCACGAACTGCGACCGGGTGTAGGCCATGGCGATCTGCGAGGACCCGATCCCGGTGTCGCGGCGGTAGTCACCGATGCCGAACGCCAGGCGCACCACCTGGTCGGTCTTGGCGATCTCCGTGGCGGCGGCCAGACCGTCGGCGGACTCGACCAGGGCGACGATCGGGGTGTCCGCGGCCAACCGGGCGGCCGTCAGCGAGACGTGCTCCGGGTTCTCGGTCTTGGCCAGCATCACGCCGTCGAGGCCGGGGCAGTGGCCCAGGGCCATGAGGTCCTTCTCCCACTCGGGGGAGCGGACGTCGTTGATCCGGACCCACGCGTGGTTGCCGGCCTCGAGCCACTGGCGGACCTCACGACGAGCGCGTTCCTTCTCCGACTGGCGGCACCCGTCCTCGACGTCCAGGACGACGACGTCCATCTCGGAGTTCACGGCCGCGTCGAAGCGCTCGGACTTGTCGGCAGGCAGGAGCAGCCACGAACGGGCGATCGTCGGCGGGATGGTCGACATGGGGCTCATGGGTACCGGTCATCCTTTGTTCGAGAGACGGTTCGCCGCGGGACGCGAGACGTAGCGCGGCAACCTCCCCACGATACGTTGCCCCGGTCGTGGCGTTCCACACGGTGACCAGCAAGCCATAGGACGCGATCGGTCCTCATTGGCGGACCTGCGTATTGACTACCGTTTCCCGGCGCGGCACTCTTTGGCGAGTGAGTACCAGACTGGCGTCCGACGCCCCGGCGATCGAGGCGGAACACCTCGTCAAGAAATTCGGCGACTTCACCGCCGTCGATGACATCTCCTTCTCCGTCCCCACCGGATCGGTCCTCGGACTGCTGGGGCCCAACGGGTCCGGCAAGACCACCACCATCCGCATGATGACGACCCTGAGCCCGCCCACCTCCGGCACCGCCCGCGTCGCCGGGCACGACGTGATGGGTGCCCCGGCCGAGGTGCGCAAGGCCATGGGCCTGACCGCGCAGGCGGCCACCGTCGACGAGCTGCTCACCGGGCGCGAGAACCTGCGCCTCATCGGGGACCTGTACGGCCTGCCCAAGAAGATGGTCAAGACGCGCGCCGACGAGCTACTGGAGAAGTTCTCGCTCAGCGACGCCGCGACCAAGGTCGCCAAGAGCTACTCCGGGGGCATGCGGCGCCGGCTCGATCTGGCGGCCAGCCTCGTCGCGGCCCCGCCCGTGCTGTTCCTGGACGAGCCGACCACCGGGCTCGACCCCCGCTCGCGCAACGAACTATGGGACGTCCTGCGCGACCTGGTCCGCGACGGAACCACACTGTTGCTCACCACGCAGTACCTCGACGAGGCCGATCAGCTGGCCGACCGGGTGATCGTCATCGATCACGGCAGCGTCATCGCCGAGGGCACCCCGTTGCAGCTCAAGGACCGCTCCGGTGCGGCCAGCCTGGTCATCACCGTCTCGAGGCCGGACGACGTCGACGAGGCCGTCCGCGTCCTCGACGGCCGGATCGGGGAACTGCACGTCGACCGCGACGCGCGTCGGCTCACCGCGCCGTCGGAGGGCGTCTCGGCGCTGGCGGGGATCGCCACCGCGTTCACCGACGCCGGCATCGAACTCGACGACATCGGCCTGCAGCGCCCCAGTCTGGACGACGTCTTCCTGTCCCTCACCGGACGCAGGGCCGAGGACACCGCGGACGCCGCGGACGTCGAGACCATCGAACAGGAGAACCGGGTATGAGCACCGTCGCCGACCCCACCCACACCTCGGCCACCCACGAGCGGTTCGCGATGCCGGTCCGTCACGAGGGGCCGCCGCTGAGCCGGCAGATCTCCGCGCTGGTGCGCCGCAACCTCTTCCACATCCGGCGCCAGCCGGAGAACCTGGCGGACGTCACCATCCAGCCGGTGATGTTCGTCCTGTTGTTCGCCTTCGTCTTCGGCGGCGCGATCGCGGTGGCCGGCGGCGTGAACTACCGCGAGTGGCTGCTGCCGGGCATCATGGCGCAGACCATGGCGTTCTCCTCGTTCGTCGTGGCCGCGGGACTGTGCAACGACCTCAACAAGGGGATCATCGACCGCTTCCGGACCCTGCCCATCCAGCGAGCGTCGATCCTCATCGCGCGTAGCGCGTCCAGCCTCATCCACTCCTCCATCGGAGTGGTGGTGATGTCGCTGACGGGGCTCGTCGTGGGGTGGCGGATCCGGAGCGGGATCGTCGACGCCGTGCTGGGCTACCTCATCCTGCTGGGCTTCGGGTTCGTCATGATCTGGATCGGGATCGTCGTGGGCTCCCGGCTCAAGACCATCGAGGCGGTCAACGGTGTCATGTTCACCACGATCTTCCCCATCACGTTCCTCGCCAACACCTTCGCGCCCCCGGAGTCGATGCCGTCGTGGCTGCGGCCGGTCGCCGAGTGGAACCCGCTGGCCTCGGTCGTCCAGGCGATGCGTGAGCTCTGGGGCAACGCCCCCGCCGTCGGACCGGATGCCGCGCTGCCGTTGCAGCACCCGGTCCTGGCGTCACTGTTGTGGATCGTGGGGCTGACGGTGATCATCGCCCCGATCGCCGTCAAGGCCTTCGACGCCCGGACCCGCGACTGACGCGCCCGCGACCGTCAGCGCTTGGTCTTGGGGGAGACCCGGATGGTGATGGAGCCGACCACCGGTTCGACGCCGGCGTCGTCGACGAAGCGCAACGGGACGTCGATGTCCTGCCCGCTGGTGATGGCCGAGAAGTCGGGGATCTCGGTCCACTCGGCGGTGACGGTCAGGCCGCCGGTCGACATGGCCGGGTAGCGCACGTTCATGCCCACGGGGATCCACCGGTGGGTGGCCGGCACGGTGGCCTCGGCGAGCACGCCCATCGCCATCTCGGCCAGGTTGAGGGCGGCGATCACGTGGAAGGTGCCGATGTGGTTGCGGTTGCCCCACCAGCCCGGGCCGCGCACCTCGCAGCGTCCGGGCCGCACGTCCACCACGTGCGGGAGGACGGTGCGGAAGTAGGGGGCCTTGAGGCTCACGGCCGCGCTGAACAGGCGCGAGCCGAAGGGCAGCCGGGTGGCCTTCTGCCAGAGGCGGTACGTCTGGGTGGGTGCGGGCTGGACGGGTGCGGTGTCGGTCATCCAGCCGATATTACTCCCCGGTAGGTTCCGGGTGTCGCGCACCGCCTGACGCACCGCGGTGCCCACCGCCGGCCCGCCGCCTCAGGCCAGGATGCACGTCCCCTGCCTGAGGAGTTCGTGGAGCCGGGCCTGGTCGGCGTCGGGCTCGTCGACCCAGCGCCGGTACGCCGAGAGGGCGATCCCGAGCGCGGCGTGAGCCGTGGCGGCCGGGATCAGATCGTGCACGGTCTCCCCGCGACGCGCGGCCACGAACTCCGCGACGGCCCTCCGCCAGTCCGCGTACATCAGCGTCGAATGGGCCTGGAGTTCGTCCACCCCGAGCAGTAGTCCCATCCGCAGGCGGTGCACCTGGGTCTCGGAGTCCGGGAAGGTGTTGAACGCGACGAGCGAGTCCGCCAGCGCGTCCCGGAGCGGGGTCGAGCCGGGGATCTCGGCCAGCTGTCGCCGCATCCCGTCCATCTGCACGTCGAACTCGCCCCACGCGATCGCCGCCTTCCCCGGGAAGTACCGGAAGAGGGTCCGCCGGGAGATGTGTGCGGCCTCGGCGATCTCGTCGACGCTGGTCGCGTCGTATCCCTGGCGCGCGAACAGCCTCAACGCCACCGCCACGATCGAGGCGCGCGTCGTGGACGGTCGTCGCCCGGGGACGCGACTGTCGTCAGACTCCGACATTCCCATGATCGACAAGCCTAGAGCCATCCCGGACGCGGACCGTGCATTGACCATTGCAATTGGCACTAGGTGCCAATATGATGCAGGTCTCACCTGGAGTGGTGAGGAACCCAACCGCGTTGACGAGAGGAACCGCCGTGGAGAACACCCAGAACACCGAGGTAGTGCTGGAGGAGGCCCTCATCGAGGAGGTCTCGATCGACGGTATGTGTGGGGTCTACTGACATGACCTCCGCAGCAGCGCCGGCCGGCGCCGGACAGGACGCCGCGCCCGCGGCCTTCGATCTCGACGCCGGCTGGCGCCTGCACCCCGGAGTGGCGCTGCGTCCCGAGCCGTTCGGGGCCCTGCTCTACCACTTCCACACCCGCAAGCTCAGCTTTCTCAAGTCGCCGACCATCGTCGAGGTGGTCCGCATCCTCGCCGACCACCCCACCGCCCGCGCCGCCTGCGCGGCCGCCGGTGTACCGATCGACGACCCCGGGACCGCCCGCCTGTACCTGCACGCGCTCGGCCAGCTCGCCGCCTCGCGCATGATCGAGGAGACCTCATGACCAGCACGCTCAGCCGCCCGGCGGCCCCCGCCCCCGTCGGCCGCCTCGTGGACCAGTTCGAGCGCGGCCTCGACGCCCCCATCTGTCTGACCTGGGAGCTCACCTACGCCTGCAACCTCGCGTGCGTGCACTGCCTGAGCTCCTCGGGCAAGCGCGACCCCCGCGAGCTGAGCACCGAGCAGTGCAAGGCGATCATCGACGAGCTGCAGCGCATGCAGGTCTTCTACGTGAACATCGGCGGTGGCGAGCCCACCGTCCGCCCCGACTTCTGGGAGCTCGTCGACTACGCGACCAGCCACCAGGTGGGCGTGAAGTTCTCCACCAACGGCGTGCGCATCGACGAGAAGGTGGCGCAGCGACTGGCCGCGAGCGACTACGTCGACGTGCAGATCTCCATCGACGGTGCCACCGCCGAGGTCAACGACGCGGTCCGCGGCCCGGGCTCGTTCGACATGGCGGTCCGTGCCCTCGAGAACCTCAAGAACGCCGGCTTCACCGACGCCAAGATCTCGGTGGTGGTCACCCGCGAGAACGTGACCCAGCTGGACGAGTTCAAGGCCCTGGCGGACAAGTACGACGCCACCCTTCGCATCACCCGCCTGCGCCCCTCCGGCCGCGGAGCGGACGTGTGGGACGACCTCCACCCGCTCCCCGAGCAGCAGAAGGACCTCTACGACTGGCTGGTCGAGCACGGGTCGAACGTCCTCACCGGTGACAGCTTCTTCCACCTGTCGGCCTTCGGCGACGGCCAGGGCTCGCTGCCCGGCCTGAACCTCTGCGGCGCGGGCCGCGTGGTGTGCCTCATCGACCCGATCGGGGACGTCTACGCCTGCCCGTTCGCGATCCACGAGGAGTTCCTCGCCGGCAACATCGTCTCCGACGGCGGCTTCGAGAGCGTCTGGCAGACCTCGGAGCTCTTCCGCGAGCTGCGTGAGCCCCAGTCGGCCGGGGCCTGCGCGTCCTGCAACTTCTACGACAGCTGCCGCGGCGGCTGCATGGCGGCCAAGTTCTTCACCGGCCTGCCCATGGACGGGCCAGACCCGGAGTGCGTCCAGGGCTACGGCGAGGGACTGCTCGCGGCCGAGCGCAGCATCCCCTCGCCGTCACAGGACCACTCCCGGGTCAAGGGGCTGGCGGCGCGCAAGCAGCCCACCGGCCCGGTCCCGCTGACCCTCGTCACCACCCCGCCGCGCAGGCCCACCAGCCTGTGCGACGAGTCCCCCGTCTGAGTCGGCCGGCCGACCCGCCACCGCCCACGTCCTCCCCCCGAAGGAGCCCTCTCCCGTGTCACGCCTGTCGAAGATCGCCGAGGCCAACCCCTGGCGCCGCAACCCCTGGTTCGAATCGGTCGCCGAGGCCCAGCGCCGCGCCAAGAAGAAGCTGCCCCGGAGCGTCTACATGGCGCTGGTGGCCGGCAGTGAGCAGGGCGTGACGATCGACGACAACACGGCCGCGTTCGCCGAGCTGGGTCCCAAGCCGCACGTGATCGGGGCCAAGGCCGAGCGGGACATGGCCACCACGGTGATGGGGCAGCCGATCAGCCTCCCGGTGATGATCTCGCCGACCGGGGTCCAGGCCGTGACCCCGGACGGTGAGGTCGACGTGGCCCGCGCGGCCGCCGCGCGCGGCACCGCGATGGGACTGAGCTCCTTCGCCTCCAAGCCGATCGAGGAGGTCATCGCCGCGAACCCGCAGACCTTCTTCCAGGTGTACTGGCTCGGCGGCAAGGAGAAGGTCCTCGAGCGCCTCGAGCGGGCCAAGGCCGCCGGCGCCGCGGGCGTCATCCTCACCACCGACTGGTCGTTCTCCATGGGGCGCGACTGGGGCAGTCCGACCATCCCGGAGAAGCTCGACGCCAAGGCGATGCTCACCCTCGCCCCGGAGATCGCGGTGCGTCCGCGCTGGGCCGCCGAGTGGGCGCGTGACGTGGTGACCAACAAGCGTTTCCCCGACCTGACCACGCCGAACCTCGTGCACCAGGGCGAGATGGGTCCGACCTTCTTCGGCGCCTACGGCGAGTGGATGGGTACCCCGCCGGCCACGTGGGAGGACATCGCGTGGGTCGTGGACAACTACGACGGGCCGGTCATGCTCAAGGGCATCACCCGCATCGACGACGCCCGGCGTGCCGTCGACGCCGGCGTCAGCGCGATCTCGGTCTCCAACCACGGTGGCAACAACCTCGACGGCACCCCGGCCTCGATCCGCTGCCTCGCACCGATCGTCGACGCCGTCGACGGTCAGGTCGAGGTGCTGATGGACGGCGGGATCCGGCGCGGTTCGGACGTGGCCAAGGCGCTCGCCCTGGGCGCCCGCGCCGTGATGATCGGCCGCGCGTACCTGTGGGGCCTGGGCGCCAACGGCCAGGCCGGCGTGGAGAACGTCCTGGACGTCCTGCGCTCGGGCCTGGACTCCAGCCTGATCGGGTTGAGCAAGTCCTCGATCTCGGAGCTCACCAGGGATGACTACGTGATCCCCGACGGGTTCATGCGTCGCCTGGGAGAGTGACCCGGTGGGCGGTCCGCCGGGCCTCCCTGTTACGTCCGTAGAGGAAAAGGAACCACAGTCCATGGGAGACTTCGACGGCAAGGTCGTCTACATCACCGGCATCGCCCGCGGCCAGGGCCGCAAGCACGCCATCCGTTTCGCCCGGGAGGGTGCCAGTGTCATCGGACTGGACCTGTGCGCCTCGCCGTCCGAGCACGTCGGCTACAAGGCGGCCACCGAGGACGACCTCGCGCAGACGGTCGAGAAGGTCCGCGCGGAGGGCGGGGAGATCCTCGTCGAGATCGGCGACGTCCGCGACCTGGCGTTCCAGCAGGACCTGGTCGCCCGCGGGGTCGAGCAGTTCGGCGGCCGTCTGGACGTGGTGATCGCCAACGCCGGCATCTGCAACTGGGGCAAGGTCTGGGAGATCGACGAGCAGCAGTGGCAGGACACGATCGACATCAACCTCACGGGGTACTGGAAGACCCTCAAGGCCACCATCCCGCACATGCTCGCGGCGGACAACGGTGGATCGATCGTCCTGGTGAGCTCCGTCGCCGGACTCAAGGCCATGCCGGTCCAGTCGCCCTACTCGGCCTCCAAGTACGGCGTGGTGGGCCTCGCGCAGACCGCGGCCAAGGAGCTCGGTGAGCACCGGATCCGCGTCAACACGATCCACCCCTACGGCGTGCTGACCCCCATGGGTGCCGACGACCCGGCGGCCCACGACGTGTTCACCAACATGCCCCAGTTCCTCCCGCACTTCACGCCGATCCTGGGGATGGGCATGGCCACCACGGACGACATCTCCGACTCGGTGCTGTTCCTGGCCTCGGACGCCTCCCGCACCATCACCGCGTCGACGTTCACCGTCGACATGGGCGCGATCAAGGTCTGACCATCGAGCCCGTCCTGGCGGTGCTGCCGCTCGGCGCCACCGAGCAACACGGCGCGCACCTGCCGACCCAGACGGACACGCTGCTGGCCACGGCCACCGCGGACGCCCTCGCGGCCGCCGGCGTCCTGGTGCTCCCCGCTCTCGCGTACGGCGCGAGCGGGGAGCACCAGTCGTTTCCCGGCACGGTGTCCACGGGCACCGACGCGCTGGCGCAGACGCTGATCGAACTCGGCAGGTCGGTGTCCACCTGGGCCACCCGGTTCGCGGTGGTCAACGGCCACGGCGGCAACCTCGACGCGCTGCGGCGGGCGGTCCCGCTGCTGCGCCACGAGGGCCGCGACGCCGCGTGGCTGCCGTGCCGGACGTCCGTGGACCCGGCCGACACCCACGCCGGCCACGCCGAGACCTCGCTCATGCTCCACCTCCACCCCGACCTGGTGCGGATGGATCGCGCGGCCCCCGGGTGCACCCGGCCCCTCGCGGAGATCCTGCCCGCCCTCCGAGACGGCGGCGTGGCCGCGGTGAGCCCGTCCGGGGTGCTCGGTGACCCCACCACCGCCACCGCCTTCGACGGCCGCCGGCTGTGGGACGAGCTCCTCGCCGACGCCCGCGGCCGCCTCGCACGCTGGGCTCCGGGCGACTCCGACGGGATGCTGCGGTGACCACCCCGGGCGGGGCATCCCGCGTCGTCCTGGACCGGCGCACCCGGGTCCTGCGCCGCGGGGGTGTGGTCCGGGTCCTGGGTGGCGACCCGGTCACCCTGGTCACGCCGTCGCCGGCGGTGGCGGCGCTGCTCGACGGCGGGGCGATCCCCACCGGGACCACCGCCGGTGCCGCGTTGGCGCGCGCGCTCACCGACCGGGGGATGGCCCACCCGGAGGTCGGGGGGCCCGACGCGCGGGTGCTCACGACGGTGGCCGTGGTGATCCCCGTCCACGACGACGCGGACGGTGTGGCGGCGGTCGTGGATGCCCTGGGATCCGAACTCGCGAGGGGGCTGCGGGTGGTCGTCGTCGACGACGGGTCAACGGTTCCCCTGGCAGCACCGTTCCGACACACGCAGCCCCCACCCACCCAACCCCCACCCACCCAGCCCCCACCCACCCAGCCCCCACCCGCCTGCGCTGTCCGCGTGGTGCGCCACGACGACCCGCGCGGACCGGCGGCGGCGCGCAACACCGGCACGGCCGTCGCGCTGTCCGGGGGCGCCGACGTGGTGGTGTACCTGGACGCCGACGTGATCCCGGAGCCGGGCTGGCTCGAGCCGCTGCTCACGCACCTCGACGATCCGCGCGTGGCGGCCGTCGCGCCACGGATCGTGGCGGCGGCGCCGGGGAGGTTCTGGGTCCGCGGGTACGAGACCGCCCGCTCGGCCCTGGACATGGGGCACGAACCGGCGCGGGTGCGGCCACGCACCCGCGTGGCGTACGTCCCCAGCGCGGCACTGGCGGTGCGTCCCGACCGGCTGCCCCCTGCCCCCGACGGCTCGGGGCGGGGCCCGTTCGACGAGCGGCTGCGCGTGGCCGAGGACGTCGACCTGTGCTGGCGTACCGACCGGGCGGGCGCCCTGATCCGCTACGAACCGTCCTCCCGGGTGGCCCACCGCCACCGCACCACCGTGGCGCCGCTGCTGGTCCGTCGCGCGTTCTACGGCACCGGCGCGGCGCCGCTGGCGGATCGACACGGCGCGGCCGTCGCACCCGCGGTGGCGGCGCCGTGGTCGCTCGCGGTGGCGCTGGGGTTCTGGAGCGGGACCCCCGTCGGGCTCCTGGTGGCGGCGGGGGCGTCAGCCCGGGCGTGGAGCCGGACCCGGGCGCTGACCGGCGACGACAGGGCGGCCGCCGGGTTGGTGCTCAGGGGGTCGGTGGCCTCGGTCCGGCAGCTCCCCGAGGCGTTGCTGCGCCCGTACTGGCCGCTGACCGCCCTGGCCCTGCTCTCGACGGCCCACTCGCGCTCGCCCGTGGCGCGGGGCCTGCGCCGGCGGGTCGCGGCGGCGGCGGTGGCCGAGGGCCTGTGGCACTGGTGGGCCGCCCGCGAGCCGGGCCGGGCGCCTGTCGACGAGCCGTTGGGGCACGTGATCCTGCATCGCCTGGACGACCTGGCCTACGGCGTGGGCGTGTGGCGCTCGGCGTGGGCGGCCCGGTCGGTCGGCGCCCTGCGGCCGGAGCTCAAGCGGTGATGCCTCCCGGCGCGCACGCCGCGGACGTGGTGGTGGTGGGGGCGGGTCCGGCCGGCTGCGTGATGGCCCGACGCCTGGCGGAGGCGGGGAGGGACGTGATCCTTCTCGAGGCGGGGTCCGAGCGGGCGCCCACCCGGGCAGGGGTGCTCGACATCGGGCCCGCGTCGCGGGTGATCACCCGATACCGCGCGGACCTCGGAGGTGCCGGGATCGGGAGCGCCGGACCGGAGTTGCCCCGGGGACGGACCCTCGGAGGGTCGGGCGCGGTCAACGGCGGGTACTGCACCCCGGCGCGGCCCTCCGACCTCGCCGGGTGGGGCGCCGACTGGCCGCGCCGGTATGCGGTGGGGCTCGCGCGGGCGACCGAACGCCTGCGCCCACGACTGGTCGCCGCCGGCCCGGTCGCCGCGCGCGTGGCCGCGGCGTTCCCCGGCAGGGTGTCCGCCATCGCCCAGGCGCGGCGGGACGGGCGGCGGGTCACCGCGTTCGACGCCTGGGGCCCCGCGGGCGCGGGTGTGCGGGTGCTGACGGGCTCGCCGGTCCGCGAGCTCCGGTGGTCCGGTGGACGCACCGGGGGACGGTGCGAGGGAGTGGTGCTCGACGACGACGATGAGATCACCGCCCGGGAGGTGATCCTGTGCGCGGGGTCGATCGGGACGGCCGAGGTCCTGCTGCGCTCGGGGATCGGGCCGCGGTCCGGCCACCCGGTCGGGCGGAGCACGCAGGAGCATCCGGAGGTCCTGCTGGACCTGCCGCCCGACTGGGGTCCGGGGGAGGGTGACCCGCTCGTCCCGCCGCCCCTGCTCTCCCACGTGGTCCGGCTCGGTCTGCCCGGGCCGACGGGCCTCGCGGAGATCGAGGTGCGGCCCTACTCGGTCCCGATGCACCGGGTGATCCCCGGCCTGGACCCCCAGCCGCACCGGATCGGGGTGGCCCTGATGAACCCCGTGGGCCGGGGCCACGTGCGGGAGGGGAGCTCCAGGGGAGACGGCCCGCGGGTGGTGCTGGCCGACGACCCCCGCGACGCTTCGGCGCTCGACCAGGCCGCCGGGATGGTCGCGGACCGCCTGGGCATCTCCGGTGGTGGGCCGCGGCCCGCACCCGTCCCGTCGACCTCCCAGCACCTCGCGGGGTCGGCGCGGATCGGTGAGGTGGTCGACGATTCCGGCCGGGTCCTGGGCTGCGAGGGTATGCGGGTGGCCGACGCCTCGGTGTTCCCGGTCCTGCCGCGGTGCGGCCCCTATCTCTCCGTCCTCGCGGTGGCCGAGGACCTCGCCGCGCGGGTGATCGCCGGGAACTCGTGGTAGAACCGGTATGAGAACACGTTCCGCCGCCGAGGTGGGAGTGCGGGCGGAAGGGTCACCATGACGAGTAGCGAGATCGAGACCCGCAGTGATCACCCCCACACCGCCGAACCCCGGTCCTTCACGCTCGCCGGTGCGGCCGGGATGCTCGTCGGCGACGTGTGGGAGCCGATCGGTGATGCGGATCCGGTCGACGAGATCCTCATGCTGCACGGCGGGGCGCAGACCAGGAACTCGTGGAACCGCGCCGCCCGGCGACTCGCGACCGAGGGGTACCGGGTCACGACGATGGACGCGCGGGGCCACGGTGACAGCGACTGGGCGGAGGACGGGGACTACGACATCCACCGCATGGTCGATGATCTCGAGTTGATCGTCGCCGCCCGCTTCCCCGGCCGGCTGCCGGTTCTCGTGGGCGCCTCGCTCGGGGGGTTGACCGGACTGCTGGCGCTGGGGACCGCCAAGCCCGTCGCACGGGCGCTGGTGCTGGTGGACGTTACCCCGAAGATCGAGGCGAAGGGCGTCCAGCGGATCGGGGAGTTCATGCGGTCGGGGCTCGACGGGTTCGCGGACCTGGAGGCCGCCGCCGAGGCGATCGCCGCCTACCAGCCGGGTCGTCAGCGCCCGACGAACCTGGACGGACTGCGCAAGAATCTCCGCCAGAAGGGCGACGGCCGGTGGTACTGGCACTGGGACCCGCGCTTCGTCGCGGGCGCCACCGGGGACAACGCCGAGATCGGGAACGACTACTTCGAGGGGATCGTGCCCCACGTCACCGAGCCGACCATGCTCATCAGGGGGTCGCGATCGGACATCGTCAGCGACGAGTCGGTGGCCCACCTGCTGCGGCACCTCCCGCACGCGTACACCCACGAGGTCGCGGACGCCGGTCACATGGTGGCCGGGGACGACAACGCGGTCTTCCTGGACCAACTCGAGTGGTTCCTGGCGGAGATCCTCGGATCCCCGCCCCGCCCGGGGGCGCGGGGGGAATAACCCCGATCGGGCGACGTTGTTCCTCACTGCACGACCTTGAATACCCACACGGGTATGGTCCGTGCGAGAAGGTCGTCGCAGGCGCGGGCTGTCCGTAGGCTGGCGACGAGAGACGACGGGACGAGAGCCGCCCCGTCCCGCTAGGAGGGCATTCGTATGACCACCGTCGACATCACGACCGCCGACTTCGAGAAGACCGTCACCGACAACGACATCGTCCTGGTGGACTTCTGGGCCGAGTGGTGTGGCCCCTGCAAGGCCTTCGGGCCGGTGTTCGAGAAGGTCTCCGGCAAGAACCCCGAGCTGACCTTCGCGAAGGTCGACACCGACGCGGAGCAGCAGCTGGGCGCGATGCTGCAGATCCAGTCGATCCCCACGCTCATGGCGTTCCGCGAGGGCATCGCCGTGTTCCGTCACTCCGGTGCGATCCCGGAGCAGGCGCTCGACGACCTGGTCGAGCAGATCAAGGGGCTCGACATGGACGAGGTCCGCAAGGCGGTCGAAGAGGCCCAGGCCCAGCAGGGCGACGCCCAGGGCTGAGTCGGCCCACTCCCTCCGGCGCGCCCGCGCGCCGAAATTGGAACAGGTTCTCGGTTTGCCGATCCCCGGTGGACCGATGCGGATATCGTGATGAGAACACGTTCCAGTGACGGGATCACCCCGTCGCGCCCGGAGGGAGTCGAATGAAGACCAAGGCCGCCATCGCCCGAGAGCTGGGCAAGCCGTTCGAGATCGTGGAGGCCGAGCTCGACGGCCCCCACTTCGGCGAGGTGCTCGTCAAGTGGAAGGTCGCCGGTCTCTGCCATTCCGACCTCCACATCACCAGTGGTGACCTGCCCGGGCGTCTGCCGATCGTCGGCGGGCACGAGGGCGCGGGCGTCGTCGAGGCGGTCGGCCCCGGCGTGACCCACGTCCAGCCCCGCGACCACGTGGTGGGGTCGTTCATTCCGGCCTGTGGCAAGTGCTCCGCCTGTGCGCGCGGCATGACCAACCTGTGCGACGGCGGACTCAACGGCACGATCGGCGAGATGGCCGACGGCCGGTACCCGTTCGCCCTCGAGAACGGCGAGACCGCCGGCGCCATGTGCACCCTCGGCACGTTCTCGCAGTACACCGTCGCCAACATGAACTCGGTGGTCAAGGTCCAGGACTGGATCCCCTTCGAGGTCGCGGCGCTGGTCGGCTGCGGCGTCACCACCGGCTGGGGATCGGCCGTCTACTCAGCCGACGTCCGGGCCGGTGACACCGTCGTCGTCTTCGGCATCGGCGGCATCGGCATCAACGCGATCCAGGGCGCGAAGCACGCCGGCGCGCGATTCATCCTGGCCATCGACACGGACGAGTCGAAGCTGGCCAAGGCCACGGAGTTCGGCGCCACCCACGTCTACTCGGACGTCGACCAGGCCAAGGCCGAGCTTCCGGGCCTGACCTGGGGGAACATGGCCGAGAAGGCCATCATCACGATCGGCGTGGCGGACGCTAAGGTGACCGCCGACGCCACCGACATGGTGGGTAAGCGGGGGGTCGTGGTCCTCACCTCCATGGGCGGCCTCGACAACCAGTCCATCAACCTCACCGGGCTGTTCGTCTCCCAGTACGAGAAGGTCATCAAGGGGTCACTGTTCGGGTCGGCCAACGCCTTCCACGACATCCCCAACATCCTGCGGCTGTGGGACGAGAAGCAGCTCAAGCTCGACGAGCTGATCACGCACCGCTTCACGCTCGATCAGGTCAACGAGGGCTACGAGATCATGGAGTCCGGCGGCGACGGCATGGTCCGCGGGATCATCGTCCACGACGACTGATCCCCTGCGACTCCGCCGGCACGGCCGGCGCTGCGGGCACGACCGCGGCAACCGTGGGCCCCGGTTCCCCTCGAGGGGGTGGACCGGGGCCCGCTCCGTACACCGGACTGGACAGCGATACCCCCACGGGTACACTGGGGTCCGGATCGACATCCGCATCCGCGAGAGAGCAGGAGGGCCCGAGATGGCTGACGACGAGGCGAGGACGCAGGTGCTCAACCGCCTGCGCCGGGCGCGGGGACAGCTCAACGCGGTGATCGACATGGTCGAGCAGGAGCGCCCCTGCAAGGACGTCGTCACCCAGCTGGCGGCGGTCTCCAAGGCGCTGGACCGCGCCGGGTTCAAGATCATCAGCTCCAACATCCAGGAATGCCTCGCGGGCGACGGCGAGACCGGCGAGGACGGGATCACCGTGGCCGAGCTGGAGAAGCTCTTCCTCTCGCTCGCCTGACCGCTCCCCGGGGCCGTGGGATGCTGGCCCCGGTACGCGGAAGACATCACCCGACCACAGACGTGAGGACTGCGACATGGACGTCGGAATCGGTACGTACACGGCGATGGGATTCGACGAGGCGGTGGAGGCGACCCGCGAGGCGCTCGCCGACCGCGGCTTCGGGATCCTCCACGAGATCGATCTCACCGCCACGCTCAAGAAGAAGATCGACAAGGACATCGAGCGCGTCCTGATCCTCGGGGCGTGCAACCCCGGGTTCGCCGGTGAGGCGTTCGACGTGAGCAAGGAGGTCGCGCTGCTGCTGCCCTGCAACGTCGTGGTCCGCGAGTCCTCCGGGGGCTGCGTCATCGAGGCACAGAACCCGGCGCTGCTGGCACAGGTCATCTCGGGCGGCCTGCAGGACATGGCCGACGAGTTGTCCGCGCAGATGCGGTCGATGATGAAGGACCTCACCCGCTGAGTAACCTGGGGGCATGACCCAGGAGCCGCACACCGACCCGCGGGCCCTCGCTCAGCAGAGACTGGAGGCGATGGTGGGGCGGGGAGAGCTGTCCCTCGCCGAGTTCTCGGACCGGGCCGCCAGGATCTGGTCCGCGACCTGCCCCGCCGAGCTGGAGGTGGCCCTGAGCGGACTGCCGCTGAGTCCCGGCGCGGGGCCCACCCCTTCCTCGGCGCAGCCACCGGCCACCCGGCCGACGGGGGCGATCACCGTCGACGAGAGCCGGAGAAAGACCTCGGTCTTCGACACGCTCAAGCGGGAAGGCCGGTGGTCCCTCCCGGACGACTACCGGCTGACGTCCTGGATGGGCGAGATCTACCTCGACGCCCGTGAGGCCGTGGTCGACCGCCCGCGCACCCACATCCAGCTCGACCTGTGGGCCGCCAACGCCAAGATCCTGCTGCCCCCGGGAGTCTCGGTCGCGGTGACCGGCAATCGGACGTGGTCCGAGCTCAAGATCGACGAGGGCCGCTACGACATCCGTGGCGGTCCGCACCTGGACTTCGAGATCAACGGCTTCATGGCCGGGGTGAAGATCAAGATCCTCGCGGCGGGGGAGCGGATCCCCAAGACGTGGAAGTGGTTCTAGGCAGACGGCGGTTTCAGGCAGATGAGCCGGGCCGCCGCCGCCACACCGTGTGCCGGTGCCGGACCTCGTCGTCGTGCCCCTCGACGCGGCTCCGCGGATCGGTGATCCACTCGCCGACCTCGACCCGCTCCCACGTCCCGTCCAGCTCCGGGGCCAGCACGGTCCCCGGGGCGTCCGCGTCGATCTCGGTGACCAGGCACTCGTCGGCTGAGCCGAGCGCGGCGGCGTAGATCTGTCCGCCGCCCATCACCGCCGCGTCCGGGCCGGCCGCCGCCAGCGCCGCGGGCACAGAGGCCGCCCTCTCCGCGCCCTCGGCCGACCACCCGGCGTCCCGGGTGCACACGATGTTGCGGCGACCGGGCAGGGGCCGGAAGCGGGCGGGGATCGAGTCCCAGGTGGCCCGGCCCATCACGACGGGGCGCCCGGTGGTCGCCTGCTTGAAGTACGCCAGGTCCTCGGGGATGTGCCAGGGCATGTCACGACCGTCGCCGATCACCCCGCCGCGGGCCTGCGCCCACACCATCCGGACCGGCACGGTCGTCGTCTCCCGGCTCAGACCGCGACCGGGGCCTTGATGCCCGGGTGGTGCTCGTATCCGACCACGTCGAAGTCCTCGAAGCGGTAGTCGAAGACCGAGTCCGCGCGGCGCAGGCGCAGCTCCGGGTAGGGGAAGGCCTCGCGGGCCAGCTGCGTCCTGACCTGCTCGACGTGGTTGTCGTAGATGTGGCAGTCGCCCCCGGTCCAGATGAACTCGCCCACCTCGAGCCCGACCTGCTGCGCCACCATGTGGGTGAGCAGCGAGTAGGAGGCGATGTTGAACGGCACCCCCAGGAAGAGGTCGGCGCTGCGCTGGTAGAGCTGGCAGCTCAGCTTGCCGTCGGCCACGTAGAACTGGAACAGCAGGTGGCAGGGCGGCAGGGCCATGTCCGTCAGCTCGCCCACGTTCCACGCCGAGACGATGTTGCGCCGCGAATCGGGGTCGGTGCGCAGCAGGTCCACGGCGTTCGCGATCTGGTCCACGTGCCGGCCGTCGGGGGTGGGCCAGGACCGCCACTGCACGCCGTAGACGGGTCCGAGCTCGCCGCGCTCGTCAGCCCACTCGTCCCAGATGCTCACGCCGTTCTCGCGCAACCAGCCCACGTTGGAGTCGCCGCGCAGGAACCACAGCAGCTCGTAGGCCACCGACTTGAAGTGGACGCGCTTGGTGGTGATCAGCGGGAATCCCGCCGCCAGGTCATAGCGCAGCTGGTGGCCGAACAGGCTGCGGGTGCCCGTTCCCGTGCGGTCGGCCTTGGCGGTGCCCTGCTCCAGGACGAGTCGGAGCAGGTCCTCGTACGGGGTGGGGACGGTCATGACCTGCAGTCTACGTTCGAGTCGCCTGCGCGGCCTGCGCGGCCAGGATCTTCTCGGTGAGCTCGGGGCGACAGATCAGGACGTCCGGGGAGTGGGTGTCGGGTTTGTTGAACCGGATCGGCGTCCCGTCGAGGCGGGAGGCGTGCAACCCCGCGGCCAGGGCGACGCCGACCGGCGCGGCCTGGTCCCACTCGTCCTGCCCCCCGGCGTGGAGGTAGGCGTCCGCGTCGCCGAGCAGGACGGAGAGCATCTTGGCACCGGCCGAGCCCATGGGCCGCACCTCCAGGCCGACCGCGTCCGCGACCTGGAGCGCCCCCGGCGGGGGGTTGTTGCGGCTGATCACCATGGTCCCCGAATGGGGGCCGTCCACGTGATCGACCTGGTCCGAGCGGAATACCCGCCCCGAGTCCGGCAGCCCCACGGAGGCGACGGTGGGCCGGCCGTCGACGACGAGTGCCACGTGAACCGACCAGTCCGAGCGGCCCGTCGAGAACTCCTTGGTGCCGTCGATCACGTCGATGATCCAGACGCGGGATTTGTCCAGCCTGCTGAGATCGTCCGAGACCCCCTCGGAGAGCGTTCCGTCATCCGGGCGGTGCACGGCCAGCACCTCGTCGGTCCAGTTCTGCGCGACCTCGTTGGCGACACGGGCGAGCGAGCGCCCGCGGAGCAGCCCCCCGGCGCGCGTGCCCCGGACGATGTCACCGATCCCCGTGGCGAGGAAACAGGCGAGGTCGTCGTCGTCGAGATCGCGCATGCTGTCGCTGTGCATGCTCACAGTCTTGCGCATACCGACACTCTACGGAGGTGGGGCGCGGGTCGGGCCGATGTCGTGGGCGTGCGACATCATGAGTTCATGTCCGACGCACTGGAGCGGTTCCACCCGGCCACAGCCTCGTGGTTCCGTGGGGCGTTCGACCGGCCCACCCCCGCGCAGGAGGGGGCGTGGGCGTCCCTGGCGAGCGGCGCCCACACGCTCGTCGTGGCCCCCACGGGGTCGGGCAAGACCCTCTCGGCGTTCCTGGACTCGCTCGACCGACTCATGTTGGGCGGCGGCCACAGCACCAGTACCAGCACCAGTACCAGTACCAGCGACGGTGACAGCACAGGCGCACCCCCGCCCGGCACCCGTGTGCTCTACATCTCCCCGCTCAAGGCGCTGGCCGTGGACGTCGAGCGCAATCTCCGGGCGCCGCTCGCCGGGATCGCGCGCGAGGCCGCGTCCCTGGGCGTGGAGACCGCGGAGGTGACGGTGGGGATCCGCACCGGTGACACGCCGCCCGAGGAACGCCGGCGGCAGCGGTCGCGGCCACCGCACGTGTTGGTCACCACCCCCGAGTCGCTCTTCCTGCTCCTCACCTCGGCCGCACGGGAGACCCTGGCCACGGTCGACACGGTGATCATCGACGAGATCCACGCGGTGGCCGCCAGTAAGCGCGGCGCCCACCTCGCCCTCAGTCTCGAGCGACTGGACGACCTGCTGGACACCCCCGCCCGGAGGGTGGGCCTGTCCGCCACCGTCCGGCCGCACTCCGAGGTGGCCCGCTTCCTCGCGGGCGAGCGGCCGGTGACCGTGGTGGCGCCGGGATCCGACAAGCGCTTCGAGCTCACGGTCCGGGTGCCCGTGGAGGACATGGCGGACCTGTCCTCGGCCGGCTCGGACGTCACCGCTCCGCCCGGGACGCCGGGCGAGGGGTCGATCTGGCCGCACGTCGAGCGTCAGGTGGTGGACCTGGTCACGGCGCACCGCTCGACGATCGTGTTCGTCAACTCCCGCCGCCTGGCCGAGCGGCTGACCGCGCGGCTCAACGAGATCCACGCCGAGGACACCGATCCGGGCTCCCTGCCGCCGGCGCCAGCCCGCCCACCCGCGCAGATCATGGTGCCGTCCGAGGTCTCGCGCGGCGCCCCCGCGGAGCTGGCCATGGCCCATCACGGATCGGTGTCCAAGGAGCGACGGGCGCTCATCGAGGACGCCCTCAAATCGGGTCGGCTACGCGCGGTGGTGGCCACCTCGTCGCTCGAGCTGGGCATCGACATGGGCGCGGTGGACCTGGTCGTGCAGGTCGAGTCCCCACCGTCCGTGGCCTCGGGGCTCCAGCGGGTGGGCCGCGCCGGTCACCAGGTCGGCGAGGTCTCCCGCGCGGCCGTGTTCCCCAAGCACCGCGCCGACCTCCTCCACAGTGCGGTGACCGTGGAGAGGATGGTCGCCGGCGCGATCGAGACGATGTCGGTCATCACCAACCCGTTGGACGTCCTCGCGCAGCAGACGGTGGCCGCGTGCGCGCTCGAGTCGATCGACGTCGAGGACTGGTTCGCCGCCGTGCGTCGGACCGCCCCGTTCGTCGGGCTGCCGCGGTCGGCGTTCGAGGCGACACTCGACATGTTGGCGGGCAAATACCCGTCGGCGGACTTCGCCGAGCTCAAGCCCCGCCTGGTGTGGGACCGCGACGCCGGGACCCTGACCGGCCGCCCGGGTGCGCAGCGTCTCGCCGTCACCTCGGGCGGCACCATCCCCGACCGCGGGCTGTTCGGCGTGTTCATGGTGGGGGAGAAGGCGACGCGGGTCGGTGAGCTCGACGAGGAGATGGTCTACGAGTCCAGGGTCGGCGACGTGTTCGCCCTCGGGGCCTCGAGCTGGCGGGTCGAGGAGATCACGCACGACCGGGTGCTGGTCACGCCCGCGCCCGGCGGGACGGGACGCCTGCCGTTCTGGCTGGGCGACGACCAGGGGCGGCCCGCCGAGCTGGGCCGCGCCCTGGGCGGGTTCCTGCGCGAGGTGGGGCACGGGTCCGACGACGAGGTGGGGCCCCGCCTCGCCGCCGCCGGACTCGACGACAACGCGGTCGCCAATCTCCGGCGCTACCTGGCCGAGCAGAGGGAGGCCACCGGGCATCTCCCCAGCGACACGACGCTCGTGGTGGAGCGGTTCCGCGACGAGGTGGGGGACTGGCGCATCGTGCTCCACTCGCCGTTCGGCGCGCGCGTGCACTGGCCGTGGGCGGAGGCGGTGCGTGCGCGGCTCGCCGCCGCCCACGGGTTCGACGCCGTCCCGGTGGTGTCCGACGACGGCATCATCCTGCGGGTCCCGGACACGATCGACGACGGCGAGGCGGGCGCCCGCCCGGGGGCCGAGACCTTCGCCCTCGGCGCCGAGGAGGCCGTGGACCTGGTCACCACCCACGTGGGAGGGTCCGCGCTGTTCGCCTCCCGATTCCGTGAGTGCTCGGCGCGGGCCCTGCTCTTCCCGCGGTTGGACCCGGGTCGGCGGGCCCCGTTGTGGCAGCAGCGGCAGAAGTCGGCGCAGTTGCTCGACGTGGCGCGCCGCTACCCCGATTTCCCCATGATCCTCGAGGCCGTGCGCGAGTGCCTGCAGGACGTGTACGACGTCCCGGCGCTGGAACGTCTGCTGCGCGAGATCGATTCGCGGACGGTCCGGATCGTGGAGGTCGACACCCCCCGGGCGTCGCCGTTCGCGCAGTCGCTGCTCTTCGACTACGTCGGTGCGTTCCTCTACGAGGGTGACTCGCCGCTGGCCGAGAAGCGGGCGGCGGCGCTGGCGATCGACCCGACCCTCCTCGGTCAGCTCCTGGGCCGCGTGGAGCTCCGGGAACTTCTCGACGTGGAGGTACTGGACTCGATCGAACGTCGGCTCCAGCACCTCGAACCCGAGCGGGCGGCCCGTGACGCCGAGGCCGTGGCCGACCTGCTGAGGCTGCTCGGACCGCTGACGGTCGAGGAGATCGCCGAGCGGTCCACGGAGCCGGAGGCCGTCCCGGGGTGGCTGGCGACACTCGCGCGGTCGTTCCGGGTGGTCACCGTCGAGCACGCCGGTCGCACCTGGTGGGCCGGGGTCGAGGACGTGCCCAGGCTCCGCGACGGCCTGGGGGTCCCGCCTCCGCCCGGGGTCTCCTCGGCCTTCCTCGGCGACGTCGACGACCCACTCGGCGAACTGATCCGGCGCTACGCGCGAACCCACGGTCCGTTCACGGTGGACGCCCTGGCGGCGCGCTTCGGCCTGGGAGTGGCCGTGGCCCGCGGGGTGCTCGATCGGCTGACCTCGGCCGGGACGGTGCTGGCCGGCGAGTTCCGCCCGGGGGCCTCGGGTCCCGAGTGGTGCGACGCCGAGGTGTTGCGCCACATCCGCCGACGCTCCCTCGCGGCACTGCGCAGCCAGATCGAGCCGGTCTCGCACACCGCGCTGGCGCGGTTCCTGCCCGGTTGGCAGAGCCTGGGCGCCGGTTCGGGAGCCGAGTCGGGCGTGGACGGCGTACTCGCCGTGGTCGAGCAGCTCGACGGCCTGGCGTTGCCCGCCTCCGCGCTCGAGCCGCTCGTGCTGGCGCCGCGGGTGCGTGACTACTCCCCGGCGATGCTGGACGAGCTGCTCGCCGGCGGAGAGGTGATCTGGAGCGGGCGGGGCCGGGCGGGGTCCCGTGACGGATGGATCTCGCTGCACCCCGCCGACACCGCCGGCGCGACCCTTCCCCTCGATCGCCCGCTACCGGAAGGGCCCGTCCACCTCGCGGTGGCCGAGTCGCTGCGCGGCGGGGCGCTGTTCTTCCGGGATGTGGTGGCAGCGGTCAAGGAGGCCGCACAGGAGTCGACCGGGGACACCCCGGAGGTGGCCGGACCAGCCCCCACCGGACCAGCCGTCACCGGACCAGCCCCCACCGGACCAGCCATCACCGAGGCGGTCGTCCGCGACGCGCTCTGGGACCTGGTGTGGGACGGGGTGGTCACCAATGACACGTTCGCCCCGTTGCGGGCGGTCCTGGCCGGCGGCGGGTCGTCGGGCTCAGGGACCGCCCACCGCTCACCGCGATCGTCGGCCCGCCCCCGTCGGGCCCGCCTGGGCCGGACCTCCATGGCCCAGCTGAACGGTGCGATGGCCGCCGGCACGCGGACGCCGCCCGTGCTGGCGGGGCGCTGGTCGCTGGTGCCGGAACCGGTCACCGACGCGACCCTGCGCGCCCACGCCTGGGCTGAGACCCTCCTGCTGCGCCACGGCGTGGTGACCCGGGGCGCGGTCGAGGCGGAGGAGATCCCGGGCGGGTTCGCCGCCGTCTACAAGGTCCTCGCGCAGATGGAGGATTCGGGCCGCTGCCGCCGCGGCTACTTCGTGGACGGTCTCGGTGCCGCCCAGTTCGCCGCCGGCAACACGATCGACCGGTTACGCGCCTACGACGACACGGCGGACGACGCCCACTGGCCCTCCGGCACCGATGAACCGGTCGTCCGGGTCCTCGCCGCCACGGACCCGGCCAACCCGTACGGCGCCGCGCTGCCCTGGCCACCTTCTGCGGAGGGCGGATCTGGGCACCGTCCCGGCAGGAAGGCCGGTGCGCTCGTCGTGCTGGTCGACGGGCTGTGTGTCCTGTTCGTCGAACGCGGCGGCCGGACCGTCCTCGTGCTGGACGACCGGGCCGAGGCCGTGCCGCTCGCCGCGTCCGCGCTGGCCGCAGTCGTGCGATCAGGTGCCGTCGGCCCGCTGACCGTCACCACCCTCGCCGGCGAACCCGTCCACACCTCGCCCGTCGCGGCCGCCTTCGAGAACGCCGGGTTCGGTGCCACCCCGAAGGGGCTGCGCATCCGGCGTTGAGTGAACCGTTCTGACGAGTTAAGATATGCGCATCAATGCATATGTCAGCGGGAGGGGAATCAGATGGGGGTCGGGCACGCACACGGGAGCCACGCGCACAGTTCCGGTCACGCGCACAGCTCCGGCCACGCCCGACCGACCGGTCACGCCGGCGCGCGGTATCGGATCAGACTGGCGTGCGCCTTCGTTCTGACCGTGGTGTTCTTCGTGGTCGAGCTGGTCGCGGGCCTCATCTCCGGCTCCCTGGCCCTGCTCTCCGACGCCGGCCACATGGCGGCGGACGTGGTGGCGCTGGGCGCGGCGCTCGCGGCGACGGTGATCGCGTCACGGCCGGACCGTTCCGGGAGACGCACGTTCGGCCATTATCGCGTGGAGATCTTCGCCTCCGGTCTGGCGGTGCTCATCATGTCCGGCATGGGCGTCTACGTGCTTGTCGAGGCGTTCAGGCGGCTCGGGTCGGACGCCCCCGTCGCCACCGGAACCATGTTGCTCGTCGGCGGACTGGGGTTGGTCGTCAACATCATCTCGCTGCTCCTTCTGCGCAGTGGATCCTCCGAGAGTCTCGCGGTGCGGGGGGCGTATCTCGAGGTGATGGCCGACGCGGCCGGATCGGTGGGGGTGATCGCGGCCGCACTGCTCATCCGCGCGACGGGTTCGACGGTGTGGGACCTCGTGGTGGCCGTGGCGATCGCCGTGTTCATCGTCGTCCGCGCGGTCATGCTCGGTAGACAGGTCGTCACGGTGCTCGCCCAGCACGCGCCCGCCGGGGTCGACCCCGCAGCGGTGGAGTCCGAACTCGCGTCGGTACGCGGCGTCGAGGAGGTGCACGACCTGCATCTGTGGACGCTGACCTCGGGGATGGACGTGGGGACCGTCCACCTCGTGACCGCCCCCGGAGTGCCCCACTCCGGAGTCCTCGACGAGGCGCGACGCGTCCTGCGGGAGGGCCACGGCATCGAGCATGCGACAGTGCAGCTCGAGACCGCCGGCGTCGTGGAGTGTCGACAACCGGGATGGTGAACCCGGCAGCCCGGGGCGGTTCAGGGCACCATGGTGCGCACACTCGGAGAGCGGTAGATCGGACAGCGGGCAGAGGAGTCAACGGTGCCGGAGGGCGATTCCGTCTACAGGGCGGCCGCGAAGGTGCACCGTGCGCTGAACGGGCGGACCCTGGACAGGATCGAGCTCAGGGTTCCCAGGTTCGCGGCCGTGGATCTGCGGGGCCGGACCGTGGTGGCCGCCCGGTCCCGGGGGAAGCACCTCTTCGTCGTCGTCGGCCCGGACGCGCAGGGTCGGGACCCGGTCACCCTCCATATCCACCTGAAGATGGAAGGCCGCATCCACATCCACAAGGCGGGGGAGCGGTGGCGGTTCCCCGCGCACACCGTCCGGATGCTCCTGCGCGCCGACGACGTCGAGGTGGTGGGCACCGAGCTCGGGTTGCTGCGCGCGCTGGATCCCGCCGAGGCCGACCGGGCGGTCGAGCATCTCGGTCCCGACCTGCTGGGGCGGGACTGGGACCCGGACGCCAGCGTCGCGGAGGTGCTCCGGCGGATCGGCGAGCGGCCGTCCCGGACGATCGGGGAGGCACTGTTGGACCAGCGCAATCTCGCCGGCATCGGCACCGTGTACCGCGCCGAACTGTGTTTCCTGCGGGGCCTCGACCCGCGGGAGCCGGTGGAGTCGGTGCCTGATCTGCGCGCCGTGGTCGTGCTCGCCCGGCGGATGCTCCTCGCCAACGCCGATCGCGCGGTCCGGGTGACCACCGGGGACACGCGACGCGGGCGGGAGTTGTGGGTGTACGGGCGGGACGGCAAGCCGTGCCGCAGGTGCGGGACCGAGGTGGAGACGTTCCGACTGGGTGGTCTCGCCGACCCGGACGAGCCGAGCGATTCACTCGATCGCATCGCCTACCGCTGCCCGTCGTGCCAGCCGGCGCGTGCCACACTGGGGCCATCGCCAACGGAGGAGAAGCTGTGACCGACCGCAACACGATCCTGATCACCGGCGCCAGCGCGGGTCTCGGCGAGGGCATGGCCCGTCGCTGGGCCGCACAGGGCAGGAATCTGGCGCTGTGCGCCCGGCGTCTCGACCGGCTCCAGGAACTCCGCGCCGAGTTGCTGGCGGCCAACCCGTCGATCACGGTGGCGGTCCGCGAGCTCGACGTGGCCGACGGCGACGCGGTGGAGAGGGTGTTCGGCGAGCTCGACGCGGAGCTCGGCGGGATCGACCGCTTCGTCCTCAACGCAGGACTGGGCAAGGGGGCGTCCATCGGTACGGGGAAGGCGCACGCCAACCGGGAGACCGCCATGGTCAACGTGATCGGCACCCTCAACCAGGCCGAGGCCGCGATGGAGCTGATGCACGCACGGGGCGAGGGGCACCTGGTGTTCATCTCGTCCGTGAGCTCGCTGCGCGGCATGCCCAAGGCCCAGAACACGTACGGCGCCACCAAGGCGTTCGTCTCCTCGCTGGCGCAGGGTCTGCACGCCGAGCTCGACAGCGCCGGCAGCCGCATCAAGGTCACCGACATCCTTCCCGGGTACATCCGCACCGACATCAACCGGTCGGTCAAGACCTCGCTGATGACCGAATTCGACGAGGGCGTCGACGCGCTGGTCAGGACGATTGACGCCGAGCCCACTCGTGCGCTCGTCCCGGCCAAGCCCTGGAAGGCGATCGGCCCACTGCTGACGCTTCTGCCGGAGAAGGTCAGCCGCAGGTTCGTCTGACGGGTTCTCCCGCCCGCCCGCGCCGGAGAGGCGACGGGTCAGAAGGAAGGCGGGTCAGAAGGGAGGCGGGTTGAGGATGTCGTCGAGCAGGGCCTCGACCTCGTGTTCGACCGTGCTGAAGACCGGCGCGTTGCGCTTCCACCAGCGGCTCTGGCCGCCGGGCCGGGTGTCGACCGGGCCGGTTGCGCGGGCACGCTCGGCGCTCAGGCGGGCCGCACGGCGAGTCCAGTAGGTGGGCTCCGGGCGCGTCTCCCCTCCTGTGATGGTCGGGTCCGGGTTGCGCTGTTGTTGTCTGTCCCAGGCGCGGGATTCATTGCGGGCGTGCTCGCGGCGGTAGACCCCGAGCGGCCCGGATGGTCGGGTCGTCATGGTCGCCCCGTCCGGTGTGATGACGGTGAGGGTGCCATCGGGCGCCAGGTCGTAGATCCAGTCGGAGAACGTCTTGAACCGGTGATGGCGCCGACACAGACACATCAGATTGCACTCTTCAGTGGGTCCGCCGCGGGCGGGGTCGGCGTGGTCGAAGGGGCGGACATGATCGATGTCGCAGTCATCGGCCGGAACCGCACAGCCGGGATGGCGGCAGGTACCGTCGCGCAGCCTGATGCGGCGGGCCAACTCGGCACCGGGCCGGTACCTCAGGGCGCGGCGGGCGTCGTCGGCGGCGCCGATACGGGGGTCGACCTTCTCGAAGCTGGCTCCGTCGCTGGTGACGAGCATGTCCAGTAGGGCCTGCAGCGCCGCCTCGCCGGTGCGGGTGAACTCCACCCGAACCCCGTCGTCGTCGCAGGCGCCGTTGCCACCCGCGCCGTTGCCACCCGCGCCGTCGTTGCCGGGAGCGATCACGGTGATCTTGGGTCGCAACGGCGCAGTGGGTCGGCCCTGGCCACCGGCGTGCAGGCTGTCGCCGCACACCAGCGCCAACAGGGCGTCGGCGCGGCGTTCGGCCTTGGAATAGTGATAGTCCGGGGCCGGGTCCGGACCCGGGACTGAGCCCGACTCGCCGGTGGCCTCGGCCGCGGCTGCGCTCGCCGCGGCAGCCTCGGACTCGGCGGCGGCGTGTTCGGCAGCGCGCTGATCGATCGCCTCGGCAAGGACGGCGGCCTCCTCGGTGGCCAGAATGGCCGACACGGTGGACATGCCGTCAGCGCCCTTGCTGATGCGCACACCGCGCGCACGGCTGGCGTCCTCCTTGCGCCGACGGATTCCCTCGGCGTCGTAGCGGGTGATGATCGCGTCCACCGCATCGCGTACCGCGTGCCGACCGAGGCGTTCGCCGGCCTCCGTCGCGGCCAGGTAGTCGTCGACGACGTCCTGTTGCACCTGCGGAAGCACCTCGGGGTCGACGGTGGCCATCTGGCGGGCCAGCAGTTCCGCGGCGCGCTGGTCCAGGCGCCCCGCGGCCAGGGCGGCGAGGACGGCGGGGTAGCGCTGGTGGAGGTCCGCGGCGAACGAGATCATCGACTCGGCTCGCAGGGTGGAGACGGCCATCGCCGCCACCACGTATCCGGTTGCCACCACGAACGGGTCGACCACCGCGTGGCCGGGCGGGGAATCGGGGCCGGCGCCGGAGTCGTCTCGGCGCAGGCATTCCAGCAGGAGGTCGTAGCAGGCGGACAGCCGCTGGGCGGAGGCGCGATTCTCGGCCGCCCACCCGGCACGAGCCGAGGCGGTCAGTCCGGTCAGTGGATCGACATCGGAGGAGCCGTCGGAGGAGGGGCCGTTGCCAACGTCCATGCCTCACCTCCGAGTCTTCCGCCACCGCCGCCTGTATCGAATGTACGTTCTAGTCTACGCACATACATTCGAACGCGCAATAGTCTGCTGCGGGCCTTTCGTCCGGGACTGCAGCGGAGGAAGGCGCCGGGGTACTCGCCGATCAGGTCGTGATTCGGGGCTCGGGGCCCACCACGTCGAAGAGCATCGCCGTGAACTGGCCGTGGGTCTCGAGCTTCCGGCGGTGGAGACGGAGTCGGCGGGGCAGCAGGGGTCGCCCGGATCCGAGGACGACCGGACACTGGTGGATCCAGACCCGGTCCACCAGTCCTCGGTCGGCGAACTGGCCGGCGAGGTCACCGCCCCCGACGATCCAGACGTCCCCGCCGTCGGCGGCCTCGACGAGGAGCGGGTGCAGGTCGCCGATGTCTCCGGCGAAGAACTCGACGCCGTCGACGGGATCGAGATCGCGGTGGGTGACGACCCAGCTCGGCAGGGAGTACGGCCAGACGAACGGCTGGCCGTCCTTCGTCAGGTCGCGGCGGACCCACTCGAAGGTGTTGACGCCGCAGACGATCGAACCGACGCCGGAGTAGAAGCGGTCGAAGTGGAGGTCGGGGAGGGTGGGGTCCGGCTCGGTCGGTGTGTACCCCGCGGGTTCGGCCTCACCGGAGGTCGCGAACAGCCAGGAGAGGCTCTCCTCGTCGTCGGCGATGTACCCGTCCAGACTCGTGGCGGTGCAATAGACAGTGCTCATACCGCCATGCTCGCACCCGGCTACGACAGCTCCGGGCGGAACAGTTCCGGCTCAGCGACGACCGCGTGCCTCGCGGTAGATCTCGACGAGAGCATCCGTCGAGGAGTCGAAGCCCTCCCCGGGGTGCTTCTCCGCGGTCAGGGCGGTCAGGAGCTCGCCGGCCTGGGCCTTGCCCAGCTCGACCCCCCACTGATCGAACGCATTGATGCCCAGCACGGCGGCCTGGACGAACACCACGTGTTCGTAGAGGGCGATGAGCTGCCCGAGCACCCCGGGCGAGAGCGACGGCGCGAGGATCGTGGTGGACGGCCGGTTGCCGGGCATCACCTTGTGCGGCGCGATCGCGGGGTCCACGCCCTCGGCGAGCACCTCGTCCTCCGTCTTGCCGAACGCCAGCACACGGGACTGGGCGAACAGGTTGGCCACGAGCATGTCGTGCATCGATCCGGCGCCGTCGGCGGTGGGCAGGTCCGAGACCGGACGGGCGACCCCGATGAAGTCCACCGGGACGAGCTGGGTGCCCTGGTGCAGGAGCTGGAAGAAGGCGTGCTGGCCGTTGGTGCCGGGCTCGCCCCAGTAGACCTCGCCGGTGGGGTAGGAGACGTCGGAGCCGTCGAGTCGGACCGACTTGCCGAGGGACTCCATGGTCAGTTGCTGGAGGTAGGCGGGAAATCGCAGGAGGCCCTGGGCGTAGGGGATCACGGCCTTGGACTGGGCCCCGAGGAAGCAGGTGTACCAGATGCCGAGCAGGGCCATGAGGACCGGCGCGTTGTGCTCGGGCGCCTCGGTCGCGAAGTGCAGGTCCATGGCGTGGAAGCCCTCGAGCAGCTCGACGAACGCGGGCGGGCCCACCGTGATCATCACCGAGAGGCCGATCGCCGACGACACCGAGTACCGGCCCCCGACCCAGTCCCAGAACTCGAACATGTTGTCCGCGGCGATCCCGAAGTCGGCCACCTCCTCGGTGGCCGTCGACACCGCCACGAAGTGGGAGGCGATCGCCTCCTCCGATCCGAGGGCCTCGACGAAGTGCCGACGCGCCGCGTGGGCGTTGGCCATGGTCTCCTGCGTGGTGAAGGTCTTGGAGGCGACCACCACCAGCGTGGTCGCGGGGTCGACCTCGGCGAGCACGGCCGAGAGGTCGGCGGGGTCCACGTTGGAGACGTAGCGTGCGCTGATCCCCGCGGTCTGCAGGTGGTGCAGGGCCTTGTCGACCATCACGGGCCCGAGGTCGGAGCCACCGATGCCGATGTTGACCACGGTGTCGATCCGCGCGCCCGTGTGCCCGGTCCATCCGCCGGACCGGACGCGGTCGGCGAAGTCGGCCATCCGGGTGAGGACCGCGTGGACGTCGGCCACGACGTCACGCCCGTCGACGACGAGGTCGGCCTCGGCCGGGAGACGGAGCGCGGTGTGGAGGACCGATCGGTCCTCGGTGGTGTTGATGCGGTCGCCCCGGAACATCGCGGCCCGCTGGGCCGGCAGCCGTGCGGCGTGGGCCAGCTCGGTCAGAGCGCTCAGGACCTCGTCGGTGATTAGGTGCTTGGACAGGTCGACGTGCAGATCGCCCGCGGTGACCGCCATGCGGCGACCCCGCTCCGGATCGGCGGCGAACAGCTCACGGAGGGTCACCTCGCCGATCGCCGGTACGAGATCCTCGATCGCCGACCACTGTGGTGTCGTGCTGATGTCCGTCATTGCCGCTCCTGCCCAGTGTTGCCGCCCGGGGATCGCCCGCCGTCTGACAGCGAGGTTAGTCGGGAATACGGGGGCCCCGCCGCCCGTTCCAGACACGTGACCCCCATGACTCCTCCGGACCACCCCTCCGTGTCAGCCCAGGCCGATCGGCTCGTCGAACTGGGCGTGCCCGAGCTCGGCGGGATCACCGCCGGGCGGCTGCGGGAGCACGCCGCAGCTCTCGAAGACGCAGTTCTTGACGGCGCGGCTCGTGACGACGCAGCTCGTGCCGCCGCCCCGGGGCCCGGTCGGCCGGTGCTGGCCGTCCACCCGTCGTTCGTGTCCACCGCCCGACTGGCGACCCTGCTGCGCCGTGGTGGGAGGGCGGGCTTCGTCGTCGTCGACATGTCCGACCTGGCCGAGTTCACACCCACCGACGACGTCCGGGTTCCGGACGCCCCGCTCTATCTGGTCAGGGACGTGACACGCGACGACGACATGCTGGGCTGGACCCCGACGGACGCGCACGCCGAGCTGGCCCGGCGGGGGCGCACTCCGCTGACCATCTCCGAGGGGGTGAGCTGGCTGCTCCAGCAGCCGGAGATGCTCGAACCCGGCAGGTGCTTCATGTGCATCGGATCGCGGAAGCGCAAGGCGGACGGAGCTCTGGATGCCCGGACGCCGGCGCTGTGGATCAGCGGGGGGACCGGCCGCGACGGCCGGGAGAACAAGGGCGCGCCGAAGGTGGGCTGGTGCTGGGCGAACAACCACCACACGTGGTTGGGGTACGCCTCCACGGCCGGTCGGGTCGGCCGGGACTCAGCCCAGTCGCCCGCGACCGAGACGTAGGAGCATCCCCGCGAGGGTCTGCCCCTCCTGCCCGAGTGAGGAGAAGCGCTCGTAGACCTTGAGCTCGCGGGTGTGGACGAGCTTGGTGCCGCCGGACTGCATCCGCGTGCGACCGATGCGCTTGGAGATCTCGCTGCGACGGACTATCGCGTCCAGGATCTCGGCGTCCAACCGGTCGATCTCCAGTCGGAGTTCCTGGATCTGGGCCTCGGACAGCGGATCGTCCGTGCCGGCGGGGTCGGTGTTCATGCCGTGATTATCCCACTCGGTTCCGCGGAGGCTGCGGGACCGTCTAGTGTTTCCGCCCGTGGAGAACTTGAACTCGACTCTCGCGGACATCGGTTCCGTGATCTGGGGACCCTTCGTCCTCATCCCGCTGCTCCTCGGCACGGGCCTCTTCCTCACGATCCGGTTGAGGGCTCTGCAGTTCCGCAAGCTGGGCCCCGCGCTCAGACTCGGTCTGATCCGCCGGAGTGACGACGGCGGTGCGGGCGACATCACCCAGTACCAGGCGTTGACCACCGCGCTCGCCGCGACCGTCGGCGTGGGCAACATCGTCGGGGTGGCGACGGCGATCTCACTGGGTGGGCCGGGCGCGCTCTTCTGGATGTGGGTCACCGCCCTCGTGGGGATGGCCTCCAAGTACTCGGAGGCCTTCCTGGGTGTGCGGTACCGCGTCACCGACGCCCGCGGCGAGCAGTCCGGTGGTCCGCAGTACTACCTCCACCGGGGGTTCTCCGAGCTGTTCGGGAAGACCGGTGGCCGGGTGGGTCTGGTGCTGTCGATCGTGTTCGCCGTGTTCGCCGTCCTGGCCAGCTTCGGCATCGGCAACATGACGCAGGGCAACGCGGTGGCGGCCCAGCTCGACAACTCCTTCGGCGTCCCCGTGGTCGCCTCCGGCGTCATCCTGTTCGTCCTCACCGGCGCGGTCCTGCTCGGGGGCATCAAGGCCATCGGCCGGGTCACGGCCGGGTTCGTGCCCCTGATGATCGTGCTGTACCTGCTCGGCGGGATGGTCGTCCTGGTGCTCAACGCCGACGCGATCCCCGGGGCCTTCGGGCAGATCTTCACGCAGGCCTTCACCGGGACGTCCGCGGTGGGCGGCTTCGCGGGTGCGGCGATCATGTACGCCATCCAGATGGGTGTCGCGCGGGGCATCTTCTCCAACGAGTCCGGGATGGGCTCGGCGGCCATCGCGGCCGCGGCGGCCAAGACCACCCACCCGACCCGTCAGGGCCTGGTGTCGATGACCCAGACGTTCATCGACACCATCATCGTCGTCACCTTCACCGGTCTGGTGATCGTCACCTCCGGCGTGTGGGAGCGGGGCAGTGACACGGCCGGGACCATGACCGCCGACGCGTTCGCCGAGGCGATGCCGTACGGCGACAAGCTGGTGGCGGTGGCGATCGCGTTCTTCGCGTTCTCGACCATCCTCGGCTGGTCGTACTACGGCGAGCGGTGTGTGGAGCGGCTCGTGGGCGCCGGGGGCGTCATCCCCTACCGGATGGTGTTCACCTGTGTGGTGTTCGTGGGTGCGGTCACCGAGCTCGAGGTGGTGTGGAACTTCGCGGACGTGATGAACGGACTGATGGCCCTCCCGAACCTCATCGGCCTCCTGGTCCTCTCCGGCCTCATCGTCCGGGAGACGCGGTACTACCTGGACAACGATCCGACTCTGACGGCGACGGCCGCGCAGGTCGAGGAGTTCATGGGGGACCGCCCGCGCTGAGACCGGGGTGTCGGACCGGGTGGGTAGATTGGACGCCACGATGACCCACTCCGCCCCCGCCTCAGCCGGTTCCGCCGTCAGTCCCACCTCGTCCCACTCCCCGCTCCTGGACGGACTCAATCCACAGCAGGCCGCCGCGGTCACGCACCGCGGCGGTCCGCTGTTGATCGTGGCCGGCGCGGGTTCCGGGAAGACCAGCGTGCTGACCAGGCGGATCGCGTACCTGCTGGCCGAGGGGGGCGCACACCCCGGGCAGATCCTCGCCATCACGTTCACCAACAAGGCCGCCGCGGAGATGCGGGAGCGTGTGTCCGCCCTGGTGGGGCCACACGCCGAACGGATGTGGGTGGCCACGTTCCACTCGATCTGCGTGCGGATCCTGCGGGCCCAGTCCGCGCTGCTGGGCACCCGCAACTCCAACTTCACGATCTACGATTCGGACGATTCCCGTCGCCTGCTCGGCATGATCGCCAAGGAGCAGCACCTCGAGGTCAAGAAGTTCACCCCGCGGATGCTCGCCTCGGCCATCTCGAACCACAAGAACGAGCTCCGCGAGCCGTCGGAGGCCATGGACCGTGCGCTGGAAGACTCGGACCGGACCGGGCAGACGGTGGCGGCGGTGTTCACCGAGTACCAGGCGCGGCTGCAGGCGGCCAACGCCTTCGACTTCGACGACCTGATCGGGGAGACCGTGGGGTTGCTGCGGTCGCACCCCGAGGTGGCGGCGTACTACCGGCGCCGGTTCCGGCACGTCATGGTGGACGAGTACCAGGACACCAACCACGCCCAGTACGTCCTGGTCCGGACGCTCGTCGGCGGTGCGGCCGGGTCCGGGGACGACGCCGCTGCCGGGGTGGCACCGGCGGAGCTCTGTGTGGTGGGCGACGCGGACCAGTCGATCTACGCGTTCCGGGGCGCGACGATCCGCAACATCGAGGACTTCGAGCACGACTATCCGGACGCCCGGTCGATCCTGCTCGAGCAGAACTACCGCTCCACGCAGACGATCCTCTCCGCCGCCAACGCCGTGATCTCCCGCAACCCGGGCCGGAGGGAGAAGAACCTCTGGACCGACGAGGGAACCGGCGAGCTGCTCGTCGGGTACGTGGCGGACAACGAGCACGACGAGGCGCGGTTCATCGCCGGGGAGATAGACCGCCTGGTGGACTCCGGGGACGCCGGGTACTCCGACGTGGCCGTGTTCTACCGGACCAACAACTCCTCCCGGGTGATCGAGGACGTGTTCGTCCGGCTGGGTCTGCCCTACAAGGTCGTCGGGGGCACACGGTTCTACGAGCGCAAGGAGGTGCGCGACATCGTTGCGTACCTCAAGGTGCTCTCCAATCCTGACGACACGGTGGCGCTGCGCCGCATCCTCAACACCCCTCGGCGGGGAATCGGGGACCGTGCGGAGGCGTGTGTGGCGGTCCATGCCGAGCAGCGGGCCATCGGCTTCGGTGAGGCCCTGCGGGACGCCGCGGAGGGCAGGGTCGCGTTGCTGCCCACCCGCTCGGTCAAGGCGATCGCGGGTTTCGTCTCTCTCCTCGACGAGCTCCGCGGGCGCTTGAGCGGCTCCGACCACGCCGGTGGCGAGGACTCGGCCCCCGACGTCGGCGCCCTGGTGGAGGCCGTGCTCGACCGGACCGGATACCGGGCCGAGTTGGAGGCCTCCAACGATCCGCAGGACGCGGCCCGCCTGGACAACCTCAACGAGTTGGTGGGCGTGGGGCGGGAGTTCTCCTCCGAGGCCGCGCTGCAGCGGTCGGCGCGCGAGCAGGGCTTCGGGGACGAGGACGCCGGGGACGCCGCGGGAGCGGTGGCCGACCAGTCCGACGCCGCACTGGACGACGGCGCACCGGACGACGCCGCACCGGACTACGCCGAACTGGACGAGGGCATCGCCGAGCCCGGTTCGCTCGCGGCCTTCCTCGAGCGGGTCTCCCTCGTGGCGGACGCCGACCAGATCCCGGCCGAGGACCAGGGGCAGGTCACACTCATGACCCTCCACACCGCCAAGGGGCTCGAGTTCCCGGTGGTGTTCCTCGTCGGCATGGAGGACGGGCTGTTCCCGCACATGCGCGCGCTCGGGGACCCGGCGGAGCTGTCCGAGGAGCGGCGGCTGGCGTACGTGGGCATCACCCGTGCGCGTCAACGCCTCTACCTGACCCGCGCCATGATGCGCTCGTCGTGGGGCCAGCCCATGACCAACCCCGGGTCGCGCTTCCTCGAGGAGATCCCGTCGGAGGCGATCGAGTGGCAGCGTGAGGAACCGGCCGGCGGTGGCGGGTTCGGTGACGACGACTCGTACGCGCCGCGGCGCCGATTCGGTGGCGGCGGCGGCTCCGGCGGGGGTGGATACGGTTCCGGTGGTGGGTTCGGCTCCGGTGGTGGATTCGGCTCCGGCGGCGGCCGGTCGTCCGGGATTCCCCGGGCCAAGTCCTCCGCGCCCGCCCTGGAGTTGGCGCCCGGAGACCGGGTGACGCACGACAAGTACGGGCTCGGAAAGGTTCTGACCTGCGATGGCAGCGGTCCGCGGGCCACGGCGACGATCGACTTCGGCGCGTCCGGAAAGGTGCGCCTGATGCTCATCGGGGGAGTTCCGATGCAGAAGCTCTAGGGGCGCAGATGCCCGCCCGAGTGCCGGTGGGCACCCCGCTGGTCGGGAGGCTGGTACGGCTGGATCCAATGGCCCCCGGAGACGCGGAAGGCCTGTAGCCGCTCATGCCGGATCCGGCGGCGTTCGGGTCGGGATACCCGTTCGAGACCGCGCACGCGGATCTGGCGCGGACCCGGGAGTTCGTCGGGGACCGGATGGCGCCCGGGGCACATCCTTACACGGTGCGCGTGGAATCCCCGCGACCGGACGAGGTCGGCACGGTCGCCGGGATCAGCTCGTTCACCGAGATCGACACCCGGAACGAGAAGCTCCGGCTGGGGTGGACGTTCGGTGCTCGCTTCGAGGGGGCTACGCGCGGTACTCCGCTGAATACCCGACTCGGCCGTGGACGACTGCCCAGGTCGAGGTCAGCTCCCGAAGGGGCTGAAGCCCGAGCTCTCGCTGCTCCCGGCGCCCGCGAGGTGGATGCCCTGCTGGGCCAGCCAGATGACGGGGTCGACGTGCTGGGTGCCGCCGTTGAGCAGGACCTCGAAGTGCAGGTGGGATCCCGTCGAGAAGCCCATGTTGCCCATGCCTGCGATCTTCTGGCCGGCGTAGACGCGCTCGCCCACGCGGACGTCGAGGGATTCCATGTGGCCGTAGAGGGTCATCGTGCCGTCGTCGGACATGATGCGGATCCAGTTCCCGTAGCCCTGGGCGGGGCCCGAGTCGATCACGACACCATCGGTGGCCGCGAGGATCGGGGTGCCGATGGCGTTGGCAATGTCGATGCCGGCGTGCATCGCACCCCAGCGCATGCCGAAACCGGAGGTGAAGGTGCCCACTGCGGGGAGGGCGACCTTCGGGCGCCGGGCCTGCTCCTCGGCGATCTCCCGCTGGGTGTTGATCTCGGTGCCGGCGTAGAGCATGGCCGACTGCGCGTTCTCGGACTCGGAGTCGGAGACCGACACCACCACCGGCTCGGGTAGAGAGGGAGTGGCGGGGGTGGAGGACGACGGCGCGTCGGGCGTACTGGTCGCCGGCTCCGCTTCACCGTTGGCGAGGAGTGCGATGTCGCCGGCCTCGGCGGAGTGGGTGCCCGCGAAGTCCATGACGGACCCGGCCGAGGCGGCCGACACCGCGGCGCCGGCGGCGACGGCCAGGACGGCCGCGCGGCCGCGCAGTGCGTGCGGGGGAGCGGGGAGGCGGTGACGTCCCCCGCCGTGTGCTCCGGAGGCGGGTACGACGACAGGAGTCGCTGGTGGTACGTGCTGCGACTCGTTCTTCACCGGTGGCGTTTCCCCTCTGAGGTCGTGCTGTGATCTTTCCGTGACCAAGACGTCCCCCAAAGTAACGGATCGGCAACGGTGTCGCAAGGTAACGGGCCGTCCGATGGGGAGGGGTGGATCACACTGATGTGACTCCAGTGGTCGAGGGGTATGAAGTTGATTGAAGTGTCGCGAGTGGCGGCTCGAGCGGCTTCTCACCCCCGGGGATCTGTGACCCGACGCACACGTCTACCCCCAGGGTGCGACGGGCGACACACTGGCCGCTTAGGATGAGGGTTGACTCGGCTTTCAACAGGGCCGGGCGAATCTACCCACGTCAAGATGGTGAGCTGATGGATCTCTTTGAATACCAGGCAAAGGCTCTTTTCGCGAAGCATGACGTCCCCACCACCCCGGGGCGCGTCGCGGATACCGCGGAGGAAGCCGAGAAGGTCGCGGCCGAGATCGGCAAGCCTGTCGTCGTCAAGGCGCAGGTCAAGGTCGGAGGCCGTGGCAAGGCCGGCGGCGTGAAGCTGGCGGAGGACGCCACCGAAGCGCGTGCGCGGGCCGAGGACATCCTTGGCCTGGACATCAAGGGCCACATCGTCAAGAAGCTCCTCGTGGCCGAGGCCAGCGACATCGCGGAGGAGTACTACATCTCCTTCGTCCTCGATCGTTCCAACCGCAACTACCTCGCCATGTGTTCGGTCGAGGGCGGCGTGGAGATCGAGCAGGTCGCCGAGGAGTCCCCGGACCGCCTCGCGCGGATCAACATCGACCCCACCGTCGGTGTCGACGTGGCCAAGGCGCGCGAGATCGCGGCCGCCGGCCACCTCCCCGAGGAGGTGCTGGACGCGGCCGCCGTGACGATCGCGAAGCTGTACGAGGTGTTCGTCAACGAGGACGCCACCCTCGTCGAGGTCAACCCGCTCGTCCGCACCCCGAACGACGAGATCCTCGCGCTGGACGGCAAGGTCACCCTGGACGAGAACGCCGAGTTCCGTCACAAGGAGATGTTCGCGGACTTCGCCGACGCCGGCACGACTGATCCCCTCGAGCAGAAGGCCGCGGAGAACGACCTCAACTACGTCAAGCTCGACGGCCAGGTCGGCATCATCGGCAACGGCGCCGGGCTGGTCATGTCCACGCTCGACGTCGTCGCCTACGCGGGCGAGAACCACGGTGGAGTCAAGCCCGCCAACTTCCTCGACATCGGCGGCGGCGCCTCGGCCGAGGTCATGGCCAACGGGCTCGACGTGATCCTCGGCGACGAGCAGGTCAAGAGCGTCTTCGTCAACGTGTTCGGCGGCATCACCGCCTGTGACGCGGTGGCCAACGGCATCGTCAAGGCCCTGGAGATGCTGGGCGACGAGGCCAACAAGCCGCTGGTCGTCCGCCTGGACGGCAACAACGTCGAGGAGGGTCGCAAGATCCTCGCCGACGCCAATCACCCGCTCGTGACCCTGGCCGACAACATGGACTCCGGCGCCGACAAGGCCGCCGAGCTGGCCTCCAAGTAGGAAGAGTAGGAACAACCAGATATGTCGATCTTCCTCAACTCAGGCAGCAAGGTCATCGTCCAGGGCATCACCGGCGGCGAGGGCACCAAGCACACCGCCCGCATGCTCGCGGCCGGGACCCAGGTCGTCGGTGGCGTCAACGCCCGCAAGGCCGGCACCACCGTGGCCCACAAGGACGCCGACGGCAACGACGTCGAGCTCCCCGTGTTCGGCAGCGTTTCCGAGGCCATGGAGGCCACCGGTGCCGACGTGACGATCCTCTTCGTCCCGCCGCCGTTCACCAAGGACGCCATCATCGAGGCCATCGACGCGGAGATCCCGCTGGCCGTGGTCATCACCGAGGGCGCCCCGGTCCTGGACACCGCCGACGCGTGGAACTACAACGTGTCCAAGGGCAACAAGACCCGCATCATCGGCCCCAACTGCCCGGGCATCATCACGCCGGGCGAGTCGCTGGTCGGCATCACGCCGGCCAACATCGCCGGCAAGGGCCCGATCGGACTCGTGTCCAAGTCGGGCACCCTGACCTACCAGATGATGTACGAGCTGGCCGACTACGGCTTCTCGACCGCCATCGGTATCGGCGGCGACCCGATCATCGGCACCACGCACATCGACTGCATCGAGGCCTTCGAGAACGACCCGGAGACCAAGGTCATCGTGATGATCGGCGAGATCGGCGGCGACGCCGAGGAGCGCGCGGCCGATTACATCAAGGCCAACGTCACCAAGCCGGTCGTCGGCTACGTGGCGGGCTTCACGGCTCCCGAGGGCAAGACCATGGGCCACGCCGGCGCCATCGTGTCGGGCTCCGCGGGTACCGCGCAGGCCAAGCAGGACGCCCTCGAGGCCGCCGGTGTCAAGGTCGGCAAGACGCCGTCCGCGACCGCGGCGCTCGCCAAGGAGATCCTCGACGCGATGTGATCCGCCCGCGGCAGCCCTCCGGGCCGCCGCGAGTGAGCGTTCCCCGACCCCCGCCCATCCCCGGATGGCGGGGGTCGCGGCGTGCCGGGGGCGGGCGTGGGTAGGCGGGTCTCTACGGTGGCAGGGTGAGTCCTCCACGTGTCATCCGGCCCGCCGCGAGACGGACCCCGGCGGGCGCCCGATCGCTGCTCTGGACGGCGGCGGCCGCTGCGCTCCCCGTCATCGTCACCGTCCTGGTCCTCGCTGCCGTCACGCTGGCGATCCTGGTGTTCACCGCGCGGGGGTTCGACTCGCTGTTCGCAGTGGTCGCGGTGGAGTGGCTGGTGGTCAACCGGGTACCGCTCACCGTGGACGCGGTGTCCCTGGGTTTCCTGCCCCTGCTCCCGCCGTTGATCTACGTGGCGGTCCTGGCCCGGCAGACCCGCGCGGTGCTCGCCGACGTCGAGGAGCCCGGTCCGCGCGAGGCCGCCGCCGCCGTGGCGGGTGTGACGCTGGCGGGGTTGCTGCTGACGGGGCTGGCCTCCCTGCTCGTCGGGTCCGCGGCCTCGGACTTCGCCGTGCGGGAGGCCTCCCTGTCGACGGCACTGCTCTGGACGGCCGCGGTGGCGCTGTTCGGATCCGGGTTGGGGGTGTGGTTGTACTTCCGACGGGATCTCCGCGAGATCCTGCCGCTCTGGGTACGCGGGGGGATCCACCTCGGGTCGGCGTTCGTGGCGGCCGTCTGGGCCATCGCCGCGATCCTCCTGCTGATCGGCCTGCTGGCCGCGTGGGGGCCGGTCGGTTCGGTCCTCGAGATCGGCAAGGATCTCACGGGCACCGCGGCGCTCGCGGCGATCTCCATCGCCTACCTTCCGAACGTCGTCATGGCCGCGGCCACCCTCGCGGTCGGCGGGGAGGCCCACCTCGGGGAGGCCTCGTACAGTGTGTTCGCCGTGTCCCGCGGGCCGATGCCCGAGGTCCCGCTCGCGGCGGCGTTGCCCACGACGGATCCGCACTGGTCGATGCAGGCGCTGTTGTTGGTGACGGTGCTCGTGGCGGCCGGGCTCGCCCGTGCGGTCGCGCACTGGTTCCGCACCACCGCCGACGCGGTCAAGGCCGCGTGGCTGGCCGCCGCGATCGTCGCACTCGTCGTGGCCGTCAGCCCGGTCGTGGCGGGTGGCGAACTCGGGGTGCTCGGCACGGTGGGAACCGGCTCGCTGATCGCCGCGGGGACCGCGCTGGCGCTCTTCGGCGTGATCGGCTCCGCCACGATCGCACTGTCCCTCGCAGGCCTCACGCGGCGTCGCGAGCGCGCGGAGAGCGAGCTCGAGCGTCGGCGCCGCCGCGCCGGGACGGTGCCCGGGGACGAGGCGGAGACGGAACCGGAGGTCGGGGCGGACCCCGAGGTCGGGGCGCGGACACCGCCCGGGGGCGAGGCCGAGTCGGAGGCCGAGTTCGACGCCGAGGGCGGGGCCGAATTCGAGAGCGAACCGGAACCGGAACCGGAACCAGAACCGGAGCCGTCCCGGGTCGGGCCCGAAGACCTGCCCGGGGATGAAGACCTCCCCGGTGAGGGCGGTTCAGACGGCGTTGTATCCGGCGGCGAAGAGACCGCCGGCGACGAGCCCGACGACGACGAGGTGGCGGCCCCCCGTCCCGAGTCCCCCGACTCCGCGAGCGGGACGGCGCCGGACTCCGGGGGAGCGACAGAGGGGGACGGGCACGACTCGGCGGTGGACGGCGCGGCGGTGGACGGCGCGGCGTCAGTCGAAGCCGAGACGGCCGGGGAGAGCCCTGACGAGCGCCCCAAGGCCTCCGACTAGACTGCGACCCGTGCCCGGGAATCCGGCGGGCGGGTGGATCGACGGGCAGGAGCGTAGGACGTGGTCAGTGCCGAGTCCGGAGCACCCTGCCAGGTCGTACTCCTGGCCTCCGGTGCCGGCACGCTCGCGCAGAGCGTCCTGGACTCGTCCGGCGGGGCCGACAGTCCCTACCGGGTCGTCGGCCTGGTCTCCGATCGCCACTGCGAGGCCGTGACCCGCGCCGAGACCGCCGGGCTGCCCACCGCGGTAGTCCGGCCCGCCGACCATCCCGACCGCCCGGCCTGGGACCGTGCGCTGACGGACGCGGTGCGCGGGTTCTCCCCGGACTGGGTCGTCTCCGCGGGTTTCATGCGCATCCTCGGCGAGTCCTTCCTCGGAGAGTTCGCCGGACGCGTGGTCAACACCCATCCGGCCCTGCTGCCGTCCTTCCCCGGCGCCCACGCGGTGCGGGACGCGCTGGACTACGGTGTGACGGTCACGGGATGCACCGTCCACCTGGTCGACGCCGGGGTGGACACGGGCCCGGTGATCGCCCAGTGCGCGGTCGACGTCCTCCCCGACGACACCGAGTCGTCCCTCCACGAACGAATCAAGGTCGTCGAGCGCGAGCTGCTCGTCGACATCCTCGCGGCCGCCGCCCGTGGCCGACTCCACACCGAAGGTCGAAAGGTGCACCTATCGTGACCGACTCCCGCAGGCCCGTCCGCCGTGCGCTCATCAGCGTCTACGACAAGACCGGACTCGAGGATCTCGCGCGGGGTCTGGCGGCCGCCGGCGTCGAGATCGTGTCGACCGGTTCCACCGCCCAGCGCATCGCGGCCGCGGGGGTCGCGGTGACGCCCGTCGAGGACCTGACGGGGTTCCCCGAATGCCTCGAAGGTCGGGTCAAGACCCTGCACCCGCGGGTGCACGCGGGCATCCTGGCCGACTCGCGCAAGCCCGAGCACCTCGAGCAGATCGCCGATCTCGGCGTGCAGCCGTTCGAGCTCGTCGTCGTCAACCTCTATCCCTTCACCGACACCGTCGCCTCCGGCGCGGACTACGACGCGTGCGTGGAGCAGATCGACATCGGTGGTCCGTCCATGGTCCGCGCGGCGGCCAAGAACCACCCGTCGGTCGCGGTGCTGGTGGACCCGGCCGGGTACGGCGAGGCCCTGGACGCGGTGGCCGAGGGCGGATTCCCGCTAGAGGAGCGCCGTCGGCTCGCCGCCGCCGCCTTCCGCCACACCGGTGCCTACGACGTCGCGGTGGCCACCTGGATGACGGAGCAGACCGCGACCCCCGCGGGGGACGGGGACGAGAGCTTTCCGGTGTGGCAGGGGCAGAGTCTCGACCTGGCCGCCACCCTGCGCTACGGAGAGAACCCGCACCAGGGCGCCGCCCTCTACACGGACTCCGCCGCGGCCCCCGGACTCGCTCAGGCCGAGCAGCTGCACGGCAAGGAGATGAGCTACAACAACTACGTCGACGGCGACGCCGCCTGGCGGACCGCCTTCGACCACGCCGAGCCGTGCGTGGCGATCATCAAGCACGCGAACCCGTGCGGCATCGCGATCGACGCCGACATCGCCGCGGCCCACCGCGCCGCCCACGAGTGCGACCCCGTCAGCGCGTTCGGCGGGGTGATCGCCGCCAACCGCGAGGTAACCCTGGAGATGGCCGAGCAGGTGGCCGAGATCTTCACCGAGGTGATCATCGCGCCCTCCTACGCGGACGGTGCCGTGGAGATCCTGCAGCGGAAGAAGAACATCCGGATCCTCGAGGCGAACCCGCCGGCGCAGGGGGAGCTCGAGCGCAAGCAGATCTCCGGGGGCGTGCTGGTGCAGCAGCGCGATTCGTTGGACGCCGACGGCGACGTGACCGCGGGGTGGACCAAGGCGTGCGGCGACGACGCCGACGAGGCGACCCTGCGCGACCTGCTGTTCGCGTGGCGCGCCTGCCGGGCGGTCAAGTCCAACGCCATCCTGCTGGTCCAGTCCGGCGCCACCGTCGGAGTGGGCATGGGCCAGGTCAACCGTGTCGACTCGGCCCGGCTCGCGGTGCAGCGCGCGGGGGAGCGGGTGACCGGGGCCGTGGCGGCGTCGGACGCGTTCTTCCCGTTCGCCGACGGGCTCGAGGTGCTCGCCGAGGCCGGGGTGCGCGCGGTGGTGCAGCCGGGCGGGTCCGTCCGGGACGCAGAGGTGATCGAGGCCGCCGAGAAGGCCGGGATCACGATGTACTTCACCGGCGCCCGGCACTTCTTCCACTGAGTTCGACGGTACCGAGGTCGCAGATGGATCAGCAGGAGGCCGTGGCGCTGACCCCACGAGCCCAGGCCAAGGCCCGCCGCCGCGACGAGATCCTCGACGCGGCGGCCCGGCTCATGGCACGGCGGGGCTTCCACGCGGTGCGCCTGGACGACATCGGTGCGGAGGTCGGCATCTCGGGTCCGGGCATGTACCGGTACTTCTCCTCCAAGGAGGACGTGCTCGCCGAGATGCTGCTCGACATCTCGCGTCGGCTCCGCGACGGTGGACGCGCCGCGGTGGAGCGGGGCGGGGACCCGGCCGAGGTGCTGGACGCGCTGCTGGGGGTCCACGTGGACTTCGTGGCGACCGAACCGGATCTCATCAGCGTCCAGTTCCGCGACCTCGGCGCCCTCCCGGCCGGCCCCCGGCACGAGGTGCGCAGTCTGCAGCGCGAGTACGCCGAGATGTGGGTCGACGCGCTCGTCCGACTGCGCCCTGAGCTGCCCGCCGTGGACGCGCGGGCCCACGTCCACGCGGTGTTCGGACTGCTCAACTCCAGCCCGCGGCTGCCGTCGATGGCCGAGGCCGAACTGCGGCGTGTCCTCACCGCGATGGCATCGGCGGCTCTGCGGTCGTGAGAGCGCCGAGCAGCCGGGTGCGCTCCTCCCGGTAGCGGGCCACGTTCCCGAGCTTGACGTCCTCGTAGCCGCGCACCAGGTCCGGTAGTTCGGCCAGCGCGAACGCGGCATCCACCCAGGCGGAGTCCTCCCCTCCCGGGCCCGGGTTCCGGCGCCGCAGGTCGGCGGTGAGTCGGTCGACCAGCTCGCGGTACTCGGCCAGGAGTTGGCGTTCGACCCTGCGGACGTGGGCGTACCCGAACACGTCGAGTGGTGTCCCGCGCAGGCGCTTCATCCCCGCCAGTGCCCTGATCGCCGGCATGGCCCCGGGGCCGATCGAGATCTTGCGCTTCATCCCCATCGCCCGCAGCGCCGGCGGATGCAGCTTGAGTCTGGGGACGGCGCCCTCGCCCCACTCCTCGGTGACCTGCGCCGCGAACTCGGGGTCGACGGCCAACCGGGCGACCTCGTACTCGTCCTTGTAGGCCATGAGCTTGTGCAGGTTCCTGGCCACGGCGAGGGTGAGCCGCTCCGGGTGACCGCCGTCCGGCCCCTGCCGCCGGGCCTCGGCCGCGCGCAGGTCCTCGACCCGGCGGACGTAGTCGGCCGCGTAGGCCTCGTTCTGGAAGCCGATCAGCTCGTCGACGCGCAGGGCCACCACGGCGCGGAGGCCGTCGGAGGCGGCCGCACCCAGGCCGGCGAGCAGTCGCCGCGCGGCGGGGGACGGCTCGTGCAGGTCCGGCGTCGCGGTCGACACCGGCCGGTGCAGATCCGCGACCAGCGCGGCCAGGGCCCCGGGATCGGCGACGGCCTGGCGGCCACGCCGGAAGGCCTGGATGTTCGCCGCGACCGCGACTCCGTTGAGTTCGATCGCCTGCTCGATGGCCCGGGCGGAGATCGGCAGGGCGCCGCTCTGGTACGCCGCCCCCACCATGAGCATGTTGGACGCCTGCGTGGACCCGAAGAGGTTCTCCGTGATCTCGCCGGGGTTGAGGTAGACGCCCCGCCCGGAGGCCCGGTCGATGGCCGCCTGGATGTCCGGTGTGGACGGGTAGTGCACGGCGGTGTCGATCACCATGGTCCCCGTGGGGATCCGGGTGGTGGAGACCACCGCGGTGGTGCGGTCCGGGTGGGCGACCTTGAGGTTGGCGTCGTCCGCGCCCACGAGGCCGTCACAACACAGGTAGAGGTCGCAGTCCCCGGCCCCGATCTTGGGGGGCTGCTCGAGTGGCGTCCGCGCCACCCGGACATCGGAGACCACCGCGCCACCCTTCTGCGCCAGACCCGTCATGTCGAGCGTGCGGGCGGAGTTGCCGTCGAGCACGGCGGCGGTCGCCAGCACGGCCGAGACGGTGACGATCCCTGTCCCACCGATCCCGGTGAGGCGCAGCGAGAAGCCGCGGTCGGCGTCGACCGCGACCCGGTCCGGTTCCGGGAGGGCGGCGGAGTCCAGTTCCGGTGCGGTCGCCACGCGCTCGGTCCCGACGCCCGGGACCACGGTGACGAAGGCCGGGCAGTCGCCCTCCAGGCACGAGAAGTCGAAGTTGCAGGTCGACTGGTCGATCCGGGTCTTGCGGCCGAACTCGGTGTCCACCGGATGGACCGACAGGCAGTTGGACTTCTTGCCGCAGTCGCCGCACCCCTCGCAGATGCGCTCGTTGATCATCACCCGCTCCGCCGGGGTGGGGTAGGTGCCGCGCTTGCGGTGGCGGCGCTTCTCGGCCGCGCAGAACTGGTCGTGGACCAGCACGGTCACCCCGGGGACCGCGGCGAGCTCCTTCTGGACCTCGAGCGTGTCGCGGCGGTCGCGGACCTCGATGCCGCGGGGCAGTCCCTGGGACCTCGTGGCCTTGACGTCGTCGGTGGTGACGACGATCCGGGCGACCCTCTCCGCCTGCAGGAGCCGGAGGATCTCCGGCAGGGACATCTCGCCGACCGGGTCCTGGCCGCCCGTCATGGCCACCGTCCCGTTGTAGAGGAGTTTGTAGGTGATGTTGTCGCCCGAGGCGACGGCCGCGCGGAGGGCGAGGGAACCCGAGTGCATGAACGTGCCGTCGCCGATGTTCTGCACCATGTGGCGTTCGGTCAGGAACGGGGCCATACCGGTCCACTGGAGTCCCTCGCCACCCATCTGGGTGACCCCGGTGACGGTGCCGACCTGGTCCTCGTCCATGAGCAGGACCATCGCGTGGCAGCCGATGCCGCCGCCCACGAGCGTCCCGTCCGCCACCTTGGTGGAGCTGTTGTGGGGGCACCCCGAGCAGAAGTAGGGGGTGCGGGTGGTGGCCAGCGGCAGGGAGATGCGCGAGCGGCCGCGGCCCGGTCCGTCGAGCCAGGCGGCCGCCGACTCTATCCCGTGGACGCGGCCCAGCCGTTGCGCCAGGCCCCGGGTCACGGCGTCGACGTCGAGTTCACCGAAGCGGCTGAACAGGGTGGAGCCGTCCTCATGGGTCTTGCCCACGACGTTCGCGACGTCTGGCCGTCGGAAGTGGATCTCGCGGATCATCGTCTCGATGAAGTCGCGCTTCTCCTCCACCACGATCACCTCGTCGAGGCCGGTCATGAACTCGTCGAGGACCGTGCGCTCGATCGGGTAGACCATGCCGAGTTTGAGGATCCGGATGCCGCGTCGGGCGAGCTCGGCGTCGTCGAGACCCAACCTGCGCAGCGACTCGCGGACGTCGAGGTAGCTCTTCCCGGCGGCGACGATCCCGATCCGGTCGTCGGCGGTCGACTGCACGATCCGGTTGAGTCGGTTGAGCCGGGCGTACTCCAGCGCGCGGGGGATCCGGATCGTGAGCTGGTTCTGCTCCAACTCCATGAGGCTGGACCCGAGCAACTGGCCCGAGGGCACGTGGGGACTCGTGCCCAGATCGCCGTAGACGGGCAGGATCCGATCCGGGTCCACCAGCGCGGTGGACGAGGCGTCCGCGACGTGCGAGGAGATCTTCAGGGCCGACCACAGGCCCGAGACCCGGGAGAGGATCGCAGCGTGGACGCCGAAGTCCAGCACGTCCTGGGAGTCCGCGGGGTAGAGCGTGGGGAGGTAGAGGTCTGCCAGCGCGAGCTCGGACGAGCACGGCACGGTGGAGGACTTGGCTCCGGGGTCGTCCCCGACCAGCGCCACCGCGCCCCCGTGGGGGTCGGTGCCGATGAGGTTGGCGTGGCGGATCGCGTCCGTCGCGCGGTCCAGGCCGGGGGCCTTGCCGTACCAGTACCCGACGACGCCCTGCAGTGGCGCGCCGCCGGTGTGGGCCGTCGCGCGTAGGGTCCCCGTGCGTCGCGCGAGCTGCGACCCCATGACGGCCGTGGCGGCGGCCTCCTCGTTGAGGGCGGGGCGGTGGACCACGTCGAACGGGTCGAGGAACGTCCCGCGCCTGGCCAGCTCGAGGTCGTAGCCGGCCAGCGGCGAGCCCTCGTAACCACTGACGAGACTGGCGGTGAGCAGGTTCTGCCTGCGGTCCAGTCGGGCGCGGTCGCGGACCGTGCGGACGAGGGCCTGGATGCCGGTGAGGAACACCGTGCCGCTCTCCCGCGTGTAGCGGTCGGAGAGCGAGAACGAGGTGGCGTCCGCCCGCCCGGTTCGGGGCAGATCATCGTGGGAGCCGCTCGAGGGGTGGAGTAGGGAGGTCATCTGTCACACCTGGCCTTCTGACGACAGTGGCTGTGTCTCCAGGCTAGGCGTGTGGGTGATGCGCGTCACGTGGCCAGCGCGATGCAGTTCACCATGTGCAGGATGTCGGCCACATTCCGTCGCGAGATGGACATGATGCGCAGTGTTCACCGGTCTAGCATGGACACATGGACGCGCCTGCCGATCTGGATCACACCGACCGACGACTCCTGAAGATCGTCCTGGCGGGCCCCAGGGTCGGGGTGCGCGAGTTCTCCCGCCGCCTCGGGGTGGCCCGCGGGACGGCGCAGGCGCGGTTGGACAAGCTCGAGGCGAGGGGGGTGATCGCGTCGTGGGCGCCGACCCTCGATCCGGCCGCGCTCGGGTTCCCGCTCTCGGCGCTGGTCCACATCCAGGTCGCGCAGGCGAAGCTGCAGGCGACCTGTACGGGCCTGGCGGAGGTGCGCGAGGTCCTCGAGGTGATGAGCGTGGCGGGGGAGTTCGACATCGTCTGCCGTGTCGTGGCCCGGGACCACTCGCATCTCGAGGAGGTCTTCAGCGCCATCATCGCCACCCCGGGTGTCCTGCGCACCCGCACCGAGGTGGTCCTGCGGCGACGGGTCGGCCCGCGTGTCGCCCAGCTGCTGGACGAGTGAGGTTCACTCCCAGATGCGGGCGAACGGATAGGCCTGCTCGTACTCGGAGGCGAGTTCGAGGAGCAGTCGATCGTGGCCGATCCTCGCCGACAGGTGCACGCCGATGGGCAGGCCGTCCGGCGCCCGGCCGGTGGGAAGCGAGACGGCGGGCGATCCCGCGATGTTCTGGAGGGGCGTGAAGGTGACCCAGTTGGAGACCCGCTCGAGGTGGGTCTCGTAGGGCAGGTCCGCATCCAGGTACCCGACCTCGGGGGTCTCGTGGTTGACCACCGGGTTGAGGTCGACGTCGAACTCGCCGAACGCCGAGTCGAACCGCCGCCTGGTCCGGTAGAGGCGGTACAGGTGCAGGGGGAGCGAGGGCAGACCCCGCCTGGCCATCGCGGCGAGGCCGATCGTGAACGGGTCGAGCCGCTCCGCCGCGAACTCCGGACTGAACATGCCCCGGCCGCCCGAGGAGGTGCCCAGGGCGAGCAGGCCCCAGTAGGCGATGAAGTCCTCGCGGAACGAGTCCGGGACCGGCGCGGTGGTCGGCACGATCTCATGGCCCAACGCCGCCAGCCGGTCGGCGGCCTCCCGCAACACCGCCAGGGTGGCGGCATCGGTCGGGTCGCCCGCGGGACTGTGTTCGACGAGGCCGATCCGCAGCCGGCGCCCGGGGGCCCGCGCGACCGTACCCAGCGGTGGGACCCCCACCGGACGGTGTCCCGCTTCGAAGGCGGTCAGGAACGCCACCGTGTCGCGAACGGACCGGGTGACCACGGACTGGGAGATGATCGGGATCGGCATGTTCGCCGAGAACTTCTCGTCGGGGTGTCTGCCCCGACTGGGCTTGAACCCCACCAGGCCGGTGACCGCCGCGGGGATCCGGATCGACCCACCGCCGTCATTGGCGTGCGCGATCGGCAACGCGCCGGCGGCCACCAGTGAGGCGGATCCCCCCGAGGACCCGCCGCTGGTGCGGCCGGTGTCCCACGGGTTCCGGGTGACGAGCCCGCCCTGTCGCTCGGTGGCGGCGGTCCAGCCGAACGGCGGCATCGCGGTCGTGCCCACCGGGATCAGTCCGGTCGCACGGAAGAGCGGTGCGTAGGGGCCGTCGTGGAGGGCTGGTCGGGTGGGGACCGCCGACGAGCCGAGCGTCATGGGCAGACCCTCCACCCGGACCGCGTCCTTGAACGCCGACGGCACGCCGGCGAGAGGGGCGGAGAGCTGGGAGTTCCGGACCCACTCCGCCCGGTGGCGCGCGCGGTCGTAGTCGGTGTGCACCAGGGCGCCCAGAACGGGGTCCACCGCGGCGCAACGCTCGATGGCGGCCTCGACCAGTTCCGCGGGTGAGACCTCCCGCCTGCGAACTCTCTCCGCGAGGGCGGAGGCGTCGTCGTACCCGAGCGCATCGTCGCGGAAGGCGTGCACGCGGCGCGGCGGTCCAGTGGGGGTCGGATCGGCGACGGCATCGGCTGTGGTGTCGGTCACGCGTCCACTGTAGGTCGTCCCCCTTGACAACGGCCGGGGTACTCGTGCATCTTAGGTGTACCTTACTTAGGCGAGCGTCACCTTATTCTCGTACCCGAGACCTCGCCGTGTAGCTGGCGACCCGTGGAGGGCGAACAATGGCAGTGCACCCGATCGTGTCGGATCCGGTCGTGACGGGCGCCCGACGTCTCCTGGACGGGGCGGGCGTCGCCACGGTCGCCGTCCGCGGCACCCGGGACCGCTCAGATGTGATGGTCTCCGCCCAGCACCGCTGGATCGGCGGAGGCGCCGTCGTCGTCACCGGGGCCCCCGCACCGTGGTCCGGTCTGATCGTGGAGCCGGGCTCCTCGGTCGAGGTGGTCGTGATGATCGACGAGTTCGCTCCGATCGTCGAGGCGAAGGTGCACGTCGCCAGCCTCTACGGTTTCGGGGTGGCGCGTGCGGCGCGCCAGGGCGAGGGGTGGGTCGTCGAGATCGAGATCGAGCTCGGCGAGCTGCAGGTGCGCCGTCTCGGCCACGAGGGGACGGTTCTCGCCCGCGACCTGGACGCGGTGCCCTCGGACCCGCTGGCGTCCGAGGCGCCCGGTCTCGCGGACGAGATCCGGGCGCGATTCGGGGAACACCTGGCGATCCTGGCGGGATCGGGCGACCCGGCTCACCCGCCGTTCGTCCTCGGTGTCGACCCGGACGGCCTCCACCTTCTCACCGCACTCGGGCGCGACGCCGATGTCGTGCACCTGCCGTTCATGACCCGGGCGCAGTCCGTCGGGGACGTGGTCCGCGAGATGGGCCAGTACGTGGCCCGGGCGAGCTGAGTCCCGGGCCACATCCCGGCCGACGCCCCGGCCCACGTGCCGGCGGCGCCTACGCGGGGGAGTAGGTGAGGCAATCGGCGGTGTCCGCGCCGGAGCCGATCGTCACGGACTCCGCCGAGCAGAGCAGGTCCCTGTTGTGCGTGCACTCCACGCGCTGACAGGCGCCGACGTGCGCGCTCGCGGTGGGGAGGCCGCCCCGGACGTCGAGCGAGATGAACGTCCCGCACTCGGCGTGGTCGGGTGATCCCGCCACGGTGATCGCCGGGGCCGTGCAGTCCGCGTCGGCGTTGAACGAGCACGTGGTGACGGTGCAATTGCTGATTCCGGTGAGAGTGGCCATGGCGGTTGCTCCTCGTATCGGTGGGTGTTCCCGGTGGTGCCGATCCGGTTGCCGCGGACCGTCGGGTGCCACCGAGTCAACCCCTGATCGGCTCGACTTGCAAGCAAGGAGAGCCTGTGCTAGGTCAGGTTAGCCTAAGCATCTGACCAGCGCTTTCCCTGAATGTCCGCGGTGTGAGCTCCGCGGACCGCGTACCCCCGCCGCCTCCCGGTGGCGTGTGTGGTCTCCGATCCCCCTCTGGACATCTGTGAGCCATGGCACTATGGTCGAACTCAGTTAATCCGACTTAACTGAAAGGGAGCGGCGCTGATGACTTCCGCGACCACCGATCACCCGACCACCAATCGCCAGGCGCACGAGGAGCTCCTCTCCGACCTCCGCGACCGCCTCGAGCGGGCCGCGTTGGGCGGTGGGGAGAAGGCCCGTGCCCGACATCTCGAGCGGGGCAAGCTCCTCGCCCGCCAGCGGGTGGACGTCCTCCTGGATCCCGGTAGCCCGTTCCTCGAGCTGTCCCCGCTGGCCGCCGAGGAGATGTACGGGGGCAAGGCGCCGGGCGCCGGTGTCGTGGCCGGGATCGGCCGGGTCTCCGGGCGCGAGTGCCTGGTGATCGCCAACGACGCGACCGTCTCCGGCGGCACCTACTACCCGATGACGGTGAAGAAGCACCTGCGTGGCCAGGAGGTGGCGATGGCCAACAACCTGCCGTGCATCTACCTCGTGGACTCCGGCGGGGCGATGCTCCTGCAGCAGGACGAGGTCTTCCCGGACCGCGACCACTTCGGCCGGATCTTCTACAACCAGGCGAACATGTCCGCCAAGGGCATCCCGCAGATCGCCGCGGTCATGGGTTCGTGCACCGCCGGCGGCGCCTACGTCCCGGCGATGAGTGACGAGGCCGTGATCGTCCGGAACCAGGGCACGATCTTCCTCGCCGGCCCGCCGCTGGTGAAGGCGGCCACCGGCGAGGAGGTCACCGCCGAGGAGCTCGGTGGCGGCGACCTGCACGCCAAGACCTCCGGTGTGGTGGACCACCTGGCCGACGACGACTACGACGCGCTCATGAAGGTCCGCCAGATCGTGGCGACCTGCCCGCCGGCGCCCGAGCCGGACTGGGAGGTGCTCGAGCCCCGCGAGCCCGCCCGCCCGCAGTCCGACCTCTACGACCTCGTCCCGGTCGACTCCCGCCAGCCCTACGACGTGCGCGACATCATCGGCACGATCGTCGACGGCGGCGAGTACACCGAGTTCAAGGAGAACTACGGTGCCTCGATGGTGACCGCGTTCGCGCGGATCCACGGGCATCCGGTGGGGATCATCGGCAACAACGGCGTCATCTTCTCCGAGTCCGCGCTCAAGGGTGCGCACTTCATCGAACTGTGCGACCGCCGCAAGATCCCCCTGGTCTTCCTGCAGAACATCACCGGCTTCATGGTCGGCCGTCAGTACGAGGCGGGCGGCATCGCCAAGAACGGCGCCAAGATGGTCACGGCCGTGGCGTGCGCGCGGGTCCCCAAGTTCACCATCGTCGTGGGCGGGTCGTTCGGTGCCGGCAACTACTCCATGTGTGGCCGTGCGTACTCCCCGCGGTTCCTCTGGATGTGGCCCAACGCGAAGATCGCCGTGATGGGCGGGCCCCAGGCGGCCGACACCCTCGCCTCGGTGCGCGCGGCGCAGGTCACCAAGTCGGGCGGGGAGTGGACGGACGAGCAGCAGGCCGAGTTCACCGCGCCGATCCGCGAGCAGTTCGAGGAGCAGTCCACCGCGTACTACTCCACGGCCCGACTGTGGGATGACGGGATCATCGATCCCGCCGACACCCGTACCGTCCTCGGCCTGGCCCTCGCGGCCGCGGCCAACGCCCCCCTCGAGCCGGTCAACAACGGCGTCTTCAGGATGTGAGTCGAGCTATGTCACAGAAACTCCACACCGTTCTGGTGGCCAACCGCGGCGAGATCGCGTGTCGCGTGATCCGTTCCCTGCGGGCCGCGGGTATCCGCTCGGTCGCCGTCTACTCCGATGCGGACGCGGACGCCCTCCACGTGCGCATGGCCGATGCCGCCGTCCGCCTGGGCCCGGCCCAGGCCTCGCAGTCCTATCTGGACTTCGAGAAGGTGATCGACGCGTGCCGCCGGACCGGCGCGCAGGCCGTCCACCCGGGATACGGCTTCCTGTCCGAGAACTCGCGGTTCGCGCGGGCGCTCGAGGAGGCGGGCCTGATCTTCGTGGGGCCGCCGGCCACCGCGATCGAGACCATGGGCGACAAGATCACGGCCAAGGCGGCGGTCTCGGCTCGTGACGTGCCCACCGTGCCCGGGATCTCGCGACCGGGACTGACCGACGACGAGTTGGTGGCCGGCGCCGACGAGGTCGGGTACCCGGTCCTCGTCAAGCCGTCCGCGGGCGGCGGCGGCAAGGGCATGCGACGCGTGGAGCGACCGGAGGACCTGCGCGCCGCGCTCGACTCCTCCCGCCGCGAGTCGGCGGGCGCCTTCGGCGACGACACGCTGTTCCTCGAGCGGTTCGTCGACACCCCCCGCCACATCGAGGTACAGGTCCTCGCCGACACCCACGGCAACGTCATCCACCTGGGTGAGCGTGAGTGCTCGCTGCAGCGCCGCCACCAGAAGGTCATCGAGGAGGCGCCCAGCGCGCTGCTCGACGAGGTCACCCGCCAGCGCATCGGCACCGCCGCGTGCGACGCCGCCCGCTCGGTCGGCTACGTCGGCGCCGGCACGGTCGAGTTCATCGTCTCGGCCAACGCCCCGGACGAGTTCTTCTTCATGGAGATGAACACCCGTCTGCAGGTCGAGCACCCGGTCACCGAGATGGTGACCGGCGTGGACCTGGTGGACTGGCAGGTCCGCATCGCAGCGGGCGAGGAACTGACGCTGCGCCAGGAGGACATCACCCTCACCGGCCACGCGATCGAGGCCCGCGTCTACGCGGAGGACCCGGCGAAGGGCTTCCTGCCCACCGGGGGCACGGTGCTCGGTCTGGAGGAGCCCTCGGGCGACGGCATCCGCGTGGACTCCGGCCTGCGCGTCGGCGCGGTCGTCGGCAGCGACTACGACCCGATGCTCGGCAAGGTCATCGCCCACGGCTCCGACCGCGCGGAGGCACTGGCCCGGCTCGACGCCGCGCTGGCCGGCACCCACGTGCTGGGACTGCGGACCAACATCGACTTCTGCCGGTTCCTGCTCTCCCAGCCGGAGGTCGTCGCCGGCGACCTCGACACGGGTCTGCTCGATCGGACCCTCGACGACTACACCGCCACCCCGGCGCCCGAGGGTGCACTGGTCGCCGTGGCCATGCACCGCACCGAGGAGCGCTGGGCCCGCGTGCCGGCCGCCCGGCGCGGACCGTGGGACGTGCCCAACGGCTGGCGGGTCGGCGGGCGCGCCGAGGTGTGGACCCGGCTGGACTCCGGCCCGGGTTCGGACGCCGTCACCGTCGGTCTCAGGGGAACACCCGACGACGCCGAGGTGACCATCACCGACGCCACGATCGGCTCCACGGCCGAGCCCGAGGTCTCCTCGCGGCACCGGGCCAGGGTCGCCCGGGACGGCGGGTCGCTGCGACTGACCGTCGACGGCACCCAACAGCGCTGGACCGTCGTCCGCTCCGCTGACCCCAAGGCGGCGGACACCTTCTGGGTGGCCGGCGACGGTGGCACCTGGGACCTGCGGCTGCTCCCGTTGATCGACTCCCGGATCCACGACGCCGGGTTGTCGGACGGTCAGATCCTCAGCCCCATGCCCGGGTCGGTCATCGCGTGCTTCGTCGCCGACGGCGACGAGGTGACCGCGGGTCAGAACGTCCTGGCCGTCGAGGCCATGAAGATGGAACACGCCCTGTCGGCACCGATCGACGGGGTGGTCCGGCTGAACGTCTCCACCGGCGAGCAGGTGCCCGCCGACCATCTGCTCGCGACCGTCGAGCCCTACCCCTCCACCGAGGAATCCGAAGGAGAAGGCAATGCCTGAGTTGGAAGAGCACTACGCCGACCTGAAGTCGACGGTCGCCGAGTTCGCCGACAAGGTGGTCGCCCCCGCCTCGGCCGAGCACGACCGCAACCACACCTTCCCCTACGAGGTCGTCGCCAAGATGGGCGAGATGGGCCTGTTCGGCCTGCCCTTCCCGGAGGAGTTCGGCGGCATGGGCGGCGACTACTTCGCCCTCTCCCTGGCACTCGAGGAGCTGGGTCGTGTCGACCAGTCGACCGCCATGACGCTCGAGGCGGGCGTGGGCCTCGGCGCGATGCCGATCTACCACTTCGGCACCGACGAGCAGAAGAACACCTGGCTGCCGGATCTCGCCGCGGGCAGGAAGCTCGCGGGCTTCGGCCTCACCGAGCCCGGTGCGGGGTCGGATGCCGGCGCCACCAAGACCACCGCGAAGCGCGACGGCGACGAGTGGGTGGTCAACGGCAACAAGCAGTTCATCACCAACTCGGGAACCGACATCACCTCGTTGGTCAACGTCACCGCGGTGACCGGCGTGCGGGACAACGGCAAGAAGGCCATCTCGACCATCATCGTCCCGTCGGGCACGCCCGGCTTCACGGTCGAGCCGGCGTACGACAAGGTCGGCTGGAACTCCTCCGACACCCACCCGCTGACGTTCTCCGACGTGCGGGTCCCGGCGGAGAACATCCTCGGCGAGGAGGGGCGCGGGTACGCGAACTTCCTGTCGATCCTCGACGAGGGGCGCATCGCGATCGCCGCGGTGGCCACCGGCGCCGCCCAGGGGTGCGTCGACGAGTCGGTGAAGTACGCGCGTGAACGCGAGTCCATGGGCCAGAAGATCGGGTCGTTCCAGGCGATCTCCTTCAAGATCGCCCGCATGGAGGCCCGCGCCCACACCGCGCGCTGCGCCTACTACGAGGCCGCCCGCCTCATGCTGGCCGGCAAGCCCTTCAAGAAGGAGGCCGCCATCGCCAAGATGGTCTCCTCCGAGGCGGCCATGGACAACGCCCGGGACGCCACCCAGATCCACGGCGGCTACGGGTTCATGAACGAGTACCCGGTGGCCCGGCACTACCGGGACTCCAAGATCCTCGAGATCGGCGAGGGCACCACCGAGGTGCAGCTCATGCTGATCGCGCGCGGTCTCGGGTTATGAGTGACCAGGCTGTGACGATGGACGGACAGCGCAAGGAGATCGTCCAGCGCGGACTGTGGTTCGAGGAGTACGAGGTCGGCACCGCCTACCTCCACCGCCCCGGGCGCACGATGACCGAGACGGACAACGTCCTGTTCACCACGCTCACCATGAACACCCAGGCCCTGCACCTGGACGCGGCGTGGTCGGCCGAGCAGCCGGGCTTCGGCGGCGAGCGGCTCATGAACTCCATGCACACGCTGTCGACGCTGGTCGGGCTGTCGGTCGCGCAGCTCACCCAGGGCACGATCGTGGCCAACCTCGGGTTCTCCGAGGTCACCTTCCCCAAGCCCGTGTTGCACGGTGACACCCTCTACGCCGAGACGGTGTGCACGGACAAGCGGGAGTCCAAATCGCGTCCGGGCGAGGGCATCGTGACTCTCGAGCACATCGGTCGCAACCAGCACGGTGACGTGGTGGCCAGGGCCGTCCGCAAGACGCTGGTCCGTAAGCGTCCGGCCGACCAGGCGGGGGAGGGGTCGGCATGACCCCGGCGTGGATCCCGCCCGGCCCGGCACTGCTGTTCTGCCCGGCCGACCGCCCCGAGCGGTACGGCAAGGCGGCCGAGCGCGCGGACGTGGTGATCGTCGACCTGGAGGACGCGGTCGCACCGGACGCCCGACCGGCCGCCCGGGAGGCGCTCGTGGCCTCCGACCTGGATCCGGAGCGCACGATCGTCCGTGTCAACCCGAGCGACTCCGATGATCACGCCGCGGACCTCGAGGCCCTCGCCGGGACGGGCTACCGTTGCGTCATGCTCGCCAAGACCGAGTCGGCCGCGCAGGTCGCCGACGTCCACGCCGCCACCGGCGCGGCGGTGTTGGCGCTGGTGGAGACGCCTCTGGGCGTGATCCGCGCCGCGGAGATCGCCGCCGCACCCGGATGCGCCGGGATGATGTGGGGCGCCGAGGACCTCCTGGCCGCCATGGGTGGCTCGACCAGCCGTTTCTCGGGAATCGAGGCCGGTGGCCCCCGGGTCGCGGGGGAGTACCGCGACGTCCCGAGGCACGCGCGTGCGCAGGTCGCGCTCGCGGCGGCCGCGTTCGGTCGGTGGGCGGTGGACTCGGTCCACCTCGACATCGCCGACGAGGCGGGTCAGCGCGCCGAGGCGCTCGACGCCGTCGCCCTGGGGTTCGTGGCCACCGCCTGCATCCACCCGTCCCAGGTGGCGGTGGTCCGACAGGCCTACGCGCCCGACGACGACGAGGTGGCCTGGGCCCGGAAGGTCCTCGACGCCGCCCGGAGCAACCAGGGTGTCTTCCGGCTGGACGGCCGCATGGTCGACGGCCCCGTCTTCCGACAGGCCGAGGCGACGATGCGTCGCGCCGCGGCCTCCGCCACCTGACTCGCCGCCACCCGACACGCCGCCACCCGACACTGCAACCCCCACTTCGTGGGCCGTCCGATCCCACCCTCAAGGAGCACCGAGATGACCACCACCGATCTCGATTCCACCCCACTGGACCCCGCCCTGTCCCACACCCGTGGGGACGCCGACGTCCCGCTGCTCACGCAGACGATCGCCGACAACCTGGCCGCCACGGTCGAGCGCTTCGGCGACCGCGACGCCCTCGTCGACGTGCAGGCCGGACGCCGGTGGACCTACACGGAGTTCCACGCCGACGTCCGTCGCCTGGCCTCGGGCCTGCTCCGGCTCGGGATCCGGACCGGCGATCGCGTGGGGATCTGGTCCCCCAACCGCTGGGAGTGGGTGATGATCCAGTACGCCACCGCCGAGATCGGGGCGGTGCTGGTCAACATCAACCCCTCCTACCGCGTCCACGAGCTGGAGTACGTGCTCAAGCAGGCCGGGATCAAGGCCGTGGTCGCGGCGCCCCAGTTCAAGGACTCGGACTACACCGGCATGCTCTCGCAGGTCCAGCCGAGCTGCCCGGACCTCGAGGTCGTCGTGCTGTTCGGCGACGAGGAGTGGGAGTCGATGATGTCGGGGCCCACCGACGCGGAGGAGCTGGCCGGGATCCGCGCCGGTCTCGGCGCCGGCGACCCCATCAACATCCAGTACACGTCGGGCACGACCGGGTTCCCCAAGGGCGCCACCCTCTCGCACACCAACATCCTCAACAACGGGTTCTTCGTGGGCGAGACGATCAACTACTCGGAGGTGGACCGGGTCTGCATCCCGGTGCCCTTCTACCACTGCTTCGGCATGGTGATGGGCAACCTCGCGTGCACCACCCACGGGTCGTGCATGGTGATCCCCGCGCCGGCGTTCGACCCCGCCGCCTCGCTGCGGGCGGTGGCGCAGGAGAAGTGCACGAGCCTGTACGGCGTGCCGACGATGTTCATCGCCGAGCTCGCGCTCGAGGACTTCGACTCCTACGACCTGTCGTCCCTGCGGACCGGGATCATGGCGGGGTCGCCGTGCCCGGAGGCGACCATGCGTCAGGTGATCGACCAGATGAACATGGAGGAGGTCTCGATCTGTTACGGCATGACCGAGACCTCCCCGGTGTCCACCCAGACCCGGGCCGACGACTCGTTGGACCGCCGCGTCTCCACCGTGGGGCGGGTCGGCCAGCACCTGGAGATCAAGATCGTCGACCCGGAGTCGGGTGAGACCCTGCCGCGCGGCGAGGCGGGGGAGTTCTGTACCAAGGGGTACAGCGTGATGATCGGGTACTGGAACGAGCCGGAGAAGACCGCGGAGGCCCTCGACGCCGACGGGTGGATGCACACCGGGGACATCGGGGAGATGGACTCCGACGGCTACGTCAAGATCACCGGCCGGATCAAGGACATGGTGATCCGCGGCGGCGAGAACATCTATCCGCGCGAGGTCGAGGAGTTCCTCTACACGCACCCCGACATCCTCGACGCCCAGGTGATCGGGGTGCCGGATCCCAAGTACGGCGAGGAGCTCATGGCGTGGGTCCGGCTCAAGCCCGGGCGCGACGACCTCACGGCCGACGAGGTCCGCGATTTCGCCACCGGCAAGCTCGCGCGCCACAAGATCCCGAAGTACGTCCACGTGGTGGACGAGTTCCCCATGACGGTCACAGGCAAGGTCCGCAAGGTCGACATGCGCAAGACGGCGATCGAGATCCTCGGCATCGCCTGACGGCCCACACACCCAAGGAGGACGTGTATGTCCAGCAAGATCATGACAGCGGCGGAGGCCGTCGCGGACATCCCGGACGGGGCGTCGATCGCCGCCGGCGGATTCGGGCTGTGCGGGATCCCCCAGGTCGTCATCGAGGCCCTCGCGTCCCGCGACGTCGGCGACTTCGAGGTCTTCTCCAACAACGCCGGGGTCGACGGCAAGGGCCTCGGCATGCTCCTGGAGACCGGGAAGCTCCGGCGCATCGTCTCGTCGTACGTGGGCGAGAACAAGGAGTTCGCCCGCCAGTACCTGTCCGGTGAGCTCGAGGTGGAGTTGACGCCGCAGGGCACCCTCGCCGAGCGGATGCGCGCGGGCGGCTCCGGGATCGGGGCGTTCTACACGCGGACCGGCGTGGGCACCTACGTGGCCGACGGCGGGATGCCGTGGAAGTACGACTCCGAGGGCGGCGTCGCGGTGGCCTCGCCGCCCAAGGAGACCCGGGAGATCCGGGGCGAGACCTACGTGCTCGAGCAGGCCATCGAGGCCGACTTCTCGCTGGTGCGGGCTGCGGTCGCGGACCGCAGCGGCAACCTGCGGTTTAACCTCACCGCACGCAACTTCTCACCGTTGGCCGCCATGGCCGGCCGGGTGTGCATCGTCGAGGCGGAGAAGATCGTCGAGGTCGGCGAGCTGGCCCCCGACGACATCCACCTGCCAGGCATCTTCGTGCACCGCCTGGTGGAGCTCACCGCGCAGCAGGTGGAGCAGACCAAGTGGATCGAGAAGACCACCACCAACCCGCCCTCGGAAGGACAGCGCTGATGAGCAGGATCGGACGCGACCGCAAGGCGATGGCCGCCCGCGCGGCCCTCGAACTGTCGGACGGCCAGTACGTGAACCTCGGTATCGGGCTCCCGACGCTGGTGCCCAACTACGTCCCCGAGGACGTCAACGTCACCCTGCAGTCGGAGAACGGACTGCTCGGGATCGGCCCCTACCCACACCCGGACGACGTCGACCCGGACCTGATCAACGCCGGCAAGGAGACCGTCACCACGCTCCCCGGCTCGTCGATCTTCGACTCCGCGATGAGCTTCGGGATGATCCGCTCGGGCAAGATCGACGTGGCGATCCTGGGGGCGATGGAGGTCAACCCGGCCGGTGACATCGCCAACTGGATGGTGCCCGGCGCGATGGTCAAGGGCATGGGCGGCGCGATGGACCTCGTGGTGGGGGCCCGCCGCATCGTCGTGGTGATGGACCAGGTGGCCAAGGACGGCTCGTCCAAGATCGTCTCCGAGATCTCGCTGCCGCTCACGGGCCTGGGCTGCGTGGACCGGATCATCACGGAACTCGGGGTGTTCGACCGCGACGCAGACGGGCTGACCCTGGTGGAGATCGTCGACGGGGTGACCCTCGAGCAGGTCGCCGCCGCCACGGGAGCCCCGTACCGGGTGAGCGCGGACCTGGCGTGATCGAGGTGCTGCGGTAATCGCGCCACCGCCCGCCGGCGCCGCCGGACTCTGGACCACACCGGTCCGGGGTCGGGCGGCGCTCTCGGCGTTGGCCTGGGTGCTGGGGTATGTGGTCGGCCTCGTCGTCGTCGTCCTCCTCGTCCTCCTCGCCGCGAGCACCGTCGGCACCGCGCGACCCGACACCGCCCTGCTCGCCCTCGTGGTGCTCGGCGGCACGGCGGTGGCGGCGCTGGTCGCCGTGCGGATCCACCTGCTGCGCCGCCGCGGTCTGGGGTGGGCCGACGTGGGGCTGCGCCCCCCGGCGCGCACGCCGCTGCACCTGGTGTGGCAGATCCCGGCGGTGATGCTCGCGGGGGTCGCGGCGTCCATGGTCGTGCTCGTCCCGCTGGGGGCGGGGCCGGAGGGCTCCGACGACGGGCTCGAGGACCTCGCCACCGGCGGGCCGGCGTTCGTGGTCCTCGGGCTGCTCGCCGTCGCGGTGCTCGTGCCCGTGGCCGAGGAGGTGGTCTTCCGGGGGATCGTCCTACCCGCGCTGAGAGCGAGGTTCCGGGCGGTTCCGGGGATCGCGCTCGCGGGGGCGGTCTTCGCCGCCGTGCACCTGATCCCACCCGCGCTGCCCTACCTGGTGGTGGTGGGGATCTCGCTGTGCGTGATGGCGCAGTGGTACCGGTCGATCGTGCCCGGGATCGTGCTCCATGGCGTCAACAACGCGGTCGTGTTCGCCGGCATCGTCGCGGCGGGCGCGGCCTGAGGGCTTGCCCCCGCCGACCCACTTACCCACTTACCCACTTACCCGCTGACCCGCTGACCTGCTGACCCGCTGACCGGCTGCCGCGTCGTCGTGCTACCGCGCTTCCACCGATACGGTCGCACCTTCTCGCGCCACCGTCACCGGACCGTCGAAGTGACGTGACGCGATCCGTCCCATCTCCTGCGCCTCCTCCGGCCGCGCGAAGTGGGTGAGGACGAGATGGCGCACCCGCGCCTCGGAGGCGATCCCGGCGGCGAGATCCGGGGTGAGGTGCCCGTGCCCGTGGATCACGTCGTCGTCGGCGGTCAGGACGGTGGACTCGCACACGAACACGTCCGCCCCGGCGGCGGCGTCGACGACCCCGCGGCACGGGCCGGTGTCCGAGGAGAAGCAGACCACCCCGCCCGGGCCCGAGAACCGCAGCGCGGCGGACGGCACCGAGTGCAGGGCGCGATGAGGGGTGACCGTCCAGCTGCCGATCCCCACGGGCGTCCGGGCATCGAGGTCGAGCCCACGGACGTCGAAGGCGGACCGGATGGGCGAGACCATGGTCGGCAGGGTGGGTATCCCGAAGAGCTCGTCGAACCGCTCGAGACGACCGAGATCCTCCGAGGGCACGTAGAGCGGGATCCGCGGGAGCACGTCGGGGAACGTCCAGCGGTACGCCCAGGCCATGAGGTCGAGGCTGTGGTCCGCGTGAAGGTGGGTCACCACTATGCCGCTCAGTTCGGACAGCTCGTGGGTGCGAGCGAAGCTGAGCAGGGATCCGGGGCCGGCGTCCACCAGCACGGTGGTGGCGTCGTCCCGGACCAGATAGCTCGATGCGGCTCCGGTCCGGCCGGGGGCGGTGGCGTTGCAGCCGAGGACCTCGACGGTGGTCACAGCAGGACGATCCCTTCACTTCTGGCGGCCACGGTCACGACAGGGCCGAGGTCGGCAGGTCCGACGTGGTCCATGTCGAGCTCCGTGCCGTGCACATCGATGCGCAGCCGGGTGACGGTGCCGGCGAACTCGGCGTGGAGCACGCGGGCGGTGGTGGATCCCGGCGTGCCCGCGTCCGCGATCCGCAGTGAGTCGCGGCGGACGAGTACCCGGCGTCCAGGGCCCGGGGCGTCGCGCTCCACGCGGGTGACGTCGACGCCGGTGTCCGGGATGCGCCATCGGCCCCCCAGCACCTCGACCGCGTCCGGGGTGCGCACGGCCTCGAGGATCCGGCCCGACCCCAGGAAATCGGCCACGAACTCGTCCGCCGGGTGGTTCCAGAGTTCATCCGGCGTCCCGTGTTGGACCAGGCGCCCGTCCCGGACGATAGCGATCGAGTGGGCGAGCGCCAGCGCCTCCTGCTGGTCGTGGGTGACGATCACGGTGGTGCACCCGACCTCGGCGAGGTTCGCGGACAGGCTCCGGCGCAGACCGGCCCGCAGTTGTGGGTCGAGCGCGGAAAGGGGTTCGTCCAACAGGAGGACCGCGGGGTCGATCGCCAGTGCCCGGGCCAGGGCCACGCGTTGGCGCTGGCCACCGGAGAGTGCTCCGGGCCGCCGACCCGCGTACTCCGACAAGTGGACCAGCTCGAGGAGTCGGTCGGTGCGACGGGTCCGCTCGGCCCGGTTCACCCCGCGGGCCCGCAACCCGTACTCGACGTTCCCCCGTACCGACATGTGCGGGAACATCGCGTACGACTGGGGCACGAGGCCGATGTTCCGGCGAGCGGGCGGCTGAGCGGTGACGTCGGCGCCCCCGATCCGGACCCGTCCGGTGGAGGGACGGACCATGCCGGCGATCGACCGGAGGACGGAGGTCTTGCCGCATCCGCTGGGGCCGACCAGGGCGAGGATCTCACCCTCGCGGACGTCGATGGTGACTCCGTCGACGGCGAGGGTGTCGCCGTACCGCACGGAGACGTCCTCGAGGGCCAGGCCCGGTGTGGTGCTCATGACGGTGGTGTTCATGACAGGGACCTTTCGTGCATGCGGGCGCGCAGCGCGACGAGAACCGCGAACACCGGGAGGAGGGAGACGATGAACCAGATGGACATCGCCGACGCCAATTCGAGCCGTCTCGTCTGGTAGGCGTCGAACAGGGCGAACGGCGCCGTCGGATTGGCCGGGGCGTTGACGAAGAAGCTGATGTTGAACTCGCCGTAGCTCAGGGCGTAGGACATCGCTGCGGCCTGGACTATCGCGACAAGGCACCACGGGATCGTGATGGTGAGGACCTGCCGCGCGCGGGAGGCGCCGAGGCTCAACGCGACCTGCTCGCACTCGTCCAACCGGTCCGAGGCCAGCACCGGGACTAGTGCGGCCAGGGTGAAGGGCAGCGTGAACACGACGTGGCCGATGAGCAGCAGTAACCCGCTCGGACGCAGCTGGGCGTAGGTACCGATCAACGCGACCGAGATGGCGATGCCCGGGACGGCGAGCGGGACCGTGGCGAGGTAGCCGACCGCGCGGGCGGTGACGGAGTTCGAGCGGGCGGACCACCACGCGAGCGGTCCGCCGACGACCAGGTTGATCGCGGCGACGGCCACCCCGACCACCGCACTGTGCAGGAGCGTGGGGGACAGCAGCTGGAGCCCGAGGGCCATCCAGTCCAGCGTGAACCCGCCGGTGAACGGTCCCGCGATGAAGCTCACGCTGGTCGCCACGACCAGCGTCGCGATCATGGGTACCAGGACGACGCCGAGCATGAGCCACAGCCATACGCGGGACGCTGTCATCGGGCGACCATCCTCTCGGTGGTCCGGGCGAACGCACGGCCGGCGAGCAGGAACGCGGCCGCCAGGACCGCCAGGATCAGGGCGTTGGCGGACGCAGCCGCGATGTTGAACCCGGCGGAGCTGAGACCGTCCACCACCTCGAGCGGGAGCAGTCTGTCTCCGCGGGCGAGGACCGCGATCGTGCCGTATCCGCCGAGGGCGACCGCCAGTGCCGTCCCCGACGCCTCGATGATCGCCGGCAGCAGCAGGGGAAGGGTGACGGTGACGAAGACCCGGGCGCGTCCGCCACCCAGTGATCTGGCGGTCTCGGGGATCGCCGGATCCAGGTTCTCCGCGGCTCCACGGAGGGGTCCGATGATCCTCGGCAGGGAGAAGTAGGTGTACGCCACCACGAGGCCGGGGATGATGTATGCGGTGCCCGCCAGTTGCGGGAACCACAGGCCGAGCAGCCCCGTGTTGCCCAGCAGGACCACGGCGAAGAACCCGATGATGGTCCCGGGGAGCGCGACGGGGAGCGTGAAGGCTGAATCCAGTGGTGAGGTGTTGCGTCCCGCGTGTGAGCGGGCCGCCAGGTGGAGGACAAGTGGGACCGACAGGGCGATGGCGATCGCCACCGCCGAGACGCAGACCACGAGCGAGTTGACGACCGCGCGTTGGATCGCCTCCGAGGTGAGGGCGGCGACGAGATAGTCGGCGGTGAGGCCCGCCTCTTCGCGCAACCCGGTACGTCCTAGCCCGAGGGCGTTGCGGACCAGGGCCAGGAGCGGGTAGAGGGCGAACGCCAGCAGGAAGACGACCCCCGGCACCGCGGCGAGCCATCCCCAACGGGGACCACCCGCCGCGGTGGGGGTCACCCGGGTGCGGACGGTCAACGACCGACCTCGGTGGTGAAGGCGGCGATGAAGTCCTCCTGGACGGCACCCTGCTTGACGTAGTCGACCGTGCGGGCCCGCTGGTAGTCGGTGTCAGGGAGCATCTTCGCGGCCATGTCCTCCGGGATCGACCCGATCACCGGACGCATGAACCCACGGGCGAAGAGCTGCTGACCCTGCTCGGAGAAATAGAAGTCGAGGAGCTCCTCCGCGTTGTCCCGATTGGGCGCGCCGTTGACGATCCCGACGACGTAGGGGATGAGGAGGCTGCCCTCCTCGGGGATGACGACCTCGACGTCGATCCCCTCCTCCTGCAGCTTGTAGCCGTTGAAGTCCGTGTCGATGAGGATCGGGATCTCGCCCTGGCCCACCAACGCGGTCGCGGTCTGGGCCGGCGTCACGGCGCCGTTGTCCTTGAGTCGGCCGAGGTATTCGAGACCGGGGCCCCAGTCGTCCAGATCTCCTCCCATCGCCTCGTTGGCGGCGGTGGCGACCGAGTAGCCGACCGCGGCCTGGGTCGGGTCGAGGTATCCCACCTTGCCGCGGTACTCGGGCTTGGTCAGGTCCTCCCATGTCCGCGGCACCTCGGCGTCCCCGAGATGATCCTTGTTGACGATGAACGCCACCGCGCCGGTGTGCAGGGTGTGCCACCGGCCTTCGGGATCGCGGAGGTCCTCGTCGATCGACTCCACGCCCTCCGGGGTGTAGGCGCTGAGTAGATCCGCCTGCACCAACTGATCCGCGAAAGCGATGCCGACGTATGCGGAGTCGGCGACGGGTGAGGCGGCCTCGGCCTGGAGAGCTGCGAGCGTCTGTCCCGAGTTCTTGGGGTCGTTAGGGGCGGAGATCCCTGTCTCCTCCGAGAAGGCCGCCAGCACCTCCCCGAAGTTCCCCCATTCCGTGGGGCTGTTGTAGGTGATGACCGTGCCTGAGCCTCCAGCCGCGGTCGACGGGGCTTCCTCGCCCGCGGTGTCGGCGTTTCCACAGCCGGTCAGTGCGAGTCCGGCTGCAGCGGTCGCAGCGAGTGTGCGGAGGGTGCGTGAGAGAGTCATCGTCTGGTCCTTGGTCGTCTGATCCTGGGCCGTCGTCGGCCCGAACCCGTCGGTGCCGATGGCCGCGGCGGGCGCCGGGCCGGGTATCAGCAAACGCGTGCCAAATCGGTTTGGCAATGGGTCTGGGGGGCACTTCCGACACTGTTCGCCGACCGTTCACCCAGGTCCCGGACGTTCCCGGGGTAAGGACCCGCCCGGGTCGAGATGTCAGGGGCGGAGGTCTGCCACGGAGTCGCGCACCACGAGGTGGACGGGGACCACCGCGGTGCGGGTTTCCCGGCCGGGCTCGAGGAGCTCGGTCGCCGCGATCTCCCCGACGAGCCGGCGGTCGAAGGCGACCGTCGTCATGGCCGGCGCGAGCAGGCCCGACGTGGGCAGGTCGTCGTGGCCCACCACACTGACCTCCCGACCCACCTCGACACCCGCGTCCCTCGCGGCCCGGTACACCGCGGAGGCGGTGTAGTCGGAGTTCATCAGGAAGGTGCGCACGCCTCCCGGGTCCGCGAGCTGGTCGGCCACCAGGTCCCGCACGTCGTCGAAACGCAGTCGGCACGGCAGGATCTCGGGTCGCAGTCCCAGTTCCCCCGCACGGGCGAGGTAGGCCTGGGTGCGGTCCGTGTCGGCGGCGTCCGCCGGCGGTGCGGTGACGAAGCCGATCCGTCGGTGGCCGAGGCCCGCGAGGTGGTCGACCGCCAGGGTCACCGCCACGGGGTTGTCCGGGCCCACCGTGGTGACCCCGGGGGAGGGCGCGGTGTTGATCTGGACGATCGGCAGCTCGGGCCGGTTGACCCGCCACCAGTCGACCGCCTCCGTCCCGCCGACCGGGGCGATGGCCAGGGCGCTCACCTGCCCGTCGGCCATCCGGTGTACCGCCGCCAGCTCGGTCGAGGGATCGTAACCGGAGTCCATGACGACCACGTGTGAACCCCGCGACGAGGTGACGGCCTCCATCCCACGGAGCACGTCGAGGAAATAGGAGTTGGACAGGTTCCGCGTGATGAGCCCCACGGCATCCACACGCCCCAGCCGCAGGGCGCGGGCGGCGGGGTTGGGGCGGTACCCGAGCCTCTCGGCGGCATCACGGACACGTCGCACCGTGCTCGCCGCGACACGACCCTGGCCGTTGAGCGCCAGGCTGGCCTGGGGGACGGAGACGCCGGCCGCCCGCGCGACGTCGCGCAACGTGGTCCTGCTCCCCGGCGCCATACGACCTACTCCACCACAGAGGGCGCGGTGATCAGGCCAGCAGTGCGGACACCAGTAGTAGCACGGGGAGCGCGCCGAGGGTGGTGAGGACCGCCGAGTCGCGGGCGAGGAGCATCCCGTGTCCGTAGCGGGTGGCCACCACGAGCACGTTCTGCGCGGTGGGCAGGGCTGCGGCCACCACCACGGTGAGCAACTCGTGGCCCTGCATCCCCATGAGACCTCTGCCGATGGCATAGGCGAGCAATGGGTGCGCCACCAGTTTGAGCACGCTCGCCAGCGCGATCTCCCGTCGCGGTGAGGCTCCGGCCTCGAGCACCTTGACGCCGTAGAGGGACATACCGAACACCAGGAGCGCACCGGGGACCGAGATCTGACCCACCAGGTGGACGGGCTCGAGGATCTTGTCGGGCGGCGTCCAGGGCAGGGCGGCCACCACCACCCCGGCGAGAGCGGCCAGGACGATAGGGGTACGGACGGCCTGGACGATCGAGCCGAGCGCTCCGCCGCCTCGATCGCCGGCCGTGTCCTCTGAACCCTCGGTGCCCTCTGTACCCGCGGAGCGCGCGGCACGCTCGAGCACCGCGATCGCTATCGGCTGGAGCACGACCACCTGGAAGAGCAGGAGGGGCATCACGAAGCCGAGGTCGCCCAGGACGTAGAGGGCGATGGGGATGCCGAGGTTGGCGGAGTTGACGTATCCGGCGGACAGGGCCCCGACGACGAGGTCGGCGGCCGGGCGTCTGAGCCACAGCCTCGCGATGAGCACGTATGCGACGGCGATGAGGATGGCCGAGCCCGCGGAGACCACGAAGACGCCGGTGAAGACCTGGTCGAGCGTGGTCCGGGCGAGGGCGTCGAACAGCAGGGCCGGGGTGGCGACGAAGAACACGAGCCGGTTGAGCACCAGTCGGGCGTCGGTGCCGAGGACCCGGGAACGGGCGAGCAGCCACCCGAGTGCGACGACCGCGACGATCACGGCGAAGCCGTTGAGGACGCCGGCCACTGCGGACTCCTGGGGTTCGGGGGAGGGGAGCGGTAACGCCGATCGGGGCCGAGCACTCCTGCGGGCAGGAGGCGCGACCCCGATCGGGTTGCTGTTGCCTGTGTCGGCGGCTATTTACCGCGAACGGGACGTGCGGTGCGGTTCGACCGCGCCGAGCAAGGGCTCAGCGGCTGGTGAACGGCAGCAGTGCCATCTCACGGGCGTTCTTGACCGCGACGGCGACCTGACGCTGCTGCTGCGGCGTGAGGCCGGTGACGCGGCGCGAACGGATCTTGCCACGATCGGAGATGAACGTGCGGAGGGTGTTGACGTCCTTGTAGTCGACCGTCTCGATACCCGCGACCTTCAACGGGTTCTTCTTGGGCCGACGACCCTCCTGGGCACGGATCTTCTTGGACGGGGTGCTACGCGCTTTTGCCATGATTACCTACTCACCAACTCGACTTCGTGACACCGGGCAGCTCGCCACGGTGGGCCATCTCGCGCATGCGGACGCGGGAGAGGCCGAACTTGCGGAGGTAGCCGCGGGGGCGGCCATCGGCGACGTCGCGGTTACGCACCCGCACGGGCGAGGCGTCACGCGGCATCTTGTTGAGCGCGGTCTGGGCGTCCATGCGCGCCTCGTCCGTGCTCTCGGGGTTCTTGATGATTGCCTTGAGCTCGGCGCGGCGCTCGGCGAACCGGGCCACCTTGGCCTTGCGCTGCTCGTTGCGCGCGATCTTTGACTTCTTGGCCACGGGTCAGCGCTCCTCTCGGAATTCGACGTGCTTGCGGACGACCGGGTCGAACTTCTTGAGGACGATGCGGTCCGGGTTGTTACGGCGGTTCTTGCGGGTCACGTACGTGAACCCGGTCCCGGCCGTGGACTTGAGCTTGATGATGGGTCGAACGTCGTTACGTGCCATCTCAGATCTTCTCCCCACGGGCGCGGATACGGGCCACGACGGCCTCGATGCCATCGCGGTCGATGGTCTTGATGCCCTTGGTGGAGACCGTCAGCGTGACGCGACGACCCTCGGAGGGCACGAAGTAGCTACGGCGCTGGATGTTCGGGTTCCAGCGACGGTTGGTCCTGCGGTGTGAGTGCGAGACGGACTTGCCGAAACCCGGCTTCCGTCCCGTTACCTGGCAATGCGCCGACATGGCGTGGTTCTCCTTCCGCCTCCTCGTACGGTGGCGCGTGATGGTCGGGGCTCCCGGTCGGCCTGGGCCGAACAGCAGCGGATCACCACGTCGCGGGCACCGTGAGAGGCGATAGCAAACGTGCAGACAACAGCGATGGTCTAGTTTACGGCCCGACCGCGGGAAACGGTAATCAGCACGTCAACGCCGGTGGGGACGGCCGGCGGAGCGTGCGAATTGGGTACGCGGTCATCGTACGGGTACGATCTACCGATGCGTGTGCTGATACCGGGATCCCCGGTTCGGCCACTGGCAGTTGCGTGCCCCTGACGGGGCGGGCGCCAGACCCAAGACTTCTACCGAGCTAGAGGGATCCAGTATGAAGAACGACATCCACCCCGACTACCACCCGGTGGTCTTCCAGGACTCGGGCACCGGCACCAAGTTCCTCACCCGCTCCACCGCGAAGAGCGAGCGGACCGTCGAGTGGGAGGACGGCAACTCCTACCCGCTCATCGTGGTCGACGTGACCAGTGAGTCGCACCCGTTCTGGACCGGCGCGCAGCGCGTCATGGACACGGCCGGCCGTGTCGAGAAGTTCCAGCGCCGTTACGGCAACCGCACCCGCCGCACCAAGTGAGCCGCGGGTCGGTGCTCCGCCGCCGACCCACACCCACACCCGAGACCTCAGAGGACGTAACAGTCATGGCAGTTCCGAAGCGTCGCCTCTCGCGCGCCAACACCCATTCCCGCCGCTCGCAGTGGAAGGCCGAGAACCCGGCCCTCCAGGAGACCAAGATCGACGGCCGCGCCGTGGTGCTGCCGCGTCGCCTGGTCAAGGCCGCCAAGCTCGGCCTCGTCGACCTCGACCGCTGAGTGTCGGTCGACTGATCGCCGAGACGAACTGAGCTCAGCGGCGCCCGCGCGTCGCACGCACACGCCCGGTCACGAGCCCGGTGGGTCCCCTCGGACCCACCGGGCTCGTCGGCGTCATCAGGACCCGGCGCGGACCGCGCATCGGTCGCGGTATTCCTCAGCCGTGGTTCAGGCGGGTGCGGGAGACTTCCCGGTATGAAGATCCTCGTTGTGGACGACGACCAGGCCGTGCGTGAATCCCTGCGCCGTTCCCTCACGTTCAACGGTTATTCGGTGGAGCTCGCGGGGGACGGGGTCGAGGCGGTCGAACGGCTCGACGCGAACCGTCCGGACGCGGTGATCCTCGACGTCATGATGCCCCGCCGCGACGGCCTCGAGGTGTGCCGGATACTGCGGAGTCGGGGGGACGACCTGCCCGTGCTCATGCTCACCGCCCGGGACGCGGTGTCCGAGCGGGTGGCGGGCCTGGACGCGGGTGCCGACGACTACCTGCCCAAGCCCTTCGCGCTGGAGGAGCTGTTGGCCCGGCTGCGGGCGTTGCTGCGTCGTCGGGGTCCGGAGGCCGAGGACGTGGACGAGGTGTTGGAGTTCGAGGACCTGCGGATGGACCTGGCGACCCGCGAGGTCAACCGGGGGGAGCGCCGGATCCAGCTGACCCGGACGGAGTTCTCCCTGCTCGAGTTGCTCCTGCACCATCCCCGTCGTGTCCTCACCCGGAGCCACATCCTCGAGGAGGTGTGGGGTTACGACTTCCCCACGTCGGGGAACGCGCTCGAGGTGTACATCGGGTACCTCCGGCGTAAGACCGAGGGCGACGGCGAGAGTCGTCTGATCCACACCGTGCGTGGCGTGGGATACGTGTTGCGCGAGACGCCGTAGTGCGAGCCCGCACGGTGGGGTGGGGCTCCACACCGATCTCCCTGCACCAGCGGGTCACCCTGTTGGCGGCGAGTTCGGTGGGCGTCGCGGTGGCCCTGATGGCCGTCGCGGCGTACTTCGTCGTGTCCGGGTCGATGTACAGCGAGGTCAACAACCGGCTCCAGCAACAGGCCGACCAACTGGTCAACAGCCAGCTCGCGTCGGAGTTCGCCCTCCAGTCCCGGAGCACCCTCATCGCGCTGCGGGCCTTCAACCCCAATCTGGACGCGCAGATCGTCGCGCCCTCCGGTGTGCGGACGGCCACCGGCGAACCCTTCCAGATCGGCGGCCCCGAGATCGCCGTGGTCCGCGGCGAGACCGAGTCGAGCCTGCGGACGGCCGGGGGCAAGCAGATCTATGCGGTGGGGGTGCGCGACGGTTCGACACTCATCCTGGCGCAGGACCTGAGCCCCACCAGGGCGGCCCTCAATCGTCTGGCGATCGTCCTGACGCTGGTGGGTGCGGCCGGCATCGCGCTGGCGGCGGTGGCCGGTACGGCGGTGGGGCGCACGGGTCTGGCGCCGGTCGCCCGGTTGACCAGGGCGGTGGAGCGGATCGCCAGGACCGACGACCTGCGGCCCATCCCGGTGGCGGGTGATGACGAGATCGCCCGGCTCACCGCCAGCTTCAACCAGATGCTCGTAGCGCTGGGGGAGAGCAGGGATCGACAATCGCGGCTCGTGGCCGATGCCGGGCACGAGCTCAAGACACCGCTGACCAGTCTCCGGACCAACGTGGAACTACTGATCGCCGCGAGCAGGCCGGGGGCGCCGACCATCCCGGCCGCGGACAGGGGGGCGCTCGAGGTCGACGTGATCGGTCAGATCTCCGAGCTCACCCAGCTGGTCGGGGACCTGGTCGAGCTCGCCCGTGAGGATTCCGGGGAGGTCGAGCTGGAGCCGGTCGCGGTGTCGGAGGCGGTCGAGCGGGCCCTCGAGCGGGTCCGTCGGCGGCGTCACGACGTGCGGTTCGACGTGGATCTGGCGCCCTGGTACTCGTTCGGTGACAACGCGGGGATCGAGCGTGCGGTGCTGAACATCTGCGACAACGCGGCCAAGTGGAGCCCGACCGGGGGAACGGTGACGGTCCGGATGAACCCGGTGTCGGAGTCGGTCGTGGAGTTGACCGTCGCCGACCAGGGGCCGGGTATCCCTGAGGAGGACAGGCAGCTGGTCTTCGAGCGATTCCACCGCTCGCGGGAGGCACGGGCGATGCCCGGTTCGGGGCTCGGGTTGGCGATCGTCCGCCAGGTGGTCACCCGGCACGGAGGCACCGTGGAGATCCATGACGCGGACGGTGGGGGCACCGAGGTGCGGATGACCATCCCCGGGTGTGAGCTCCCCCCGAACTGATCGACGGGGGCCGCGGTCGTCTCAGCGGGCACACAGCGCGGTGAGGAACCATGTCGGATATGGAGAACGAGAACGATCGGGGCACGGGTGGTCCCCGGCCCGGCGACGAGTGGGCCTCGGGTCCGGGCGCGGGTCCGGGTGGATACGGTCAGCGGCCGGAGAGCCCGTATGGTCCCCGCGACGACGGTCGGCGACCGGGCCCGGCGGACGTCGGTCCGCCCCCTCCCGGTTCCGGGCAGCCCGGCCAGTACGGGCACGTGCAGCCGAACCAGGGCTGGGGCGGCGCGGGGCAGCCGACCGCGGCCCTGCCCCCGCAGCCCCCGTACGGCGGCGACGATCCCGGGGCGACAGCACCCGCGAAGTCGGGCCGGGGCCTGCTGGTCGCCGGACTGGTGGCCGCGATGCTCGTCTCGGGCGGACTGGGCGGCTGGATCGGTGCCACTGTGGCGGGCGGCGGAGGCAGCGGGAGCCTCGCCTCCCCGATCACCGCCGTCCAGCCCGAGGGTGAGGCCCCGGACGGCACGGTCGAGTCCGTCGCCGACAAGGTCCTGCCGAGCGTGGTCTCGATCGACGTCCGCGGGCAGGCCGGACGCGGTGAGGGATCCGGCGTGGTGCTGGCCCAGGACGGTCTGATCATCACGAACAACCACGTCATCGCGATGGCGGCGACCGGCGGCCAGATCGAGGTGCGCTTCAACGACGGGTCGAGGGCGCCGGCGACGGTCGTCGGCACCGACCCCGCCACGGACATCGCCGTGATCAGGGCGGATACCGACCGGTCGCTCACCCCGATCGCGCTCGGGTCCTCCTCGAACCTGGACGAGGGTCAGGCCGTCGCGGCGGTGGGTTCCCCGCTCGGCCTGTCCGGCACCGTGACGACCGGCATCGTCTCCGCGCTCGACAGGCCGGTGCGCGCGGGCGGCGCGCAGTCCGACCAGAACACGGTGATCGACGCCATCCAGACCGATGCGGCGGTCAACCCGGGCAACTCCGGCGGCGCGCTGGTCAACATGAACGGTGAGCTGGTCGGCATCAACTCCGCCATCGCCTCGCTGGGCTCGGGGAACTCGGGATCGATCGGCCTGGGTTTCGCGATCCCGGTCGACCAGGCCCGGCGCATCGCCGACCAGTTGATCAAGCAGGGGTTCGCCACCCGTGCGGTCCTCGGGGTCTCGGTGAGCGACCAACCCGACATCGACGGCGCGCTGGTCCGCACCACCGAGGTGGGAGGCCCCGCCGCGCAGGCGGGCATCGAGGAGGGGGCGGTGATCACCATGGTCGGGGAGCGGCTGATCGAGAGCGGCGACGCGCTGGTCGCCGCGATCCGGTCGAGGGCTCCGGGGGAGACGATCTCCGTCACCTATGCTGCTCGTGTGGGCGATCAGCCGACGACTGTCGACGTGGTACTGGGAGAGGCGAGATGAGCACGAGATTCGACCCGAGGTCTCTGCCCGGTGGGCGCAGGATCCAGACGGACGTGGATTTCGACCCCTCGGCCGCCGTCCCGGCGGACACCCCCATCGCGGGTCGCGCGATGGTCGTGGTGGTCACCGACCGGCTGGATGAGCGCGAGGACTCGATCGGTCCGTTGGTCACCGAGCTGCTCGAGGAGGAGGGTTTCCTGGTCGGCGGCGTCGTCGGCGTGGCGTCCGACGAGTCCGAGGTCCGCAAGGCCCTCGAGACCGCAGTGGTCGGCGGCTTCGACTTCGTCGTGACCGTGGGTGGTACCGGGGTCGGTCCACGGGACATCACCCCCGAGGTCACGGAGGAGATCCTCGATCAGCGGTTGCCAGGCATCGCCGAGGCCATCCGGTCGTCGGGTCTCACGGCCGGCGCGGTCGACTCGATCGTCTCCCGTGGGTTGGTCGGGGTGTCCGGCAGCACGGTGGTCGCCAACCTCGCGCCGAGCCGCGCGGCCATCCGGGACGGGATGGCCACGCTGTGCCCGCTCGTCTCGTACGTGGTGGCGCAGTTGTCGGCGATAGACGAGCTGTGACCGACGGCGCCCCGGACCGCAGGGCACAGGACTCCAGCGCCCCGATCATCAGCGCTTCGTACAGCAGCGCCCGGATCGACGACGTGTTCGGCGAGACCCTGCCGCGGACCACGTCCGACGAGGCCCGTGACCTCGACGCCCGGCTCGGGGACGACTGGTGGAGGGAGCAACGCCCTCCCCACCACGGGTGAGACCCGCATCAGCGGTGTCGGCGGGGTCGCCGGGTGCCGGCGCTCAGGTCCGGCGCTGAGGTCCGGTTCCGGGTGACGGGGGCCCCGCGGCGGGGCGTGGTGTCAGGACTCGCCGGACGTGCTCCGCGGGTCCGACGGATGGGTGAGCGGGCGACCCGCGAGGAGGTCGCGGATCTCCACGAGGAGGTCGTTGTCCGAGGCGGGGGCGTCGATGCCCTTGCGCTTGGCGGCGGCCTCCTTCATCTTGTTCATCGGCCCCACCAGGACGAAGTAGATGACCGCGGCGATCAGCAGGAAGTTGATGATCGCGGTGAGCAGCAACCCGAAGTCCATCCTGGTCTCGGGGTTGTTGTCCAGCAGCTGGACGGCGAACCCGATCTCGCTGTTCCCGCCGAGCAGGGCGATGAGCGGGTTGATGATCGCGCTGGTGAAGGCGTCGACGATCGACGCGAACGCGGTGCCGATGACCACGGCGACCGCCAGATCGATCACGTTGCCCTGCATGATGAAGTCCTTGAAGCCCTTGAGCATCCTGCACCCCTCCCTGGTGACGCGGCGAGGCCCACCGCGTGCGTGGTCGTGCGTTCCGAACCGAACCTCAGGGACGTTACCAGCACGATCAGCGCCGTCGAGGCGCCAGCGCCCTCTCCCGCCCCGCCGATCTGGCGCTGCCTCGCGTCACCCGTGCACCAGCACCGCGAGCGGCGATCCGGCGGCCGTCGAGGCCAACCGGGCGGCGTCGGATTCCGGGACCTCGACGAGGATCGACCGACTCCCGACCCGTCCGGCGGGGGTGCCGGCGACGCGCGCGGCACGCGCCACCACGGCGGGCCCGTCTGGTGAGTCCGGGTGAGCCGTGCCGACCAGATCCACCAGGTCGCCGGGGTGCAGGAGGTCCGCGACCGCCGGGTCCGCCAGGGGGACCGGGACCACCCGCACGTTCCGGTGGTCGGGGTGTCGGACCCCGGCGGGGGGCGGCGCCGTCACCTCCGCCGGGCGCTCGCGTCCGACGAAGGGCGCGGCCGTCACCAACGCGGCGGCCAGCGCGATCCGGGTGGCACGTCGACGCCGCCAACCCCGCGGGGCTGTCGGAGACGTGAGGATTCGGCGCAACTGGGTCCCCCGTCTGTCGGCACGCCGCCGGTGAGCGCGATGTGGGGGAGACCGTATCGGGGCGCCGGCAGCCAGCCGGGCCGCGTGCCGGGGGCCGGGCGGGCCCCTGTGGAGGAGCGGGGCCCTGTGGAGGAGGTGGGTCGGCTACCCGTTACGACGACGAGCCGGACGAGGAGCCCGACGACGAGGCGGAGCTCGACGATGACCCCGAGCCCGACGACGAACCCGAACCCGACGACGAACCCGAACCCGACGACGAACCCGAACCCGAGGTCGCTCCCGCCGACGAGCCCGAACCGGACTTGCCGGAGTCGGACGTGCCGGAGGAGGACTTCCCGGAGCCGCCCCCGGTCGTGGAACCCGACCCGGCGGCGCGGCTGTCCGTGCGGTAGAAGCCCGACCCCTTGAACACCACGCCGACCGTGTTGAACAACTTGCGCAGCTCACCGTCGCACTTCGGGCAGACAGTGAGCGAGTCCTCGGTGAAGGACTGCTGGATGTCGAAGGCGACGTCGCAGTCGCGGCACCGGTACGAATAGGTGGGCATCTGGCCTCCGGGGCAGAGTCGGATATCGACTGGCACTCTACCCTCCCGAGTGCCAGGTGCTAAAAGTCGACGACTCCGTCAGGGGTGACGACCCCGGTCACGGGCCGGTCGTGAGGCTCGGACGGGACGTGGTCGAGCACGTCCTCCGGATCCAGGACCGCCAGCAACCGGGTGTCCGGCCGGGCGAGCGCGAGCGTGCGGTCGTAGTAGCCGCCCCCTCGGCCGAGCCTGGTGCCGGTGCGGTCGACGGCCACCGAGGGCACCAACACGAGATCGGCCTCGGCGATCCGGTCCGGTCCCTCCGGCGCCGCGGACGGAACGGGGATGCCGAACCGGCCCGGACACAGGTCCGCCGGCCCGGCGTACGCCGCCCAGCCGAGCGGCCCCACAGCGGGGGAGACCGGCAGGAGCACCTGCGCCCCCGCCAGCGCGAGCGCCTCCGGCAGATCCGGTCCGCCGGCCTCGTCGTCGTCGGGAACGAACGCGCAGACCACCATCCCCTCCGTCACCACGGAGGCCAGGTGCTCGCGGATCGCCCGGTCGCGCTCGGCGCGCACGGTCACGGGGACCGCCGCGCGGCGCACGCGCACCGCACGACGTACCGCGGACTTGTCCTGATCCATCACCCCAGTGTGCCGTCGGTGGTCCGGACGTAGCGGCCCGGTCCGCCGTCTATGGTGTACGCCATGACGTCCCACGCCTCGCCCGACTCGCAGTTCCGGACCGCGGTCGTCCCGGCCGCCGGCCTCGGGACCCGGTTCCTACCCGCCACCAAGACGGTTCCCAAGGAGTTGCTCCCCGTGGTGGACACCCCGGGGATCGAACTCATCGCCGAGGAGGCGACCGAGGCGGGAGCGGGTCGGCTCGCGATCGTGACCTCCGAGCGCAAGGTCGGCGTGATGGCGCACTTCGCCGAGGACCAGGTCCTCGAGGACACGCTGTCGGACCGGGGCAAGGATGTCCTCCTGCACAAGGTCCAGCGCGCCCCCGGGCTCATCGAGGTGGTGGACGTGCGCCAGGACGAGCCGCTGGGCCTGGGGCACGCGGTCGCGCAGGTGGAGCCGGTGCTCGGTGACGAGGAGGAGGCCGTCGCCGTGCTCCTGCCGGACGACCTGGTGCTGCCGTTCGGGATCCTGGGCCGGATGTCACAGGTCCGCGCGGAACGTGGCGGCAGTGTCCTGTGCGCGTTCGAGGTCAGCCCGGAGGACGTCTCCTCCTACGGGGTGTTCGAGGTCTCCGACACGGATGATCCGGCCGTCAAGCGGGTGCTCGGCATGGTCGAGAAGCCGGCCGCCGAGGACGCGCCGTCCAACCTCGCGGCGGCCGGGCGATACGTGCTCGACCGCGCGATCTTCGACGCGCTCCGGCGCATCGAGCCGGGCGCCGGCGGGGAACTGCAGCTCACCGACGCTATCGACCTGCTGATCAACGAGGGGCACCCGGTCCACGTGGTGGTCCATGACGGCACCAGGCACGATCTCGGCAATCCCGGCGGGTACATCAAGGCCTGCGTGGACTTCGCGCTGGACAACCCGGCCTACGCCGACGAGCTCCGGGAGTGGCTGGAGGGCCGGCTCGGCCGCTGACGGCGCCGTCGCCGCGGAATGGCGCCGTCCGGGCGCTACCCTCTCCCACAGGGACCCGGTGGTCGGTCCGCCCGCTGTGGCGTGACACCGCCGCACGGTCAGCGACTTTCGTACGGGAAGGGGACACCTGGTGCGCTCCGTCGAGGAACAGCTCGCACTGGTGACGGCGGCCGCGGTCGCCCCGAGACCGGTACGCGTGTCGATCTCGGAGGCGCAGGGCCTGCTGTGTGCCGAGGAGGTGGTGGCCGAGCGCCCGTTGCCCTCGTTCGACCAGTCCGCGATCGACGGGTACGCGGTCCGCAGTGTCGACATCCGGGTCGGCGGCCCGGTCGATGACGCCGGGGACGCCTCCGGCGGGCCCGCCGGACTGCCCGTCGTGGGGAGGATCACCGCGGGATCCCGTCAACCGACCCGTCTGCAGCCCGGCCAGGTCGTCCGCGTCGACACCGGGGCGCCGCTGCCGACCCTGGCCGATGCGGTCCTCCCGGTCGGCTGGGCCGTGGCCGAGGGCCAGCGCATCACCCCGACCCGCGGCGTGGGCAGCGGTGACTACGTCCGCCGCGTGGGCGACGACGTGCAGCCGGGCGACGTCGCGGTGCGCGCGGGGGCCATCATCGGTCCGGCGCAGGTGGGCCTGCTCGCCTCCGTGGGGCGGGCCAAGGTGCTGGTCCACCCCAAGCCGCGCATGTCCGTGATCTCGGTCGGTGACGAACTGCTCGACGTCGACGGCAACCCCGGCACCGGCCAGGTCTACGACGTCAACTCCTACGCCCTCACCGCGGCGGGCCGCGATGCCGGGGCGGACGTCCACCGGGTGGGGATCGCCAGCACCGAACCGTCCCGGCTGCGCGAGGTCCTCGAGGGGCAGCTCGTCCGCAGCGAGCTCGTGGTGGTCTCCGGCGCGGCCGGCGGTGAGGCCACCACGCGGATCCGCCAGGTCATGGAGGAGCTCGGACAGATCGAGGTCAACCGCGTGGCCATGCATCCAGGATCCGTCCAGGGCTTCGGGCGGCTGGGCCGCGACGAGGTCCCCACCTTCCTGTTGCCGTCCAATCCGGTGAGCGCACTCGTCGTCTTCGAGATCATGGTCCGGCCTCTGATCCGCATCGCGCTGGGCAAGCGTCAGCCGATGCGCCGGACGGTCCGCGCCCGCACCGTCGCCCCCATCTCCTCGGTGGAGGGCAGGCGCGGCTACCTGCGCGGTCAGCTCATGCGGGACACCGACACCGGCGAGTACCTGGTGCGGGCCCTCGGCGGCGCGCAGGGGTCGTCCACGCATCTGCTGGCGTCGCTCGCGGAGGCGAACTGCCTCGTGGTGATCGACCCCGACGTCTCCGCGGTCCGGGCGGGCGACGAGGTGGACGTGATGTTCCTCGCCCAGCGCGGCTGAAACCATGTGGAACGTCCTCGCGTCCGACGCCGTGGCCCACCCCGGGTGGCCCCTCGAGGCCGGCCCGCTCCGCGTGCGCGGCGGGGTGGTCACGCTCCGCCCGGTGCGGCGCCGCGACGGCCACGACTGGTCCGCGCTGAGACTCGGCGAGCGCGACCACCTCGAGCCGTGGGAGCCGACCGTCGACGGCGAGTGGCGGGATAACAACACGGCCCGCGCATGGCCCGGCATCCACTCCCAGCTCAGGCGTCACGCCCGCGCCGGGGCCTCCCTGCCCGCCGCCATCGAGGTGGACGGCCGGTTCTGCGGACAGCTGACCGTGGGCGGGATCGTGCGCGGCGCGCTGCACTCGGGCTGGATCGGCTACTGGGTGGGACGACGCTTCGGCGGGGGCGGGGTGGCCACGGCGGCCCTCGCCCTGGGCATGGATCACGCGCTGGGGCCGGGTGCCCTGCACCGGATCGACGCGACGGTCCGGCCGGAGAACACGGCCAGCCGCGTGGTGTTGGAGCGGTGTGGTTTCCGCGAGGAGGGCCTGCTGCGGCGGTATCTCCACGTGGACGGGGAGTGGCGCGATCACCTCCTGGTCGCACGCACCCGGGAGGAGCACGGCCGGGGCGCCGTGGCCGCCCTGGTGGCCTCGGGTGTCGCCCGGCGCGTCTGAGTATGTCCTGAGCATCGTGACCTGCGGCGCGTCGCCACGGGGCGGGGCCCGGACGCCGTTACGGTTGGGACCTCACCACGACGTCCCGTGTCGGGGTAGACGCTCGAGGAGGCCTGATCGATGTCGAGCTCACTGCTGATCATCCTGCTGGTGGTGGTCTGGCTGTTCGTCCTCGCGCCGATGCTCATCCGCTCGCGCAACCCCATCCGCCGCACCGGTGACGCCCTGGCCCAGACCCGCACCCTGTACTCCGGCGGATCGGGCCGTCTGGTGCCCAGCCGTGGGCGCGCCTCCGGTGACCCGGTCCGGGTGGAGTCCGAGGAGACGCTCTTCGGTCTGCCCTCCGGGTCGGGCGCCACCGACGCCGAACTGCTCGACACCGACACGTGGGGTCATCTGCTGGAGCAGACCCTGCGCCGCGAGGCCGCCGGCAGGCGCGGTGAGGCCGTGCGGCGGGTCATGGAGGAGCGTCGGAACCCGGGGACCGGCCACCCGGGGTCCGGTGACGCCGCGTCCGGGGACGACACCACCGCGGAAGAGGTCACCACGGAGATCCCCGCGGTCGTCGTGGCGGACAGATCCGGGACCGCCGCGTCGGCCGGGGTCGGCGCCACCCACGTCGCCACGGGTGGCGCCGCTGTCGTCGGTCAGGTGGACGAGACGCGTCGGCCGAACGTCGTCGACGGCGAGTTGGTCGAGACCCCCGCGGGGGAGCGGACCTCCTCGCGCGCCGACCACGCCGAGGACGCGGCGGGGATCGATGCCGAGGCCGTGTTGGTCCACCGTGGCCGCCGGCGTCCGGCCGAGCCCGAGGTGGAGCTCACCGACGCGGACCTCGACTTCGCGGAACGCAGGCGTGGCCGCGGTGCGTACGATCCCATGGCCGATCGTCAGGCCGCCGAGCAGCGCGCCCACGCGCGGCAGCGGACCGCTCTGATTCTGGTGGCACTGGCGGTGGTGGCCGTGATCGCCGCGCTGGTGACCGTTCCCGCCGTCTGGTGGTTCGCCGGTGGCGCGGTTCTGCTCCTCGCCTCCTATATGACCTACCTGCGCCGCCAGGTCCGCCTCGAGGAGAGCCTGCGTCGTCGTCGCGTGGAGCGCATGCGTCGCGCGCGCCTCGGCGTGGAGTCCCGTGAGGACGACGAGCTCTCCGTGGTGCCGCCCCGGTTGCGCAGGCCCGGTGCGGTGGTGTTGGAGGTCGACGACGAGGACCCGGCCTTCGACATGCTGGACACCTTCGACCTCGAGCAGGAGACCGACCCCGGTCGCCAGCCCCACCGGCCGGATCACCGGACCGCGCACCGCGAGCCGCTGCGGCGCGCGGTCGGCTGACCTCCGCTCGCGCCTCCCGGCGTCCTCGTCGAGCAGGGGCTCGGAGTCAGGGTCTCGGCTTCCGGGGCTCGGTGGTCAGGGCCGTCTGCGGTACAGCACGACGCCGTCCTTGAGCGTGGCCGTCTGGACACCGTCGGGGCCGACCGCCTCGCGGGGGCGGATCTCCTCCAGGACGACCTCCCACGTCGCCGGGTCCAGGGCCAGCTCGGCCACGTCCTCGGCGGGCGTCGGCAGGACGGGGTGGGCGGCGCCGTGGCCAGAGTTCTCGCCGTGTCCTGAATGACCCCCGCCACCCGGACGGTTCGCCCACGGCGGGATGTCCGCCTCCGACTCGAAGACGTGGGAGACCAGGAGCAGGTGACCGCCGGGCCGGACCCACTCGGCGGCGCGTCGGAGTATCCGCGTGCGGGACAGCTCGACGGGGGAGTGGAAGAAGCTGGCCGTGACGAGGTCGACGCGCTCGGCGGTGGTCCAGGTGGTCAGGTCGTGGGCGACCCAGTCGATCCGGTCGGCCACGCCTCGGGCGGCCGCCGCCTCCGCTCCCCGGGAGACCGCCGTGGGGGACAGGTCCACCGCGGTGACGTCCCACCCCCGCTCCGCCAACCAGACCGCGTCACCGCCCTCGCCGCAGCCCAGGTCGAGCGCGGATCCGACCGGGAGCGCGTCGACCACGGCTGCGGTCGTGGCGTTGACCGCCCCCGACCACCGGGGACCGTCGTCCGCGTACTCGCCCTCCCAGTGCTCGGCGGGAGTGCCGGTCGAGTCCGGCGCACCGCTCGAGACCGATGAGCCCGAGGCGGGTGAGGCAGCGACCGCGCGGTCGAAGTCCTCGTTGACCAGCATCATGTTGACCATCCCGCCGGCCATCGACCCCGCGGCCATGGACACGGGCACGGTCGCGCCCGGGCTGGCGACGTTGCCCGCCGCCCAGATGCGCGGATGGGTCGTCGCGCCGAACTGATCCACCGCCAGGGCCGTGCCCATCGGGGTGGTGGTCCGCTCCAGGTCGAGCCCGTCGAGGAACCGGTCGTGCGGCCGCGCCGTCGGTGCGGCGAAGATCGCGTCGAGTGCGATCTCCCGTCCGTCCTCCAGACGGACGCCGCCCAGTCGACCGTTCTCGGTCAGGACCCGGTCGACGGGAGTCTCCTCGAGCCGCACGCCGCGGGCCCGCAGTCGGGTGGCCACGTCGGCATCGGGTGCGCCGCTACCCGCGGTGAGGAACACCAGGTCGTCCGTCCACTGGCGGACGAGTTGCGCCTGATGCGCTGACATGGCCGTGGTGCCCAGCACCGCGATCCTGCGGCCGCGGACCTCCCAACCGTGGCAGTAGGGGCAGTGGAGGACGCTCGTGCCCCAGAACTCCTGCAGGCCGGGGATGTCCGGCAGCTCGTCGGTCTGTCCGGGCGCGACGACCAGGGCGCGTGCCGTCGCGGGCGCCGCGTCGGCGAACTCGACGGTCAGGCCGGCCCCGGCCACGTCGTTCCCCCCACTGCCCCCACTGTCGACCCCACTGTCGACCCCGCTGTCGCGGACCACGGTCACGGACCCCGTCCGCACCGTGACGTCGTACTCGCGGAGCTCCTCGCGGCCCCGGCGGAGCAGCTCGAGCGGATCCATCCCCTCGTGGCCGAGGACGCCGTGCATGTGTGCGGCGAAGCGGTTGCGCGGTTCGCCGGCGTCGACGACGAGCACGCGGCGGCGCGCCCGGCCCAGCATCAGCGCCGCCGACAGCCCCGCGGCCCCGCCGCCGATCACGATGGCGTCCCAGTGTTCCTCGATGTCCTTGTTCGTGTGCATGACAACAGTTCACGCCTGGTGTGCGTAAACTGCAAGGAGATTTGCACTATTGGCAAGGAGTTGCGTGTGACGGAGGAACTCAGGCAGGTCGGGACGCGATTGCGGGCGTACCGCCACAGCAAGGGCTGGACCCTGGACGAGTTGGCCGAGCGCGCGGACATGTCGGCCAGCACGCTCTCCCGTCTCGAATCGGGCAAAAGACAGGCCAGCCTCGAGCTGCTCCTGCCGCTCACCCGCCAGTTGGGGATCAGCCTCGACGATCTGGTGGCGCCGTCGACCGTGGACCCCAGGGTGCGGCGTCCGGTGATCCACCGGGACGGGATGGTGATCGCGCCCCTGGCTCCCGAGGGGTCATCGGTGGGCACCTACAAGATCACCTACCCGCCGGCGAGTGCCGCGCCCGAACCCCGGGTCCACGACGGCTACGAGTGGTTCTACGTCCTGTCCGGCAGGTTACGCCTGGTCCTGGGCGACCAGGAGCTGATCCTGACCCGGGGTGAGGCAGCGGAGTTCGACACCAAGATCCCGCACAGTCTGTCGGCCGCCGGGGCGCGGCCGGCGCAGGTGATCAGCATCTTCAACGACGACGGGGTGCGGATGCACACGCACACCGCGAGCTCATGAGGCCTCCCGGCCTCCCGGTTTGGTCGGTCGCCCGGACGTGCTGGTAAGGTATCCCTCGCTGCTCGAGAGGGCGGCACCGTCGCCCGCGAGGGTGCCGGGGGGCTATAGCGCAGTTGGTAGCGCGTCTCGTTCGCATCGAGAAGGTCAGGGGTTCGATTCCCCTTAGCTCCACGGAGAGATGTCCCGGACCATCGAGTCAGATGGCCTGGGACATCCGTCATTTGCTGGAGGAACGGCGACCGATGAACACCGATGTGGGCGGCAAGTGGCTGTTCCTCGCCGCGGCGATCGCCCTCGAGGTGGCGGGCTCGCTCTCACTGAAGGGGGCGCTCACCACGCCCGCGCTCTACGCGATGGTGGCCGTCGGGTACGTGGGCGCGTTCGCCTTCCTGGCCCTCACCCTGCGGGCGGGCGTGCCGCTCGGGGTGGCGTACGGCATCTGGGGGGCCTCCGGCGTCGCCCTGACGGCGGGCCTGTCGTCCCTGATCTACCACGAGCCGCTGACCCCGCTGATGATCGCGGGCATCGCGGTGATCATCGCCGGGGTGTTGTGCGTCGAACTGGGATCCCAGCGCGCCCGGTCACGCGCCGAGGGGGCCGGCTGATGGCCTGGGCCTATCTCGCCGTCGCGATCTCCTTCGAGCTCGCCGCGACGCTCTCGCTCCGGATGGCCGTCGACAACGCGCGGTGGTACGCCGCCGTCGTGCCCGGCTACCTGGTGGCCTTCGTCTTCCTCTCCCTGACGCTGGCCGAGGGGATGCCGCTGGGGGTCGCCTACGGGATCTGGACGGCCGCCGGCGTGGCTCTGGCCGCGGTCCTGAGCCGGCTGCTCTTCCGCGAACCCCTCACGCCGTTGATGGGTGCGGGGATCGTCCTGATCGCCGGCGGGGTGTTGCTCGTGGAGCTGGGCGCGGGCGTCTGAGGGCAGTGGCCCCGATCGTTAACACGGGGTTCATTACCACCACGATTCGCGCGGACGCGCCTGAGTAATGTTCTGCGTCATGGCGATACCCGCGTCCGAGGGCGACGACGAACCGGGGACCCCCTCGACGGTTCAGCGATTCATCGACGAGACCCCCCGCTGGCGGGACGGCACCCCCGCGGTCGCCGGCGGCATGACGAGCATGCAGGGCAGGATCTGGTGGCTCGCCTCGGCGGGGAAGTTCTTCGAGGGGCTGATCGTGTTCCTCATCGGGGTGGCGCTGCCCCTGATCACCGCCTATTGGTCCCTCTCTGCCGTGGAGACCGGTCTCCTCACCGCGGCGCCTCTGGCCGGGATCATGGTCGGCGCCACCGCGCTCGGTGGGCTCTCGGACCGGTTCGGCCGCAGACAGATGTTCCTCATCGAGATGGTGCTGTTCACCGTGTTCCTGCTCGGCGCCACCGTGGCGCCCGGGTTCGCCGTGTTCCTGGTGTGCCTGTTCGGGATGGGCACCGCTCTGGGGTGCGACTACCCGACCGCGCACGCGATGATCTCCGAGACGCAGTCCACCGCCGGCCGCGGAAGACTGGTGCTGTCGGCGTTCGCGTTCCAGGCGGTAGGGGCCGTGGCGGGGACCCTGGTCGGTGTCGCGATCCTCAGCACCACCGACTCGCTCGACTCCTGGCGGCTGATGTTCGGCGTCGTCGTGGTGCCGGCGGCACTCGTCGCCGTCGGCCGGTTGTTCATCGTCCAGAGCCCGCACTGGCTCGCGAACGTCGGTCGCCACGCGGAGGCCGAGGTCGAACTCAGAAAGCTCCTCGACCGCACGCCGCAGTACCCCTCGGTCGTGACACTCTCGGCAGACCGGGGCGCGGACGAGGCGGAGACCAAGGACGTCCGCGCGCTGTTCGCGGCCCCGTGGCGTCGGTCGACCATCCTGGCATCGGTGCCGTGGTTCCTCCAGGATCTGAGCACCTACGGCATCGGCATCTTCACGCCGACGATCATCGCGACCACGCTCGGGAACGTCGCCAGTAGCGGGTCCTCGTCGTCGGCCATCATCCACAAGGATCTGCTCGGCGCCAAGGGGGCCGCCCTCATCGACGTCTTCCTCCTGGTGGGCATCCTGGTCGCCATCGTGTTGGTCAACCGGTGGGGTCGAATGCGGTTGCAGATGCTGGGGTTCCTCGGCTGCGCGACCGGGCTGGCGATCGCCGCGTCGTCCACCCTCGCCCACGGGTCGGTGCAGACGGTGCTCGTCTTTGCCGGTTTCATCCTGTTCCAGTTCATGACCAACCTCGGGCCCAACTCGATGACCTATGTGGTGGCGGGGGAGGTGTTCCCGACCGCACTGCGCGGGACGGGTGCCGGCATGGCGGCGTCCATCGCCAAGTCGGGTGCGGTGCTGACCTCGTTCCTGTTCCCGATCCTTCTGGTCGCCTGGGGAACCAGCGCAGTCCTGGCGATCCTGGTGGGGACATCCCTGCTCGGGGCTCTCATCACGTGGCTGTTCCGCATCGAGACCACCGGCAGGAGCGTCGAGGAGATCGACTCGATGTACGAGGAGCATCCGGAGCAGGCGGAGCCCGCCCAGCGCTGATACCGGTCAGTCCACCTGTGGCACTGTGGGCGGTATGCCGTCTCCCCGGATCGCCATCACCTTCTGTACGCAGTGCCGGTGGATGCTCCGCGCCCAGTGGTACGCGGGCGAGCTTCTCCAGACTTTCGAGAGCGAGATCGGCGAGATCGCGCTCGTGCCTGCCACCGGCGGCACGTTCCGGATCGATGTCGGCGACGAGCAGGTCTGGAACCGCAAGAGGGATGGCGGATTCCCCGAGATCACCGAACTGAAGCGGGCTGTCAGAGATCTCGTCGCTCCGGGGAGGTCGCTCGGTCACGCCGACCGGGTCGAGCCCACCGACTAGCCACAGGGGTCGTCCCTGGCGGATCCGCGGGGCGCCCGTTCGTCGTGGACGCACCCGTAATCCACGCAAAGTCCACTTTGAGGTAAGCGAACTCTGATGTGCTGAGGTGCAGGCGGTGAGCGCCGCCCTCGACGACCCCAGGGAGAGCGACATGTCCGGAAGACTTCTCACCGTGTGCGGCGTGGCCGCCGTAACCCTCCTCGCGGGCGCCGGGACCGCGAACGCGCAGCTCGGTTCCGTCACCGGTTCGCTTCCGGGGTCGACCAGCGGGCCGGTCGGTTCCACGGCCACCGCGGTCTGCAACGTCGGTAGCGTGGCCAACCTCGCCGGGGCCGGACTGCCGACCAGCGCGGTCTGCTCGGTCGCACCGGCGCTGGGCAGGTCGATCGACCACCTGCTCGCCGGAGACACCAACGGTTCGGTCTCCGCGCTCGTCGGTGGCGTCCCGGGGGTGGGGAGTGCCCTGGAGAGGGTGGTACCCACGGACTCGGCGGCCGACCTGGTGGATCAGGCGCTCGCGGGGATCGACGCGACGTCGCTCACCCCCCAGGGCTGAGCGGGCCGGCGCGCGCTCGCAAGACGGGCACGGAGACAGGTGAGCCAATTGCACTCAGTGCAAAAGTGCTGGCCAAAGCACGTGATCACTGGATTGGAACGCGTTATAGTTCGCCTATGACCCTCGCACCAGGTAGCCCCGTCCCCGATGTCTTCAGCCCGGCGAAGATCGGAGAGGTGACGCTGCGCAATCGCATCGTCAAGGCCGCGACGTTCGAGGGCCGCTGCCCCGAGGGCCGGGTCACCGACGAGCTCATCGAGTTCCACGCCGAGTACGCCCGCGGCGGCGTCGGCATGACGACGGTCGCCTACCTGGCCACCTCGCCCGAGGGTCGGACCGACCGGCACCAGTATCACTGGGGCATGGACGACGGCGGCATGCTGCGCAAGCTCACCGACACGGTGCACGCCGAGGGCGCGGCCGTCTCGGCGCAGGTCGGCCATGCGGGGGCGGTGGCCAATTCCGCCTCCAACAAGATGCCGGCGATGGGGCCGTCCCGCATCCCGGCCCCCACGGGAATGTCCCTGACCAGGGCCTGCACCGAGGCGGATATCGATCGTATCGTGGAGGACCACGTCCGAGCGGCCCGTGGGGCGGCGGAGGCCGGGTTCGACGCCATCGAGGTGCACTTCGGGCACAACTACCTGGTGAGCGAGTTCCTCAGCCCCAAGTTGAACAAGCGCAAGGACTCCTACGGCGGGTCCCTCGAGAACCGTGCTCGGTTCGCCCGCCGCATCGGCCGCGCCATCCGCGACGCGATGGGCGACCGGATCGCCGTGACCATCAAGCTCAACATGGACGACGGCGTGCCCGGCGGATTCTGGATCGACGAGGCCGTGCAGGTGGCCAGGTGGATCGAGGAGGACGGCTCGGCGGACGCCCTGGTGATGACCGTGGGCAGCTCCCTGCTCAACCCCATCTACCTGTTCAAGGGCGACGCGCCGCTGCACGAGTTCGCCGCCACCCAGCCGACGGTCATCAAGTTGGGCATGAAGGTCGTCGGACCCAGGATGTTCAAGGAGTACCCCTACACGGACGCCTACATGCTCGACGACGCCCGCCAGATCCGCGAGGCCGTGAGTATGCCCATGATGCTGCTCGGGGGGATCGTCGACCGACCGTCGATCGACAAGGCGATGAGCGCGGGATTCGAGTTCGTGGCCATGGGGCGCGGCCTCCTGCGTGAGCCGGACCTGCCCAACAAGCTGAGGGCCGATGATCGTCGTCGGTCCCTGTGCGTGCACTGCAACCGCTGCATGGCCACGATCTACAGCGGGAGCCGCTGCGTGTTGCGCGACCACGTTCCGCCCGTCCCGGCGCGCGGCTGACCCCGACCGGCGTCAGGCCACCTTCCTGACACCGGCGGGCCGCTACGGTGGGACCCCAGGAGGCCCGCTCGAGCGACCCGGGCCGGAAGGGGAGCACATGTCGAGGCGACGGATCACCGACTACCGTGGCAAGACCTGCGTGGTCACCGGAGCGGCCAGCGGGATCGGCCGCGCCGTGGCGATCCGGCTGGCGGGCGAGGGCGCGCGGCTGGTGCTGACGGACCGCGACGCCGCCGGGTTGCAGACGGCGGCACAGGCCTGCCGGGACGCGGGTGGCGCGGTGCTGGGCTCCGAGACCGTGGACATCACCGAGCACGAGGCGGTGATGGGGTTCGGCGAGAGCACGATCGCCGCGCACGGCGCCCCGCACGCGATCTTCCACGTCGCGGGCAACTCGGCATGGGGGCGGCCCGACCTGCTCGAACACCGCGTCTGGCGGTCCATGGTCGAGGTCAACCTCATGGGCACCATCCACGTGATCGAGGCGTTCGTCCCGGCGATGATGGCGGCGAAGCGACCCGCCGCGCTCGTCATGGTCTCGTCCGCCGCCGGTCTGCTGGGTCTGCCGTGGCACGCCGCGTACAGCGCCGCCAAGTTCGGCATCCGTGGCATCGCCGAGGTGCTCCGCTTCGACCTGGCGCCGTACGGGATCGGCGTGCACCTGGTGTGTCCCGGCGGGGTGGACACCCCGTTGGTGGAGACCGTCGAGATCGCGGGCGTGGACCGTTCGAACCCGCAGGTCGCCAAGACCGTGGACCAGTTCAGACGCCACGCCGTCACCCCGGAGGTCGCGGCCGAGAAGACACTCGAGGGCGTACGCAAGGGGCGCTACATCGTCTACACCTCGCCGGACATCCGACTGGGGTTCGCCGCCCAGAAGTTCGCTCCGCCGCTCTACACACTCGCGATGCGACTCCTGAGCCGTCGCATCAACAAGGCCGGAGAGGGAATCCTCCCGTGAGGGGGATGGAGACCCTCAACGACGCCGCCATCCTGCTGGCCCGGCTCGGGCTCGGGGCGGTGTTCGTGGCCCACGGGTGGCAGAAGTTCTTCACGCTGGGGTTGAGCCGGGTGGGCGAGCAGTTCGCCGGGTACGGGATCCCGCAGCCGGAGGTGACCGCCGCGGTCGTCGCCGGGGTCGAGTTGATCGCGGGGATCGCACTCATCGCGGGCATCCTCACGCCGCTGGCCGGGATCCTGCTGGCGGTGGACATGGCGGGAGCCCTGTATTTCGTCCACGCCACCAACGGGCCCTTCGTCACCCAGAACGGCTGGGAGCTCGTGGTGGCACTCGGGGTGGGCGTGTTGCTCATCGCGGCGGTCGGGGCGGGCCGGTTCAGCATCGACCGGGCGCTGGGCGGGTAGGGCCGGCGTCGCTCGCGGTGGGCGGCACGGCGGGGCGAGTCGAGGCTAACGCCAGGACGGCAGCCAGAGCTGCTGGTTCCATTCCGTCGAGGTGATGGGCATCCCCGACAGGATGGGCAGCATGTAGAGGAAGTTGGCCACCACGAGCCCCAGATAGAGGCACACGATCGCCCGGCCGATCGTCTTGCGCCGTGGCGAGTCGGTGGACCTGCCGGCGATCTCGCCCAGCACCAGCGCGACCATCATCACGAAGAACGGCACCATCACCGAGGCGTAGAAGAAGTACATCTGGCGGTCGTGCTGGAAGAACCACGGCAGATAGCCGGCCATGTAGCCGACGAGCGGGAACGCGTACCGGCCGTCGCGGCAGATGACGGCCCGCCAGAACGCCCAGCCGAGCACCGGGATCGCGAGCCACCAGATCGCGGGCGTGCCGAGGAGCATGATGGCGCGGACGCAGGAGTCCTGACCGCAGCCGGTCACGTCCTCGCCCTGCTCGACGTAATAGAGCATCGGCCGCAGGCTCATCGGCCAGGTCCACGGCTTGGACTCCCACGGGTGTAGGTTGCCCGCCGAGGTGGTGAGCGAGGAGTGGAAGTCGAGCACGGACGACTGGTAATACAGCCACGACTGGAGTGAGTCGGGCAGCCAGTTGTCGTCGACCTTTGACCCCACCGCGTGCCGGTACACCGAGTTCTCACCGGCGAACCACGGGAGCCAGGTGAACATGTGGATCAGGGCGGGCCAGATGACCAGGGTGACGAAGGCCGGGACGGCATCCCGGAGCAGCGTGCCCGCCAGCGGTCGCCGCACCCCGTAGCGACTGCGCAACGCCCAGTCCCAGGCCACCGTCATGAGGCCGAAGAACGCGATGAAGTACAGGCCCGACCACTTGACGCCCAGGGCCAGCCCGAGCATGACGCCGGCGGTGAACCGCCACCAGCGGAAGCCCAGTCGCGGTCCGAAGTCCGACAGGTGGAGCCGGCCGGCGAGCGCGGCGCGGTGCATCCGGCCGCGCATCTGGTCGCGGTCGACGAGCAGGGCACCGGCGGCGGCAGTGACGAACAGGACCTGGTAGATGTCGAGCATGCCGATGCGGGAGGTCACGAAGGTGACCCCGTCCAGACACAGCAGCAGGCCCGCGACCAGGCCGAGTTGCGTGGATCGGGTCAGCCGCCTGGTGATCCGCATGACCATGAGCACCACGAGCACGCCGCAGATCGCGGCGGTGAACCGCCAGCCCAGTGGGGTGTAGCCGAAGAGCAGTCCGCCCAGCGACTCGATCTGCTTGGCGACGGGCGGGTGGACCACCAGTCCGTAGGCCGGGTTCTCCTCGATCCCCAGCTGCGCGATGCTGAACGACTGCGGCGCGTAGTGCTTCTCGTCGAAGACCGGGGTGCCCTCGTCCGTGGCGGAGGTCAGGCCCCAGAAGCGCGAGAGGAAGGCCAGGACCAGGATGACGCCGGTGGCGATCCAGTCGCGGGGGGTGTCGACCGGCCCGGTGTCCGGATCCGGGAGCGGGCGGCCCGGGGATCGCACGCCTGGGGTCGAGGTCACACCGCGAGCATAATGGTGGCCTTCCCGGGACCGGGGACACGGGCAGGGCAGGACGCGGGCGAGACGCGGACGAGACTCTGGCGAGACGCGGGCGCGGACATCGGCGACCGGGGACGGGGGCGACCGGGGATAGGGTGGAGCGCATGACGTCCGGACGTGTCGTGTTGGCGGCCACCCCCATAGGGAATCCGGGCGACGCCTCCTCCCGGCTGAAGGACCTGCTCGCCACCGCCGACGTCGTGGCCGCCGAGGACACCCGGCGTCTGCGCGGGCTCGCCACGGCGCTCGGGGTGACGGTCCCCGGCCGGGTCATGAGCTTCTACGAGCACAACGAGACGGGCCGCGTGCCCCAGCTGATGGACCGGGTCCGCGCCGGTGACGTGGTGGCCGTGGTGACCGACGCCGGGATGCCCGCGGTGTCGGACCCGGGGTATTCGCTGGTCACCGCGTGTATCGAGGCCGGGCTCCCGGTGACCTGTCTTCCCGGCCCGTCGGCCGTCACCACGGCACTGGTGCTCAGCGGCCTGCCCGTGGACCGGTTCTGTTTCGACGGCTTCCCCCCGCGCCGAGCTGGTCGTCGCCGCACCTGGCTGGCCCGGCTTGCTGCGGAGGAGCGCACGTGCGTGTTCTTCGAGTCGCCCCACCGCCTCGGGGACACTCTCGCCGAGGCGGCGGAGGTGCTGGGCGCCGGTCGGCGCGCGGCGGTGTGCCGTGAGCTCACCAAGATGTACGAGGAGGTCCTGCGGGGCACGCTCGGCGAGCTGGCCGAGCGGACCGCCGACGGGGTGCGCGGGGAGATCGTGGTGGTGATCGAGGGGGCGGACGCCGAGGACTCGACCGCCACGACCGAGGACCTGGTCGAGATCGTGGAGGAGCGGGTCGAGGCGGGAGAGCGGCTCAAGGACGCCTGCGCGGCCGTCGCCGAGGGCTCGTCACTGACCAAGCGGGAGCTCTACCAGGCGGTCGTCGACTCGCGGGGCTGAGCACCTCGCGGGGCTGACCACCACGTCGCGCGCTGCCGACTACCAGGGCACCGGTCCACCGCCCCAGGTGAACGCGGCCTTGTGTACGCACTCGTCCCACTCGGCGTCGGGGTCCGAGTCGATGGTGATGCCGCCGCCCACGCCCAACTCGACGCGCCCGTCGGGGGTGGCCTCGAGGGTGCGGATGGCCACCGCGAGCTCGAGGTCCCGGCCCAGGGCGAGGCCGTACGCCCCGCAGTGCAGGCCCCGCGACCGCGGTTCCCACCCGGCGATCAGCTCGCGGGCCCGTGCCTTCGGCGTCCCCGTCACCGAGGCCGGGGGGAAGGTGGCCTCCACCAGCGCCGCGTTGTCCGCGGTCGTGCGGGCGGTGACGGTGGAGACCAGGTGGTGCACGCCGGGCGCCGGGCGGATGGCGAGCAGGTCGGTCACGGTCACCGACCCGACGTCGGCCACGCGCCCGAGGTCGTTGCGGACCAGGTCCACGATCATGATGTTCTCCGCGATGTCCTTCGCGGACCCCAGCAAGAGCGCCGGGTCCAGGTCCGCCGCCAGCGTGCCCTTGATGGGGCTGGACCGCACCTGATCGCCGCGGCGCACCAGGTACTCCTCGGGCGAGAACCCGAGGACGGCGCCCCAGGGTCCCTCGAGATACGCCGAGCGTGCGGCGGGGGAGTGGCCGGCGATCGCGAGGAAGGTCTCGAGCGGGTCCGCGCGGAGCCTGCCGTGCAGTCGCGTGCTCAGACAGGCCTGGTAGACCTCGCCCGCGCGGATCGACTCGAGACAGTCCGTCACGGCCGAGCGGTGCGCCCCGCGGTCCGGCGCGGCCCAGTCCGGGAAGTGGTCGGCAGGGTTGTCGTTGTTGTCGTTGTTGTCGTCGTCCTGGCGGCCGTCACGTCGGGCGGCACCGTGGTCGCGGACCACCTGCGCCGGGTCGGGGGCGTCGCCGTGGCGTGTCCACCGGCCGTCGGCGTCGAGGGTGAGCCACCCGGAGGCCTCGCCGCGCACCGCGGCCGGGAGCGGTGGGGCGGCGCCGGGCACGGTGTCGGGGAAGGACCGGTAGACGACGACGAGGTGGTCGCTCTCCTCGAACGCCGACTCCTGCGACACGGGCCGGAGGTCGACCGACGGGACCACCACGGCGCGGCGATCCCGCCAGTCGCCGAGGAAGGCGGCAGGGGGCGCCAGGCCGTGTGACCGCGCCCGTTCCCGCAGCGCACGGAGCAGCTCCGGGACGGGTATCAGACGCTCGCGCACCCGTTCATGCTTACACGCACCTGTGCTGGTGAAGAACTTATTATCTTGCACAGCGCCGAAGTTGTTGACAAGGTTTCAGGAATGTCCACCTCTAGAGAACAGAAGAGTGACCCCGGGAACACGCCACCTCCCGCGCCGACGGCACGGCTTCGCGCGGACTTCGCGGTGATCGTCCCCGCCGCCGTGATCGCCCTGATCGTGGTGGTGTGGGGCTTGTTCTACACGGTCTCGTTCGAGAGCGCCGCGGGTCGGGCGTTCGACGTGGTGGTCCACACGGTGGGCTGGTTGTTCATCGTGGTGGCCACCACGGTCGTGGCCTACACCGTCTATCTGGCGTTCTCCCGCTTCGGCGCGATCCGGCTGGGAGGCGACCACGAGAAGCCTGAGTACTCCACCCGGTCCTGGATCGCCATGATGTTCGCCGCGGGCATGGGCATCGGTCTGATGTTCTACGGCGTGTCCGAGCCGCTCACCCACTTCCAGACCCCGCCGCCGGGTCAGGAGCAGCAGTACGACGTGGCCATGGCCACCACCGCCTTCCACTGGACCCTGCATCCGTGGTCCATGTACGCCATCGTCGGCCTGGCCCTCGCGCTGGCGGCCTACCGCTTCAAGCGCGGCCACCTGATCTCGCAGGCGTTCGTCCCGCTGATCGGCGAGAAGCGGGCCAACGGGTGGATGGGCAAGGTGCTCGACATCGCGACGGTCGTGGCCACGATCTTCGGTACCGCCGCCTCGCTCGGTCTCGGCGCGCTGCAGATCCGGGCCGGGCTGAACGAGACCGGTGCGGTCAGCGGCGGCGGCATCGCGCTCGTCGTGGGCGTCATCGTGGTCCTGGGACTGGTGTTCCTCGCCTCGGCGGCCTCCGGGATCGGCAACGGCGTCCGGATCCTGTCCAACATCAACCTGGTGCTGGCGGTCTCGCTCGCGCTGTTCGTCGCGATCTTCTCCGGCGCGCTGTTCTTCATGCTCGACCTGGTCCCCACCACCGTCGGTGCGTACTTCTCCGACTTCTTCGAGATGGCCTCCCGCACCGCGGTGAGCGAGAACGGCGAGGCGGCCGAGTGGCTGTCCGGCTGGACGGTCTTCTACTGGGCCTGGTGGATCTCCTGGTCGCCCTTCGTCGGGATGTTCCTCGCCCGGATCAGCCGGGGCCGCACGGTCCGCGAGTTCATCATCGGCGTGGTCCTCATACCCAGCACGCTGTCGGTGCTGTGGTTCTCGATCTTCGGCGGGTTCGCCCTGTATCTCGAGGACGCCGGTCGGAGCATCTTCGGCGACGGTTCGCTCGAGCCCCAGCTGTTCAACCTGCTCCGCGAACTGCCGCTCGCGCCGGTGCTCATGGTGGTCGCCATGGTGCTCATCGCCGTCTTCTTCATCACCTCGGCCGACTCGGCGTCGATCGTCATGGGCGGCATGGCCCAGCACGGGGTCGAGGAGCCGTCACGGTGGATCGTCATGCTCATGGGTACCTTCACCGCGGCGGTCGCGATCATCATGCTCCTCGCGGGCGACGGCGGCGGGAACGCGCTGTCGAGCCTGCAGAACATGACCATCATCGCGGCGTCACCGTTCGTCCTGGTGCTGATCGCCCTGTGCGTGTCGATCCACAAGTCGCTCTCGCACGATCCGGCGGCCGAGAACGCCTGACGCGGGCCGGGTGCACTCCCGGCACGGCGGCCGCGGACGCGACCACTACTCTGGACGCATGGCGAAGACAGTCCTGACCGCGGTCGCATGGCCGTACGCGAACGGCCCCCGGCACATCGGACACGTCTCCGGGTTCGGGGTGCCGTCGGACGTCTTCTCCCGGTACCAGCGGATGGCCGGCAACGACGTGCTGATGGTCTCGGGCACCGACGAGCACGGCACCCCGCTGCTCGTGCAGGCCGAGAAGGAGGGGGTGTCGGTCCAGTCGCTCGCGGACCGGTACAACCGGGTGATCGTCGACGACCTGGCCGGACTGGGGCTGAGCTACGACCTGTTCACCCGCACCACCACCCGGAACCACTACTCGGTGGTCCAGGAGCTCTTCCGGGGCCTGCACCGCAACGGGTACATGGTGGCCAAGACCACCACCGGGGCGGTGAGCCCGTCGACGGGCCGCACCCTGCCGGACCGGTACATCGAGGGCACCTGCCCGATCTGCGGTTACGACGGCGCCCGGGGCGACCAGTGCGACAACTGCGGCAACCAGCTGGACCCGGCGGACCTGAAGAACCCGGTCTCCAAGATCAACGGTGAGACCCCGAAGTTCATCGAGACCGAGCACTGGTTCCTGGACCTGCCCGCCCTCGCGGACTCGCTGGGGGACTGGCTCAAGGGTCGGAAGGACTGGCGGCCCAACGTCCTGAAGTTCTCGCTCAACCTGCTCGAGGACCTGCGTCCGCGTGCGATGAGCCGGGACATCGACTGGGGGATCCCGATCCCGGTCGAGGGCTGGCAGGACCGGGGCGACAAGAAGCTCTACGTGTGGTTCGACGCCGTGGTGGGCTACCTGTCCGCCTCGATCGAGTGGGCGTGGCGCTCGGGTGAGCCCGAGGCGTGGCGTCGCTGGTGGACCGACCCCGAGGCCGTCTCCCACTACTTCATGGGCAAGGACAACATCACGTTCCACTCGCAGATCTGGCCGGCCGAGCTCATCGGCTACGACGGCCGGGGTGCGCACGGTGGCGAGCCGGGCGCGCTCGGTGCGCTCGGCCTGCCCACCGAGGTGGTCTCGTCGGAGTTCCTCACCATGTCCGGGTCCAAGTTCTCCTCCTCGCGGGGCGTGGTGATCTACGTCCGGGACTTCCTGGCGGAGTTCGGCCCCGACTCGCTGCGGTACTTCATCTCGGTGGCCGGCCCGGAGAACCAGGACACCGACTTCACCTGGGACGAGTTCGTGCGACGCACCAACGCCGAGCTCGTGGGCGGCTGGGGCAACCTGGTCAACCGCACGGTGTCGATGGCGCACAAGAACTTCGGCGAGATCCCGCGCCCCGGCACCCTGACCGACCTCGACGCCGAACTCCTGCGTGACGCGGAGTCCGCGTTCGCCACGGTCGGCGGCCACCTCGAGCGCTCCCGCTTCAGGGCCGGTGCCACCGAGGCGATGCGGATCGTCGGCGCCGCGAACCGCTACATCGCCGCGACCGAGCCGTGGAAGCTGGCCAAGGAGCCGGACCAGCGCGAGCGCCTGGGCACCGTGCTGCACACCGCCCTGCAGGTGGTCTCCGACGCCAACACCCTGCTCACCCCGTACCTGCCGTCGGCCGCGCAGCAGATCCACGGCGCGATCGGCGGGCAGGGCGTGTGGGCCGCGTCGCCGCAGGTCCACGAGGTGATCGACGACATGCCGGTGGACCTGGTCGGGACGGGCCTGCCCGAGGCCGGGCGCAGTTACCCGGTGATCATGGGCGACTACGCCTCCGAGCAGGCCCGGTGGGCGCGCACCGAGCTCACCCCCGGGATCCCGCTGGCCAAGCCCAGCCCGCTGTTCGCCAAGGTCGACCCGGAACTCGCCGAGACCGGACCCGCCTGGGCGCCCATCCAGCCGGCGACGGCCCCACCGGCCACGCCCCCACCGGCCACGGGGCAGCACGCCCCTGACCAGACGGCGGAGTGACCGGCGCCGATGGGTAAACGCAGGCCCCGCCCGACCCCCGTCCTCCCCGAGCCGCTACCCGGCCTGGTCGACGCCCACACGCACCTGTACTCCTGCGGCCACCGCACGGCTGATGAGGTACGCGCCGCCGCCGACCGGGCGGCCCTGGCCGGGGTGGCGGCGATGGTGACCGTGGGCGACGACCTGGCCGAGTCGGAGGCCGTGGTGGCCGCCGCCGACGCCGACGAGCGGGTGTACGCCGCCGTCGCCGTGCATCCCACCCGGGCGCGGGAGCTCACCGACCCGGACGGTGGCCCCGCCGTGCGCGCGCGACTGCGCGAGTTGGCCGCGCACCCCCGCGTGGTGGCCGTGGGGGAGACCGGCCTCGACCACTACTGGGTGGGCACGATGGACGGGTGCGCCGATCCGGCGGAGCAGGAGGAGTCGCTGCGCTGGCACGCCGCGCTCGCCGGCGAGCTGGGGAAGTGCCTGATGATCCACAACCGGGAGGCCGACGACGACCTGATGCGCGTCCTCGGCGAGGTCGCCGGCCCGGGGTCGGGCATCCCGCACGTCATGCTGCACTGTTTCTCCTCGCCGATCGAGGTGGCCCGCGAGGCGCTGGACCGCGGTTACGTGTTGTCCTTCACCGGCAACGTGACCTTCAAGGCCAACGAGCACCTGCGCGAGGCCGCCCGCCGGGCCCCGGCCGGGCAGTTGCTCGTGGAGACCGACGCCCCCTACATGGCGCCCGAGCCGTTCCGGGGCGCCCGCAACGAGCCGGGCCTGATCGGGTACACGGCCCGGGTCGTGGCGCAGGTGCGCGGGCAGACGCCGGAGGAGTTCGTCGTCGAGGCCGCGACCACGGCCCGCGAGGTATTCGGCCTGACCGTCTGAGCCCCCGGCCGGGCCGCCGAGAGATGTGGCCCGTGTGACTCATGTGTGCCAAGGGGTGAATGTAACGAATCGTGACCTGCCCCACCTCGTCGTCGTCGCATGTCAGGCGCGTCACGTTGCCCCTGCGGCTCCCACTCGTTACGCTATCGTGATGAAACGCGGACGCCCGTATGGGCGTCCGCGGGCTATGCGAGGAGAGAACTGACCAGTGGTTGAAGCTTCACGGACCGACACCCCCACGGGCGCGAAGGGCGTCCTGGCCCCGATCCACCGCATCCACAGGTCCCGCTCGACCATGCTGCGGCTGTCGGTGGCCGGCATGCTCACCACCCTCGTCGTGGGCGGCGTCGCGGCACTGGACCAGCGCACCGCCTTCACCCTCGAGGTGGATGGCGCCCCGGTCGAGCTCGTGACCTTCAAGTCCGATGTGCGCGCGGCGATCGAGGACGCGGGGTACAGCGTGGACGAGCGCGACGTGGTGGTGGCGCCCGGCGACCGGATCGACGACGGCGACACCGTGACCCTCCTGCGCGCCCGGCCCGTGACCGTCGAGGTGGACGGGAGCAGCGAGCAGGTGTGGACCACCGCCGCCACGGTCGCCGAGTTGATCGCCGAGCGCGACGACGTCCCGCCCCGCAGCTACGTCACCCCCCGCATCGACGCCGAGGTCCCCCTCGACGGTGCGCAGGTCTCGGTGGTGACCCCCCGCGAGCTGATGCTGTCGGACAACGGCGCCCCGGCCGCCCCCCTGGCCTCGCCCGGCGACACCGTCGGCGAGTACCTCGAGCGGGCCGGCATCACCCTGGGCCCGCTCGACACCGTGGCGCCCCCCGCCGACGCGCCCGCCGCCCCCGGCACCGAGGTCACCGTCACCCGCGTGACCACCTCCGAGGAGACCGTGGTCGAGCCGTTCGAGGTTTCCGAGCAGGCCACCGACGATCCCGAGGCGACCGAGGGTGAGCGCACCGTGGTCGAGCCCGGCGCCCCCGGTGAGCGCGAGGTCCGGTACACCGTGACGCTGGTCAACGGCGTCGAGACCGAGCGCGCCCGCGGCGAGGAGAAGGTCCTCAGCGAGCCCCGACCCGCGGTCGTCCGGGTGGGCACCAAGCCCCGCCCCTCGGCTCCCGCGGTCTCGAACGGCGGCGTGTGGGACTCGATCGCGCAGTGCGAGTCGAACGGCAACTGGAGCATCAACACCGGGAACGGCTACTCCGGCGGCCTGCAGTTCGCCCCCAGCACGTGGACCGGTCACGGCGGCGGCCAGTACGCCCCCAGCGCGCACCTGGCCACGCGGGAGCAGCAGATCGCGATCGCCGAGAAGGTCCGCGCCTCGCAGGGATGGGGCGCCTGGCCCGCCTGCACCTCGAAGCTGGGCCTGCGCTGACCGGTCCGGACGCGACCTTCCGCGGACAGGCCGATCTCCTCGGCCCCCAGGAGGTGCGCGCGCTCGCCGAGGTGCTGGACCTGAAGCCCACCAAGTCCAAGGGGCAGAACTTCGTCCACGACGCCAACACGGTCCGCAGGATCGTCACGGTCTCCGGGGTGGGGCGCGACGACACCGTCGTCGAGGTGGGCCCGGGGCTCGGTTCGCTGACCCTGCCGCTGCTCGACGCCGCCGGACGGGTGGTGGCGATCGAGATCGATCCGGTGCTGGCCGAGCGGTTGCCCGTGACCGTGGCCGAGCGTGCGCCGGAGCTCGCGGGGAACCTGACCGTCGTGACCGCCGACGCGCTCGCCGTGCGCGGATCCGAACTCGGCGAGCCGGCGCCGACCGCCCTCGTGGCCAACCTGCCCTACAACGTGTCCGTCCCGGTGCTGCTGCACCTGCTCGCCGAGGTGCCGACGCTGCGCACCGCACTGGTGATGGTGCAGCTCGAGGTGGCCGACCGGTTGGCCGCCGCACCCGGCTCCCGCGTCTACGGCGTCCCGAGCGTCAAGGCCGGCTTCTTCGGCACCGTCAGGCGCGCCGGCACCGTGGGACGCAACGTCTTCTGGCCGGTGCCGAACGTCGAGTCGGGTCTGGTGCGGATCGACGCGTACGAGACCCCGCCGTGGGACCTGGGGGAGGCGCACCGCAAGCGGGTGTTCGCGGTGGCCGACGCCGCCTTCGCCCAACGGCGCAAGACTCTGCGCGCGGCGCTGTCCGGCTGGGCCGGGTCCGCCGCGGATGCAGAGTTCGCGCTCGTCGAGGCGGGTGTCGACCCCAGGACGCGGGGCGAGCAGCTCACGACCGCCGACTACGTGCGCATCGCGGAGGCGGCGCGGCGACTCGGGATAGGGTCGGCCCACCGCGAGCCGTAGGCTGGTCGCCGTGCCTCGTGACGTCTCCACCCCCGCCGGCGCGCGCGCCGTGACGGCCGTGGCCCCCGCCAAGATCAACCTCCACCTCGGGGTCGGCGATCTTCGCGCGGACGGATTCCACGACCTGCTCACCGTGTACCGGGCCGTGGACCTGTGGGAGCGGGTCACGGTCGCGCTGGTCGACGGTGATGACGCCGACGACGACGAGGTGGTCGTCACCGGGCCGGGTGCGGACCAGGTGCCCACGGACCGGACCAATCTCGCGGCCAGGGCGGTCGACCTGCTCCGCAGCGAGGCCGGTACGGACGCGCGGCTGTCGATCCGGATCGTCAAGGGCGTCCCCGTGGCCGGCGGGATGGCGGGCGGGAGCGCGGACGCCGCGGCCGCGCTGGTGGCCACCGACCGACTGCTGGGTCTGGGACTCGGGCGGGCGGCGCTCGAGGAGCGGGCCGCACGCCTGGGCAGCGACGTGCCGTTCTGCATCCGCGGCGGTACCGCGCTCGGCACCGGTCGGGGTGAGACCCTCGCGCCGCTGCTGCACGCCCGCGCCGAACAGCACCTGGTGGTGGCGCTGGCCGACGGCGGTCTGTCGACCCCGGTGGTGTTCGCCGAACTCGACCGCCTGCGCGGCGAGCCGGGTGGAGCCCGCGAGCTGCCCGGGGCCGGCGGCGTCGAGCCGCTGGTGGAGGCGTTGGCCGGGGACGACCCGGCGCGGGTGGCCGGGGTGCTCGCCAACGATCTCGAGCCCGCCGCACTCTCGCTGATGCCGGCCCTGCGCAGGACCCTCCGGGCCGGAGCCGAGGCCGGTGCGCTGCACGGTATGGTCTCCGGCTCGGGTCCCACCTGCCTGTTCTTCTGCGCCGACCGCGAGCAGGCGATCGCGGTGGCGGCCGAGGTGAGCGAGACCGGCGTCGCACGCGAGGTCCGACTCACCCGCGGCCCCGTCGCCGGCGCCCACGTCATAGACAACCCGCAACAGACACCGGAGCAGTAATGGCCCCCACGAACCTCATCAACCTCGAGCAGGGGTCGGTGTCCTTCGGGATCCGACAGGTGCTCGACGACGTCTCCCTGGGCGTCAACGCCGGCGACCGCATCGGCGTGGTCGGCCTCAACGGCGGCGGCAAGACCACGCTGCTCGAGATCCTCACCGGGGTGGCCGAGCCGGACACCGGACGGGTCTCGCGCGTGAGCGGCTTGCGGCTGGCCGTGGTCACCCAGCGGACCGAGCTGGCCGCCGACACCGTGGGCGAGTCCGTGCTCGGGGGATTGGGCGTGGCCACTCACGAGTGGGCGGGAGACTCGCGGATCCGCGCCGTGCTCGACGGGATCGGCATCCACGACCTGGGTCTGGACACCGCGGTGGACGATCTGTCCGGCGGCGAGCGGCGGCGGGTCTCCCTGGCCGCGGCGCTGGTCCAGGACCTCGACCTGCTGGTCCTCGACGAGCCGACCAACCACCTCGACGTCGAGGGCGTGCAGTGGCTCGCCGACCACCTGCGTGCGCGGTCCTCCGCCCTCGTCGTGGTCACCCACGATCGGTGGTTCCTCGACACCGTCGCGACCCACACCTGGGAGGTGGTCGACGGCCGCGTCGAGCAGTTCGAGGGCGGGTACAACGACTGGGTCTTCGCCCGCGCCGAGCGGGACCGACAGGCCGCTGCCTCCGAGTCCCGGCGGCAGAACCTCATGCGCAAGGAGCTCGCCTGGCTGCGTCGCGGCGCACCGGCGCGGACCTCCAAGCCGCGGTACCGCATCGAGGCCGCGGAGGCGTTGATCAAGGACGTGCCGCCGCCCCGTGACTCACTACGCCTGTCGAGCTTCGCCGCCCGGAGGCTCGGCAAGGTGGTGATCGAGCTCGAGGAGGCGCGCCTCGACGCCCCCGACGGCCGCACCCTCGTCGAGGACCTGACCTGGCGACTGGCCCCCGGCGAACGACTCGGCCTGGTGGGCGTCAACGGTTCCGGCAAGACCACGCTCCTGCGTGCCCTCGCCGGTGAGGCCCCCCTGGCCGCCGGCCGCCGCAAGGAGGGCAAGACGGTCCGCATCGGGTGGCTCAAGCAGGAGCTCGACGACCTGCCGCTCGACCAGCGGGTGCTCGAGGCGATCGAGGACGTGGCCGCCCGCGTGGCGTTCGGTGACATCGAGCTCAGCGCCTCCCAGCTGGCCGAGCGCCTCGGCTTCACCCCCGCCCGCCAGCGCACGCCGGTCGGCGACCTCTCCGGCGGCGAGCGGCGGCGCCTGCAGCTCACGCGGGTCCTCATGGCCGAGCCCAACGTGCTGCTGCTCGACGAGCCCACCAACGACCTGGACATCGACACGCTCCGCCAGCTCGAGGATCTGCTCGACGGGTGGCCCGGCACGATGGTCGTGATCTCCCACGACCGCTACCTCGTCGAGCGCATCTGCGACTCGGTGTGGGCGCTGTTCGGAGACGGCGGGCTCACCAACCTGCCGCGGGGGATCGACGAGTACCTCGAGCGCCGCAAGCGCGCCGGGGCCGCGGGCGACTCGGGCAAGGTCCTGCGCGAGCCCGCTGGCTCGGGTTCGGGCTCGGGCTCGGGTCCCGGGGCCGGATCGGGCGGTGGATCGGGCGGTGGTTCGGCATCCGCCGCGACCGCCGGCTCCGGCGGGTCCGGGCTCAGCTCGAGTGACGAGCGGGCGCTGCGCAAGGAGATGTCCAAGATCGAGCGCCAGATGCTCAAACTCGATCAACGACAGGCGACCCTCCACGAGGCCCTCACCGCCGCCGCAGGGGAGGCGCTCGACACGGAGAAGCTCGCGTCCCTCGACCGTGATCTCAAGGACGTGAGCGCGGAGAAGGAACAGCTCGAGGAGCGCTGGATGGAGCTCGGCGAACAGGTCGAGGGCTGATCCACCCGCCGGCGCGAGAGCGGTGTGGACGTCGAACCTGGTCGTCTTTGCTGCGGTGAATCGAGCGTTTCGCCGCGCTGGACACGACCACAATGTGGGCGGAACACCTGATGGCAAGACCGAGCGGCGCGGTTCGTTGTGGATGCTCGTCGTCCTCATCCACAGGGGACGCCGGGGGCGGGCGTGAACGGTCACCGCGGGCGATGATCCTGAGGTGCCCATTCCTCATCCTGCTGAGCCGTTCATCGGTAGTGCGGTGGTCGTGGAAGGCCATCTGTCCAGACATCAGCTCAGGTCAGGACATCGTCGTCTGTTCCCCGACGTGTACCTCGCCACCGGAGCGCCCGCCACACCGGATGTAGTGGTCCGCGGCGCAGCGCTATGGGCACCCGCTGGAGCCGTGATCGGCGGTCTCGCGGCGGCACTGATCCACCGGGAGCGGTGGTACGCGCCGGCTGCGGTCGAGAGAGAAGTCGACATCTACGCGGTCGGAACGGCACCCGCTCCGGGCCGTGTGCGGCTGCGTCGCCTCCGGCGTGCTCTGCCGGCGGGACAGGTGGAAGCGATCGGTGGACTCCGTGTGACCTCCGCTGCACGGACGGCCATCGACGTAGCGAGGTGGGAGGTCAACGACGATACGGCGATCGCGAAGATCGACGCCGTGTGCAATCGATCCCGGATCGCCGTCAGCGAGGTGAGTGCACTGGCACGGGGCCTGCGAGGGCTGCACGGTCTGCAGAGGGTGCGGAGCCTTCTCCGGTGGTGTGACCAGCGAGCTGATTCGCCGCCCGAGACCAGGCTTCGGCTGCTGATCGTCCGGTCGGACCTCCCCGACCCGACTCCGCAGGTCGAGATCCACAACGAGTACGGGGTGAAGGTCGCCACTGCGGATCTGGCGTACGAGGTCGGGAAGGTGGCGGTGTTCTACGACGGGGACGTCCATCGAGGCAGGTCTACCTGGGAGTACGACGCGCGGGTCAACGCCGAACTCTCGGAGCTGGGCTGGCAGGTGGTCCGCGTGACCGGTTCGATGCTCCGGAATCCACGGGCGGTACTCCGCCAGATCGGTGCGTCCCTCGAGCGCGGCCGCGCACGGGTATGACCGCGACGCGCGACCACATCACCCGAATCTTGGTCGTGCCCACTGCGACAGAACTGCGTTGTGGCCACAAGGGCCACGACCACACCCGTTGCGCGGGGCGCGCTGGGATGAAGGCGCTGGGGTGGGGGCGCGCTGGGTGTGCGGGGCGCGGCGGGGTGGGGGAGCGCCGGGGCGCGCAGGGGTGTGCGTGAGGCAGGGGCTGGGAGCGTCAATCGGCCGGTGAGGGATGCGCGCGAGTGTGGGCGAGACAGGCGGAGAGCAGGGCGTCGGCATCGGTGAGGCTCGGCAGGACGGCGTGGGCACCAGCTGATCGCAACTCGTCAGCGGAGACCCGACCGGTCGCGACGGCGACGCAGCGGGCCCCCACGTCGAGAGCGCCGCGGACATCGTGGACGTGGTCACCGATCACCACCGCGCGCTCAGCGGACACCTCGAGTCCGCGTGCGCGGGCGGTGGTGAGGGCACCGCGGACGAGGTCGGCGCGGTCGGCGTGGTGATCCCCGAACGCCCCGAGCCGCGGATCGGGAAGCCCGTCGAACCCACACACCCGGAGCTTGAGCAGCGCCGTCCGTCGCATGTTGCCGGTGACGATCCCCTGGTGCAGCCCGTCTACCGCGGCGAGGGCGGCTATCGCCTCGTGAGCTCCCGGGAGTGCCCCACCTCCCGCGTCGAGCAGGTCCTGCCCGTGCGCCTCGCACCGCTCGGCGACGGCGTGGAGCAGCGTGGTGACGAGGTCCTCGCGGGGGTCGATCCCGTTCCGCCCGAGCAGGTCGGTGCAGATCGCGCGGTCGGTCCGCCCGGCAAAGGAGACGTCCATGACGGGCTCGCCGCCGACCATCTCGGCGAGCGCGGGGGCGATCATCCGCGAGCCGAACCCGGCGGGGTCGAGCAACGTGAGGTCGAGGTCCCAGAGGACGAGCAGAGCGCTCACGATGGCGGCTGCAGCAGTGGTGCGAGCCAGGCGGTGAGGAACGCCCGCAGGTCGGCGTCGGAGCGGGAGTCGGGATCGTCGAGCACCATCACCGACCAGCCGATGTGCACGCCGACGTCGGCGAGGAAGTCGATGCGGTCGGCGAACTCGGGGAATCGCTCGATCGCCGGACCGAGCAGGTGGGCTGTGTACTCGAGGGATCTGTCGACAGCACCCGGATGGTGGATCGGGTTGCCCTCGCCTGACAGCGTCAGGGCTCGCAGCAGCGGGTCCCCGAGGATGCGTCGCCGGGCCTCGATCACGATCTCCACCAGCACCTCGAGCAGAGAGTCGGCCGAGTCCATCACGGACTCGTAGGCACCGACCAGCGCGGTCAACCGTTCGGTGACCGCCTCGCCGATCAACTCCTCACGGGTACCGAAGATCGAGTACACCGTCTGCCGACTCACCCCGGCCCGCTTGGCCACGACGGCGATATTGACCCCGTCGAACCCCACGTCCCCGATCACCGCTCGGGTCGCGTCGAGGATGCTGTCACGGGACCTCACGCCGTCCATTATCGCGCGAGCCGGCTGCGGACCGCATCCGAAGAGCCGGGCCGGGTGCGCCCGGGGCCGTAGGATCGCGGGCATGAGCGGCAAGAAGGACGACAAGAAGGCCACCTCGAGCGGGAAGAGCACGTCCTCGAAGAGCGGCGACACCGGGTCGAAGAAGAAGGAACTCGCCAGCGGCCTGGAGAAACTGCCCAAGAAGGCGTACGAGGCCGAGCTCGAGCGGTTGCAGGCCGAGCTCGTGGAGATGCAGGCCTGGCTCAAGGAGACCGGGAACCGGCTCGTCGTGGTGTTCGAGGGCCGCGACGCCGCCGGCAAGGGGTCGGCGATCAAGCGCATCACCCAGTACCTCAACCCGCGGTTCGCCCGCGTGGTCGCGCTTCCCGCCCCGACCGAGGTGCACAAGACCCAGTGGTACTTCCAGCGCTACATCGAGCACCTGCCCGCGGCCGGGGAGATCGTGATCTTCGACCGCTCCTGGTACAACCGGGCCGGCGTGGAACGAGTGATGGGCTTCTGCACCACGGACGAGTACCGCCGCTTCCTGCACCAGGCGCCGATCTTCGAACGCCTGCTCGTGGAGGACGGGATCATGCTGCGCAAGTACTGGTTCTCCGTGTCCGACGAGGAGCAGGAGCGCCGCTTCCGCTCGCGGCACGACGACCCCGTGCGCCGGTGGAAGCTCTCGCCGATGGACCTGGAGTCCATCAACCGGTGGGAGGCGTACAGCCGTGCCAAGGACGAGATGTTCATCCACACCGACATCCCCGAGGCGCCCTGGTACACGGTCGAGTCGGAGGACAAGAAGCGGTCGCGCATCAACGTCATCTCGCACCTGCTCTCCACCGTGCCGTGGGAGAAGCTGGAGCCGCCGACGTTCGAGATCCCGGAACGACCCGAGGGTGCGAGCTACGAGCGCCCGCCGCGCGAGGAGTTCAAGTACGTCCCGGACGTGGCGTCGGAGCTGCTCTGACCGGAGGCGGGGCACGATCGGCGACCTGACGCCGGGCGGGGCGGCGGGGGCGGCCTAGGTAGGAATTCCTAGTATCCCGGCGACGGGCACAGACCGGCCTGCCACACTGGGGGCATGAGCGAATTCGTCACCACCCGGCGAGAAGGCCGGATGCAGCACATCGTCCTGGACCGCCCCAAGGCACTGAACTCCCTCGACCTGCCCATGTGCCGGGCCCTGCACTCCGCCCTGGATGCCGCGTCGCAGGACTCGGGAGTGGAGGCCGTCGTCACCACCAGTACCTCGGAGAAGGCGTTCTGCGCGGGCGGCGACATCCGCGCGCTGCGCGACGCCGCGGCCGCCGGCGAGCACCAGACCAACCGGGAGTTCTTCTCCGAGGAGTACGCGATGGACCTCGCGTACCACACGCACCGGGTGCCCACCGTCGCCGTGATCCACGGCGTCGCGATGGGCGGCGGCCTCGGGATCTCCATCAACGGCTCGCACCGCGTGGTCACCAAGAAGGTCATGATGGCCATGCCGGAGACGGCGATCGGGTTCATCCCCGACGTCGGCGCCAGCCACTTCCTGCCCCGCCTGTGCGGCGGCGGGACCCGGGGTCTCGCGGTGGGGATCTACCTCGGCACCACCGGGGTCCGGATGAACTCCGCCGACGCGCTCTACACGGGTCTGGCCACCCATCTGATCGACGACGCCGACCGCGACGCCTTCGTCTCCGCCATCGGGTCCGATGGCCTGGACGCCGCCCTGGAGCGCCACGGCCTCGAGCACTCGGCGGCGGGGGAGTCCGCGGTCGAGAAGCACATCGACCGGATCGAGGACGTCTTCTCCCGTGCGACCGTGCAGGAGATGGTCGCGGCCCTGGAGTCCGGTGCGCAGGACGAGTGGGCCACCTCGACCCTCGAGATGCTGCGGTCGCACTGCCCCACGTCCGTCATCGCGACCATCGAGCTGCTCCGCGCAGGGGCGGCCGCGAGCGATCTGCGAGAGTGCCTGGCGGCCGAGTTGGCGCTGGGCGGATGGATCACCGCCCGCCCGGACTTCGTCGAAGGCGTCCGGGCCGTGGTGATCGACAAGGACCGCAACCCCACCTGGGACCCCGCCGACCTCGACGACGTTCACGTGGACGCCATTCGTTCGGCGTTGACCGGGGGCTGACAGAGTCTACTCTGATCGGCGTCCAGCGCACGGGGCGCGGGTCGAGGAGGGGCCATGACCACCACCGGTGACGGCGCGCGCGAACCCGATGTGCTCGCCCCGCACGAGGAGCCCAAGGGCTGGGGGATCGCCGGCGTCACCGTGGTGTCCCTGGCCGCCGCGTTCGTCGTGCTCTGGGGGATCTCCCAGCACGCGAACCTGGTCATGCCCGCCTTTCTCGCCCTGAACCTGGTGATCGCCGCCCAGCCGCTGCAGCGGTTGCTCGAGCGTGCCGGCCTGCCGAGGTGGGGCGGGATGATCATCGTCCTGCTGGTGCTCTACCTCCTGCTGGCCGCGCTGGTGGGGATGCTCGTGTGGGCGCTGTGGATCGCCGCCGAGGAGATCCCGCGCTACCAGGACAAGTTCGTCGAACTGTACGAGCAGACCATCGAGTTCCTCGGACGGTTCGGGGTGAGCGAGGACCAGGTCTCCTCGAGCCTGGCGGGAGTCGACCCCGGCACCGTGATCGGCACCGTCCAGAACGTGGCGGGGCAGCTGTCCTCGGCGGGCGGGCAGCTCACCGTCCTGGTGATCGCACTGACCTTCCTGGTGTTCGACGTACCGGGGATCACCCGCCGTCGGGCGGTGATCGCGCGCCAGCGGCCCCGGCTGGCGGACGCCCTCAGCTCGTTCACCGACGGTGTGAAGTCGTACTGGATCGTCTCGACGATCTTCGGTCTCATCGTGGCGGTCATCGACGTGATCGCACTGATGATCATCGGTGTGCCGCTGGCCCTGGTCTGGGGCGTCCTGGCCTTCGTCACCAACTACATCCCCAACATCGGCTTCGTCCTGGGCCTCGTGCCGCCCGCGCTGTTCGCGCTCCTGACCGGGGGACCGGTCGACGCCATCTGGGTGGTGGTGATCTACAGCGTGGTCAACCTGGTGATCCAGAGCTTCATCCAGCCCAAGTTCACCGGCGACGCCGTGGGGCTGACCCCCACCGTCACGTTCCTCTCGCTGGTGTTCTGGGCGTCGGTGGCCGGTGCTCTGGGCGCGATCCTGGCAGTGCCGCTGACCCTCGCGGTCAAGGCCTTCCTCGTGGACGCCGACCCCCGGATGACGTGGTTCTCGACGTTCACGACCACTCCCGACGCCGATGCCAAACGCGACCGGCGGCGGGCCGGGAAGCTGCCGGCACCGCGCTGACCCTCCCCGCGGGCCCGGGCCCGGGCGCGGGGGCGGGGGCGGGGGCTCCGGCTGCGCCGGGTGCGCCGGGTGCGCCGGGGCGGCGGACGCGCGCGGTCAGTCGGGGGATCCGGGATCGCCGGGTTCGTCCCCGGCGGGCGCCCTGGTGAAGGTCCCGAGACCGTTGCCGTCCAGGAGTTCGACGGTGACCTCGTCGTCGTCGAACGTCACGGAACCCCGCGACCCCGGCGGCCAGTTCTCACTCCGCGGTTCGACCGCGAACGTGTCGCCGTCCCAGGGGTCGAGTGGCCAGGCGGCGGCGCCGCCGACGGTCATCTCCAGCGCGTCCTCCGACTCTCTGACCTCGAGGGTCCCGAAGTAGTCGTTGCGGTACGTCCCGACCAGCTCGGCCGGGTCCCTCGACGGTGCCGGATCGGCGGGCGGGGTCGCGTCCACCAGGTCCCCGACCGGGTCGAGCAGTGACGCGAACGCCTGGCCGAACAGATCCCGCCAGTCCAGCGTGGGGTCGCCGTACTGGGCGTAGTCGGCGAACCTGGCGTTGATCGTCTCCGCCACCCCGCTCGGCGAGGCGTTGGTCACCGTGATGATCCCCAGGTCGAGCGAGGGCAGCATGAGCATCGCGGTGCCCGCCCCGAGCGCGAACGCCCCGGAATGGCTCCACTGGACCCGACCCGAGGAACTGGTACCGATGTTGAACCCGTAGCCGTAGGACCCGGGACGGTCCGCGGCGGCCCGCGGCGGCGAGGAGACGATCTGCGGGGTGAGGGCCTCGCGCAGCGCCTCGGCGGGCACGACCTGGGAGCCGCCGGGCCCCTTGCCGTCGTCGAGCACCATCGCCATCCAGGCGGCCATGTCGGTCACCGACGAACTCAGGCCCCCCGCCGGCGCCTGGGCGTCGGGGTCGCGCTGGGGATCGGCCGGGACCCAGTCCCCGTCCGGGTCGCTCTGGTCCGCGGAGTCGGGGGAGTCGGGGGAGTCGGCGCGCACGTGGCCGACCGCCCGGTTGTCCCGCTCGAGCAGCTCGTCGTGGGAGAACGAGGTGTCGGTCATGCCGAGCGGGTCGAAGATCCGCTCGCGACCCAGCTCGTCCCAGGGCGTCCCGGCCGCGACCGCCACCGCTTCGGCCCCCGCGGTGAGACCGAAGTTGGTGTACGCGTAGGAGGTTCGGAACGGCGTGAGCGGCAGGTGGCGCAGCCCGTGCAGGACCGCGGGTCGGTCGTAGCCCAGGTCCTCGAGGTCGTCACCCGCGTGCTCGGGGAGCCCGGAGCGGTGCGCGAAGACGTCACCGACGGTCACGAGGGGGGACACCTGCGGATCGGAGAGCTCGAACCACGGCAGGTACTCGCTGACGGGGGTGGACCAGTCGACCTCACCGTTGCCGCTCTCGGCCGCCACCACCGTGGCGCTGACCGACTTGGAGATCGAGGCCAGCGGGAAGACTGTCCGGGCGTCCACCTCGGCGCCCGTGCTGGTGTCCCGGACGCCGAACCCCTCCGCGAGGACCACCTCACCGCCGTGCACCACGGCCACGGCCGCGCCCGGGATGCCGGAGGCGTCGAGTTCCTCCTCGACGATCCCGGTGACCTTGCCGATCGCGTAGTCGATCCGGTCCTCGCTGACCTCGAGTCCCGAGTAGGCGGCCGGGCTCTCGTCGGGGCCGGGTGTGGCCACCGGTGTCCCGCACGCCGATCCGAGGAGCGCGACGGCCGCGCACACGCTGATCGCTCCCAGGGTCCGACGGTGCCCGGTGGCCGAATCGGTGGTCATCCGCCCAGCTTAGACCGCCGGAGGGGTCCCGGAGGCCCGTGTCGGACCATTCCCCGCGACTCGGTTGCGGTGCGCGTCGATCAGGTCGCGATACCAGTACCAGGAGTCCTTGCGGGTGCGCGTCAGGGTGCTGTGGTCGACGTGGACCAGGCCGAAGCGCTCGGCGTACCCGGCGGCCCACTCGAAGTCGGTCCGCTCGACGCCCTCGATCCGCACCGGGCGGAACGGCATGTCCTCCGGGAAGTCCACCTCGAGCACCCCGGCGTAGTCGGCGTCGGGGCGTGGGGACTCGATCACCGTGGGTTCGTAGTAGTTGACGCCGTAGTGGTCGAGGGGGCTCGCGATGACGACGAGGTCCTGCTCGAGCTGGTCGGCGGTCAGGCCGGCGGTGGTCATGACGAGCTCGGCCACCCAGTCCTCCGGGTAGGCGCCCCGGAGGACCGGATCGGAGAACAGCCAGTTGGTCAGGATGCGGAACATCTCGGCGGCCCCGACGTCCTCCGGGGAGTCGGTCGCGGCGATGACGGGGAAGTGCTGTTGCACCACCCCGACCTCGTGCCGGGGGCCGGCGGCACGGATCGCCTCGACCGCCAGACCGTGTGCGCGGAGCAGGTTGTGGGCCACGGGCAGGCAGTCCAGTCCCATCCCGAGCGCCGGCGCGTGATCGGTGAGTCCGTGGCCGTAGAGGGTGTGGACGTTCATCTCGTTGAGCGTGAGCCAGCGGGTGACGCGGTCGCCGAGGGCGTCGACCACCACGGCGGTGTAGTCGGCCAGGGCCTGCGAGGTGTCCCGGCTCAGCCAGCCGCCCTCGTCCTGCAGGGCCTGGGGAAGGTCCCAGTGATAGAGGGTGGGCACCGGGCGGATCCCGGCCGCCAGGAGGTCGTCGACGAGCCGCGAGTAGAAGTCCAGGCCGGGCCGGTTGACCCGCCCGCGCCCGGTGGGCAGGACCCGCGACCAGGAGATCGAGAACCGGTAGTCGTCGACGCCCAGGGCGGCCAGGTCGCGGACGTCCTCGGCGTGGCGGTGGTAGTGATCGCACGCCACGGCCGGGGTGTCGCCGCCGCAGGCTCGCGGCGAGGAACTCTTCTGTGTTGTCGCACCACACGCCGATCGGGTGGTAGCCGAACGTGCGCTTGTACGTCGGCGCGGCGTTCTCCTTCTCGCTGTGGGTGACCACGATGGTGGCGTCCACATCGAGAACGATCGTCGATCCCAGGTCCCGGCCCGCGCACTTGGATGCGGGCACCCCGCCGGGCAGGTGGGACCACACGTGCCGCCGTGCCCGAGCCCGCGCCACCTGGATCTTCTTGCGCTTGCCGGCGGTGACCTCATCGAGTGTGCGCCACACTGTCGGCGCCGAGGCCACCGGGCCCAGGGCGCCAGACTGGTGGCGCAGGACGCCGATGTCTGAGATGGACTCGCCGCCATCGGCCAGCATCACCGCGACGTCGATCAACACCCGGCCGCGATCGTGGATCGGGATGAACCGGCGGCGGGCCATGGCCCCTGACAGCGCGGCGGTCAGACCGACCTGATCAGCCAGAAGGCGCGGAGCGATGGCCCCGGCATGAGAGACCACCCCGACACCATCAGCAGTAACGGACAGCCCGGCCGACCACGAAGTAAGCTTCACCTACCGAGTGCTTTCTGCTGGAGAACATGGAACCTTAGACAAGTCCCAGTTTCCCCTGTTCAGGAAGCACTTCGGTCTATTTTCGCCCAGCGATCCGCAGATCCCCGTGAATCACCGGGGTTAACCAAGGGTGGGCCGTTCCGAGCCCTATCCGAGCAATTTCTGGACGGTTGTTCAGAGCTTTCGCGGGCCCGGTGAGGCGTGTGTGACTCGAGGGTCAGTTGGTGTCGGCGACCAGCGGTTCGATGGTGAGGTGATCCATCTCCTTGCTGATGTACTGCAGACGCCATTTGTCGCCGAACAGGGCCAGCAGCTCGCCGTCGGTGCGCTGGAACACCTCCACTCCGCGCTGGCGGCCGAGCTCGTCGGCCGAGGCGGCGTCGGTGCGGCGGGCGATGGAGTAGGGCAGGTTGTCGACGACGACCTCGACGTTGAACTCGGTCTTCATGCGGGCGGTCACCACCTCGAACTGCATGGGCCCGACCGCCGCCATGACCGGGTTCGCGTCGCCGCGGGTGTCGTTGCGCAGGATCTGAACCACGCCCTCGGCGGCCAGCTGGTCGATCGCCTTGCGGAACTGCTTGTACTTGCCCAGCGAGTGCGCGCGGACCACGGCGAAGTGCTCGGGGGCGAACTGGGGGATCGGCGGGAACTGCACCTTCTTACCGGTGTAGAGGGTGTCGCCGGGGGCCAGCGCGGTGGCGTTGACCAGGCCCACCACGTCGCCCGGGTAGGCGGTCTCGACGGTGGTGCGGTCGCGGCCGAAGACGGTGAGCGCGTACTTCGTGGTGAACGGCTTGGCGGACTGGGCGTGGGTGACCACCATGCCGCGCTCGAACTCGCCGGAGACCACGCGCATGAACGCGAGCCTGTCGCGGTGCGCGGCGTCCATGCCGGCCTGCACCTTGAACACGACCGCGGAGAACGGATCCGAGGTCTCACGCGGCGCACCGGTGACGGTGTCCCACGCGTGCGGCGGCGGGGCCAGCTCGACCAACGCGTCGAGGATCTGGTGGACGCCGAAGTTGAGCATCGCGGAGGCGAAGATCACCGGGCTGGTCTCGCCGGCCAGGTAGAGCTCCTGGTCGTGGTCCTGACCCATGGCGGAGAGCAGTTCGGACTCCTCGACGGCGGTCTCCCAGACCTCGCCCTCACGCTCGGCGGCGGCGGCCGGGTCGTAGTGCTCCTCCGGGGCGATGGTCGAGCCGCCGGCGGTGCGGGTGAAGTGGATGTACTCCTCCGGCGCCCCCTCGGGGCCGCGGCGGAGCAGACCCCGGTAGTCGCCGGCGATGCCCACGGGCATGAACAGGGGGGTGGGGACCAGGCCGATCTGCTCGGTGATCTCGTCCAGCAGTTCCAGCGGCGCCTGCCCCGGCCGGTCCCACTTGTTGATCACCGTGATGATGGGCAGCCCGTTGTGCTTGCACACCCGGAACAGCTTCAGCGTCTGCGGCTCGAGGCCCTTGGCGGCGTCGATGAGCATGACCGCGGCATCGACCGCGGTGAGGACGCGGTAGGTGTCCTCGGAGAAGTCGGAGTGCCCGGGGGTGTCCACCAGGTTGATGACGTACGGCTCGTCGTCGTCCGGCGCCCCGGCCGGCTTGTAGGTGAACTGCAGTGCCGTGGAGCTGACCGAGATGCCGCGGGCCTTCTCCATCTCCATCCAGTCCGACACGGTGGCGCGGCGACCGGACTTGCCGTGGACGGCGCCGGCCTCGGTGATGACCCGCGCGTGCAGCGCGAGCGCCTCGGTGAGCGTGGACTTGCCGGCGTCCGGGTGGGCGATCACGGCGAAGGTGCGGCGTCGGGCGACCTCGGAGCGTACGTCCGTGTGGGCCCCGGACCTGTCGGGACCAGCGGGTTGCCCGGTCGTCCCGGTGTCCTCGGCGGTCTCCGTCACGCGTCCTCCTCGGTGCTCCGGCGGCCCTCGCCGTCGTCATCCCAGGGTACGTCCGTCCACGTTCGAGCACCCAATCCGCCGGTGCGCCGCCCGGGGTCTGCGGGCGCGCGCGAAAGGCGAGGTCACGCGGGGCGCGATGTCGGACCCGGCGCCTACGGTGCGCAGTGGCGGCGTCACCGGACGCGCCGGAGCGGAGACGGGAATGAGTGCGAGCAGGGACGGTTCTGTGGTCGGGGACGCACGGGTACGCGAGGAGCGGAGGGCCGCGCTACGCGACCTGCTCCCGGCGGTCGAGCGGTTGCGTGGTGTCCGCTCGGTCGTGTGGTCCGGGGGCGGTCAGAACGAGGACGGCTCGTATAACCTCCGGTACCCGATCTACGACCGCGACACCGAGAAGGTCATGGAGGTCTGCAACGGGGGAGCGCTGACCGATGTCGAGTACCGGCGGACGCTCCAGCGGCGAGGTGGGCACGGAATGGGCAGCCGGGCACCTGATCTCGTGGCGTTGGCCCGGGACTCCGACGAGGAGCTGGCCGTCGCGCTGCTCACCTGGATGATGCGGTCCGAGAGGTTCAGCGAGGGTGAGGTCGCGGCGTCGCTGGAGAGCGGGGCGCTCGTGGCGCTTCTCGACCGGCTGCGAGAGCTGTTCGACATGTGATCGCCCCACGAGCCGGTCGTGCGCTCCTGCTCCGGCCCGTCAGTGCCCCCGCGCCCAGAGCGGCGTCACGTCGCAGCCGCCGGGGACGGCTCACGCGGAGTGGACCTGGTTCTGGGCGGTCTCCAGCCCGTGCGTGAGGAGCAGTTCGACGGCGTCGGCAGCGTCCTGGACCAGGAACGGCACGTCGGGTTGCTCGAGCTTAGAGAAGCGCTTGAGTACGTAATCCGCCACCGCCATGCGACCCGGTGGCCGGCCGACCCCCGCGCGGACGCGGATGTAGTCGCGCGTGCCGAGGGCGCTGGTCACCGAGCGCAGGCCGTTGTGCCCGCCCTCGCCCCCGCCACGCTTGAGCCGGACCTGACCGAAGTCGATGTCGATCTCGTCGTGCACCACGATCACCTCGGTGGGGGCGACGGAGAAGTACTTCGCCACCGCCGCGACGGGGCCCCCGGACAGGTTCATGTAGCTCCGCGGACGGGCCAGGACCACGGCCTGGTCGGCCAACCGCGTCTGGGCGACCTCGCAGTTGGTCCGCTTGTGCGTGGAGAAGCTCGCGGGCATGGGAAGGGCGCGGGAGGCGAGCTCGACCAGCACGTCCCAGCCGATGTTGTGTCGGGTGCCCTCGTAGTCGGGACCGGGGTTGGCCAGGCCCACGACGAGTCTGGGTCCGGGGGCGTCAGCGGTACTCACGGACCCATGGTCCCAGACCGGGTCGGTCGCCGCTCCCGTCGGTCGCCGCTCCACCCGCTCGCCTCCGCTCCGGCTCGGGCCGTCATGCCTGCAGCTCGGCCCGGGCCGTCTCGAGCACCGCCGCCGTCAGGGCGTCGAGGTCGGGGGACTGGAGTCTCCAGTGTTGCCAGAACAGAGGGACGTCGAGGGGGCGGTCGGGGGAGACCTCGGCGAGCTCGCCGGAGACCAGCCACGGTGTGGCCAGTCGCTCGGGGACCAGGCCCCAGCCCAGCCCTGCGGCGATGGCCCGGACGTGGTCGTGCGAACTGGGCATGAAGTGTCGGGGTCCGGTCGGTTCGCGGCGGGCCAACCGTCGGTAGTGGTGGTTCTGGTGGGCGTCGCTGCGATCGAAGTCGACGATGGGGGCTCGGCCCAGCGCGGTCGTGGGCGAACCGTCCCGCAGGTGCCGGGCCACGAACCCGGGACTGGCGCACGCGAGGTACCGCATCGACCCCAGCGGCAGTGACCGGCACCCCTGGACGGGTCGGGACTCGCTGGTCACCGCCGCCATCACCTCGCCCCGCCGGAGGAGCTGGGAGGACAACGACTCGTCCTCGCGGCGGAGGTCGAAGACCACCCGGCCCGAGGAGTGGACCTCGGTCATGGCGTCGAGGAACCAGGTGGCCAGCGAATCGGAGTTGCACGCCACCGCCAGGACCACATGCTCTGTCGGGGTGCCCGCTCCGTCGAACTCCCGGGACAGGGATTCCTCGAGGTGAAGCATCTGCCGTGCGGTCCGGAGCACTGTCTCGCCGGAGTCGGTCGCCGTGACCGGGCGGTCCCGGCGGACCAGGATTCGGCCGGCCGAGTCCTCCAGCGCTCGAATCCGCTGGGACACCGCGGACTGCGTGAGGTGGAGGTGGGTGGCGGCCGCGTCGAACGAACCGAGGTCGACGACGGCCACGAGGGTGCGCAGCTGGTCCAGGTGAAGTGCGTCCATAAGTGCGGCTAATGCTAGCCAAGGAACTGTAGTAGCGCTACATCCATCGCGACCCTAGCGTGGGGATGTGACCGCCACCTCCACGCTTCTCATGGGCGCCGGCATGGGCCTCGGGCTCATCGCCGCCGTCGGCGCACAGAACGCCTACGTCCTCCAACGCTCGATCCGCGGCGACGTGGCGATGGTCCCGATCGTGATCTTCTGCGTCCTGTCCGAGGCGGCCCTGATCCTGCTCGGCGTGGCCGGGGTCGGGGCGCTGGTCGAGTCCGCGCCCGCCGCCATCACGGTGATGAAGTGGTTCGGGGTGGTGTTCCTGCTGGCCTACGGCGCCTTCGCCGCATCCCGCGCCCTGCGCCCCGGCAGCGGGCTGCAGGTGGACGGCGACGCACGGATCCCCTCGACCCTGGGCGCGGTGGCGGCGTGCGCGGCGTTCACCTGGCTCAACCCCCACGCCTATCTGGACAGCGTGGTGTTCCTGGGGACCCTCGCCAACCAGCAGGCGGGGGATCTGCGCTGGGTGTTCGCGGCCGGGGCGTTCCTCGCCGGCACGGCATGGTTCGCGTTGATCGGTTTCGGGGGCAGGGCCCTGCGTGGAGTGTTCGCCAGGCCCGGGGCGTGGCGGGTGCTGGACGCGGGGATCGCCGTGATGATGGTCGTCCTGGCCGTCGGCCTCATTCGGGGCTAGGTCTCGACTGCGGCTAGGTCTCGACTGCGGTCGGGACCAGCCGGCCGGTGCGTCCGGACGAGGGGTTCCGGAATCGACCGCGGGCCCGCTCCGACTCGATGGTCGGCAGCGGGCCCGCGGGCGGTGTCGCCGCAGCTCAGGCCGCGGCGAGGGGGATCACGCCTCTTCGGCGGCCTGGGCGGCGTCCTCACCCTGGGGGGCTGCCTCCTCCTCGGACTCGAGGTCCGCCTCGGTCGGCGCCTCGATCACGTTGACGATCAGGGTCTCGGGATCGGAGACCAGGGTGCTGCCGGCGGGGAGCTCGATGTCGGCGGCGGTGATCTGGAGGCCTGCCTCGGCGTCCTCGACCGAGACCTCGAAGCCCTCGGGCAGGAGGGTGGCGTCGGCCTCGATCTCGACGTAGCTGGCGTCCTGGGTGACGAGGGTGCCCGGGGCGGCGTCGCCGACGACCGTGACGGAGACCTCGACCGTGACCTTCTCGCCCTTGCGCACGACCAGCAGGTCGGTGTGCTCGATGACGCGGGTGAGCGGGTGCACGTCGATCTGCTTGGGCAGCGCGAGCTGCTCCTCGCCCTCGATGTCCAGCGTGAGCAGCGAGTTGGTGCCGTGTGCACGCAGCACCGCGGCGAACTCCAGGGTGTTGAGGAGGAGGTGGCGCGGCTCGGTGTGGTGGCCGTAGAGCACCGCGGGGACCTGGCCCTCGCGACGGGCGCGGCGGGCGGAGCCCTTGCCGAACTCGGTGCGGATGGTGGTCTTGAGGTTGTTGATTTCCTTGGCCATGGTGAACCTTCTGTCGGTGGGGAGCGCGCGTGCGCTCTGCGGGCGGGAGACCTCCCCGGCGACCGAGACGATCGCCCGGGGCGGCCCAGCGGGGACCACACCGACAATGATCGCGTCGATAACGGAGTGGCCCCTGCAGGGCCCTCCCTCGCCGAGATGACCCGATCAGCCTAGCGGCGCGGCGCCCCGCCCCCAAATCACGTCGGGTACCCCGGGCTCCGGGTCACGCCGGGGCCCGGGTCACTCCGACCACCCCAACCGTCAGAGGATCTCCTCGACGGCCGAGGTGGGCCGCGCCAGGCGGGTGCCCTTGCCGGTGACGACGAAGGGCCGCTCGATGAGCCGGGGGTGCGCCACCATCGCCTCGAGCAGTTCCTCGTCCGAGGCCTCGAGCAGACCCAGCTCGGTGAACTCGGCCTCCTTGACCCGCACGGCCTGCCGCACCGTCAGCCCGGCATCGGAGATGAGGGTGCGGAGCTCGGCGACCGTAGGCGGGGTGTCGAGGTACTTGACCACAGTCGGCTCGACCCCCCGCTCGCGCAGCAGGTCGAGCGCCTGCCGGGACTTCGAACAGCGCGGGTTGTGGTAGATCGTGGCGCGACCCGCGGCGTCCGCGGACATGTCAGGCGTTCCCGTTGAACAGGCTGGTCACCGAGCCGTTCTCGAAGACCTCGTGGATGGTCCGGGCCAGCAGCGGGGCGATGGACAGCACGGTGAGGTTGTCGAACCGCTTCTCCGGCGGGATCGGCAGTGTGTCGGTGGTGATGACCTCCTTGGCCCCGCACGTGGCCAGCCGCTCGGCCGCCGGGTCGGAGAAGACACCGTGGGTACAGGCGATGATCACGTCGCCGGCACCGGCGTCCTTGAGGACCTTGACGGCGCCGGCGATGGTGCCGCCGGTGTCGATCATGTCGTCCATCAGCACACAGGTGCGTCCCTCGACGTCACCCACGACGCGGTTGGACTTGACCTGGTTGGGCACGTTGGGGTCGCGGGTCTTGTGGACGAACGCCAGGGGCGCACCGTCGAGGGCGTCGGCCCACTTCTCGCCCACCTTGACGCGGCCGGCGTCGGGGGAGACCACGCAGATGTTGTCCGTGCCGTAGTGCTCACGCACGTAGTCCGACAGCTGGCCCTGGGCGTGCATGTGGTCGACCGGGCCGTCGAAGAAGCCCTGGATCTGGTCGGTGTGCAGGTCGACCGTGATGATCCGGTCGGCGCCGGCGGTCTTGAGCAGATCGGCGATCAGGCGGGCCGAGATGGGCTCACGACCACGGTGCTTCTTGTCCTGCCGCGCGTACGGGTAGAACGGCAGCACGGCCGTGATCCGCTTGGCGCTGCCGCGCTTGAGGGCGTCGATCATGATGAGCTGCTCCATGATCCACTTGTTCAGCGGCGCCGGGCAGCTCTGCAGCACGAACGCGTCGCAGCCGCGGACAGACTGCTCGAAGCGGACGAAGATCTCCCCGTTGGCGAAGTCGCGGGCGGTCTGGGGGGTGACCTCGATCCCCAGCTCGGCGGCGACCTGATCCGAGAGTTCGGGGTGCGCACGCCCCGCGAAAAACATCAGGTTCTTCTGGTTGTCGATCCACTCGCTCACTCGGTGAGTCCGTCCTTCTAGGAGTCGTTCCGGGTACGTAGGGCGGCCTCGGCCGAGCCGGAATCCGGTCGGTTCTCGATCACCCAGTCGTCGATGTTCCTCTGTCGTCCGCCGGACACCGCCAGGGCCCCGGGCGGGACGTCGTTCTTGATCACGGTACCCGCGCCCGAATAGGCCCCGTCTCCGACGGTCACCGGTGCGATGAACATGGTGTCCGAACCGGTGCGGCAGTGATCGCCGATCACTGTACGGTTCTTGTTCACCCCGTCGTAATTGACGAAGACGCTGGATGCCCCGATATTGGTGTGCTCCCCGATGGTCGCGTCGCCCACGTAGGTCAGGTGCGGGACCTTGGTGTGCGCCCCGATGCTCGACTTCTTGACCTCCACGAAGGTGCCGATCTTGCTGCGCTCGCCGAGCTCCGCCTGCGGACGCAGGTAGGCGAACGGGCCGACCTCGGCCCCGGGCCCGATGCTCGCGCCGACGGCATGGGTGCGCACGACGCTCGCGCCCTCGCCCACCGTGGTGTCCTGCAGGGTGGTGTCGGGTCCGACGGTCGCGCCGTCGCCGATCACGGTGGAGCCGGTGAGGTGGGTGCCCGGCAGGATGGTGACGTCCCGGCCGATGTGGACGTCCACGTCCACCCAGGTGCTGCCCGGATCGACGATCGTCGCGCCGGCGCGCATGGCCGTCTCGCACAGGCGACGGTTCATCTCGGCGGCCAGTCCGGCCAGCTGGACGCGGTCGTTGACCCCGGCCACCAGATCGGCGTCCTCGACACGGTGGCCGCGGATGAGCCCGTTGGACTGACGCGCCAACTGGATGACGTCGGTCAGGTACAGCTCGCCCTGCGAGTTGTCGGTGCCCAGCTCGCCCAGCTTCTCCCGCAGGACGCGGGCGTCGAAGGCGTAGATGCCGGAGTTGACCTCGTCGATCGCCCGTTCGTCGTCCGAGGCGTCCTTGTGCTCGACGATCCTGAGCACCTCGCCGTCGTCGTTCCGCACGATCCGCCCGTATCCCGTGGGGTCGGGGGCCGTGGAGGTCAGGATGGTGACCGAGGCGCGTGGCCGGAGGTCGTGGCGCGTGACCACCTCGCGGAGGGTGTCCGCGTCCAGCAGGGGGATGTCCGAGGTGGTGACCAGCACCGTTCCCGAGAAGTCGGCGGGCAGGGCGGCCATGCCCGCGGCCACCGCGTCGCCCGTGCCGTTCTGCTCTTCCTGCACCGCGGTGGTCACCGGGACACCCAGGTCGACGGCGAGTTCGGCGACCGCGGCCCCGACCTGCTCACGCTGGTGCCCCACCACCACGACGATCTGCTCCGGGTGGATCCCGGCCGCGGCGTGCAGCGCGTGCCCGAGCATCGTCCGGCCGCACACCCGGTGCAGCATCTTGGGCGTCGCGCTCTTCATCCGGGTGCCGGAACCGGCGGCCAGGACGATGACCGCGGTCTGCGAGCGGTCGGTGTCGGGTGTCGTCATCAAGTCTCCTCGGGCGGCGTGGCGTGCCGGTGTCGGGTTCGCGTCCGGCGAGCGGACCGTCCCCGAAAGGATAAGGGCTGGGTCTGACGGGGACCACGTCGTTGCGCGGTACCGGTGGAGGCCCGCCTGTGCGGCCCCTACGGTGGGGCCCACCATCAGGGCCGTCAATCGGAGAGGGGACACAGATGACCCACGACAAGACGGTGGCCGACCTCGTCGTCGAACGACTGGTCGCCTGGGATGTGGAACGGATCTACGGATACGCCGGGGACGGGAACAACCCGATACTCGGCGCGCTGCAGCGGTCCGACGTGGCACCGCGGTTCATGCGGGCGCGGCACGAGGAGTCCGCGGCGTTCATGGCGGTGGCCGACGCCAAGTACTCGGGCGGGGTGGGAGTGGTCAACTCCACACAGGGCCCGGGTGCCGTGCACCTGCTCAACGGCCTGTACGACGCCAAGCTGGACAGCGTCCCGCTGGTGGCGCTGGTGGCGCAGCAGCACACGGGCGTGCTCGGCTCCGGTTACCAGCAGGAGATCGACCTGAGCAGCGTGTTCGCCGACGTGGCCGGGCCTTATCTGCAGACCGTCGTCGCCGCCGACCAGCTGCCGATGGTGATCGACCGGGCGTTCCGCGCCGCCCTGACGCACCGGACCCCGGTCGTGGTGGTGATCCCCCATGACGTGCAGAACGCGCCGGCGCCCGAGCTGGCCGGGGACGACGGTCAGGAGCACGGGGTCGTCGTGACCGCGCCCGAGTGGACGCACGGGGTGGTCTCGCCGCGCGAGGACGACGTGGCCCGCGCGGTCGAGCTGCTGGACGCGGGGGAGCGCATCGCCATCCTCGCCGGGCGCGGCATGGCCGGGGCCCGGCAGGAGCTGATGGACCTGGCCGAGGCCCTGGACGCCGGGGTGACGATGAGCCTCCTGGGCAAGCCGTACGTCGACGAGTCCCACCCTCTGGTGGGTGGGACGATGGGGCACCTGGGGACGACGGCGAGCGCGCGCATCCTGCAGAACTGCGACACCCTCCTGATAGTCGGATCGAACGATCCCTGGACGGAGTTCTACCCGGTGCCCGGGCAGGCGCGGGCCGTGCAGATCGACCTCGACCCGTCCCACCTGGCCAACCGCTACCCCGTCGAGGTCGGGCTGGTCGGTGACGCCGCGGTGGCGCTGCGCGCGCTGACCGGGCGCGTGGGGGAGCGTGACCGGTCCGCGTGGCGCGCCGAGGTGGAGAAACGGGTCGGGCAGTGGCGCGAGATCTCCCGCGAACGCGCGGAGGTGCCGGCCCGCGGCCTCAACCCGGAGCTCGTGGCGCGCAGCTTGTGCCGTCACATGCCGCACGACTCCCGGCTCGCCGTGGACGTGGGCAGTTCGGTGTACCACTACGTCCGGCAGATGGACCTGCCCACCTCGGTCCCGGCACACCTGTCGTCCACGCTGGCGTCGATGGGGTGCGGCATCCCGTACGCGATCGCCGCCAAGGCCACCGCCCCGGCCAGGCCCGTCGTGGTGCTGGCCGGCGACGGGGCCGTGCAGATGTTGGGGATCAACGAGCTGATCACCGTCTCCGAGGCGTGGCCCGGATGGGATGACCCCACGATGGTCGTGGTGGTGCTGTGCAACGGCGACCTGGCGGAGGTGAGCTGGGAGCAGCGGGAGACCGAGGCGGCCCCGCGGTTCGCGCCCTCGCAGGACGTCCCGGCGTTCGACATGGCCGGTTATGCCCGGCTGCTGGGGCTGCGCGGGGTTCGGGTCGAGGATGCCGACCAACTCGACGCCGCGCTGGAGGCGGCGTTCACGGCGGACCGGCCCACGGTGATCGAGGCGGTCGCCGACCCCGACGTCCCGCTGCTGCCGCCCTTCCCCCACGGCCGGGAAATGCTCGGGTCGATGCGCGAGGGCCTGCGGGCGGAAGGCGACGCCGGACGCCACGGGTTGGTACTGCTGGAGGAGTACGCCCGAATCGAAGAGGAGAGGTTCACATGACCGGAGCGAACGAGTCCGACCCCCAGTCCGTCACCCAGCAGGGTGAGGAGGAGGTCCGCACCCCGCGCAACCGGCGCCAACCCGTGCTCGCCGTTCTGGCGATCGTGGCGATCCTGCTGCTCGTCCTGGCGCTCGCGATCTCCGGCGGGATGGGCTGAGGTCCGCGAGGGGGCCGGTGGCTCCCCCGCCAGGACTCGAACCTGGAATATCTGAACCAAAATCAGAAGTGTTGCCGATTACACCACGGGGGAACGACCCTGACCGGGTCGGTAACAGTCTGGCACACCTCCCGGCGCCCGGTGGCGCGGACCTGCTGGAGCGGCGGGGGTCACGAAGGGGTCCGGCGGCGGGCGACCGTTCGCGGTGCCCGGGGGCCGTCGTGCGCACCCGCAACCGAGGCCGCCGCCGGGTGGCCTGACCCCCGTTTCCGTCATCACGTTTCCGTCATCACGATCGGAACGCTCGACAACAGAGGCGGCCCGTCAGAGACTTCCGAGTGGCCACCGGGCTCGCAGCCCCGGCGAGGAGGGGGAGAGGGACGTCGACGATCTCCCCGCTCCTTCGTCGACGGTCCCCACCCCACCGGTTCTCCCGCCGGGGCTATTCTCCTCCTGCCGAACGCCGCTCGGCCCCAGCGGCCCGCGACGCCCCGCATCCCGACCGCACCACCCAGGAGGACTGATGACGTGGTCGACCCGCGCCGGTATCCCCGTCGACGGGGCCATGATCGGTGGCGATGACCAGACCCCGGCCATGTCCGGTCCCGTCGTCGACGGGTTGTACGAATACTGCCGCCGTCAGGCTCTCCTCGGACGGGAGCCGGCATGAGCACCGACTCCCACCAGCCCCCTGTCGAGACCGGTGACGCGCCCGTCGCCACTGCCGCCGCGCGCGACCTCGTCCCCTTCCGCTCGGCCCTCCGGGTGTGGTTCCTGATCTCCCTGCAGACCTTCGGAGGTCCGGCCGGTCAGATCGCGGTCATGCAGCGAGTCCTGGTCGAGGACCGGCGCTGGATCGGGCAGCGGCGGTTCAACCACGCGCTCAACTACTGCATGCTGTTGCCCGGCCCTGAGGCCCAGCAGCTCTCGATCTATCTCGGGTGGTTGCTCAACGGCACTCGCGGTGGCATCGCGGCGGGGACCCTGTTCGTGTTGCCCGGCGTGGTCGCTCTCGGAGCCCTCTCGGCGGTCTACGTCGCCTTCGGGGACACCACCGCCGTCGCGGCCGTCTTCGCGGGGCTCGCCCCGGCGGTGTTGGCCATCGTCGCCCAGGCCGTGCTGCGGGTGGCCAGGAGGTCTCTCACTCGCCCGGCCCTGATCGCTCTCGCGGGTGGGTCGTTCGCCGCGCTCGCCCTGTTCGCGGTGCCGTTCCCGGTGGTGATCGCCGTGGCCGCTCTCGCCGGTTGGCTGCTCTCGCGCCGCGACCCGGACTTCGCGCACCCGCCTCAGGGTGACGGTGACCAGGACGAGACCGCCCCCGTCATCTCCGACGACGCGCTCCACGATGACCGGCCGAGCTCCGGCCGCGTGGTGAGGATCCTGGCGATCGGGCTGGGATTGTGGGCGGCGCCGATCGCCGCGGTGACCGTGATCTTCGGATCCGACAGCATCTTCACCACCCAGGGACTGTTCTTCTCGTTCTCCGCCCTGGTCACCTTCGGCGGTGCGTACGCGGTGCTGGCCTTCATCGCCCAACAGGCGGTGGAGACCTACGGATGGTTGGCGCCGGGGGAGATGGTGCGCGGACTGGCGTTGGCGGAGACCACCCCGGGGCCGCTGATCATGGTGGTGCAGTTCGTCGCGTTCCTGGCCGCCTACCGCAACCCCGGAGGTCTCGACCCCTGGGTCGCCGCCACCCTGGGAGCCCTCCTGGTCACCTGGGTCACCTTCGTCCCGAGCTTCCTGTTCATCCTGCTGGGAGCGCCGTACGTCGAGCGGTTGCGCCACAACGTGGCCATCTCGGCCGCGCTCGCGGGCATCACCGCTGCCGTGGTGGGGGTGATCGCCAACCTCGCGCTCTACTTCGCACTCAACACCCTGTTCACCGCCACCAGCATCTGGACCTGGGGTCCTCTCCGGATCACCATTCCCGACGCCGCATCGGTGAATCCCGTGGCAGTGGGCATCACCCTTGTCGCGCTCGTGCTGACCTTCGTCCTGCGCTGGCCGATCCTGCGGGTGCTCGGGGTGTGCGCCCTGCTGGGCCCGGCCAGTCTGCTGATCCCCCTGTGAGCGGGGCCGTCTAGTCTCGGGGGGACGGGCGAAAGGGTTGATGATGACGGGCGAGGCCATTCCGGCTCCGAGGACCAGGATGACGGCGGCCAAGCGACGGCAGCAGCTGGTCGAGGTGGGCCGCCGGATCTTCGCGGAGTACGGCTACGATTCCGCGACGGTGGAGGAGATCGCGGCTGTCGCCGGGGTCTCCAAGCCGGTGGTCTACGAGCACTTCGGCGGCAAGGAGGGCCTCTACGCCGTGGTGTGTGACCGCGAGCTGGCGTACCTCGGTGCCGAGATCACCGAGTCCCTGCAGGGCGAGGGGTCCCGGCGCCGGATCGAGCGCGCCGCCATGGCGTTGCTGCGTTACGTCGAGGAACGCACCGACGGGTTCAGGATCCTGGTCCGCGAGTCGTCGACGGCCCCCGGGGGGTCGTACTCCACCCTGCTCAACGACGCGACGGCGAGCGTGACGTACATCCTCGAGGAGGAGTTCGTGAACCGGGGCTTCGACCCCGTCACCGCGAGCGTGTACGCGCAGGCGTTGGTGGGAATGGTGTCCGGTACCGCGCAGTGGTGGCTGGACGTGCGCACCCCGCCCAAGGAGGAGGTGGCCGCGCACATCGTCAACCTGTGCTTCAACGGGCTCTCCCACCTCGACCCGAGGCCGACCCTCGAGGCCGAGGTGCGGGACAAGTACACCGGGCCGAGCAACCCGGAGGGGGCCCTGGTCGGCCGCGATCTGCGCCCGGGGCCGGGTCGGCCGTAGCGCGTCCCCGCGGCCCGCGCGGGGTTCAGGCCATGGCCGGCGAGGGCAGACGCCCGGCATCCGCCCGCAGCCTGAACGCGACGGCCACCATGACGGCGCCCACGGCCAGCCCGAACCAGCCGGCGAAGATCACGAACGTGCCGATGGTCGAGGGGCCGACCAGGCCGAGACCGATGCCGAGCGCGATGAGCACCGCCCCCAGTGCGCCCATGATCCACGAGTCCGAGATCTCGTGACGCAGTGTCCGCGCCCCGTAGGCCACGAGTGCTCCCGAGACCACGAGCCAGGCGGCGAACACCAGCGTGAGCGCCGTGGCGGACAGTCCGGGCCAGAACAACACGACCATCCCGAGCACGATGACACCGGCGCCGGTGGCGATCAGTCCGCCCCGGCCGCGGTGCTCGCCCGGCAGGGCCAGCCCGGTGGTGACGGTCATGGCGCCGTCGCCGATCGCGAACGCGGCCACCAGGAACACGGCGAGCGTCATGCCGGCGCCCGTATCGGACCCGGGAGCGACGAGTGCCGTGGCGCCGAGCGTGAGGGCCAGCCCTCCGCGGATCAGTTGAACCCACCAGTTGCGGGTGAGGGAATCGATCATGTCGTCCACCTTTCGGGCGGTGGCCTCTCGCCATCGCGGTACTGTAGTGATCACTACAGTAGAACTCCGGGCACGCACGGACAATGAGGCGCTGGACACAGGACCGGGAGGCAGCATGGCCGAGGAGGGGACCGTGGGGGACCAGGTGAGCGGGAGCAGGCGCACGCGGGCGAAAGGTCGCGAGTCCAGACGGAGGATCCTCGAGGCCGCCGCTGCGGTGGCCGGGGAGCGCGGGTACGAGGGGACCAGCATCGCGCAGGTCAGCAAGGTCAGCGGGCTCCCCGCGAGTTCGATCTACTGGCACTTCGCCGACAAGGACGCCCTCCTGGCCGCTGTGGTGGAGGAGAGCATCGAGCTGTGGCTGGGCCAGGTGACCCGGGGCCAGGGGGACTCGCTCGCCGAGCGGGTGACCGATCTGTGCCAGGGGGTGGCCAGGACGTTCTCGGAGTCGCCGGACTTCCTGCGACTGGTCTTGATGCTGGCGTTGGAACGGCGCCCCGTGGAGCCGGCGGCCCGCGAGATCTACCTGCGGCTGCGCGGGGAGGCGATAGGACGGATCGCGGAGGAACTCGCACTCGTGCGGCCAGGGCTGCCTGACGCGGACGCGCGGCTCGTGGCGACGTATGCACTCGGTGGTGGCGACGGGATCTTCCTCGCGTCGTTGACCGGGGACGCCGACGTGCCAGCGCTGTTCCGGCTGCACGCGGAGGCGATCGTGCACCTGGTCGAGCAGGCGGAGGCCGCGGGGTCCTGATCGGAGGGCGCGGTGAGACGAGCGATCGTGGGGTCAGCGGCGGAAGACCTCGAGGAGGAAGCCCTCCTCTCGGTGGTGCGCCAGGAGGGTGAGATCGCCGCGCTCGGCCAGCGCGGCGTGGACGTCCTCGCCGGTGCAGGCGTGGTCGGGGGATCGGCCCAGCCAGTGACAGGCCACCACCGTCCCGCCCGGCTCGACCAGCCGCAGCAGCCCGGTGAGGAGCCCGTCCAGCTCCGCGACCGGGGTGTAGTAGAGGAACTCCGACAGGACCAGCAGGTCGCAGGTGGCGCGCGGCCACGGGTCGAGCGCGTCGGCGGTACGGACGTGGGCAGTGGTCACCCCGGCGCGGGCGAGTCGACGGCGGGCCTCCTCCGCGGCGGTGTCGACCACGTCCACCCCGTGGACCTCGTCGCAGCGCGCGGCCAACATCTCGGTGAGCACGCCCACCGAGCACGCGGGCTCGAAGCACACCCGGTACCGCTGCTCGGGCAGCGACGCCACTATCAGCCCGTAGCGGCGCAGCTCGTACCAGGCGGTCGCGAAGTCCCAGGGATCTGACGAGTCGGAGTACATCGACTCGAAGTAGTGGCCGGGAGTGCTCACCAGAACACCGTCTCCTCTCGGGTGACCAGACGGTCGAGGACCCAGTCCGGCAGGATCGCCTCGTCACCACTCCGGTCGGACAGTGGCGCGACCTGGGTGACGAACTCGGACACGGCAGCCCGCTTGGCGGCGAGCTCGTGGTCGGTGAGCACCACCCGGCGGCGCCGCGCCCACGGCACCCGCGGGTCCCCGGGTGCGGCCCAGTGCCAGGCCCACACCGGGTACTCGACGAGCCGGGCCCCGGTGGCGGCGCAGGCGTCGGCGGCCGCGTGGCCAGCGGCCTCGTGGTCGGGGTGGCCGTCCCCGCGCCACGTCGACAGGACGAGCGTGCTCGGGCCCGGGTCGCCGACGATCCCGGCGACGGCGTCGGTGAGGAGGGCGGGATGCTCGCGGACCCGCCCGTCCGGCAGGCCCAGGCGGACGGGCTCGGGGAGTCCGAGCTGGGTGCACGCGCGCCGGCTCTCCTCGACCCGCAGTCCGGACAGCTGTTGCCGGGTGAGCGTGGGGGAGTCCGGGTGGGAGGCGTCGCCGTCGGTCACCGCCACCACCGTGACGTCGACGCCCGCGGCCGCGGCCCTGGAGGCGGTGACCCCGACGCCGAGGATCTCGTCGTCGGGATGGGGAGCGACGACGACGAGCCGTCGGCACTCACCCGGGATGGTGAACACCGGATCGGGGCCGCGGTCGGCCACCCATCGGGCCCACGCGGCCGCGGGGGTGCCGCGGTCCCCGGGTCCGATGCCCGCCCAGCCCTCGGGCTCGCTCATCGGCACCTCACCCACGGGCCCAGCCGCCGTGCGTGCGGGCGGTCCGGCCGAGGCCGGCGAGGTCGCGTTCGGCGTGGAACTGCCGGACGTACACGCTCGCGTCGAGCACGGCCTGCGCGTGGCGCGGGTCCATCGCGAGCGGACCGGCACCCAGGGCTCGTCCGACCCTGCGGATGGTGTCGTCGACCGCGGCCTCCACGATCGCCCGCACGCGGACGGCCCGGTGACGGGCGGCGACGAGGTCGGACTCGGTGACAGCGGCCGGGCCGGCGGCATCGATCTCACGCGCCGCGGCGTCGAGCGCCCACACCGCGCCGCCGAGCGACACGTCGACCGCGCCGAGGTGGGCCAGCGCGTGCTCGTCGGTGTCGGGCCTACTCGAGCGGGCCACGAGCGGCCGGGCCACCGCGATCCCGGCGCCCAGCCAGCACGCCGCCACGCCGATCCCGCCGTGCCAGAACCCGGGCCGGTCCAGGTACGAGCGCCTGTGGCCGACCGCGCGCGCCGGCACGTCCCGGAACTCCACGGCGGTGGTGCCGGTCCCCGCCATCCCCGGGTGCGCCCAGCCGTCCGCCCGGACGGACACACCGGGGTGGCGCAGGTCCACGGCGAACAGGCGCGGCTCGTCGTCGTCATGTGCCGTGATCAGGGCGTGCGTGCACCCCGCCGCACCGGAGCACCAGGCCTTGACCCCGTCGAGCACCCACCCCCCGTCGTCGCCGTCTGACCGCCCGGCGCCGCGCTCCGAGCGCCGTGCGGTGACCCGCGGTGTCGGCGGCTCGGCGGCCCACACGCCCCAGAACTCGCCGGGCGAGACTCGGGTGCCCTCGATCTCGGCGAGGATTGCGTCGGCGTCGGCGTGGGCCTCGACCAGGCGGCCCGCCGAGACGTCGTGGGCGCACATCGCGGTGAGCTCGGACCAGCGGGCGCGGGTGTCCCCGTGTCCGGGGAGGGGCAGGTCGGCGCGCCCCTCTTCGACCCACTCGCGGGCGAGGTCGGCTCCGCGGGGGCGATCGGGTGATGTCATGGGGTGACCCCGCTCCTGGTGTGGTCCAACTCGGCGTGGTCCGGCTCGGCGCGGTCCGACTCGGCGTGATCCAGCTCGGCGTGGTCCAGCTCGGTGAGGGCCAGGTGACCGGAGAACCCACCGGGGGTCCGGGAGTGCCGCCGGGCGGAGGTGGTCACGGGCGTCGCGGTGGACCAGGCGATCGACAGCCCCGCCTCCTCGGCGCGGTGCACCAGGCGCACGTCCTCGTGGACCGGCAGGGGCTCGAACCCGCCCAGGTCGCGGTACGCACGGGCCGAGATGCCGATGTTGGCGCCGTGGATGTGCCGGTGGTCGGAACCGGCCCGGTAGCCCTCGAGGTAGCGCACCCGGGTGTCCGGGTTCCACTCGGACCAGTCGGTCACCTCGACCAGTCCGGCGACCACGTCGGCGCCGTCGAGTGCCCGGGCCAGCTGGTCGGCCAGCCAGGTGGGGGGCACGCGCGAGTCGGCGTCGGTGGTGGCGTACCAGCGCTGCCCGGACCGTTGCGGCGAGGCGGGTCGCGGGAGGGAGTCGAACCCGACGGCCCGCGCGGCGCCGACGTTGCGAGCGTCGCACCGCACGATCCGGGCCCGGCCGCGAGCGATCGTCTCGGAGGCGTCGGTGCAGGAATCGAGCACCACGGTCACCGTCACCGGCACGGGGGTGACCGCGGCGCACGCCTCCAGCGAGTCCAGACACCCGGGGAGCAGCACCTGCTCGTCGTGGACCGGGATCACCACGTCGATTCCCACGAAGCGCATCGGGTTCCCTTCAGGTCGCACGGGCGGTGCCGGTGGCGGGGATGGCGTGGGCCGGCCGACGGGCTCTGCTGGTCGGAGTGCTCTGCCGGTCGGAGGGCGCTGCCGTCAGAGGTTGCCGAAGAAGTCCGCCCAGTAGAAGTCCCAGAACGCCCAGAGGATGATCGCGGCCATGGCCAGGAACCACACGACGACGGGGACCAGGTGCCACCGCTGGAGCGCCCGCACCCAGCCGGCGCCGGTGAGCTTGGCCAGCACGTGCAGCAGCGTGTACCAGAACATGGGGATGGTCACGGCCCACACGACCATGCACCAGGGGCAGAGCACCTGGATGGAGAAGATGGACTGGTACGCCAGCCAGTGCACCATCCCCGCGGCGAACGTCAGGCCCAGCAGCGCGCCCACCCAGTACCAGCGCGGGAAGCGCACGCCCGAGGCGGCGGCCACGCCGATCGCGATGAGCACGGCGTAGCCCACCAGCCCGATGAAGGGATTGGGGAAGCCGAAGACCGAGCCCTGCTCGGAGTTGATGACGCTCTTGCAGCTCATCAGGATGGAGAAGTTGCAGGCCGGCATGTAGTCCGGGTTCTCCAGGAGCCGGATCTTGTCCAGGCTGAGCTGGAACGACGCCACCAGGGCGATGACCGACCCGATGGTCAGCAACACGCCCATCCACCGGTCGGTGAACACCCGCGAGACGACGCCGGAGTGGGCGTCGGCGCCGGTGCCCGCGGCGGGGGCGATCGTCACGGGCTCGGCGGGGGCGCCCGTGGGGTCGACGTCCGGGGCGTCTGAGGTCTCGCGCATGCGGCCAGCGTACCGATGGCCGATCAGCCGGCGCGCCTCCGCGCCGGTGACGGCCGTCCGCGGTGTCCGCGCGGGTGGGCGGAGTAGAACGACAGGTGCGCTGCGGCCGCCGCGTCCCAGGTCAGCGAGGCCGCCAGGGAGCTGCCGTCCTGGGCCCTCGCGGGATCGGGGGAGAGTGCCGACTCCAGACGGTCGGCGAGCTCCGGTATCGACGCGGCGTAGTCCACGCAGGTGCCGAACACCTCGCGGAGGATCGGCAGGTCACGCGCGACCACCGGGCGGCCCGCGGCGAGCGCCTCCATGGCGGCCAACCCGAAGCCCTCCTTGGTGGAGGGGAAGGCGAAGACGTCGCACGCCGCGACGAGGCCCGGCAGGTCCGCCTCGGGCACCACGCCGAGGACGACGGGGTCGATCCCCAGCTCGAGGGCCCGCTGCTCGAACCGCGCGCGGTAGTCGCGGTAGTCGAACAGGGTCTCTCCGCCGGCCAGGACGAGCGAGAGGTCCGGACGCCTCGGGCGCATCAGCGCGAACGCCTCGAGCAGATCGATGCTGCCCTTGCGCGGTTCGATGCCGCCCACGGCCAGCACGTACGGACCGAGCCTGCTCCGCCACCGGGCGCGGGCGGAGGCGGCCCCTGCCCCCGGGCCGGCGGCCTGCGCGAAGCGGGCGTGGTCCACGCCGTTGGGGATCACCGTGGGAGCCAGGCCCCATCCCCGCCGGACCTCGGCGGCGACGGCCTCGGAGACGCACACGTGCGCGTAGGGGGTGGTGATGGCCTTCTCGTGGCAGTCCACCAGCACGGGGGTGGTGAAGTCGTCGAGGTGGTGGATCGTGCGGATGCACCGGTCGACGGCGTTGGCGCTGATGCAGTCCTGGGCGTGGACGATGTCGAAGCCGTCCGGATCGACGAACTCGCGCAGGGTGGCGATCGAGCGCACGATGCGGTCGGTGACGGACTCGCCCGGGCGGTCCGGGAACGGCGCGAGGCGAACCGTGACGGCGGGGTCGACCTCACGGAAGAAGTCGGCATCCGCGCCGCGGGCCAGCGAGTACACCGTCACGGCGGCGCCTGTCCGGGCCAGGGCCTCGGCCAGGTGCAGGGTGTGGACCACGCCCCCGCGCGGTCGGGTCGAGTAGGTGAGCAGGGCTATGCGCACGGCGGGGTCCCTTCCGGTTCCATCGTGTAGGTCTCGGGTCGTCGCTCCGCGAGGTGGTCGAGCACCCTCCTCGATCGGGCCAGTTCCGTGTCGATGTCGACCTCGACCCGGGCGATCCCGCCCTTGGACCGGGTGGCCGCGAGGACCTCGCCGCCGGGCCCCACGACCTTGGCCTGGCCGAGGAAGCGGAGCGAACCCATGACCCCGGTCTGGTTGGAGGCCACCACGAACACCTGGTTCTCGGCGGCCCGCGCGCAGTCGTAGAGGTCGAACAACCGGGACTGACGATCGGCGGGGAGTCGCGCGGCGCGGTCGGTCACACTGGCGGGCCACGCCGACAGGGCGGCCACCACCTGGGCGCCGTCGAGGGCGAGCGACCGCGCCGACTCGGGGAAGGTCTTGTCGTAGTCGATGAGCATCCCCAGTCGCCCGACCGGGGTGTCGAACGCGCGGAACGTCTCCCCGGCGCCGTAGTGGGTGCCCTCGTCCACGGGCTGGTGGACCTTCCGGTGGACGCCGAGCACACCGTCGCCGGTCAGGCAGACGGCGGTGTTGTACCGCGTCCCGTCTCCGGCCTCGGTGTAGCCGATGCAGACGGTCATGTCCCCCGCGGCGGCGGCGACGGCGGCCAGTTCCGGGCCCTCGGGGTCGAGCGCCGGGGGGAGGGTCTCGGCGGAGGGGGCACGCAGGTCGCCGAGGTAGCCGCCGAGGGTCGCGTGCGGGAAGACGAGCAGGTCCACGCCGTCGCGGGCGGCCGCGTCGATGATCCCGACGGCCTTGCCGACGCACCGCGGGAGGTCGCGTCCGAAGTTCCCGGCCAGCGCCCCCAGGGTGACCGTGCGCATCAGGCGGGGCCCAGCCCCGTGACGGTGCCGGCGACGGCGACGGTCACCTCACCGTCGGGCCACCGCAGCCTCACCCCGGGCTCGTCGGTCAGGTGACCGCAGGCAGCGCTGACCGCCGGCCCCGCGGGTGCCGGCGCGGGGTCCCGGTCCGCGGTGAGCATGGCGTACCCCGGGAAGCAGGTGAGCCAGGCGCCGACGCTCGCCCCCCGCGGGCGCGGGATCGCCGCGACGTCGAGTAGGGCACCGGTCCCGGAGGCCTCGGCCAGCATCCCCGCCGTGCCGACGATCCCCGCCATGCTCACGTCCTTGGCGGCGGCGGGCGCGATCTGTGCCACGTGCCCGGCGAGTAGGCGAAGCTCATCGGAGGTCCGGCCGCTGGAGGAGTCCCACTGCCGCTCGTGGTAGCCCGGCCGCCAGGAACCACCGAGGTCTGCGGTGAGGGACAGGGTGTGGCCGACGCGGCCGCCTCCGGCGGGGACCGGCCGGGGGGTGCGCCCGAGCGCGGTGACCGACAGCGCCGACGGGACACCGACCTGCGTGTGGCCGCCGAGCACCGGGACCCGCCAGGCAGCGGCGGCCGCGGCCACGCCCCTGACGATCCGCTCGAGATGGGAACTGGTCGGCGCGGCGACGGCGTCGAGCAGTCCCACGGGGTCGGCGCCCATGGCCGAGAGGTCGCCGAGGTTGACCAGGACCGAACACCACCCCGCCCACTCGGGATCACGCTCGACCATCGAGGGGAGGATCGCGTCACACGCCGCGATGAGATCGGTGCCCGGCACCGGCGCCCCGTCGTCGCCGCGGAAGCCGGTGGCGCCGAGGCCCCCGGGCTGCCCGGCGAACGGGGACAGGAGTCCGGACAGGAGGGACTTGGTGGAGTCGGCCAGGCGCTGGATCCGGTCGACGGGCCACCTCATCCGGCGGTGGGCGCGACCGGCCACGACCGGTCCCGCCCCGGTGTCGACCCACCCCAGGGAGGTGAACAGCGGCGCGTAGCGGTCCTGGACGCCTGCGTCGAAGCGCAGGACCCCGCGGGCCTCCACATGCGCGCAGGCGGAGCGGATCAGGGCGGGCCCGATGCCACCGGAGTGGGCCGTGTCGGCCACGACGAGTCGGCTGCCGGCCCACCATCCGATGTCCGGCTGCGCGCACGGCGCGATCCGGACCCCGCCGAGGACGGAGCCGTCGGGGGCGAGGGAGACGAGCAGCACCGTGCGGGGGTCGGCGTCCACGTCGTCGAGGTCGCTTCCGGGGAACAGTCCCTGGCGGAGGACGAACTCCTCGTGCCGGAGCCGGCGGTAGGCGGCGACGGTACGTCGATCCGCGGCGATCCGCACCACCGGGCCCGGCTCTGCGCGGCGCCCGCCGGCGAGGATGGACGCGGCGGCCGAGCCCAGGACGGACTCCGCCCCGAGGACCGACTCCGCCGTGCGCGTCCGGCCCGGAAGGGCGGGGCCGGTGAGGTCTCGGATGTCGAGCATCGTCTCACCCTCCGACCGACTGCAGCACGCTGCACGCCCCGCACGCCGCGCAGCCGGCACGCTGGTCGGCCCCGGCCATCCCGATGCGCTCCAGGTGCGCGCCCACCTCGCGGCTGATGTACTCCACGCGCCGCTGGTCGGGGGCGGGGGCCCCGTCGACGTCGACGGCCAGGGTCCCCGACTGGGGGCGGTACGGGACGATGAACGGGTAGACCCCCGACTCGGCGAGCTCCCTGGCCCCGGCGATCATCTCGTCGGGGTCCTCACCGAGGCCCACCAGCAGGTAGGTCGAGACCTGGTTGCGCCCGAACACGCGGACCGCCTCGTCCCACGCGGCCCGGTACTCCGCCAGGGGCACCGTCGACTTGCCGGGCATCCACCGCCGCCGGGCGTCGTCGTCGAGCGACTCGACGTGGATGCCGATCGCGTCGGCACCGGCCTCACGCAGGTCGGTGAGGACCGCCAGGTCGGCGGGCGGTTCACACTGGACCTGGATCGGCAGCCCCGGGACCGCCGCTCTGACGGCGCGGACGCAGCGGGCCAGATGCGCGGCCCCGCGGTCGCGTCCCGCCGACGTCCCGGTGGTCATGACCATCTGGGTGACACCGTCGAGGTCCACGGCGGCGCGGGCGACCTCGGCCAGCTGCTCGGGCTGCTTGACCGGCACCGTCGTACCCGCGCGCAGCGACTCCTCGATCGAGCAGAACCGGCAGCGCTCCTCGCGGCGGTAGCGGATGCAGGTCTGCACCACGGTCGTGGCCAGGACGTCGCGGCCGTGGAGGCGCGCGATCTTCTCGTAGGGGACCCCGTCGGAGGTCGTGCGGTCGTAGAAGCGGGGACGGCCGATCGCGGAGATCTCCAGGCCGGTGTCGACGCCGTCACGCAGGACCCGGTCGCCGTCGAAGACGAAGGGGCTGTCGGGGTTGCGGGGGATCGCCGCGGCGCGCCCGGAGACGACGAGGTGTCCGTCGTCGCTGGGGCCCGCGCCCCCGCTGCGGTGCAGCGGAGGGGTGCCCCGGATGCCGAGCAGGGCCAGGTCGACCCGGGTCGAGGTGGACACTCCGGTGGTGGAGGTGGTCATGATGCCCGTTCCTCTCGGGTGGCGTGACGGCGGGCGATGATGCCCTCGGCCAGGTGCGCCGCGTCGCGGTCGATGCCGAGGAAGCGGCCCGAGCCCCAGGTGTGCATCCAGGGCAGGCCGATGAAGGACAGGCCGGGTACCTCCGTCACGCCGCGGGTCTGCATGGGGTGGCCGGCGCCGTCGAACGCACTCGCCTCGATCCAGCGGTAGTCGGGCCGGTAACCGATCGCCCAGATGATCGTGGTGACGCCCTCCGCGGCGAGGTCGAGGGACGTCGGGTCGGACTCGGGCGCCCACACCGGCTCGTACCTCGACGGCGGCGGGGCGTCGATCCCGTGTGCGTCGATGTGCCGGTCGATGTCGGCGCAGATGGAGTTGTACACGCGGTCCGCGGAGTCCAGCGCGTCGGTCAGCGTGGGGGCGAAGCGCAGCCCGGAGTCCCGGCCCGAGGTGAGCGTGCCGTAGAGCCGCATTCCCTCGGCGGCGAATCGCCGCAGGTCCACGTCCCGCCCGCCGTCGCGGCCCGTCACGTAGTGGTTGGTCTTCTCCTGCGCGGCCTTACCGCCGGGGTACTGCTGTGCCGGGGTGTCGTACAGCCCCATGTCCGCGAGCCAGGTCATGCAGTCCCGGCCCCGGTAGAACCGGGCGACACGCGGGGCGTTGCCCACCGCCAGGTGGACCCGGCGACCGGCGAGGTGCAGGTCCTCGGCGATCTGCGCTCCGGACTGGCCGGACCCCACCACCAGGACCGCGCCCTCGGCCAGCTGGTCGGGGTTGCGGTACTGCTCGGAGTGCAGCTGCGTCACGGCGGGGTCGAGGAACGAGGCGTAGGGCGGGATCACGGGGACCGGGTAGCCGCCGGTGGCCACCACCACCTCGTCCGCGGTGACCGTCCGCTCGCCGACCGGGCCGGCGAGGGTCACCTCGAAGCCGGTGCCGGTCCGGCGCAGCCGGGTGGCGGCCGTGTGCTCGGCGAGCGGCGGGTCGAAGGTCTCCAGCCAGCCGTGCAGCCACTCGACCACCTGCTCGCGGGTCATGAACCCGTCGGGATCGGGGCCCTCGTAGTGGTAGCCCGGCAGCCTGCAGTGCCAGTTGGGCGTGACGAGCGTGAACGAATCCCACCGGGTGTCGGCCCAGGCGTGGACGGCGGTCTGCTTCTCCACCACCTGGTGGTCGACGCCCGCCGTACCGAGGTGATGGCTCACCGAGAGACCGGCCTGGCCGCCGCCGATGACGAGCACCGGGACATGGGAGCCGGGGGAGAACTGCGTGGTGCTCATGAGTGCTCCTGGGGGTCCGGCGAGGCGGAGGGCGCCTGCGCGGGGGGTGGGGATGCGGGGGGTGGGGATGCGGAGGGCAGCGGGGGGTGCATCGAGACGACCTCGACGAGGGCGTCCCCGGGGTGGGACCGGGACGCGGAGGCCACCCGTGCGGCGGTGTCCGCCGCCGAGCTGCACAGGAAGCCGTAGCGTTCGCGGACCCGCTCGCCCGCCTCGGTGAGCCCGTCGGTGGCCCGGCGGCGGAACTCGGCCACGCTCAGACGGTCGCCCACCGTGAGGTGGTCGTGGATCACCAGGCTGGGGGAGTAGTAGTCCCGGACCGTCCCGTCGGGCCACCGGACGGCGAAGCTCATCTCAGGCACTGGCGAGCGTCCTCTCGTCGGCCCGATCACTGACCTCGACCAGTGATCCGTACACGTCGGGGCGCCGATCGCGCAGGTGGAACATCCCGGCGCGCATGGCCGCGAAGGTCCCCGCCACGTCGACCTCGGCGACCGCCAGGCCCTCGTCGAGGGTGGTGGTGGCCAGGACGTTCCCGCCGGGATCGACGATCTTGGCGTTCCCGACGTACCGCAGGGACCCGAACGTCCCCGCCTGGTTGGAGGCCACCCAGAACACCTGGTTGTCCAGGGCCCGGGCGGAATCGAAGAGGTTGAACCGGTAGGTCCAGCGGTCCTCCTGGAGGTTGGCGGCGGTCGCGGTGCGTGCCGCCGGCCACGCGGACAGGGAAGCGATGATCTCGGCGCCCTGCAGTGCCATGACGCGTGCGGCCTCGGGGAACGCCTTGTCGTAACAGATCTGCAGGCCCACCCGACCGACCGGGGTGTCGAACACCCGGTAGTCGCCGCCGGAGGCATAGGACATGTTCTCCCCGAGGGGCTGGTGCACCTTGCGGTAGGTGCCGTAGACGCGGGTTCCGTCGAGGACGGCGGCCGCGTTGTAACGGCTCACCCCGTCGTCGTCGAGCTCGCAGAACCCGATGGCCACCACCAGGTCTCCGATGATCTCCTGCACCCGCGCGATCTCGGGGCCGTCGAGCCGGATGGCGGGGGGCAGTGATCGCGAGGTGGGCGTGGTGTCGCCGTGGTTTCCGAGGCTGGAGAGGTAGCCCCCGATGGCGGCCTCGGGAAAGACCAGGAAGTCGACGCCGCTCTCGCGGGCGATCTCCGTGTAATGGGCGATGGTCCGGTAGTTCTCCTCGAGGTCGCGGCCGAAGTTGGCGGCGACCGAGCCGATGGTCGTCATGGCATCAGACCATGTAGGTCGAGTTGATGATGGCGCCCTTACGGGCGTAGTGGATCAGGGCGTCCTGCACGTCGAGCGGGTGCGCGGGGATCACGCCCTCGATCAGGTCCTCCTCGCGACCGCCGTGGAGACCGAGCCCGAAGCGGCAGCAGAACACGGTTCCGCCCTCGGAGATGAACGACTCGAGGGACTCGTTGATGTTCTGCTCGCCGGGGAAGCCGGAGTCCCCGGTGGTGGGGAATCCGCGGGTGGCCAGGCAGTTGATCGCGCCGGGGCCGTAGAAGTAGATGGCCGACTCGAATCCCTTGCGCAGGGCGCGGGTGGCCTGGAGGACGGCGACGAAGGAGACGGAGGACTCGTGGGCGATCCCGTGGACGAGCGTAAAGTACGACTCCCCCTCCTCGGCCTTGTAGTCCGGGAAGATCTTGGTCCCGCCGTAGATGCTGGTGCCCTTGGGTAGGGACGGGTGCGGGATCTCCTTGAGGGAGGCGGCGATATTCTCCGTGATGGTGGCGTCGAACTCGGGCACTGTGGGCTCCTCGGGGACTGGGTCACCGGACGGGTTCCGATGACATGGCAGCGAGTACACGCCCGGACCGTTACCGCTGCGTATCGGTCCGTTACCGGGTGGTTGCGATTGGAACAACGCATCCGGCGCCGACGTAACATCGCGACCGACGCGGCCACCCGGTGGCGGCACCGTGGCGGCACCGTGGCGCGACCGTGGCGTCACCGCGGGGGTCCTGTGGCGGCTCCGCGTGGCCCGTGGAGTCGCCCCCGCGCTCCGCCGCCGGATGCTGATTACACTGGTGCTTTCCGTGCGGCCACGTCCGCCGCGCCCACCCCACCTGGAGGACTCACACGCGTGACCACCACTGTCAGCAGCCCCACCACCGCAGCTCTGTCCGGCCTGGCCGGGGCGGTCGCAGCGAACCCGGCGCTGGCCGATCTGCGGGCGGGACTGGACCGGGACTCCGCCGTGGTCCGGTCGGCGGAGTCCCTGCGGCCGTTCCTGGTGGCGGCCCTGGCGGAGCGTTCCCCGCTGCTGGTGGTGACGGCCACCGAGCGTGAATGTGAGGAGCTGGCCGACGAGTTGGCGGGACTGTTCGACGACCCGGACTCGTCGCACGAGGCCGTGGCGCAGTTCCCGAGCTGGGAGACGCTCCCGCACGAGCGCCTGTCGCCCGCCTCCGACACGATCGGTCGGCGGCTGCAGGTCCTGAACTCGGTGATGGGGGGACACGCCCCGAGGATCGTCGTGGCGGCGGCGCGGTCGGTGGTGCAGCCCATCTCCCCGGGGGCGGCCCGCCGTGAGCCGATCAGGGTGACCCGCGGCGCCGAGTTCGACCCCTCCGACCTGCTGGCGACCCTGACCGAGTTCGCCTACAGCCGCGAGGACATGGTGGCCCGCCGCGGCGACGTGGCGGTGCGTGGCGGCATCGTGGACGTGTTCCCCACGACCGCCGACCACCCCCTGCGTGTGGAGTTCGACGGGGACACGATCGCCGAGATCCGCGAGTTCTCAGTGGCCGACCAACGCTCCCTGCCCGAGGGCGAGGTCTCCTCGGCCGTGCTGTTCCCGTGCCGGGAGTTGCTGCTCGACGAGGACGTCCGCGAGCGCGCGCGGCGGCTGGCCGGGGCGCACCGGGAGAACCCGACCCTGGCGGAACTGCTGGACTCGCTGGCCGAGGGCATCCCCCGGGACGGCATGGAGGCGCTGACCTCGGTGCTCGTGCCGGAGGAGATGGCCACCCTGCCCATGCTCATGCCCGAGGGCACCCGCGTGGTGGTGTGCGACCCGGACAAGGTCCGCCGCCGCGCCGCCGACCTGGCCTCCGCCGGTCGGGAGTTCCTCGAGGCCTCGTGGACCGCCGCGACCATGGGCGGCGACGCCCCCGTGGACAGCGAGACCCTGGACCTGTCGGGCTCGGGCTACCGCACCTTCTCCGCCGTCCGCTCCGAGGCCACCGCCGCCGGCGTGCCCTGGTGGCAGCTGGTCCCCCCGGGATTCCTCACCGACCCCGAGGACGGCCTGGTGGTGGACGCCCCCGCCGGCGACCCGCCCGCCCCGCGCGGCAAGGACTCCGAGATGCAGGCCATGTTCGCCCGGCTGCGGGCGCTCATGTCCTCCGGCGGCCGGGCCGCGGTGGTGGTCCCGGGCCACGGCACCGTCGACCGCGTCCTGGAACGCCTGTCCGAGGCGGAGGTCCCGGCCACCGCCGCCCCGGCGGGATCCGAGCCCGCCCCCGGCGTGGTGTCGGTCTACGAGGCGATCCTGCACGGGGGGTTCGCCCTGTCGGGGGACTCCGGGGAGCAGGGGGACCACCTCGTCGTCGTCTCCGAGACCGACCTCACCGGCAACCGACTCGGCGCCACCGCGCGCCCCAAGGCGCGCCACGCCAAGCGACGCAACCAGGTGGACCCGCTGGCGCTCAAGGCCGGCGACTGGGTGGTGCACGACCAGCACGGCATCGGCCGGTTCGTGGAGATGGTCGAGCGGCAGGTGCGCGGCGGGGACGGTTCGAGTCGCCGCGAGTACGTGGTGATCGAGTACGCCCCCGGCAAGCGCGGGGGCGCCGGCGACCGCCTGTTCGTGCCCATGGAATCCCTCGGGCAGCTCAGCCGCTACGTGGGCGGGGAGGCCCCGACGCTGAGCAAGATGGGCGGCGCCGACTGGCAGAACACCAAGCGCAAGGCCCGCAAGGCGGTCCGCGAGATCGCCACCGAGCTGGTGCAGCTCTACGCCAAGCGGCAGTCCGCCCCGGGCCGAGCGTTCGGCCCCGACACCCCCTGGCAGCGGGAGATGGAGGACGCGTTCCCGTTCACCGAGACCGTCGACCAGCTCACGGCGATCGAGGAGGTCAAGGGGGACATGGAGAAGACCGCCCCCATGGACCGCGTGGTGGTGGGCGACGTGGGCTACGGCAAGACCGAGGTGGCCGTGCGGGCGGCGTTCAAGGCCGTGCAGGACGGCACCCAGGTCGCGGTGCTGGTGCCCACCACGCTGCTCGCGCAGCAGCACCAGGCGACCTTCGTCGAGCGCATGACCGGGTTCCCGGTGACCGTCAAGGGGCTCAGCCGGTTCACCTCCGACGCCGAGGCCAAGGAGGTGCTCAAGGGACTGGCCGACGGCACCGTGGACGTGGTGATCGGCACCCACCGGCTGCTGGCCACCGCGGTGCACTGGAAGAACCTCGGGCTGGTGGTGGTGGACGAGGAGCAGCGCTTCGGTGTGGAGCACAAGGAGCACATCACCTCGCTGCGCACCCACGTGGACGTGCTGACCATGTCCGCGACGCCCATCCCGCGGACGCTGGAGATGTCGCTGGCCGGGATCCGTGAGATGAGCCAGATCCTCACCCCGCCCGAGGAGCGGCTACCCGTGCTCACGTACGTGGGCGCGCACTCGGACAAGCACGTCGCCGCCGCGATCCGCCGCGAGCTGCTGCGTGAGGGGCAGGTGTTCTACGTGCACAACCGGGTGCGGACCATCGACGCCACCGCGGCGAAGATCCGCGACCTGGTGCCCGAGGCGCGCGTGGTGGTGGCCCACGGGCAGATGGGGGAGGAGCAGCTCGAGCAGACCGTCGGCGGGTTCTGGAACCGCGACTACGACGTGCTGGTGTGTACGACCATCGTCGAGACCGGCCTGGACATCTCCAACGCCAACACCCTGATCGTGGACCGCTCCGACCAGCTGGGTCTGTCGCAGATGCACCAGTTGCGCGGGCGCGTGGGCCGGTCCCGCGAGCGCGGCTACGCCTACTTCCTCTACGACCCGGAGAAGCCGCTCACCGAGACCGCGTACGACCGGTTGGCCACCATCGCCCAGAACAACGACCTGGGCGCGGGCATGGCCGTGGCCATGAAGGACCTCGAGCTGCGCGGCGCCGGCAACGTGCTGGGCGCCGAGCAGTCCGGCCACATCGCCGGCGTCGGCTTCGACCTCTACATCCGTCTGGTGGGCGAGGCCGTGGAGGCCTACCGCGCGATCGCCGACGGCGAGACCGTGGAGGTCGAGGAGGAGGTGGGCGAGATCCGCATCGAGTTGCCGGTCGACGCCTACATCCCGGTCGAGTACGTCGACGGCGACCGACTGCGTCTCGAGGCGTACCGCAAGCTCTCCCAGGCGCGGGCGCCCGAGGACATCGACGCGGTGGTCGAGGAACTGGTGGACCGCTACGGCCCCATGCCCGCCGAGGCCCGGCGCGTGGTGTCGGTGTCCCGGCTGCGGCTCGTGTGCCAGAAGTACAAGGTGCGGGAGATCGTGCTGGCCGGCTCCCGCCTGCGCGTGGGCCCGCTCGACCTGCTCGACTCCCAGCAGATCCGGCTCAAGCGCATGTACCCGGCCGCGCAGTACCGGGCCACGCAGAAGACCGTGCTGCTCCCGCTGCCCAAGGCGGCAGGCGCGCGTGCCGGTGCGGGCGCGGAGAAGGCGCGCGACGACGAGATGCTGCAGTACGCCGCCGACTTCCTCACAGCCATGGCCGGGGATCCGGAGGGCTCGCACCCGGTGATCCAGCCGGAGTTGGTGTCGGTGTGAGTCCCGAGTCCGGTTCCGGCTCCGACCCCCATCGAAAAGAGCGTTCCGCACAGATCCACTCGGCCGATGTGTCCGAAACGCTCTTCTCGACGGGCCCAGGTGTGGGCGCGGGCGCTGGCCCGGGCGCGGGCCCAGGTGCGGGCGTGGGCGCGGGGGATCGGCTCGCCGAGGCCGTCGAGGTGATGGCCCGCATCCGGCGCGACGGCGAGTGGGAAGCCGCCCAGACCCACGCCTCGCTGCTGCCGTACCTGCTGGAGGAGTCGTGGGAGCTGGTCGACGCCGTGGTCGACGGCGACCGCGACGAGTTGGTCTCCGAGCTGGGCGATCTGCTCCTGCAGGTGCTGTTCCACGCCGCGATCGGCGAGGAGCGGGCCGAGGGGGCGTTCGATATCCACGACGTGGCCGGCGCACTGCTGGACAAGCTGCGTCGTCGTGCGCCCTACTGGTTCACCGCTGATGGCGCTGTCGGCCTCGACGCAGCCGAGCAGGACCGCCTGTGGCAGGAGGCCAAGGCCGCCGAACGCGCCGGTCGCCCGCCGCGCGGGGTGGTCGACGGCATCCCGTGGGACATGCCGGCCCTCGCCCTCGGGCAGAAAGTGCTGGCCCGCGCCCGCTCGGCGGGTGTGCCTGATGAGCTGGTCCCCGCGCAGATGACAGTGATCCATGTGGACCCGGCGGGCCTTTTCCACGAGCACACCGCCGGCCGCCGCGACGACGGTCCGGGCGCGGAGTCCGAGTCCGGCTCCGCCGAGGTCGCGTACCGGCAGGTGGTCAGGACCTTCGCGCGCGACCTCCGCGAGGCCGAGTCGCGGCTCGACGTCGCGGCCGCGGACGCCTCCGCGGCCGACTGGCACGCGGCCTGGCCTGCCCGGCCCGCCTGAGCCCGCCGCCACCACCGGGCCTGCCCGGCCCGCCTGAGCCCGCCGCCGACTCCGGGGATGCACGCTCGCCTGCCCTGCGGCTCGCGCGTGCGTGCATCGGGGCGAGCGGATGTGGAGCGGGTGGACGGGCGAGCGGATGTGGAGCGGGTGGACGGGCGAGCGGATGTGGAGTGGGGACGAGCACGCGACCCGCGCGCGAGGGCGTGCGATGCCGTTTGCATGCCGTTTGGGGATTTCCTCCAGCAAAAGCCTGGTCGAGGCCCGGAACTTCGCGGATAGTGCTCCATGCACTTGGCCATCCGCACAACGCCGTCCCCACGTCGATTCTTCGTTAAGGCGGTGCATTCACTAGGCTCAGCGTGTTCACATGACAAATGAAGAGGGAGAGGGGCAGATTTGCTGAGCTCTACAGCGCTGAGCGCAACGGCCGTGGTTCTACTTCTGGTGTTGTTCTACGGCGGCACCATGGTCATGTCCACGCGGATCGCCAAGAGGAAAGAGAACGCCGACAGTTTCATGACCGCCGGCCACAAGATCGGGTTCGGGATCTCGGCCGCGTCGATGACCGCCACGTGGATCTGGGCGTCCTCCATGTACGCCTCGGTCAACTCCGGATACCTCTACGGCATTTCAGGGCCGATCCACTACGGGTTCTGGGGAGCCCTGATGATCCTGTTCATCTATCCCTTCGGTAAACGCATCCGCGAGGTCGCCCCGCAGGCGCACACTCTCGCGGAGGTCATGTTCGCCCGCCACGGTAGGTCCTCCCAGTTCATGCTGGCCGGATCCAATATCCTGGGTTCCGTCATCTCGTTGACGTCGAACTTCATCGCCGGCGGCGCGCTGATCTCGATGCTCAGCCCGTTCAGCTTCATCCAGGGCGTGATCGTGATCGCCGCGGGCGTCCTGCTCTACACGCTGTGGTCCGGTTTCCGCGCCTCCGTGCTCACCGACTTCGCGCAGGTACTGGCGATGCTCGGCGCGGTGATCATCATCGTGCCGTCGATGTTCTTCTTCCTCGGTGGAGTCGACCTGTTCACCACCGGGGCCCAGAACCTGACCCCGCAGCAGCAGTCGTTCTTCTCCTCGGATGCGTTCCTCAACCAGGGTGCTCCGTACATCGCTGCCGTCCTCGCCTACGCGATCGGCAACCAGACCATCGCGCAGCGACTGTTCGCGGTCCGCGAGGACCTGATCAGGCCGACCTTCATCACGGCGACCATCGGGTACGGCGCCACGATCATCGGCATCGGCATGGTCGGCGTGCTCGCCCTCTACGCGGGGATCGATCCCGTCGACGGCGACCCGAACAACGTGCTTCCCCAGGTGGCGGCCGAGTACCTGCCCGGTGTCCTGGTGGCGGTGTTCTTCATCATGATCATCGGTTCGCTGTCCTCCACCGCGGACTCGGACCTGTCCGCGATGTCGTCGATCGCGATGAGCGACCTGTACGGGCAGGGCATGCGCGGCCGTGGCACGGTGCCCAACCCCCGGGTGATGCTCATCGTCGGCCGGATCACCATGGTCCTGGCCACGGTGGCCGCCTTGTTCTTCGCCAACATCCGGTTCAACATCCTCGATCTGTTGGTGTTCGTGGGCGCGCTGTGGGGCGCACTGGTCTTCCCGGTGATCGCGAGCTTCTACTGGAAGAAGGTCACCAACTCGGCCTTCACCGTCTCCGTGCTGGTCGCCCTGGCGGTCTTCCTGCCCACTCGCTTCGGGCTGATCCCGGACTCCGGCGTGCTCGCATACGCCGTCGAGGCGCTCGCCGTGGTGGGTGTGGGCGTGGTCCTGGGCCTGATGGTGTTCGGCTTCCTGGGACTCAGGCCGGCGCTCGTCGTGGCTGTCGTCGCGGCCCTCGGCAGCGCGCCGTTCATCCTCGGCTTCCTGCGTGACTACGACACGCTCACGGCCTCACTCGTCGCGTACGCGGTCAGCACGATCGTCTGCGTGGCGATGTCGTACCGCAGTTCGATGGACTACGACTTCGACGAGATCGCGTTGGCCACCGCCGACTACGACACCGACGCGGTGGCGGAGGAGCTCGCCGACGCCGACGCCCGGAACACGGCCGAGAACAAGAACGATGACGACGACGACGTCGTCCGCGTCTAGGAGAGGAACTGCAGATGACACCGATACTTCTGACGATCTACGTCCTGATCTGGCCCGTGATCGTGGCCGGCGTCCTGGCCGTCCTGGTAGGAGCCTTCATCAGGGAGGCCGCCGAGGCCAAGCGGGACGGCGTGCCGATCATCTGAGCGTGCTCGACGGCACTACGCGTGTGCCCCCTCGCCGATTGCGGTGAGGGGGCACACCCGTGTCAGGAGCGGGGTCGGTCAGCTGTGGAAGATCCGTCGGTAGGCCGCGTTCATGGCGGGGGCGGGCAGACGCCGGTAGGCGTTGCGGGCGAGGTAGTTGGCCACGGCGCGGGGACGGGAGATCATGCCCGCGTCGAGGAGGGTGCGTTGAATGGTGCGCTCGGAGGCCGTGAGCTGGCGGCTCTTGCGACGGGAGAACTGAGCATCAGTGACGCGGAACTTCACCAGCGGTTCGGGCAGGTTGTGCAGGCGGTAGCCCGCGCCGATCAGGCGGATCATCAGGTCGTAGTCCTCCTGGTAGGGCACGTGGCGGTACCCGCCGACGGCGCGGATGGCGTCGGTGCGGGCCAGCAGGGACGGGTTGTTGACCGGGTTGTTGATGCGCGCGTAGCGGGCGATGTCCTCGTGCTCGGTGGGCAGGGCGCGCATGGCCTTCGGGTGCTCCGGGTCGGTGTCGAACTCGAGCATCGCCGAACCCAGGACGTCCACCCCGAGCGTGCGGGCGGCGTCGAGTTGCCGCTCGAACCGCTCGGGCAGGGAGATGTCGTCGGCGTCCTGGCGGGCGACCCAGCTGGTCCGGACCTCGTCGAACCCGCGTTGGGACGCCGCGGCGGCGCCGAGGTTCTGGGGTAGCGCGAACCGCTGCAGGTCCGGGGTGGAGTCCAGGACCTCACGCAGCGCGGGCGGCAGGGGACCGTCCTCCACCACGATCACCTCAGCCGGCTGAACCGTCTGCGCGTGCACACTGTCCAGGGCATCGCGGAGCTGCGAGGGCGCGATCGCGTGGTAGACGGTGAGCAGGACGGACAGTTCGGGGTCACGCATCGAGGTCCTCGCGGTCGGTCTGGGGGCGGGCAGGGTGCCGACGCCTGCGAGCAGTATCGCGGAGACCGAGGGTCTTTTCCGTCAGGCGTACCGCGAGGCGGTGGGTGGCCGGAGCAGTGGCGGGTGGCCGGGAGCAGCGGCGGATGGACAGGAAGAGCGGCGTCCGCCTCAGGCCAGGAGCGAGGCGTCCACGTCGTCCCACGAGCTCGCGCCACACAGGGACAGCGTGAGGTCGATCTCCGCGAGCAGGTTGTCGAGCACCTCGCCCACCCCCCGCTGCCCGGCGATGGCGAGCCCGTAGATGTGCGGCCGGCCGATCGTCACGGCGTCCGCGCCGCACGCCATGGCCTTGACCACGTCCGTGCCGTTGCGGATGCCGGAGTCCAGCAGCAGGGTCGGCTCGGGGCCGACGGCCTCGCGGATGCGCACGAGGGCGTCCAGCGTGCCGATGGACCCGTCCACCTGGCGGCCCCCGTGGTTGGAGACCATGACCGCGTCGACGCCCATGTCGAAGGCCCGCTGGGCGTCCTCCGGGTGCAGGACGCCCTTGAGGACGACCGGCAGTCGCGTCCGGTCCCGCAGCGTGGCGATGTGGTCCCAGTTCAGCGCCGGGTTGGAGAACGTGTCGAGAAAGGTCTGGACGGCGGCGCGGGTCTCGGGGGCGGTGAGGTTCCTGCGGAACGCGCCCGGGTGGTTCCGGGCCATCTCGAGCAGCGTCACGACGGCCTTCGGCGTGACCTTGACCGCGTCGGGGTCCGTGCCGGCGCCGGCGGCGGCCTCACGCGCGACCCGGTCGGCCACCATCTCGGCGAAGCGGGGGTCGGAGGTGTACTGGGCGATCCCGACCCCCCTCGTGAACGGGAGCGATCCCAGGTCGAGATCCCACGGCCGCCAGCCGAGCGTCGTGGTGTCGAGGGTGACGACCAGCGCCCCGGCGCCCGCGGCCTCCGCCCGGGAGATGAAGCTGTCGACAAGCTGCTCGTCCCTGCTCCAGTACAGCTGGAACCAGCGCGGCCCGTCCTTCATCGCCGCGGCAGTGGCCTCCATCGGCGACGAGCCCTGGGAGGACAGGATGTACGGCAGTCCGCGCTCGGCCGCGGCGCGCCCGATGTGGACGTCGGCGTCGCGGCGCACCAGGCCCGCGGCGCCGATCGGTGCGACCAGGACGGGCGCGGGCAGCGTCTGCCCTAGCACCTGCGTCGACAGGTCCCGCTGGTCGGTGCTGCGCAGGACGCGCGGGACCAGTCGGCGCCGGTCGAGCGCCTCGCGGTTGGCGCTCATCGTGACCCCGGAGCCGGCCCCTCCGTAGACGTAGGCCCAGGCCTTTCTGCCGCCGGGGCGGCGCAGCAGGGCGCGGCGTGCGGCGGCCTCGAGCTTCTCCGCGCTGGTCGGCACCGTGGGGGTGATGCCCGAGACACCGGCCCGGTAGATGGTGTTCTGGCGTGCCCGGCCGGGGGCGACGTTCTCGGGCTCGGCGCCGGCACGTCCCGTCCTGTCGTCGGCGTCGCCGGGGGAGCCTGCGTGGGAGGTCGCGGAGTCAGACGTCATACCGGCGAGCGTACTGAGGGTTCGGTCGGCCCGAGGGCCGCGCACGAGGTCAGCCCACGACGCCCAACACCACCAGCCCGGCCGCCCCGCACGCCGCCGCCACGAGGAGCGAGGTGAGCGTGCCGATGATGAACCGCTCGCTCACGGCGGGGTTCTCGCGGATCTCCGGGTAGCGGCCCAGGGCCTTGATCGCCACCACGACAGCGGCCAGTTCGAAGCGTCCGGCCAGGATCGCGGCCGTGAGCCCCACCCGTTCGAGGATCCCGATCCACATCCCGCCCCGCAGCACCTCGCGGACCTGCGGTTCGGAGTTCTCGCGCCGCTGCACCACCGGGCTGCGGGAATCCCCGCTGACCTCGACCGTCGGCGGGTCGGGCACGTGCGCGGAGCGCAGGACCAGGGACGCGATCGGCGATCCGAGCCCGGCCGAGGCGAGAAGGCTGAGCACCACGACGATCGTGACGGGGATCCATTCGGGCCAGGTGCTCATCGTGTGCCTCCCGTCGCCGCAGCGTGTGCGCCGGCGAGGAGCCGGTCGAGCGCCGGGTAAGCGGCCCGCTCCTCCCGGATGCGCGAGAGCCGCAGCGCGCCGTTGACCGAGGCCGGGGTGATGTCCAGTTCGTGTGCGGCCGCCGCCTGGGTGGGGGAGCGGTCGACGGCGTCCACGACCCGCCACTGCGCCTCGGTGCGGTCGAGGATGAGCGGAGCGGTGAGTCCCCACACGGCCTCGCAGTCCGCGGCCCAGGCCGCAGCGTCGGACCCGGCTCCGGCCCAGGCCGCAGCGTCGGACCCCGCTCCGGCCCCGGCCCCGGCTCCGGCCCCGGCGCCGGGTGTCGCCGGGACGCGCACCGCGACCGAGCTGCTCAGGCCCTTGGCCGCCTCGACCGCGTCACGCGCGGCCAGATAGGCGGGCCCGCGGCCGGCCCTGGTGCCGGAGGCGTAGGAGTCGTCGTCGACCTCTCCGGCCCCCACGCCGCAGTGCCACTCGCCGCCGCGTAGCGCCACGAGCAGTGCGCGGCGCACCGCGGCGGGGTCGGTCAGCAGGCCCTGGACCTCGTCGCCGGCCGTCCGCTCGAAGGCGGCCGCGCAGGGGATGACCGCCAGGGCCTCGAGCAGTCCCGGCACCAGGTCGTCGGCGACCCGGCTACCGCGCTGGTCGATCGTCACCACGTACATGAGGCGATCTTCCCACATCCGGCCGACAGGAGGTGAAAATGCCTAATTTCGAGCAATTAGCCGAAAGGGCCTAATGGGCGCAGATCAGGCGAACGGACCTCACGAGGCGAGCGGCCTACCGATATCGGCGGCGGCATCGCCGAAGGTCTGCTTGCGCTCGCGGTCGCGGACCTTCTCCCCCCACGCATCGAGCCGGGCGCGGCCCCACGGGGTGCGGTACCGCAGCCCGTTCAGTGCCACCAGGTAGGCATGCGCCCACGGCGGCCGGACGGGCAGGCCGAACTCGCGCATGGACTCGCGGCCGAGTAGCACCGTGAGCATGCTCAGCAGTCGCTCGTGCCCCAGCCACGCCTGCACGCCGGGGAGCGGCCCGCTGCGCTTGCGCTGACGCTGCGCCGCGACCAGGGCCTGGGTCAGTTGCGGTCCAGCCTCGCTGAGCCCTGCCTGGGCCAGCAGGATGTGATAGTTGATCCGGTGCCGGTCCCTCTCGCGGCCGACCAGGAAGTCGTCGTCGACCCCCATCAGCCATCCCACGTAGCGCCACACGTGCATCACGGCGTCGGAGTCCCGGCGGGACATCGGCACGCCCAGGGTGCGCACGCCCAACAGGACAACGGCGTCGAAGAGGCCGAGGGTGGCGGCCAGGTCGCTCTGGCTGATGGGCAGTCCCCACCGTCCGGTGTCCCAGCGCGGCTCCATCGCCTCGTTGACCACGGCGTGCATGGCCCGCACGTGCCCGGTCAGGCGCCACGACTCGCCGCCCGGCCGCAGCCCGTCGGGAATCGAGAGGGACATGGTCCAGTGGCTGGTCTCGGCCAGGCGACGCAGCGTGGTGTTGCCGGTCAGGCCGCCGGTGGCCACCAGGAGGTCGGTGGGTCCGCCGAAGCGGTAGCCGCCGATCAGCGAGAGTTGGAGCAGGATGTCCGCGGCGTTCTGGCCCAGGCGCAGGTACACCTTCTGGCCGTGGGCGATCTGGTCCCAGTCGACCCAGTCCGGGGTGTCCTCGAGGAGGGCGATGTACTCGCGGAGCACCTCGGGGGCGTCGTCGGGCAGGCCCGCCGAGCCGCTCGTGAGGGCCTCGTCGAGCTGCCGCCGGCTCACGGCCCCGGGCTCGCCGGACCGCAGCCGCATGGCGCGGGCCAGGCGGGCGCCGGGCTCGTCCTTCTCCAGGTATCCGCGGCCCAGGCGGTCCATGAGCTGCTCGTCGATCTGGTCCACGCGGGCGATGTGCTTGAGGGCGCGACCCATGCGGCGGGAGCGGTCCTCGGCCTCGCGGTATCGGGTGGGGTATGAGGAGGTGACGGTGTCACGCTCAGGCGCTGTGGTCATGGTGCAACTATGACGCGAGTAATTACTCGCATACAATTCGCGTTCATGAGAAAGGTCCCCCAGCAGGCACGTTCCCGGGCGATGGTCGAGAGGATCGTGGAGGCGGCTCGCGTCGTGCTCGTGCGCGACGGCTACGACTCGTTCACCACCAACCGCGTCGCCGACGAGGCCCGGGTCAGCCCGGGCTCGCTGTACCAGTACTTCCCGGACAAATCGGCCCTGGTCACCGAGGTCATGGACCGATGGTCGGCGGAGATCTCCGACCGGGTTGCCGCCTCGCTCGCCGGCGCCGGTCCAGTCGACGTCCAGAACCCCGGCACGGTCCGCTCCATCGCCGACGCCCTGCTGACCGCGCTGGAGGTGGACGCCGGGCTGCTGCGGATCGTGTGGGAGGAACTTCCCGCCGTGCGTCACCGGGCCGCGCAGCACGCACTCGAGCTCCGGGTGCGTGAACTCCTCGCCGTCTACCTCTCCGCGGCGGGGGTCACGGCCGGTGATCCCGCCGCGCGCGCGTGGGTGATCGTGATGGCAGTGGAGAACGTGGCCGTGCGCTGGGTGCTGGATCAACCCAAGATCAGCCGGGCGGCCCTGTTGGACGAGTTCACCGCTTTGGCCGGGGGGTACGGCCCGCGCGGGTGAATCAGGGCAGGTGCGGGTGAGATCAGGGAATCCCCCGAGGCGGGCCGTGGCGAGTTTTCGGCAGAATGGCACTCAATGACTATTCGCCCCCGCCGCGGCTTTTCGGCAGAATGGCACTCAATGACTATTCGCCCCCGCCGCGGCTGCGCTGTGGCCCTGTCCCTCGCCGCGGCCGTGGTGGCATCAGCCTGTTCGTACGGGCCCACCCGTGAAGCCCCGGTCGCCATCCCGCCCGGCATCCCACCCGCCGCCGGAGCTCCCGTCCCTGCCGTCGACATCAATGCCCCCGGCCGGACCTCCTATCAGCTGCGGCCCTGGGCGCAGGGGATCAACGAGCAGATGAACATCCCGGTCGCCGCCCTGGCCGCCTACGGCAACGCCGCCGAGACCATGCGGCAGACCCGGCCCGAGTGCAACCTGGCGTGGACGACCCTCGCCGGGATCGGGCACGTGGAGACCCGGCACGGTCGCTACCGGGGAGCCTCCCTGAACGACGACGGCTACGCGCTGCCGCCGATCATCGGTATCCAGTTGGACGGCTCGCCCGGATTCGCCAACATCCCGGACACCGACGGCGGGGAACTGGACGGAGACCAGGAGTTCGACCGTGCCGTGGGGCCCATGCAGTTCATCCCCGAGTCGTGGCGCAAGTACGGAGTCGACGCCAACGGCGACGGGCGGGCCGACCCCAACCAGATCGACGACGCCGCCGTGGCCGCCGCCCGGTTGCTGTGCGAGAACGGGGGAGACCTCTCGGTTGCCGAGAACTGGCAGCGGGCCGTGCTGGCCTACAACGCCTCGCGGGAGTACGTGATGGATGTGCGCGACTCCGCGGCGGCGTACTCGGTGGGGACCACGGCGCCGTAGGGGGACGCGTAGGCCGCAGCCGGAAGGGACCGTAGACCGCCGGGTTCCCGGGTGGAACTAGTGTCGTGAGTCGGCGAGACCCACAGACGCCCTTCACCATCGGCGGGAGCCCCACACGCATGTCAGCACCCACATCGACGCGCCGGCAGGACACCGGCATCCCGTCGACCGCGAACGGGCTCCTGCTCCGGGCGATCGGCCGTCGAAAGCGCCTCGTGGGCCCCGGGCTGGTGCTCATGACGATGTGGCAGCTCTGCGAGGCGCTGGTGCCCATCGCGATCGGTGTGATCGTCGACCGGGCGATCATCCCTCTCGACGCGACCGCGATGCTGTGGTCGGTCCTCGGGCTCATCGCCTTGTTCACGGTGCTGAGCCTGAGCTATCGCTTCGGCGCCAGACTGAGCAACCGCGCACTCCAAGAAGAGGCGCACGATCTGCGGGTGGAGGCCACCCGGGTGCCGCTGACCAGGCGTCGCGCCATGGACGACGCGAGCTCGGGTGACGTGCTGTCCGTGTGTTCGGCCGACGCCGACGTCGCGGCCCTGGTGTTCCGCCAGATCGCCCTGGGCGGGTCCGCGCTCATCGGCATCGTGGGCATCTCGGCCTACCTGCTGTGGACCGATCTATTAGTGGGGCTGATCGTCCTGATCGGCGTCCCGTTGAGTCTGGTGCTGGTGGCGCTGCCCAGCCGCGTCATCTCCCGGCACAGCACCGCCCAGCAGACGGCCATCGGCATGGCGAGCAGCCGCGCCACCGACATCATGACGGGTCTGCGCGTGCTCAAGGCCGGGGGCGGGGAGCGCTGGGCGGCTGAGCAGTACCGCGACGCCTCCCGTGCCGCCGCCGACGCGGGCATCGTCACCGCCGAGCGGACGGGCCGGGTCCAGGGCATCGGGTCGCTCGGCATGGCCGTCGTACTGGCCCTGGTCCTGCTGGCCGCCGGCTACCGAGTGCTGTCCGGGGAGATGGCGATCGGCACGCTGGTCTCGGTGGTCGGCGTGGCCGTGTTCTTCGAGGAACCGGTCCGCCTCATCACGGCCATGGTGAGCATCTTCGCCCGGTCCCACGGTGCCGCGCAGCGGCTGGTCGACCTGCAGGCGTCGGCGCCGGTCGACGAGTCCGGATCGGAGGTCCCCGAGGGATCGCACCTGCAGGTGAGCGGCTTGGAGCTGCCCGACGGCCGGGAACTGGACCTCGAGGTGGCGGCGGGGGAGATCGTCGCGCTGGTGGTCGAGCAGCCGGCCGCCGCCGACGCGGTGACCCTGGCGATGGCCGGCCACAGCGACGGGGCCGACGCCGTGCTGGTCGGTGGGCATCGACGCAGCAGCCTGGCCGCGGCGATCGCCGACCACGTCGTCGTCGCCCCCCACCGCGTGGATCTGTTCGTCGGCACCATCCGCTCCAACATCGCGATGCGCCACGACGGCGGGGGACACGGCAGCACGAGCGACGACGGCGGGGGTGACGGCGCACATCACGACGGCGAGGCCCACGTCCGCGTCCCGGTCTCCGACGACGTCCTCCGCGCATCGGCCGTCGCGGAGATCATCGAGCACCTCCCCGACGGCCTTGACCACGTAGTCCAGGAGGGGGGCCGCAACCTCTCCGGCGGCCAACGCCAGCGGATCGCGCTCGCCCGCGCTCTGCACGCCGACCCGGACGTGCTGGTGCTGCACGACCCGACCAGCGCAGTGGACGCCGTGACCGAGTGGGAGATCGCCCAGGCCGTGCGCCGGCTGCGTACGAGCCGGCCGGGGCGGTCGACGCTGATCGTCACCTCCTCACCGCCGTTCCTCGCGACCGCCGACCGGGTGGTCCACCTTCCGCGGAGCGGCGAGACGCACTCAGGCACCCATCTCGAGCTGCGCGAGTCGTCAGCCAGTTACCGGACGGCGGTCGACCGATGAGCAGCACAGACACCAGCGGTACCGGAATCAGCACCGCCACACACACCGAGACCGGTGCTGCAGAAGCGCCGGGCGCCGCCGGGGCCCTGGTGACCACCGGCACCCTGCCCCTGGCGAGCGGCCGCGAGTCCCTCGCCGTGCTGTGGCCGCTGCTCAAGGAACGCCGGGGATACCTCCTGCTGGTCTGCCTGACCGGCCTGGTCGCCTCCGTCGCAGGATTGGTGGCGCCGTGGGTGATCGGCTGGCTCGTGGACGTCCTGCCCGGAAGCCAGGACTACGCCGCGGTGTGGGTCGGTGCGGGGGCGATCGCCGCTGCCGGCATCGTGGGCGCCGCCTGCACCTGGGCCGGACAGGCCTGGCTCGCCCAGCTGACCGAGCCCACCGTGGCTCGGCTGCGTGAGATGGTCATGGACCGCTCCCTGCGCCTGGGCGCGGCGCAGATGGAGACCACGGAGACCGGCGACCTGGTCTCCCGCGTGGCCGAGGACGCCCGCGAGATCAGCCAGGCCGCTACCGCCGTGGTCCCGCTGGTGGTGCAATCGCTGTTCACGGTGATCGTGTCCGGGGTCGGGCTGGCCACGGTGGACTGGAGGCTCGGGCTGGTGGGCTTGGTCGCGCTGCCCATGTACTGGACCACGCTGCGCTGGTACCTGCCCCGGTCCGGCCCCATCTACGCCGCGGAGCGGGCCGCCTTCGGCACCCGTGCCAGCCGGCTCCTCGGCGGCATCACCGGATCCCGGACCCTGCACGCCTTTGATGCCCAGGACTCCGAGCTGGACCGGATCACCGGCGCCTCCGGGCGGGCGCGGGACCTGTCCATCCGGGTGTTCTACTTCGTCACCCGCGCCTTCAGCCGGAACAACCGCGCCGAGGTCACGGTCCTCGGGCTGCTACTGGTCGTCGGGTTTGTCCTGGTGGACGCCGGCACGCTCACCGCCGGCGCCGTGACCACCGCCGCGCTGCTGTTCCACCGACTGTTCAACCCGATCGGCGCGTTGGTGGGCATGGTCGACCAGGTCCAATCCGCCGGGGCCTCGCTGGTCCGGATGGTCGGGGTGATCACCATGCCAGTGCCCGAGCGCACCGCCACGCTCGAGTCGGCCACCGACCAGCACGGTGCGCTGGACCTGTCCGGCGTCAGCCACTCCTACGGCGGGGGAGCACCGGCCCTGATCGACGTCGACCTGACCGTCGCGCCGGGTGAGGTGGTGGCCGTGGTCGGGTCCACCGGTGCAGGCAAGAGCACCCTGGCGCTGGTCGCCGCCGGGTCTGTGGTGCCCACCCACGGGAGCGCCCGCATGGGCGGGGTGCCGCTGGCCGACGTCGACCCGCTGGCCCTGCGGCAGCACATCACCATGGTCTCCCAGGAGGTGCACTCTTTCGCCACCACCATCGCCGAGAACGTCCGTGCGCCCCGCCCCGAGGCCGGCCTCGCCGAGGTACGCGCGGCCCTGCAGACCGTCGGGGCGGACTGGGTCGATGACCTGCCCGACGGCGTCGACACCGTGATCGGGGAGGGCGGGCACCCGCTCGATCCGATGCAGGCCCAGATGATCGCCCTGGCCCGCGTGGAGCTGGCCGACCCGGACGTGGTGATCCTCGACGAGGCCACCGCCGAGGCCGGGTCCGCCGGTGCCCGACGCCTCGACTCGGCAGCGGCCGCGGTGCTGAAAGACAGGGCTGGATTGGTGGTGGCCCACCGGCTGAGCCAGGCCGCGACCGCGGACCGGATCCTGGTGATGGACCACGGCCGGATCGTGGAATCGGGCACCCACCAGGAACTGCTGCGGTCGGAGGGGCGGTACGCCGAGCTCAGTCGGGCGTGGTTCGGGGGAGTCTGACGGCCCGCGGGTCGGCTGGCACGCCGCGGCGCCGGGTTGCGCGCCCGGAATGGCGCCGCTGCGGGTCCGATCGCCCCGGTGGCCAGGAGAACCCCGACGACGACGACGAGGACGCGATACCCGCCGGCGGTGCGCGGTGACTCGGGGAGCATTCCGCGTACATGAGTTTTTTCTGGCAGCACCTTCACCGTGTGTTCTCCCAGACGTCGCCGGGGGACCGCACTGGGTCCCTACGGTGGTCGAGTCTGCTCGTGCACAACAGATCTCGACCGGCAGATCTCGACCGGCCAGGGAAGGACCGATGGACGACGACGCACGTACTGCGCTCGTGGACCTCCTCCTCGGTTCACTCGCCTCCGCCGGTGATCGCTTCGCAGGCGTCTGCTCCATCCTGGGCCCGTGGGGGTCCGGCAAGACCGCCATCCTCCGTGCCTTCGTCGACCGGGCGAGAGCCTCCGGTGCTCGCGTCGTCTACGTCACCTGCTCTCCCGAACACCGGGATACTGACGGAGCCGTGCTCGACCTGGTCCGCTCCGCGCTGGAATTCGACGACGGCGGTCTTCGCCACCCCTCGACCCCCGTGACCCTTCCGGAGCAGGGGCGGCCGATGGACTCACCCGACCAGGTCCTGGCGGCACTCGCGCCCCTCCTCGCCGACGGCCCGATCGTGCTCGCCGTCGACGATGTGGAGTACGCGGACCAGCATTCGCTCGCAGCGTTCAGGGACCGCGGGCCATGGCTCCGGCGGCAGGGAGCGATGGTCGTCTACACCTCGGGCGGGCCCTGGAATCCCGCGGCCCGGTCGGATTCCGTCCTGTCCGACGTCACCGACTATGTCTATTACGTCCCGCCGATCACCTCGTCGGGTGTCCGTGCGGCGCTCGCGGACGCCGGCGTCGACGACGCCCCCCTGACCGATGCCGTCATCGAGGGCGCGAACGGTAGTCCGGCTCTCGCCAGCGCGTTGATCGCGGATCTCGCCACATTGGACGGCTCGGGACCGCCCCTGCGGGCCGGGCGGGCCTACCTCCGCTGCGTCGATTCGGCCCTGCGCCATCTGGGGCCGGAGGCGGAGCAACTCTGCGGTCTACTGGCCATGGTTCCGGTCTGCTCCACCGCTTCCGCCTCGGCCCTCGCCTCGATGCTCGGGACGTCGAACGCCGAGGCCCGCACTCTGCTCGACGCGCTGGGCGCGGTGGGGGTGATCGACGGGTCGCGGTTCAGGATCGACGGCACCGCCGAGCACCTCCGCGCCGCCGCCGCGCGTGACGCGGATTCACCGACCGTCCGGTTCCTAACCGACAACCGTGCGCCCGAGAGCGCTGCCGTTCCGGTCGTGCTGGCCGCACTGCGCCGGGGGGACCGGGGCGCCGCGACGCGGGCCATCGCCGGGCTCGGATCCCGACCGATCCTGCCGACGCCGAGAGTGATCACCCAGATCCATCTGGCCTACGCCTGGTACTACGGGCGGTGGGCCGGCCCGGAGCGGGAACTGGTCCGCGATCTCACCCCCGCGCTCCTGGACCCGTGGACGTCGCTGATCGATGCGGTGACCCGTCCTGATGACGGCGACGTGGACCTGCAGACCGCTGTCGATCACCTCCTCGCCGACCTCCTCTCCGGGCCGGCAGTCCCCGAGGCGATCGCACACGTCGTGGAGGCCCTCGTGAGTCGCCGTCCCGACGCCGACCTCTCGGGATGGACGGCCCGCATCGAGGCGGTCGCAGAGGCCTCCACGGACCCGGTCGAGTCCGCGCTACTCCATACGGTGCGCGCCGCCACGCTCGTCCACACCGGGGACCGGCCGGCGGCTCGTCTGCTGGTCGACCGGGCGTTCCGGATCCTGCCGAGCGGGCGTTGGGGCGCGGCTCTCGGCTTCCCACTGGCGACGGGTCTCGCCGCGGCCGAGGTACACACCGCCGGTACCAGCGGCCCGTCCGGTCCCCCCGATCTCATGGCCACCACCTTCCACGACCTGCGCGTCCTCCTCGCCCGGGCACGGCGCCTGGCGGAGAACGGCGCGGTGTTGGCGGCGATGGGAGATCTCCAGGCCGTCGACCGTCTGGCCGTGCAGTGCGGGCTCGACGGACCCGTGGTGGAACGGGCTCGGGCCGAACTCGTCGCGCTCCGCGCCGGATTCCCCGGGTCGGTGCTCGGTGACACCGTTCCGTGGATGCTCCCCGGGATCCCGGGTCCGACGGGAGGGCGCGCGCCACGCGGCAGTGGACCCGACGACGAGGGGGACGACCACAGACTGAGCGGGGCGGAGCTCCGGGTGGCAGAACTCGCCGCCGAGGGACTGACCAACCGCGCGATCGGGCGACGCCTGCACGTGACCGTCAGCACCGTCGAACAGCACCTGACCAATGTCTACCGGAAGCTCGGAGTGAGCGGCCGGGTGGATCTCTCCACCGGGATCGCCAGGAGCCGGGCGGAGTACGCCGGACCCGGCCATCACCTTCACCCCATCGTGTTCCGACCACGCACCGACCCGTACCGACTCGAGGCCAAGGAAATATGACCCAAGGATCTGTGATGACGACCAAGCCCTGCACGATCTGCCGCGGACGAGTGCAGGAGTTCCACGACTTCGGCATGCAGCCGCTCTCCGACGCGTTCCGCCGCCCCGGTGACGAGTCGCAGGAGTACCTGTTCCGACTAGCCGTGGGCATGTGCCTGGACTGCACGATGGTCCAGCTCATGGAGGAGGTGGACCGCGACAAGATGTTCCACGAGTCCTACCCCTTCATGTCCGGCGGCTCGGCCGGGATGCGCGCCCACTTCGAAGGGGGCGCCACGAGGTTCCTGGAGAACACGACCGGCCGGGGAGACGACTTCGTGGTGGAGTTGGGGAGCAATGACGGGACGATGCTGTCCCACCTGGCCGATGCCGGCATGCACCACCTGGGCGTGGAGCCCTCGGCAGGGGTCGCCCGACTCGCCGTCGAGAAGGGGGTGCGAGTTCTCGGGGACTTCTTCGAGGAGGAGTCCGCCGTCCGGATCCGCGGGGAGCACGGGCCGGCCACGGTGATCTACGCCGCCAACACGCTGTGCCACATCCCGTACCTGGACTCGGTGTTCGCCGGTGTGAACGAGTTGCTGGCGCCCGACGGGATCATGGTCTTCGAGGACCCGTACTTCGGCGACATCGTCGAGAAGACCTCCTTCGACCAGATCTACGACGAGCACTTCTACCTCTTCTCCGCTCGGTCGGTACAGGAGCTCGCGCGTCGTCACGGCCTCGAGCTCGTGGACGTGGAGCGGCTCCCCGTGCACGGTGGCGAGGTGCGGTACACCCTCGCCCGGTCGGGGGCGCGGGAGGTCTCCGACGCTGTGACCGTGATGATCGCGGCAGAGGAGCGGTCGGGGCTGACGGAACCGGCGACCCTGGAGGCGTTCTCGCACCGGGTATCGGATATCCGCCGGGATCTCGACGCGGCGCTCACCGAGCTCCGGGCGCAGGGGCTCACCGTGGTGGGCTACGGCGCGACGGCCAAGAGCGCGACGGTACTCAACATGTGCGGGATCGGACCCGACCTGATCCCGAGGATCTTCGACAACACCCCGGCCAAGCAGGGTCTGCTCACGCCGGGGTCCCGGATCCCGGTGGTCGACTCGGCGGACTTCCCCGACCCGTACCCGGACGTGGCGGTCCTGTTCGCGTGGAATCACGCCCGGGAGATCACCGCGCGGGAGACCGGGTTCCTCGACGCGGGAGGACGGTGGCTCCTGTACGTGCCCAGGGTTCACGAGATGTCGGAACCCGCTCCCGAGCCGGTCCGTGTGTGAACCGAACAGTGTCTGAACCGGGCCATGTGTGAACCGAGCACCGTCGCGGTCCTCGGGGCCGGTGGCTACGTGGGCGGTGCTCTCGCCCGACGTCTCCACGGCCCCGGGGTCCGACTTCGGCTGGTGGGGCGCCGTCCACCCACAGTGGGTCCCGATCTCACGGCGGGTGAGGTCCACCGCCACGCCGCGGACGTCACCGACCCCCGGGCGGTCCGCGATCTGGTCGCCGATGCAGACGTGGTGGTGGTGTCGGTCCTCTACGCGCCGCACGGCAGCTGGCGGGACGCAGACGCCGACCCCGTGGCCGCGCGCAGGGTCAACGTGGGTGTCGTGGAGTCGGTTCTCGCCGCAGTCGGCAGCGCCCGTGATCCGGCTCTGCCACCGCCGGTCGTCGTGGTGCCGGGAACGGCCTCCCTGGACCACGCGGCCTCCCTCAACCACGCGACCTCCCTCGACTCCACGGCCTCCCTCGATCACTCGGCCCACGGAGAGTTCTCGCGGTACGAGCAGCACAAGGCGGAGGCCGAGGATCTCCTGATGGAGGCCACCCGGCGCGGGGGAGTGCGGGGGATCTCGCTGCGCCTGCCGACGGTCTACGGGTCGGCCGGGCCGGGTGGAACCGTGGGCCGGGGGGTCGTCGCGGGGATCCTGCGCACCGCGCTGGACGATCGGCCGCTGACGATCTGGGGAGACGGGAGCGCCGAGCGCGACCTCGTGCACATCAGGGACGTCGCCGACGCCGTCGGGAGGGCGGTCGCCGCCCCGGACGGGCTGGCAGGCCGGCCGTGGTCGATCGGCACCGGCGAGGCGGTCACGCTGACCCGGTTGTTCACCCTCGCCGCCCAGGCCGCCGCCGCTCGACTGGGCCGCACGCCGGTGCCGGTGGAGTACGTGGAACCGCCGGACGGCGCGACCCCGACCGACGCGAGATCCTCGGTGGTCGACCCGGGGCCGTTCTCCGAGCAGACCGGGTGGATCGCGAGCACCCGCCTGGAGGAGGGGCTCCGGCAGACGTGCGACGTGCTCGCTCGAGAATGAGGCTCGCCGGGTGGAGGCTGGGCCGCTACCCGGCGCCGAGCACCCTGCGCAGTTCGGTGATGACCCGGTCCTGGTCCCGCGGTGGGAGCGACGGGTACATGGGCAGGGAGAAGATCTGCTCCGCGAGGTGTTCCGTGACCGGGAGTGCGCCCCGCTCGACCCCGAGGTGCCGGAATCCGCTCATGGTGTGCACCGGCCACGGGTAACTGATGTTCAGCGAGATCCCGCACCGGCCCAGCTCGTCGATGATCTGGTCCCTGTCGGGATGCCGCACCACGTGCACGTAGTAGACGTGGGTGTTGCCCACGGCCTGCCCGGGCAGCACCAGCGGGGTGTCGCCGAGGCCCTCGCGGTACCGGCGCGCGATGTCGCACCGCCCGTCGATGTAGGCGTCGAGGCGGCCCAGCTTGCGGCGGAGGATCTCCGCCTGGACCTCGTCGAGGCGGCTGTTGTGTCCCGGGGTCTGGACGACGTAGTAGGTCCGTTCCATCCCGTAGTAGCGTAGTCGCCGCAGCTCGGCGTCCACCTGGGGATCGTCGGTGATCACCGCACCGCCGTCGCCGTAGGCGCCCAGGACCTTGGTCGGATAGAAGGAGTACGCGGCCGCCCGTCCGAAGGTTCCCGCCAGACGGCCGTGCTGCCGCGCGCCGTGAGCCTGGGCGCAGTCCTCGAGGACCGGGATCCCCCTGGAGTCGGCCAGGCTCATCAGCGCGGTCATGTCGACGCACTGCCCGTAGAGGTGCACGGGGACGATGCAGGCTGTGCGATCGGTGATCGCGGCCTCGACGGCGGTGACGTCCATGAGGTGGTCCTCCTCCCGGACGTCCACGAAGACCGGACGGGCACCGACCGCGTCGATCGCGACAACGGTCGGTGCCGCGGTGTTGGACACGGTGATCACCTCGTCGCCCCGCTCGACACCGAGCGCGCGCAGGCCCAGCACCAGGGCGTTGGTCCCGTTGTCGACGCCCACGCAGTGCCCCACCCCGTGGAATCCGGCGAACTCCTGCTCGAAGGCCTCGACGCTCGGGCCCATGACCAGTCGTCCGGAGGCGAACACCGTCTCCACGGCGTCGAGGATGTCGTCCTTCTCGCTGTGGTACTCCTCCAGGTATCCCCACACCCCGATGGTCATGATCCGGTCCTTTCGTCGATGGACGTCACGCGTGGGCGGCGACGAGGCTCGTCAGGCACAGCGCGATGCTGCGGGCCTGGACGTTGAGGTAGAAGGAATGCCGCATGAAGTCCGAGATCTCGTCGAGGCCGAACCACCGGAATCCGGCGGGGGCGGGCAGCCGGCCGTCGATCTCCACGACCATGTACCTGTTGCGCGCGAAGTAGAAGCGGCCGCCCTCCTCCGACTGGACCACGTCGAACCGGACGGACCCGGGCTCGGGGGACAGGAAGCGGTCGAGGAACGGCGGTGCGAGGCGCTCGGGGTGGCGCTCGAGGGTGTCGGGCTGGCACTGCACCGTCGGGCCGAGTTCCGCTCCGTCGGTGCAGCCCGGCTCGGTGCGCGAGCGCATCAGCACGCTCACGGTTCCGCCCTCGCGGGTCACCAGGGCCCCGACTATCCCGGGCCCCGTCGGGGCGAGCATCGGCTGGTGCCAGGACGAGACCTCGCGCCCCGTGGCGGTCACCTCCACGCCGAGGATCGTGAAGTGGCCCCCGCTGTCGTGGCGGATCATCCCGTCGTCGAGGCGCCACCGGGCTGTCTCGTTGAGCGGGATCAACTCGGCGGTCAGTTCGGTGCCCGTCCGCTGGTCGGTGATCCACGAGAGCGAGCCCGACCGCGCTCCTCCGCCGACCGTCTCCACCCCGGCGAGCGCCTCGGGCGGGGCGCAGGCGAGAACTGTGCGGGCGTCCATGTTGAGCAGATCGGGCACGTGGAGCAGCTGCAGGAGCAACGGGAGGCCCACCCAGCAGAAGCCCTCGCGCGGTTCGATGGCGTCCCGGGACTCGACGATCATGTTCCGGTTCCGTTTGCGGAAGAACCAGGCGCCCTGTTCTGACTGGCGGACATCCGCGAGCACCGACTCGGGATCGACGTCGCGGAAGTGCTCGAGATAGGGGACGGGGCGACCACCGTGAACGCGGAGGTAGTTGCTCCGGGTGGCCTGAACTGTCGGCGAGAGCTGGACCCCACCGGGGTTGCCCGGTTCGAACTTCGCCTGCATGAGGAACCGGGTGGGGCCGATGCGACTCCGGTCGGCGAGGATGCCGAGGATCCCGATCTCCGGTTGATGGATGATCGGCTGGTCCCAGGCGGGGACCGGGCCCGCCGGGTCGGTGACGCGGACGCCCTCGACGGAGAAGAACTTCCCGGACTCGTGGCCGAGGTTGCCGCTCACCGGGTCGAGGTGCCAGTTCCGCAGGTCCTCCAGCGGAATCGGCCGCGCCGTCATGGTCATCCGCTCGCGCTGCACGTCGAGCCATCCCAGGACCTCGTCCACGGTCTCGAAGCCGGGCATCCGCCGGGACCCCGTGGGGCTCACAGGGCCGACCCGATCGCCGGCGTCCGCCCGGCCGTCGAGCCTCGGGCCATGGCGTCGGCGCGCAGACTCTCCTCGTAGTCGGGGAGCATCCCCGATGCCTCGAGTTCCGCCGCCGACGGGGCGTTCCTGTCCCGTTCCGAGAGCACCACCTCCCGGGGATCGGGCAGGTCCAGGCCGATCTCCGGGTCGTAGAGGTCCACGGCGAGCTCGTCCTCCGGTACGTATTCGCCCGACATCAGGTAGACCATCCGGGAACCGTCGAGCAGGCTGTGGAACGCGTGCCCCACGCCCGAGGGGATGAGCAGGCACGTGAGGTCGTGGCCGTCCAGGAGGACGCTCTCGACGACGCCCCGGGTCGGGGACCCCACCCGGAGGTCGACCAGGTAGTCCCTCACCCGCCCCGCGGTACACATCACGTACTTGGTGGTCCCGGGGGGTGTCCGGGTGAAGTGGATGCCCCGGGCCACTCCCGCGCGGGACACGCTCGTCGCGCCTTGACGTAGTGCGAACATCCCGTCGGCACCGATCTCGTGCAGTTGCGAGTCGAGGAGGAACGGGGAGAAGTGCCCGCGCTCGTCGTCGAATCGTGGCGGCATCACCACGTGGGCTCCCTCGATGCCCAACGGTCGTGTACTCACGGCACTGCACCTCGATCTCTTCCGTGTCGGGACCAGCGTGCGCGGCCGGACACCCGGGTCACAACGGTGCGGACCGATGAGTGGGGTCGGAGTGGGGTGGGGCCGCGCCGCGATCGGGGTGGCGGCATCTCGAACCCCGGTCGCTAGGGGTCGCTAGGGGTCGGCGCGCTCTCCGCTCGTGGATAGCGTCGGTCGGGAACGAGTTCGGACGGCCGTGCGCCCCGCGTGTGCCGTGGAGCCGATCCCCGGACGGAGAACGACGAATGGCACACGTCCTCTACGTGGTCCACCCCGACCACGGTCACGTGATCCCCACCGTCGCGGTCGTGGGTGCTCTACTCCGGCGCGGCCACCGCGTCTCGTATCTGACGGGGCCGAGAACTGCCGCGATCGCTCGCGAGGCCGGCGCGGAGGTGCTCGAGTACGCCTCGGAGTACCGCGACCACGACTTCGGTCGGAGCGCGGGGGAGTTGGACTACCTCATGTCGGTGCTCCTCCGGGAGTCCTCGCTCATGCTCGACGCCGCGCGGGCCGCCTTCGTCACCGAGGTCCCCGATGTGGTGGTCTACGACACCTCGGTGTTGTTCTGCGGTCGTGTCCTGTCCCGGGTGTGGGACATCCCGGCGGTCCAACTCGTACCGATGTTCGCCTCCAACGCCCACTACTCCTATCTCCGGGCGATCGGGGCCGAGGAGCACGGCGGAGCGCTGCCGGAGTCGGAAGCCGCCCCGAGCTGGATCGACCCGTTCCTCGAGGAGGTGGCGGAGGTGTTGGCCGCACACGGGGTCGAGGAGGACCCCGCCGCGCTGTGGTGGGCCGCCGAGGAACCCACGATCGTGACGATGCCGCGGGAGCTGCAACCGGCGGGGGAGACCTTCGGCCGCGAGTTCACCTTTGTCGGCCCGTGTCTCGGGGACCGGTCGTTCCTCGGCTCCTGGCAGGCGGGGGACGACTCCCGTCCGCTGGCGCTGGTCTCACTCGGGGCGGTGTTCAACGACCACCCGGAGGTGTTCCGGATCTGCATGGAGGCGTTCCGTGACACGCGGTGGAGGGTGGTGATGACGACGGCCGACGCCCTGGATCCGGCGGAACTCGACGACGTTCCCGGCAACGTGGAGCTGCGCCGCTGGGTCCCGCACATCGACGTGCTCGCCCACGCGGAGGTGGCCGTGACCCACGGTGGCATGGGTACGGTGCTCGAGGCGCTCGCCACGGCGACCCCGATGGTCGTCACCGCGACCTCGGCGATGGACCGCGTCACGGGCAGGCGGGTCGAGGAGATCGGCGTGGGGCTCGATCTGGACCTCGCAGATCTCGACGCCGACCGCCTCCGGCACGCGGTCGAGCGGGTCGCCGGAACGGATTTCGGGCGCGCCGCCGCGGAGATCGCGGAGCGGATCTCCCGCGCTGGAGGGACCGAGCGCGCGGCCGAGGTGATCGACGCGGCGACGGCCATTCCGACGGTCGCGAGCCGGACATGACCGCCACCTCGCTGACCATCGGTGTCCTGGGGCCGCTGGAGGTCCGGGTGGACGATCACCTCGTGAACATCGGTGGAGCCAGGGAGCGCGCCCTGCTGTCGACGTTGGCCCTCGCTCCGGGAAGCGGGGTCACGGCGGAGCGGCTCATCGACGTGATCTGGCCGGCCGACCCACCGGAGACCGCCCGGGCGCAGGTCAGCACCTGCGTCTCCCGGCTGAGGCGCACACTGACCAACGCCGGGGTGGACGGACGCACCGTGGTGGCCACCTCCCCGGGTGGGTACAGGCTCCGTGGCGCCGACGAGCGACCGTCACCCGGCGCGGGGATCCGGGTGGACGCCGAGGTCTTCCGCGAGACCCTCGCCTGCGCTCGCGACGCCGCGACGGACCCCGAGGCGGTCGACTCCTACCGGGAGGCACTCGGACTGTGGCGAGGGGAGCCGCTCACCGAGTTCCACGCACTGCACGGTGACGCGCTCCGCCTCGGCGAGGAGAGACTCGAGGCCCTCCAGTCCTGCCTGGATCTCGAGCTCCGTCAGGGACGTCATCGACGAGTGGTCAGCGAGTTGCAGGAGCTCGTCTCCGACGAGCCGACCAGGGAGCAGCTGAGGGCACTGTTGATGCTCGCGTTGTACCGGTGCGGGGACCGCGCCGCCGCGCTCGACGCGTTCCGGGACGGGCGGCGACTACTGCAGGAGGAGATCGGGATCGAACCCGGCCCGGAGATCACCAGGCTCCACCAGCACATTCTCGAGGACCGGGTGCCCTCTCCGCGCGCACCGGCCATGCGGCCGGCACCACGGCCCGAGCCCCCCAGGCAATTGCCCATGACGCCTCGGCACTTCGTGGGACGCGCGGACGATCTGGCCTTCCTCGACTCCGAACTGCTCGACTCCGAACTGATCGGTTCCGACCTGACCGGTCGCGACCGGGACCGGGGGCCGCGCGGGGTGCTCCTCACCGGCGACCCCGGCGTGGGCAAGACCGCGCTCGCCGCCTACTGGGGTTCGAGTCGCCCCCACGCCCATCCCGACGGCCAGCTCTACGTGGACCTCGGCGAACCGGGCAGCACGACCCACGGACACCTGTCGCGGTTCCTGCGCGATCTCCACGTGCCGCAGTCCGACCTCCCGTCGACCGTCGGTGAGATGGCGGCCGTGTTCCGTTCTCGTCTGGCCGGCCGTCGCCTCCTCCTGGTGCTCGACGATGCCCCCTCGGTCGACGCGGTGCTCCCGCTGCTCCCGGCCTCACCGGGGTGCCAGGTCATCGTCACCGCCAGGGGGCCGCTGCCCGGGCTCGTCGCGCACACCGACTTCCGCCGCAGACCGATCGAACCCATGGACGAGATGGATTGCCTCGACCTGGTCAACTGCCTGACCGGAGGGTCCAGGGCGACCGATCCCGCCGATCTGTCCGCCCTGCACGACGCGACGGGAGGCAGCCCCCGCGAGCTCCGCGACCTGGTGGTCCGCGCCGTCGACCGCGGGGCCACCTCCGCGGCGGACGTGGTCGCCGTCGCCGTGGGGGACCGCCCGGAGGGGACCGTGTGCGGCGTGGCCCGGGAGTACGCGTCGGCCGCGTCGCGCTGATCCGGTCCCGGGCCCGCTCGGGTTGATCCGGTGACGTCACACCCCGGAGAACCCGGTGTCACACACCCGGGCGGACCCGGTGACGTCACACCCCGGCGGGCTCCGGCAGCGCCATCACGGACCGGACCGCCGCCTCGAGGACCCTCCCGTCGGCGCGGTGCGGAGCCCGCCAGGCCACGTGCCCGTCGGGGCGCACCAGTACCGCTCCGTGTTCTCCCACTCCGGACACCTCCGGCCACGACGGGCACGCGGGCCCGCCCGGGGTGCCGGGATCCGGGTCCACGGGCATCTCCACCACCTCGATCCCCACGCCGGTGGACTCCGCCGCGAGTCCGGCGACCGCCCCCCAGTCGCCGCCGGCGGACGTGATCAACGTGAGAGCTCCCGGGGCGATCACGTCCTTCGTCGACCGGGGGCCGCCCGGGTCGAGCGGGCCGTCGTGGTCGTCGTGGCTGTTAGGGCCGTCCGAGCCGACCGAGCCGACCGGGCCGACCGGGCCGTCCGAGCCGACCGGGCCGACCGGGCCGTCCGAGCCGACGGGAATCGGCAGCGGCAGATGGGGGAGCAGGTGCCCGGGGCGGGTGGTGGCGACGTAGGTGAGGTACGGGTCCTCCGGATCGGGTGCCGGGGACCCGTCGGGCACGATCGCGTCCGAGGTGTAGTGGTACCCGAGGACCAGGCCCTCCGAACGACGGCGGAGAGCCTGCAGGTCGCCCGCCTCGGCCACCGTGAGTCGGTCCTCCATCATGTCCAGGGTGATGACGGCGTTGCGCAGGCTCTCCTCGACGGTCCACTGGGCGATCGGTCGACGCTCCACCTCGTAGCTGTCCAGCAGTCCCGGTCCCGCCGTACCCCGCAGTACCGCGGCGAGTTTCCACGCCAGGTTGTGGGCGTCCTGGAGCCCGCAGTTCATCCCGAACCCACCCTGGGGGGTCGCGACATGAGCGGCGTCCCCGGCCAGGAAGACCCGTCCCGAGCGGAACGACTCGGCGACGAAGACCTGCTGGGTCCAGGGCATCCGGCCGAGAATGCCCACCGGTAGGTCGTCGACGCCGACGGCTGCCCGGACCAACCGGGTGCAGTGCTCGTCGGTGTAGTCCTGCGGTCCCTCACCGAGCTCGGGATCGTAGGCCGTCTGGAGCGTCCAGGTGCGGCTGTTGTCCACCGACTCGATCACACAGTAGAAGTCGCCGTGGAGGAAGTAGAGCGCGCCGCGGCGGTGTTCGAGGAGCGGACCGAGGTCCGCGTCGAACATGATCGCGAGCATGTGGCCCAGCGGCGGTGGGCCGTCGGTGCGGATACCCAGACCGTGCCGGGTCGGGCTGCGGTGCCCGTCGGCGGCCACCACGTACTCGGCGCGGATGGTTCGCGCACCCTCCGGTCCGGTCACCTCGGCCGTCACGTGGTCGCCGTGATCCATGACCCGGTCACAGGTCGTGGAGAAGTGCAGTCCGGAGTGGGGTGTCGCCACGGCCAGGCGGTGGAGTATCTGCTCGAACCGGTCCTGCGTGCAGATGTACGAATAGGTGGGGCTCTGGGATCTGTCCTCGGAGATCCTGGCGACCTCGTGCCTGAAGTCCGGTGAGGTGAGGGTCCTACCGATGCCGAGCGCGAGGCTGAGTTCACGGGGCATGCCCGCTGCCTCCACCTCCTGCTCGACTCCCCACTCGCGGCACAGTTCCATGGTCCGGGTGGTGAGCAGACGCGCCTTGGGGAACACCGACGTCGAGTCGTGACGCTCCACGAGCGCAGTGGAGATCCCCCGCCGGCCGAGCTCGACCACAGTCGCGAGTCCGACCGGTCCACCCCCCACCACGAGTACGTCGACGATCTGCGGTGTGTCGGGGCCGGCGCCCGGGTCGAAGTTCATACAGGCGACCTTCCAGGGTGTAACCGCGCAGGTCAACGGGATGAAAGCCCGGTGATATCGAGGTGATAGACCGCGTCGATAGCGTCGGGACCCGACAGCCGCGGTGGACCATCGCGGCCCGAGAAACCGGACAGGAAGGTGGTCTGCGGATGTTCTGCGACGGTGCCGTAGCCCTGGTGACCGGGGGATCGCGTGGGATCGGTCGCGCGGCGGCCAAGGAGTTCGCCCGCAGCGGCGTCCACGTTCTGGTCAACTACTCCGCGTCGGCGGGCTCGGCACAGGAGACGGTGTCCGAGATCGCCGAGGCGGGCGGGACCGCGGAGGCCGTCCAGTGCGATGTCACCGAGGAGGACTCGGTCCGGGACCTGTTCAAGAAGATCCGCGCCGACCACCGTCGGCTCGACATCGCCGTCACGAGCGCGGGGGTAACCAACGACCGCCATCTGGTGGGGATGTCCACCCGTCAGTACCGCGAGACGATGTCCGTCAACATGGACGGCACCTTCTACGTCTGTCGCGAGGCCATGCGGATGATGCAGGCCAGGCGTGCCGGCGCCATCGTCACGGTCTCGTCGGCCAGTGGCCTCGACGGTGGATTCCCCGGACAGACCAACTATGCGGCCTCCAAGGGCGCCATCATCGCGTTCACCCGCGCACTCGCCCTCGAGGGGGCCAGGCACGGCATCCGGGCGAACGCGGTGGCCCCGGGCTTCGTGGAAACCGACATGACCCGCGCCGTGCCCGCCCACCTGAGGAACGGGTACGCCAACCGGATCCGGCTCGGCCGGATGGGGTACCCGGAGGAGATCGCGAACATCATCGCCTTCCTCGCCTCGGATAAGGCCTCGTTCGTCACTGGCGAGGTCCTCGTGGCGAACGGCGGCGGGCTCGAATGACCCGCTCTCGGACTGATCCGACCCCACCGCCCACGGCCTCGAACTCCACAGCCTCGAACTCCACAGCCCCGACCCCGACAGCCCCGAACCCGACACTTCAAGGAGCACTTGTGAACATCGACGAGATCCGTGAGACCGCCCGCCTCCGCCGGGAGGTGTGTGACCAGATCAAGGAGATGATCGTCGAGCGTCTCGACCTCCCGATCGCCCCCGCGTGGATCACCGATGACCAGCCGCTGTTCGGTCGTGGTCTGGAACTGGACAGTCTCGATGTCCTCGAGCTCTACGTGGCGATCGAGGCCGAGTTCGACGTGGCGTTGTACGACAGCGAGATGACGGTCTTCGGGTCAGTCTCGCGCCTGGCGGAGACCGTCCGGCCGGAACTGATCCGGGTCCCGGAGCCGGTGTGATGACGTCGACCAGGATCCGGACCGGCCAGGTGGCCATGGACTGCGACGAGATCCGTGAGCGGATCCCGCACCGGTGGCCGATGCTTCTGCTGGACCGGATCACCGAGATCGAACCGGGTACCCACGGAACCGGTATCAAGAACGTCACGAGCACGGAGATGTGGTTCCAGGGACACTTCCCCGACCAGGCGGTCCTGCCGGGTGTCGTCATCATCGAGAGCCTCGCCCAGCTGTCGGGCGTGGTGTTCTCCCTCGCCGGGGCCGGGCCGGTCAGCTACCTGGCCGGGGTCCGCTCCATGCGTTTCCGCCGCCCCGTCGTCCCCGGCGACACCCTCCTGTTGAGGAGCGAACGCTCGGCCGGTGGCCGGGGGTTCGCCGAGTACCGCGTCTCCGCCCGGGTCGGTGACTCGGTCGCGGCCGAAGGCGTCCTCTCGATCTCCGATCCCTCCCCACGACCCACGAACGGACACTCATGAGCACCTTCATCACCCCCCTGTCCACCGTCCACCCGGACGACGCCGTGACGGAACTGGTCGGCGACTCCGTGGTGGTGAGCGAGTACGAGGACAGCCACGCCGAGTACTCGAGCCTCCGCGACCGCGCCGGACTGGTCGACCTGGGTGGCGCCGCCCTGATCCTGGTGGCCGGCCGGGACGCGCCCGCGTTCCTCCAGGACATCCTGGCCCGCGACGTCGAGTTCCTCACCCCCGAGCGGACGCTCACCAGCCTGGTCCTCGACGACGACGGGCACATCGTCGACGTCGTGGTGGTCTGGGGCCACGACGACGGCGCGATCGTCGAATCATCCGTCGGCGGGGGGACGCGCCTTCTCGATCACCTGCGCGCCCGCGCGACAGGCGAGGTCGAGCTCACCGACCTGCGTGGCGAGCGGACCGTCATCGCCATCGAGGGCCCGTACTCCTGGGGAGTGATCGGCCGACTGATCGACAACGAGCTGGCCGCGCTGCCGCTCGACTCGGTCGTCGAGGCCATCTGGTCCGACGTCGATGTCCTGTTCGCCCGTTCGGGCTTCACCGGGGAATACGGCTACAAGATGATCGTGCCCGTGGACCGGGCGGCGGAGCTGTGGGCACTGGCCGCAACCGAGGCCACGCCGGTCGGCAACGACGCCTACGAGCTGGCGATGCTCGAGGTCCGCCAGCCCGTGGCCCGGCACGAGACCGATGGTGGGGTCGGCGTCATCGAGAGCGGCACCAGCTGGTTGGTCGACATCACCAAGGAGTCGTTCGTTGGTCGGGGTGCGGTCGACGCGGAGTTCGGGGCGCAGGGCGGCCGTCGCACCGTGGGCTTCATCACCGACGGGGACGTCCCCGCCGCGGGCACCCCGGTCACCGCCGGCACCGAGACCGTCGGGGAGGTCGTCCACGCCGTGGAGAGCTACGGCACGGGACGGGTCCTGGGCCTCGCACGCCTCGACCGGGACCTCGCTGCGGCCGGCCTGGTGCTCGACGTGGCCGAGGCGCCCGCTGAGACCGTCACCAGCCCGTACGTGACCCCCAAGAGCTGGTCCATCCCGATCGTCTGAACCCGGACGGCCCCGGGGGTCGTCACCAATCCTGTGGAGGGAAATCTCGATGGCACCGCAACCCGTGGTCGTCACCGGTGTCGGCGTGATCTGCGCCGCCGGCCGTGACACGACCGAGTTCTGGACGTCCCTGATGGGCGGAAGATCCGGTATCGACGAGGCCACCACCGGGCCGTTCGCGGAGTTCGACGCCCGGTTCGCCGGCCGGGTCCCGGACGAGTGGTTCATGGCCGCGGCTCGAGCCGGGGTACCCGGGATCGACCGGACCGCCGCGCTCGCGGTGGCGGCGGCCCGGGAGGCGTACGAGGGCGCCGGGCTGGACCGGGCACGGCCGGAACCCGACCGCGTCGGCCTGGTCCTCGGGAAGTGCCAGGGGACCCCCACCGCGGACGGCGGCTACCAGCAGATCCACAAGACTGCGGACGTCGTGGCCGAGCAGCTCGGGTCCCGCGGGCCGCGGGTCCTGCTGTCGACCGCGTGTGCGGCCGGAGGGAACTGCATCGGGCTCGCCCGGGACAAGCTCCTCACCGGGGAGGCGGACGTGGTGCTCGCGGGCGGGGTGGACCCTCTGCAGTTCGGCACCTACGCCGGGTTCGCGGGTCTGCGCGCGTTGAGCACCGAACCGTGCCGGCCCTACAGCGCCTCCACGGGGCTGAACCTGGGCGAGGGGGCGGCGTTCCTCGTCGTCGAACGCCTCGACCACGCGCGTGAGCGCGGCGCCACCATCCTGGCTGAGGTCGCCGGGTACGGACTCTCCGCCGATGCCTACCACGCGACCGCCCCCGATCCGACCGGCCGCGGCGGCACCTCGGCGGTGCGGCGGGCCCTGGCCGACGCCGGGCTGGGCCCAGACGACGTCGACTACGTGTGCGGCCACGGGACCGGGACGCCCGCCAACGACGCGATGGAGCGCAAGGTGATGCGCAACGTCTTCGGTGATCGCGCGTCCAGCGTCCCCACCAGCGGGATCAAGTCCTTCCTCGGGCACACGCTCGGCGCCGCCGGCGCCATCGAGGGCGTCGCGTCGGTCCTGGCGATCATGCACCAGACCGCGCCGCCCACCATCGGGTTCGACGACGACGCCGGCGACAGTTCCACCGCCGACAGCTCCCTCGACTTCGTCCCCAACACCGCGCGGTCCATGCCGATCGACACCGTCGTGTCGACCAACTACGCGTTCGGCGGCAACAACGTCGCCGTGGTCCTGCGCGCCCCGGACGAGAACCGGCCGGGAGCGGAGCTGCCGGAGCGGGAGGTGGTGATCACCGGACTCGGTCCGGTGACCGGAGCCGGAGTGGGGATCGGTGACTTCTCGGCTGTCGTCGCCGGCGATACGACCGGCCCCGACTCCGGGGTGACGCCGCAGCCCGACCTCGCCGGCCGGGCCTTCGCACCGCGCACCATGTGGCGGCAGGCCAACTCGCTGTCCAGACTCGCGATCGCCGCCTCCAGGCTGGCCTGGGAGGACGCGGCCCTGGCACTGCGCCGCAACGAGCTCGAGAACGTCGGCGTGATGTACGCGACCGAATCAGGGTCCCGCGAGAGCGTCGGCGACTACGACGACAGTGTCCTGGCGAACCCGAACAGCCTCGCGATCCACAGCTTCTCCAACGTCGTCCTCAACGCCACCGGCGGCGCGGTGTGCCAGGCGCTGGGGTTCCGCGGCCCCACCACCACCGTGTGCGGTGGCGAGGCCTCGGCGACCCTGGCGATGGAGTGCGGGATCGAGACCATCCGGGCCGGGAAGGCCGAGGTGGTCTTCGTGGTCGCCGCGGACGAGGTGGACGACGGCACCGGGATCACGGGAGCTTCGGCCATCGTCCTCGAGTCCGCGGATCACGCCCGTGACCGGGGGGCGACCCCCTACGCCAGGATCATCGCCAGCCGCCACGTCGGTGAGGGCGTGGGGTCCACCGCCGCCGAGGAGTTCGGGCGGACGGTCGCCGGGGCGGATCTGACCGGGCTGGACGCGGTCTACGGGGACGGCGCGGAGCTGGTCCCGGGGATGGAGTCCGTCACCACCGCCGGGGTGACCGGCAGGTGCGGCTCGGTGACCGCCGCACTCGACGTGGTCATTGCCGCGGAGCGGATCTCCCGGGAAGGCGCGGGAACCACCGTGGTCCACGCGTATGCGCCCGGCTCGGTCCGCGGCACCGTGGTGCTGGGGCGGCCGTGAGAACCCCCGCCGACACCGACACCAGCCTCGACACCGAGCCAGGCGCCACCGCTGCTCGGACGCCGTTCGATCTCGCCGAGGCCGACAGGCTCCTCACCACCACCCGCTCCGTGCGGCGGCGGCTCGACCTCGATCGCCCGGTCCCGCGGGAGGTGCTGCTGGAGGCGATCGACGTGGCGCAGCAGGCGCCGACGGCCGACAACGCGCAGAACTGGCGCTGGCTGGTGGTCACGGAGCCGGAGACCAAGGAGGAGCTCGGTGCGCTCTTCCGGACGGCGTGGGAGTTCCACCGTTCGGAGATGACGCAGCGGGCGGGGAGGCGGCGCGACTCCGCGTCCAGCCGGCGGAACATGGCCTCGGCCGAGACGCTGGCGATGAACGTGGCCCGTGTCCCCGCGTTGGTGATCCCGTGCGTCCTCGGTGCGCCGCCCGATCCGGCGGACATCGACGCCAGGTGGATGGTGGCCAACGCGCACAAGGCCGACGGCGATCCCGCGTTCTCGGTGCGGCCCGGTCACCTGCGCTCGAGCATGTTCTACGGGTCCGTCTACCCGGCGGTGTGGTCGCTGCAGTTGGCGCTGCGCGCGCGGGGGCTGGGCAGCACGGTGACGTGCCTGCACCTGCCGTTCCGGGATCGGGCTGCCGAGATCCTGGGGATCCCCCGGGGGATCACCCAGATCTGCATGCTCCCCGTCGCCTACACCATCGGTACCGACTTCCGTCCGGCGCGCCGGCACCCTGCCGCCGAGCGGACCTTCTGGGAGAGCTGGGGGAGAGGACAGTGACGACGACCACGCCCACGACACCGAGGCCGACGACCACGACTCCGACGACGACGAGGTCCGGCCCGAGATCCACGGAACCCGCGCCCACGACGAAGGCCGACGTGGTGATCGTCGGTGGTGGCATCGGCGGGACCGCCCTCGCGTGCGGCCTGGCGGGATCGGGCCTCGAGGTGGTGCTGCTCGAGAAGGTCGCTCAGTACCACGACATCGTCCGGGGCGAATGGTTGTCCCCGTGGGGGATGCAGGAGGCACGCAGGCTCGGAGTGGAGGATGCCCTCGCGGCCGGCGGTGCCTGGGAGATCCGGGAATGGGTCCAGTGGGACGAGACGACCGACCCGGACGAGGCCGGTTCCGTGGACCTCACGGGCCTCCTGCCGGAGATCGGTGGCCCTCAGACGTTCCCGCACCACCAGGTGTGCGAGCAGATGGCCCTCCAGGCGGCCGACGCCGGGATCGAGGTGATCCTCGGGGCCTCGCGGGTGGGGATCGGGCGCGGCGATCGCCGTCAGGTCCACTACACCGGAGCGGACGGGGCACGTCACTCCATCGACGCCGGGTTCGTCGTGGGCGCCACCGGCCGGTCCAACATCGTGGGCCGTCAGCTCGGGCTGGAGATGGACCTCACGGTGCATCACCGGGGTGCCGGACTCCTGGTCGACGGTCTGGACGAGTGGCCCTCCGACACCCAGGCGATGGGGACCGAGGGTGACGTCATGTTCATGGTGTTCCCGCAGGGCTACGGCACTGCCCGCCTGTATCTCAACTACGACCCCGCGCACACCCGGCGCTACTGCGGGCCCGACGCGGTGACCGAGTTCCTCGAGTCGTTCCGGCTCAGGTGCCTGGCCGACCGCGGCGACTACATCGCCGACCACGCGTCCCCCGTCGGCGAACTGACGGTATGGCCCTCGATGTCCGGCGTCCCGCTGGGCGACTTCGTCTGGGACGGGGTCGCCCTTATCGGGGACGAGGCCGGGTCCTGCGACACGGTCCTGGGCACCGGGTTGTCCTCCGCCCTGCGGGACGCCCGGCACGTGCGCGACGTCCTGCTCGGCCCGGACTGGTCCGTCGACGCGTTCTCGGAGTACGTCCGCGAGCGCGGGGCCCGGATGGATCGCCTGCACCACGGTGCGCACATCTATCACGAGCTGTTCGTCGAGTTCGGCGAGTACGCGGTGGCCCGCCGCCGCCGGGCCCGGCGGTTGATGAGCGAGAACGACGCGTACCAGGTCACAGGGTTGCTCAACATGATCGCCCCCGAACTCGTACCGGACTTCGGGTTCAGCGAGTTCTTCACCGAACGACTGCTACTGGAGACACGATGACCCCTCAGACCGCCACATCACCCCGGGCCCAGAGCCGGGCGGGCGACCGGCTGGAGCGTGAGACAGCCGTCCTCAACGGGGTGGAGATCGCCTATCACGACGCGGGGGACCGGGCCGCCCCGGTGATCCTGCTGCTCCACGGGTTCCCGGACTCGGCGGACCTGTGGCGCCATCAGATCCCGCCGCTGGTCGAGGCCGGCTACCGCGTGGTCGCCCCGGATCTGCGCGGCTTCGGCGACTCCGCCAAACCCCAGGAGATCGACGACTACCTGATGCCGAAGCTCGTCAACGACGTCGTCGCCCTGACCACCAGCCTGGGAATCACCAAGGCGCACGTGGTGGGCCACGACTGGGGGGCCGCCATCGCGTGGATGTACGCGTTCCTCATGCCGCGACGCGTCGACCGGCTGATCGTGTTGTCCGTCGGGCACCCGGGGACCTTCGAGAACCCGACCATCGAAGCGCGCGAGAAGACCTGGTACATGCTCTACTACCAGTTCCCCGGGGTCAGCGAGAAGCTGCTCCGCCAGGGCGGGTGGCGCCTGTTCAAGCAGATCATCGGCGGAGAGGGCGACCAGACCCGGTATCTGCGTGACCTCGCGAAGCCCGGCGCGCTGACCGCCGGACTCAACCTGTACCGCGCCAACCGCTCGCCCGAGTCCGAGTTGCGCACCGGGGGCAACTTCCCCCCGGTGCTCGCCCCGACCCTGGGGATCTGGTCCGACGGCGACAAGGCGATGGTCGAGGACGCGATGACGGCCTCCGAGAAATACGTCAAGGGCACGTGGCGATACCAGCGGGTCGAGGGCGCGAGCCACTGGATACCGCTGGACGCCCCGGACACCGTGACCGACGCGATCCTCGGGTTCGTCGCAGACGAGACCTGCGTGTCCGCCCAACCGACCACCCGGCGCCGGCGGCTGTAGCCGTGTTCGCTCTCGCCTTCCCCGGACAGGGCACCCTCAGGGTGGGAATGGGCGCGTGGATGCGGCGACGGGACGTGGCCCGCGCCGTCCTGGACCGCGTCGACGAGATCCTGCAGCGACCGCTGTCCGACCTCGTGACGACCGGCCCGGCCGACAGGCTCGTCGACACCCGGAACGCCCAACTCGCGGTGACCGCCTGCAACCTCGCCGCACTCGAACTCCTGCGGGACGAGGGGATCCGACCGACGGTCGTCGCCGGCCACAGCGTGGGTGAGTTCTCCGCCCTCTTCGCCGCCGGGGTGCTCTCACTCGAGGACACGCTGGCCCTCGTCCGTCGCAGGTCCGACCTCATGGCCGCCGTGTCCCGGGTGGGCGGCATGGCGTCGGTGATGAAGCTCGACCTGGCGAAGGTCGAGCGTCTGGTCGGGTCGGTCACCGACGAGGGTGAGCCGCTCGTGGTGGGGATCGAGAACGGGCGCGGCCACACCGTCGTGTCCGGGTCGGCGAGGGCCCTCGAACGGTTCGTCGACGCCGTCGACGGCCGGGCACCGGTCACCCGTCTGGCGGTGAGCAACGCCTTCCACTCGCCGCTCATGGACGAAGCGCAGCAGCAGTGGCGCGAGGAGGTGGGCCGGTACACGTTCGCCGCACCCGACGTCCCCGTGATCCCGAACGTGCGGGGGACCGAGGTCACCGACCCCGTGGACCTGCACCAGTGTGTGATCGACCAGCTCACCGGCCGGGTGCGCTGGACCGAGACCCTCGACACCCTCGGCGCCCGCGGAGAGCGGACCCAGGTGGAGGTGGGGGACAGCAAGGCGCTCACCAAGATCGCCCGGGCCCAGGGCCACACCTGGTTCACGATGTCCGACCCCGCGACACCCGCACGGTTGGCCCGGGTCGCGGAGCAGGTGGCGAGCTGATGCACAGCTGCGGCGTCGCGATGATCGACTTCGGTGGGTTCCACACTCCCGAGCAGATGTTGGGCCGGATGGACCCTGACCGGGTATTCACCCGCGTGGAAACGCTCCGGTCCCGCCAGGGCGTCACCCTGCAGCACTGGGCCGGCAGGTTGGCGGCCAAGCAGGCGGTCCTGCGGCTGCTCGGATTGCCGGTGACCGAGGAGTGGCTCTTCCAGGCGGAGGTGGTCCCCTCGCCGTCGTCGCTGTGCCGGTCGGACCACCGCTGTCTGCACGGCCATCCGCCCCGCGTGGTGCTGGGCCCGGACCTGGAGCTGGCGGTGATGGCGGACGGGTGCGACGCCGTGGTCGTGAGCATCACCCATTCGGACACCACCTCGTTGGCCGTCGCGGTGCCGTCCCGCCGGCGCACCGAACCGTGCGCGCGGGGCCGGTCATGACCGCGGGGCTGCCCACCGCGGGCGCGACGCTCGCCCGGGACCTCGTCGAGGCCTGGGGGACAGGGGACTTCGACCCGGTGGCCGGTCGGATCGGGTGGTACCGGGATCCACTCACCGACGGACTCACCGGTCCGGAACTGGCGGCCCACGCGCAGGTGTGGCGTGAGGTGTTGGACCCGGGCGACTGGAAGGTCCTCGACGTGGCGGAGGGATCGGCATCGGTGGCGCTGACCTGGTCGGTCGAGGTCACGCACCGCGGACGGGTGCTGGGCGCCCCGCCCACCGGTCGGTCGGTCACCCTGACGGGCACGGACGTGCTGACGACCTCCGGCACCGGAACCCGGGTGGTGCGCCATGTCGACCTGGGTGCGCTCGCCCACGCCCTGGGCCACGACGTCGTCCTGCGTCCTGAGGACACCGACTCGCAACGGTTCGGATCGGCCAGCCGGATCCCCGTCGAGTCGGACGCGGAGGTCGGGGCTCTCGCGCTGACCTGGCTGGGGGTCCGGGAAGAGTCGGAATCCGACGACGTCGACCGACTCAGCGTCGAGGTCTTCCGTGCCCTCCGGGCGTCCAAGGGCTTCCTCGGAGCGGTGACGGTCGACATCGGGGACCGCAAGTACACCCTCAGTGCCTTCGACTCCCTCGACTCGGTGCGCAGTGTCCAGAACCGCGCGCACCGCAGGGCGGTCCGGAAGTTCTTCTCGGGCCGCCTGTGTTTAGAGGCAGTGGTCACCACGTGGGCCCCGGCGACCTCCGCGTGGTTCCGGCGGTGCGCGGGGTGCGACGACCTGATCCCCGCCGACGCCGACGCCTGTGAGTGCGGCAGGCCCGCTGCCAAATCCACCCTGCTGTGACCGCTCCGGGCCAGCCCACTCGAGCCCAGCCCACTAGAACCCCGCCCACACCGACCGAGGAGAACGACATGCCCGCATTCACCTACACCGCCCGCGGTGTCACCTCAGAGTCGCCGACCGTGGTCTTCGTCTCCGCCCTGTTCGCGGGCGGCTGGATCTGGGACCACCCCCTCGAGCACCTCGCCGCTCGGGGTCTCGGCGTGCTGGCGCTGGATCAGCCCGTGTGCGAGGTGGACTCCAAGATCGCGGGGTCGATCGAGAAGCTGGGCGACGAGGTGATCGCCTGCTGCGACGAGGCCGGGGCGGGCCGGATCGTCGTGTGCGCCAACTCGCTCGGCGGGCTCGTCGCGCTCGATCTGGCCATGCGGCACCCGGACCGGGTCGTCGCCCTGGCGATCAGCGGGGCCCCGGGGTTGACGCCGGATCCGGACGTGGGGCTGGGGATGGACCGCCGGACGGGCAACACCCCGCGCGGGCCGGAGTTCGAGGAGCGGATGCTGGCCGCGCTGTTCCACCGGGGCCGGCACTTCACCGACGAGCAGCTGCGCGAATGTGGCGAGCTGCTGGCGCGACCCAGCTCCATGGTGAGCATGGCGCGCAGCCTGCGGGCCACCCGCAAGTACCCCATCAGGGACGCGCTGGCCGCGGTCACGTGTCCCAGCCGGATGATCTGGGGCCGGCACGACCGGATGACCCCCGTCGACTCGTGGTCCGAGGCCACCGCGGGGCTCGATCACTTCCAGATGGAGATCATCGAGGACTGCGGTCACATCCCGATGCTGGAGAAGGCGGAGCAGTACACCAGCTCACTGACAGACTTCCTCGATCACGAGGTCGGGGTCCGCGCATGAGCCGGGACGTGCTCCTGGGAGTGGACCTGGTCGACATCTCCCGGATGGAACGGCCCCGGCGCGATCTGGGGCCGCACTTCCGCAAGACACTGGGTTCCGGCCTCCACGCCGCCCGGGAGGCGGGGTCGACAGTCGAACTGGCCGCCGACTTCTCCGTACGCGAGAGCCTGATCAAGGCCGTGGGCGGACGGTTCCCGGGGATGAGCCTGAACGACCTCCGGCCCGACGACCCGGGGAACGGGACCGGGTACGGCGAGCACCTCCTGCTGTCCGTCGCGGAGCAGATGAGGCAGACCACGGACTTCTGTCTCTCCCACCGGGGCAGGTACCTCCTGGAGGGGCCCACCGCCGTGCACGCGGCCGCCCGCATGGGCGATCAGGACGGGGCCCGACCGGTCGGGTACGTGGGCTGGGGCGAGAGGGCCGACCAACTGGTCTCGATCGTGATCGTGATCAACGAACCCCCCAGGAAGGACGCCGACTCATGACCCTGACCGCACACCCACCCACGAACCGCCCCGTCACGGAGGTCCGCCCCGTCACCGAGGTCCGCCCGGGCCAGGACGCCCAGGCCGCGCTGGACCAGGCCCCTGCCGGAGGCGAGGTGCGCCTGTTGGCCGGTGAACACCGCGGACCGCTGTGGGTGCGGCGCTCGGACGTTCGCCTGCGCGGGGAGGGCGCGCATCTGACGCGGATCGTGCCCGGTGCGCACACCGAGGTGGACGTCCCTCGACTCCACGACGCACCGCCCAGCGTGGTGAGCGGGGTCGTGGTCCACGGTGACGATCTCTCCGGGGTCAGCGTGGAGGCGCTGACCGTCGAGGGGTTCACCGGCGCAGGGGTTTACGCCCACTCGGTGTCCGGGATCCGGGTCGTCGGGGTGCACGCGATCGACGACGACGTCTGGGGCGTGTACGTCCGCGAGTCCGAGTCCGTCGAGGTGGTCGGCTGCTCGACCACCGGCGCCCAGTACGCGGGGATCGGGCTGAGCTTCTGTCCGGACTCCCGGGCCCGGATCGCCGACTGCGTGTCCCACGGCAACGCGTTCGGGGTGTTCGTGGACAACTCCTCCGGGGCCGTCGTGGACCGGTGCACCGCCACCGGCAACGCCATCGGAGTGCTGATGCTCAACCAGGTCTACGAGGGCGAGCCCGAGGGCGGCGTGCGTGACTGCCTGGTCACCGGATGCACCCTCGTGGCCAACGGACTCAGCGCCGGGGTGGAGGACGAGGGCCTGGGCGCCGCCGGCCCGCCGATCTCGGGGGTGGGGATCGGACTCGTCGGCGTGGAGCGGGTCGCGGTGGTGGGCAACGAGATCCGCGGGAACGTGCCGAGCGGCCCGTCCGTCATGGAGGGTGCGGTGTCGATCAGCTCGTCCGCCGCGTTCGGCGGGGACGATCCCCGGGACGTCACGGTCATGTGGAACTCGTTCGACGCCAACGAGCCACGTGACGTTCACGGCGACGACACCCGATCCCGACAGAGGTTCACCCACAATCGTTTTGGGGGCAGCTGGGCCGACGGCGTGCCCGGGCAGCTATGACCATTCGGTCGACCGCTGGACAGACGACCACAGGCCCGGGCACCGGGCCGGAAGGAACTGACGGCAGAATGCATGCTCTGAGCTGCGAGAACCTGACCAAGCGCTTCGGCGACACCGTCGCCGTGGACGGGGTGAGCCTGACCGTGGCCCCCGGGGAGGCCTACGGACTGCTCGGGCCCAACGGTGCCGGCAAGTCCACCGCCATCAGCATGATCGTGGGCCTGCTGCCCCCGGACTCCGGCTCCGTCCACATCGGCCAGATCGACATGGGGGCCGAGCCCCTCGAGGCCAAGAAGCGCATCGGCTACGTCCCCCAGGAGATCGCCCTGTACCCGGAGCTCTCCGCGCGGGAGAACCTGCGCTTCTTCGGCCGGCTCTACGGACTGAGCGGTGCGGCGCTGCGCGGCCGGATCGACGAGGTCCTGGACCTGGTGGGTCTGACGGACCGCGCCAAGGACAAGGTGAGCACGTACTCGGGCGGGATGAAGCGCCGCGTCAACATCGGTGCGGCGCTGCTGCACTCCCCGGACCTGTTGATCCTCGACGAACCCACCGTCGGCGTGGACCCCCAGAGTCGCGACTCGATCCTCAGCGGTGTCGAGGACCTGCTCGCCAGCGGGGAGATCAGCCTGATCTACACCTCCCACTACATGGAGGAGGTCGAGCGACTGTGCGACCGGATGGCGATCATCGACCGGGGTCGGGTCATCGCGGAGGGGACCAAGGCCGAGCTCGTCGCGCGGGTGGGTGGTGACGACAAGGTCGCCGTCACCCTGGACGGGGACATCGACTCCGCCAGGCGGCGGATCGAGTCCCTCCCTCAGGTCAACGGGGTCTCCCGGGTGGGCGACGACTCACTGCTCCTCACCGCTCAGGACGGGCGGTCACTGCTCCCAGTTCTGCTCGGGGCTCTCGCCGGAGAGGCCGCGATCACGTCCTTCGACGTGGACGAGCCGGACCTCGAGGCCACGTTCCTGCACCTCACCGGCAACTCACTCAGGGACTGATCGCCGGTGATGATGCGTTCGATCACGGTGCTCGCGGGCAGGGAGTTCGCGTCCCAGCTACGCAGCGGGACGTTGATCCTGGTCGGAGTGGTGGCCCCGGTACTGCTGGCCTTGCTGTTCGGCTTCGCGCTCGGCGGCAGCGACACCACGGAACCTTCCCGGGTCGGGGTCGTGGACCTCGACAGTGGCGAGTTCGCCTCGAGCATGCAGGACGAGGTGCTGGCCAGCGAGGAGCTGTCCGACATCATCACCCTCGAGGAGGTGGGGACGGTATCCGAGGCGCAGGGCGCCGTGGACTCCGGTGAGCTCGGCTCCGCCATCGTCTTCACCGAGGGGTTTACCGAGACCGTCCGCGCCGGTGAGGGCGGGGTCGTCGAGGTGCTGGAGTCCGCGTCGAATCCCGTCGCCGCCGTGGTGGCCACGTCGGTGGTGGACCAGATGTCCGCACTCGTCCAGGCCCGCACCCTGTCGGTGCGGACCGCCACCGCCGCCGGGGTGCCGACGAGCGAGGTGCAGGAGTTCGTCGAGGCCAACGGCGCGGACGGCCCCTCGCTCTCGTTGGTCGACGCGGCCATGGCCGACGGCGCCGTGGACATGTCGGTCTTCTACGCCTCGGGCATCGCCGCACTGTTCGCCTTCCTCGTGGTGGGCACCGCCGCGCGCAGTCTCCTGCTCGAGCGCCGGATCGGGGTGCTCGCCCGGGTCCAGGCCTCGCCGGTGCCGGGATGGGCGTTGGTGTTCTCCAAAGCGATAGTGGGCTTTGCCGCGGCGCTGCTGTCCATGTGCTCGACCTGGGTCGCCTCGGTCCTGATCTTCGATCAGAGCTGGGGATACCCGCCCGCGGTGTTCCTGCTGTTCGCCGCGCACTGCCTGGCGGCGACGGCACTGACGATGCTGGTGGCCACCGGCGCCCGGACCGACGCGCAGGCCGACGGGTACGTCCTGGTCCTGAGCTTCACCTTCGGCTTCCTCGGCGGCAGCCTCATCCCGATCTTCCAGTTGCCCGACGCTCTACAGGTCCTGTCCCGGTTCACCCCCAACGGCTGGACAGCCAACGGGCTGGGCTCACTGGTCGTCTCCGGGGGAGGGGTCGACTCGATCCTGCTGCCCGTGGCCGTGCTCCTGGCCATCAGCGCGGTCGCCGCAGTCGCGGCCGGCCTGCGATTCCGGAAGGGACTCCTGCGATGACGACCGACACCCTGACCGATATCCCGACCGACCGCACCGACCGCGGTGGGACCCACGACCGGCGGGGAGGGGACGGCCTCCGCCCGGCCGCGGTCGCGGCCATCGTGTGGGCCAACCTGCTCCGCCAGTCCCGTGACCGGGTCGGCATGTTCTTCATCGTGATCATGCCGTTCGTCGCGATCGTCTTTGTCGGCTTCACCATCGGCGCCGCCGGCTCCTCGTCGATGCCGATCGGTGTGGTGGCGGCGGAGGACGACCCGGTGGCGGCCCGGGTCCTGGTCGAGCTGGAACAGTCCGAGGGCCTGGAGGTCCAACGGTTCGACGACGTGGCGGCGCTCGACAAGGGGGTCCGCGAGGGCTCGCTGGCAGCGGGGCTGTCCATCCCCTCCGGGAGCACCGAGTTCCCGGTCACCTATTCCGGCACCTCGGGAACCGGCGCGGCCGCACGCGGAACGATCGACGGCGCCGTCTCCCGGGTCTCCGCGGAGATGGAGGCCACGCGTGCCGCCGAGACCGCCGGGGCCGACCCCGCGGAGACGGCCCGCCTGGTCGCCGAGGCGCAGGCCACCACCACCCCAGTGGAGATCGCGGGTTCGGGTGGGGACGACAGGCCGCAGGGGTTCGCCTACACCGCTCCGGCGAACCTCGTCCTGTTCACCTTCATCAACTCGATGGCGGTGGCCGCAGCCCTGGTCGAGAGCCGCAAACTGGGGATGGTGCGCAGGATCCTGGCCGGACCCGTCACCAAGCGGGCGGTGCTGTTCGGTGAGGCGCTGAGCCGGTTCCTCATCGCGGCGCTGCAGGCCGTCCTGATCATCGCCGTGAGTTCACTGGTGTTCGGCGTGGCCTGGGGCGAACCGCTCGCGGTGGGGGTGGTGGTGGGCGTGTTCTGCCTGGTGGCCACGGGCGCGGCCATGCTCGTCGGTTCCCTGGTGTCCTCGCCTACCCAGCCGGCCGTCATCGGTCCGACCCTGGGGATCATCCTGGGCATGCTCGGCGGGTGTCTGTGGCCCAAGGAGGTCGCGCCGGACTTCCTCAACACGATCGGGTACCTGTTCCCCCACGCCTGGGCGATGGACGCGCTGATCAGCTTGTCCGACGGCCGGGCCGGCCTGACCGCGGTCCTGCCGGAGGTGGCCGTCCTCAGTGCGATGGCGGCCGTGTTGCTCGGGCTCGCCCTGTGGTTGTTCGACAAGCGCGCCCTCAGGGACGGGTGAGCAGGGCGTGAAGGGGATCATCCTCGCGGGCGGTACCGGGTCCCGGCTCGCGCCGGTCTCCACGGCGGTGAGCAAGCAACTCGTCCCCGTCTATGACAAGCCGATGATCTACTACCCGCTCACCACGCTCATGCTCGCCGGGATCCGGGAGGTCCTGGTGATCACGACCCCACAGGAGCAGGAGGCGTTCCGGCGCCTGCTGGGTGACGGTTCGGAGTTCGGTATCCGCATCGACTACGCGGTGCAGCCCTCGCCCGACGGTCTGGCCCAGGCGTTCGTGATCGGCGCCGACCACATCGGCCGGGACCCGGTGGCACTGGTCCTGGGGGACAACATCTTCTACGGACCGGGAATGGGAAGCCAGCTGCGACGGTTCGCCGACGTGGACGGCGGCGCCGTGTTCGCCTACTGGGTCGCGGACCCGAGCGCGTACGCCGTGGTGGATTTCGACTCCGACGGCCGGGCGGTCTCCCTCGAGGAGAAGCCCGCCCGGCCGCGGTCCCAGTACGCGGTGCCGGGCTTGTATTTCTACAGCCCCGACGTCGTGGACGTGGCCCGGGGGGTGGAGCGCTCCGCCCGCGGCGAGTACGAGATCACCGACGTCAACCGCCACTACCTGGAGGCGGGGCGCCTGCGGGTGGAGACGCTGCCCCGGGGGACGGCGTGGCTGGACACCGGGACCCACGATTCGATGCTCGACGCCTCGAACTTCGTCCGCACCATCGAGGACCGGCAGGGCCTGAAGATCGGGTGCCCGGAGGAGGTGGGCTGGCGCCTCGGGCTGATCAGTGACGAGCAGCTGTGCCGCAGGGGATCGGCCCTGAGCAAGTCCGGCTACGGCGGCTACCTGCTCGGGCTGGTGGAACGCTGCGGGGAGCCGGTGGGCCCGGGGGTTCAGATCTAGGCCGGTCGATCGCCACCGCCACCGGGCTCCGGCGTGGAAATACTGTTCTGAGTCGGCGAGACCTTCAGCCGTTCATCACCATCGGCGGGAAGCAGACCGCCATCGGCATGGCGAGCAGCCGCGCGACCGACATCATGACGGGCTTGCGCGTGCTCAAGGCCGGGAGCGGGGAGCGCTGGGCGGCCGAGCAGTACCGCGGCGCCTCCCGCCACGCGGCCGACGCGGGCATCGTCACCGCCGAGCGGTCGGGGCGGGTCCAGGGGATCGGGTCGCTCGGCATGGCCGTCGTGCTGGCACTGGTCCTGCTGGCCGCCGGCTACCGCGTTCTGGCCGGCGAGATGGAGATCGGCACCCTCGTCTCCGTGGTGGGCGTGGCCGTCTTCTGCGAGGAGCCGGTGCGGCTCATCACCGCCATGGTGAGCATCTTCGCCCGGTCCCACGGCGCCGCGTAGCGACTGGTCGACCTGCAGGCCTTAGCGCCGGCGACGAATCCGGAACGGGGGTGCCCGCGGGGTCCCACCTGCAGGTGAGCGGCTTGGAGCTGCCCGACGGCCGGGAGCTGGACCTCGACGCGCGGGCCAGCGCGATCTGCTGGCGCCCCGCCGGGGCCTTGCGGATCGCCGCGGTGAGCGCGGGGCCAACCGTCCCGACCGTTGACCGCGGCCGTACCACCTCGTAGGTTCAGAGGCATAGCCCCTGGAGTCACCGTGACTGACAAGCGCACAGGGCGTCCTCGTCGTCGAGGTAGTGGATGGCTGACCGCTGCGGCAGTGATCGCGGCCGTGGTGCTGTTCCTGCCCGTGCTGCTTCTGCCGCTCACCACGTCGGTGCCGATGTGGGCATGGCTTCCACTGCTCCTGCTCGGCCTGTTCGCGCTACTCTGGCTCATCCTCCGACGCCGCCGGCGGGCGGTGAGACCGATGGCGGTGGGTGTCATGGCGCTCGCCGCGATCGTGGCCGTCTTGGCGTCGCAGACCCTGGCGATCACGCCGCCCATCACCGGGTCGGACGGTGAGCCCGTCCCCGGGAGCGTTGCCGAGATGGAGGCGGTGGAGCTCAACGGCAGCGAACAGTGGATCACCATTCGCGGCCATGACGCGTCGAATCCGGTCCTGCTCAACCTCGGGATGGGCGGCCCCGGTGGAGGCGGCTTCTTCAACTCCACCGAGTTCAGGCCACTGGAGGAGCACTTCACGGTGGTCAACTGGGACGAGCCCGGGACCGGAAAGTCCTACGGCGCCGTGCCGTTCGACGACCTCGACCGGGAGCGGTTCGTGGCCGATGCCACCGCGCTCACCAACCACCTCCGCGAACGTTTCGGGCAGGACAAGATCTACATCTATGGAGTCTCGTGGTCGAGCATCCTGGGCATCTGGTTGGCCCAGGAACACCCCGAGCTCTTCCACGCGTTCATCAGCAGCGGGCAGATGGTCAACACCACCGAGAACGACCGGATGGGGTACCAACTGGCGCTGGATCACCTCGAGGAGCAGGGGGATACCGGGCGAGCGGAGACGCTGCGGAACAACGGACCGCCGCCGTACTACGGCGACGCTGTGGTGTGGCCGTACGTGGACTTTCTCGACGTGCTCAACGAGATGATGGGGGTTCCCCGCTACACGCTGGTCGTGCCGCTTCTCGGGTTGCTCGTGCCCGAGTACGGCTACGTCGACACGATCAACCACACCCGCGGTCTGATCAACTCGTTCAACGCCGTCTACCCGCAGCTGGAAGACCTGGACTTCGTCGATCAGGCTCCGGAGCTCGAGGTGCCGGTGTTCTTCTTCGTGGGGCGGCACGACGTGAATGCGATGCCGACGCTGGTCGAGGAGTACTACGACGAGCTCTCGGCGCCGGAGAAGAGACTGATCTGGCTGGAGGGCGGGCACGGCCTCGGCAGCGCGGACAACAAGGACGTCTTCGTCGACGTCATGCTCGACGAGGTCCGGCCCCTGTCGCAATAGACCCTTAGTCGGATCACCCACTGGGAGAGGGGATCACACTCTCCCGGGTTCACGTGATCCGCGCGGCCACCATCTGGCCCCACTGCTCCGCGCGGGCCTCTTCGCCCTCGAGCAGCTGGGTCTGGGTGTCGACCAGGAAGCTCTCCGGTTCGGCGACGAGGGTGAACCCCAGGCTTTTCAGCTTCTTCGAGATCCCCTTGGATGCCCGACCGGTGAGGATCGCGGGCTTGTCGACCCGGGTATCGAACGCGGCAGCAGCCCCCTCGCGCCGGGAGAGCTCGCCGAGCCAGTCCCTGATCCCCGCACCCGCCGCATCGGGTTCCACCGTCAGGGCACTGTCTGGCTGGTCGGCGGCTTCGACCGCACCACGCCGGGTCGATTCGCGACTCATTCCGTGGACATGGGTGGGGCCGCCCACGATCACCAGGTCATAGACGGAGGTGTCCTCGTCTATCGCGTGCGAGACGGGGACTGTCGTGGCGTCACCTACCCGAGCGACGCCGCGTGCGATCGCGTTGGCAATGTCGTGGGTGCAGCCGTACATCGATTGAAAGACGATCAGTGCGCGCATTTCGTGTGCCACCCCGCTCGAGTCGGCGGTAAGAGCACGTAGCCGTTGACGGGCCCTCACCTCGGTTTATCACTCGATTTTCATCATTCACCGCGTCGGCGGCGAGCGCAATGGGGTGGGGGCGTCGGGGGCGCACCGTCCAGGGGCTGCGGTTCCGTCAAGGTTTGGGGTGCGCCCGCCTGCGTCACGCGCGTGCCCGCCCTGTGGTCGCCCCTGCGTGGTCCAACTTCGCCCATCCACTACCCAAGTGAAGTCAGTTCATTTACTGTCGGTGTGAACTGGCCCACACAACGATCGGTAGGGATCGCATGACCGACACGGCGATGAACGACACGACGACCGGCAACGCAGCGCAGGGCAACCGGGAGGTTCGCCTGGTCAGGCACCCCGACGGTGCGCTGGCGGTGGACGACCTCGAGGTGGTGCCCACCGAGATGCCGACCATGGCTCCGGGGCACGTGCTCATCCGCAACACGCTGCTCTCCGTGGACGCGGCCACCCGGCTGCGGCTCGATCCCGTCTCGCCTCCCGGATACCTGCCGGCCCTCAAGCCGGGGGAGGCGCTCGCCGGGATGGTGGTCGGTGAGGTGGTCGAGTCGGACGCGGAGGGCTACGCACCCGGCGACCTGGTGCACCACGACCTCGGGTACCGCGAATACGCCCTGGTCGATCCGGAAAACCAGGCCCTCGGCGTGGCCGGGGCACTGTCCAAGCTGGACCGCGAGCTGGGCCCGCCCGAGCTCCAGGTGGGGCTGCTCGGCATGACCGGGCTCACGGCGTGGGCAGGGATGTTCGTGGTGGCGTCCCTCAAGCCGGACGACGTCGTGTGGATCTCCGCGGCCGCCGGCGCGGTGGGCAGCGTCGCGGCGCAGCTCGCCAAGGCGCACGGGTGCCGGGTGATCGGCAGCGCTGGTAGTGCCGAGAAGGTCACCTACCTCAAGGATGTACTCGGGCTCGACGCGGCGTTCAACTGGCGCGACGGGCTGGACGAGCCGCTGAGCGAGTTCGCGCCCGAGGGGATCGACGTGTACTTCGACAGCGTCGGCGGCGACCACCTCAAGGCCGCGCTCACTCACCTGCGCCCGCTCGGCCGGGTCGCCCTCTGTGGCGCGATCGCTGGCTATGACGGTCAGCCTCCGGCCGCTCCCGACAACCTCTTCAACGCCACCACCAAGGACATCAATCTGCGTGGCTTCCTCGCGGGCACGTTCGCGGATCGGCTTCCCGAGGCCAGAAAGCACCTCGCGGAACTGTGGCGGTCGGGCGACCTGAACCTGGACCTCGCGAAGTACGAGGGCCTGGAGTCCGCGCCGCAGGCGATCGTGGACATGCTCTCCGGGCGGACGACGGGCAAGTGCGTGGTGGCGCTGGGCTGAGGGGCCTACTGGTGACGACGACGAGGTCGGCCGCCGATATCAGTCTGCTGCTGACGGCTGTGCGCACCAGTAGTGGTCCGAATTCGGCAGCTACCTACACAGGTTGAGATGGGTGCGGCGGGGTCGATCATGCTCGTCACTGTGTGGTCAGACCGTGGCCGGAGCCGCGGCCGTGTTGGGTCACTGCTCACTCTTCGCCAGAAACCGCCGCATGCCGCCGCGTGCGAGCATCAGCACGACGATCAGTGCGGTCACAGCGAGAAAGCCGCCCAGCTGGACGGCGTCGCCGAACGCGAGCGCCACCAGCTCGAGGACCAGGAACTTGCTACCCGGCAGCACCAACACCAGCGCGGCCACGTTCACGACGCGAACTGTGAGCGTCTTTCCCGAGCGGATGCGGCCCACAATCCGCTTCTTGACCCGCAGGACGATCTCCAGGACCGCCTTGAGCAGGACCGCCGTGAGAAGTGCCAGCAGGAACGTCTCCGAGAGGACCGCGGGGAATAGCTGGATGAACACGCCCAGCACGACGAGATACGCCAGGACATCCACCAGATCGATCGGACGAATCCGCACCCTGGGAGTGTATCGGCCGAGTAATCGGAAAGGAGCGCGTAAATAACGACGACCAGGGCGTTCGCCGGAACCAGTCTGCCCGTCGCGGGGACACGCCACGGGCGGTGAGCGTGTCGTGGCGCCCCACGGTTCGCGGGCACAGCGCCCTGCATCCAGAACACCTAGCCGAGCTCGTCCGCCAATCGGACGGCAGGGATCCAGTCGATACCGAACACCCGGGCCACCTCCGAGAAGGTGGAGGAGTCCGCATCGGTGCTGGTCGCCGAGGCGATGAGACGGGACAACATCACGGTCCCCGCTCGCTCCTCGATCGTGCCGGCCGCCGCCAGGAGCGACCACGCGCACACCTGATGATTCCGGTGCGCGCGGCCCATCGTCTGTTCGGCCAGGAGCCCCGAGTAGCGGGCCTGATGGAAGAAGCCCCTGCGCGGGGTGTCGGTCGCGAACGTGCCGTCGGCGAACTGCTCGCGCGCCTGCAGGTTGATCGCGGTGGGCGTGTTGAACACCACCACGGGCGCCTCGCCTCGCTGGAACCGCATCCGCTCGGACTCGGCCTGCGGGTTCGAGCCGTAGATCCGTGCAACCGGGAATCCGTCGGCCTCGAGCAGCTCGGCCACCGGGTGCGCGGCTGTGGACACCATCTCGGTCGCGATCAACACCTGGTAGCCGCGCTGGAGTTCGGCCTTCGCCGCCGCGACCGTGTGCTCGACCCGGATCATCGATGCCTTCTGGCGCAATCGCACCAGCGCAGCCAACCCGCGAGCGACGTTGTTGCCCGTCCTGGCCAAGTGCATCTCTCGCTGGAAGTCGCCCCACTCCAGCTCGTAGGCCCGCCATTGGTCCGGGGTCAGCTCCACCAGGTCCACGTCGAACGGAGGCGGGCCCCACGGCGCCGACCGGGTGAGCATTAGCGGCGGGTCGTGCCGCAGCAGGATGTCGCGCACGTCGCTGATGGCGGCCTGCTGCATCGGCAGCGACTCTTTGGCCTCCACGGTCCACGTCCACTTGCCGTACGAGGTCTCCAGGGGCACGCCCCGCTCGGCCAGGGTCCGCCCGAAGTCCGCCCACCGTGCAGGCGGGTCGCCGTGTACCTGTGCGAACAGCGACGACAGGTAGCCCCATTCGCCTGGGTGATGGCCCGGCGTGGCGGTGATCGTCAGCACGAAAGGGGACTTCTCGTGCGGGCCGTCCATGCGGGTCAGTCGCCGCATGTAGCTGGTGCGCTTGCTGGCGTGCCGGAACTGGTGGGCCTCGTCAATTACCGCCACGTCGACCTTGAGGCGAGGGCGCCCGTTTCGAGCCATGAGTTTGCCCAGGCTGTCCGAGGACATGATGATCCAGCGCAGGTCGTCGTCACACAGGTCCTCGTTACCCAGTGCTGCGATGGTGCGCCGCCACGACGGGATGGTGATGCGCGCGGGCCGGTCCACCGTCACCAGGATGGTGCGAGCGCCGCGCATGTTCGCGATGGCCTTCGCCGCAGCCACCGCCACCAGGGTCTTGCCGGTGCCCACATCGTTGGCCAGGTGAACTTGCCGGAACTGGCGCTGGGCGGCCGCGACGATCGCGTCCACGTCCGCGCGTTGCTCCGGGCGCAGCGTCATCGGCGCGGCGGTCGCGCCCGGGCCCTCGCTGCCGTTGAGCTCGTCTTCCAGCCACCGCAGGTAGGAGTAGGGCTTACTGGCGTAGTGCTCCAGTGGGTCCGGCAGGGCGGTGCCGACATAGGCGTGCGCGGTGAGCGACTTGTAGTAGGTCACTCCGGCCGGCGCCCCTCCGCCCAGTCCTCCCCACGGGAGCTCCAGCAGCCACACCCGCTGGCCGGGAGGGATCGTCGGAATCGTCGGCGTCGTGTTGGGCTTCTTGGCCGACGTCGCCCGCCTGGAGCTCGACTTGCGTTTCTTTGTCGTTGAGCGTGAGGACCGGGCCGCCATCAGATGTCTGCCCCGTTGCGGGCGGTGATGAGGGCGGGTGAGTCCACGGAGTCCTCCTGGATGGTCCTGGCGGGGTCGGGCTCACTGTAGGGGCCGGGTACGTCACCGCCGCCGTCGGCTGGTGCGCACCCCGCCGGGCCGTCGAGGTGAGCGTGGGTGCCGGGGTGAGGCCGCGCATTAGGGACGAAGGTAAGGCGATTACGACGACGACACGGGCCAGCCGCGGCCGGAATTCTGACTGCGAGGTGGTTCGTAGTCAGGCCCTGAAGCCGGGGGAGGCGCTCGCCGAGATGGTGGTCGGCGAGGTGGTCGAGTCGGACGCGGATGAGTACACCCCCGACGACTCGGTGCACCACGACCTCGGACACCGCGAGTACGCCCTGGTGGATCCGGCCTCGGGGTGGCCGGGGCGCTGTCCAAGTTGGACCGTGCGCTGGGCCCGCCGGAGCTTGAGGTGGGGCTGCTCGGGATGACGGGCCTCACGGCGTGGGCGGGGATGTTCGTGGTGACGTCCCTCAAGCCCGACGACGTCGTGTTGATCTCCCATGTTCGTTGACCGACTTCCCGAAGCCAGGAAGCACCTCGCAGCGCTGTGGAAATCGTGGACATGCTCTCTGGGCGGACGACGGGCAAGTGCGTGGTGGCGTTGGGCTGAGGGGCCGAAAACTGACGACGACGAGGTCGGACGCCGGTATTGGTCTGCTGCTGACGTCAGTGCGCAACGGCAAGAGTCTGAACGCGGCAGCTACTCAAGCAGGTTGAGATAGGAACGGCGGGCCTTCATCGCGTGAATTACCTCGATCGTGCCATCGTCGTAGTACAGCGCGATCAACTCTAGTACGCGCGAAAGTGTATCGAACCCGAGGACGAGGACGCGTTGGGGATGGTCATCGTCCAGTGGGCCGGAGAGGACTGGCGACTCGAGCGCCGCCCGAATGTCGTCGTCCTTGATGCCGTGTTTCCTCGCGGATGGTCGGACTATCACGAGGCGGCGGCCCACTGCGCCAACGCCTGGCGGATCGCCTCTGATCGGTTGAGGTGCTCCCGGTCGGCGCGGGCCATGACAGCCTCGAGTTCAGCATCGGTCAGGCGAACCGGGACGACTCGGGCCGCGCGGTCGGATCGTGCGGGCCGACCCATGCGCTTCTGCAGCCAGGCGATGTCGTAACCCTCTTCAGCCTCGGCGACCCAATTGTCGAGCTGTTCTTCGGAGACGTTCTGACCCTGAATTTTCCGCTCCATGGGCACTATCGTAATACGAATCTGTCCGAATGGGCAGTACGTGCCGGGTTGATGGGCCGAGGCTTTACTCTTCACCTCCGGGTTGCGCTGCCGGTGTGGTCCGGACGTGCATCGCATCCCGCCGTGACGTGATCAGACACGCAGCGCACCCGAAGGGATGTGGCCCAGCACGCCTGACCCCGCCCTGTAGACCGACGTGGAACAATGGCCCCCGGTACTGCAACCACCCAGCGCGGTGCCGACCCAGACACGATCCACGAACTTCCCCAAGGAGCACAGATGGCGCTTATCGAGCAGGTCGGAGCCCGGGAGATCCTCGATTCGCGAGGCAACCCCACCGTTGAGGTAGAGGTGCTTCTGGACGACGGCTCGTTCGGGCGGGCCGCGGTGCCCTCGGGTGCCTCGACCGGCGCCCACGAGGCCGTGGAGCTGCGCGACTCCGACGACCGTTACCTGGGCAAGGGCGTGACCAAGGCCGTCGAGGCCGTGCTGGACGTGCTCGCCCCGGCCGTGATCGGCATCCCCGCCGAGGAGCAGCGCCTGGTCGACGAGGCCCTCCTCGACGCCGACGGCACGGACAACAAGTCCCACGTCGGTGCCAACGCCATTCTGGGCGTCTCGCTCGCCGTGGCCCGCGCCGCCTCCGAGGCCGCCGGCCTGGAGCTGTACCGCTTCATCGGCGGCGCCAACGCGCACGTCCTGCCCGTGCCCATGATGAACATTCTCAACGGCGGCGCCCACGCCGACTCGGGCGTGGATGTCCAGGAGTTCATGATCGCGCCCATCGGCGCGCCGACCTTCCGCGAGGCCCTGCGCGTGGGCACCGAGGTCTACCACTCCCTCAAGGCCGTCCTCAAGGACAAGGGCCTGTCGACGGGCCTGGGCGACGAGGGCGGCTTCGCCCCGTCGGTCGATTCCACCAAGGCCGCGCTGGACCTCATCGTGGAGGCCATCGAGCAGGCCGGCTACACGCTCGGCTCCGACGTCGCGCTCGCGCTCGACGTGGCGGCCACCGAGTTTTACTCCGGCGGCAAGTACAACTTCGAGGGCAAGCAGCTCTCCGCCGCGGAGATGGCCGACGTCTACGCCGACCTCGTGGCCAACTACTCCCTGGTCTCCATCGAGGACCCGCTCGACGAGGACGACTGGGAGGGCTGGAAGACCCTGACCGACATGATCGGCGACAAGGTCCAGCTGGTGGGCGACGACCTGTTCGTCACCAACCCGGAGCGTCTGGCCGACGGCATCGCCAAGGGCGCGGCCAACGCGCTGCTGGTCAAGGTCAACCAGATCGGCACCCTCACCGAGACGCTGGACGCCGTGGAACTGGCACACCGCAACCGCTACGCCTCGATGATGTCGCACCGCTCGGGCGAGACCGAGGACACGACCATCGCCGACCTCGCGGTGGCCTGCAACTGCGGCCAGATCAAGACCGGCGCCCCGGCCCGCTCGGAGCGGGTGGCCAAGTACAACCAGCTGCTGCGCATCGAGGAGATGCTCGGGGACGCCGCCCGGTACGCCGGTGCCGGCGCCTTCCCGCGCTTCAACGCCTGAGCCAGGCCATCGGGTCGCGCAGCCCAAGAAAGCACGGCCCCAGTAGGTAGGTAGTCGAGAGGAGGGCTCATGGCTCGCCCACCACGCCCTTCTGATCGCCGGGGCGACGGCCGCGATCGGTCGTCGTCCCGGCGTCCCGGGGAGGCGTCGGGGCCCATCCGCCGGGCCCCGCAGCGGGGTCGCACCCGCGGTGAGTCTCCTGGCGACCCCACCCGCCGGCAGACGCCCCAGCGGCGCACGCCGAGCCGGGAGCGGGACCGGCCGGTGCCCGCCTCGGCCCGCTCCGGCAAGGTGGGCTTGACCGCGCATCCGGAGGCCCACCGGCTCACCACGCGGACCGATCTCTCGGACACCGTGCTGGGCCCGCGGAACTACACGCCTCGGCGGATCGGTCTCCTCGCCGTCGTCGCCATCATTCTCTTGGTGACGGTGTCGTTCCCCCTGCGCAATCACTACCAGTTCCTCTCGGACGAGAAGGCGGTGGCGCAGGAGCGGGCCGCGCTGCAGGCCACGATCGCCGAGCTCGAGGCCGAGGAGCAGTTGCTCGCCGATCCGGCGTACATCGAGCAGCAGGCCCGCATCCGCTTCGGCGCGGTCAAGCCGGGGGAGACCCCGTACCGGGTGAGCCCGGTGGATCCGGTGGAGCAGGCGGCGGCCGAGCAGCGGGCGGCCGAGCTGGCGGCGCTGCCGTGGCAGACGCGGGTGTGGGACTCCATCTCCGTGCCCGCCGATCCCATTTTCCCGGAGAACTCGAGTCTCCCGGGGGGTACGTCGGTGCTCGAGGGCACCAGCATCCCCGGCGGCCCCGATACCCCGGCCGTTCCGGTCGATCCCCAACGCGGGAATCTCGGCGTCGAGACCCCGGACGGCGACGCCCCTCAACCCCAACCACAGGAGGACCCCCCAGCGTGAGCGCCGAACACAGCGTGTCCAGTGACGATCTCGAGGCGATCGAGGCCCAGCTGGGCCGGCGGCCGCGCGGGGTGCTGGAGGTGTCCTATCGCAGCCCCGACGGCAGGCCCGGGGTGGTCAAGACCGCGCCGCGGCTCGAGGACGGTACTCCGTTCCCGACGCTGTACTACCTCACCGATCCGCGGCTCACCGCCGAGGCGAGCCGGCAGGAATCGGCGGGGATCATGAGGGGGATGACGACGAGGTTGACCTCCGACCCCGAGATGGCCCTCAACTACACCCAGGCGCATGAGCGGTATCTGTCCCAGCGCAACGAGATCGAGGACCTGGGCACCGACTTCTCTGGTGGCGGAATGCCCGAGCGGGTCAAGTGCCTGCACGTGCTGATGGCGTACGCGCTGGCCGAGGGGCCCGGCGTGGTGTGGCTGGGCGACGAGTCCGTGGCCCTGGCCTGCGAGGCCGGACTGCGCGGCAACGCGCTTCCTGAGGACTGGCCCACCCCCGAGGAGCTGGGCGTACCCGACTACTACGCGCAGGAGCAGGAGTGACCGCGACTGCTCCCGATGGCGCCGTCCGGGCAGGGCCTGTTCGTGTGGGCGCTGTGGACTGCGGCACCAACTCGATCCGACTACTCGTCGCCGAGGGAGTGCCCGGGCAGCCCGGGCTGACCGACGTCACCCGCGAGATGCGGATCATCCGGCTCGGCGAGGGCGTCGATGCGACCGGGAGGCTTTCCACGGAGGCGATCTCCCGGTGCCGCACCGCGCTCACTGACTATGCGGCCACCATGGCCGAGCTCGGCGTGCAGTCGGTGCGGATGGTCGCCACCTCCGCCACCCGCGATGCCCGTAACAAGGACGAGTTCTTCGGCATGACCGCCGAGGTGCTCGGCAAGCACTTCCCGGGCGCGCAGGCCGAGGTGATCTCCGGGCAGACCGAGGCCGAGCTAACCTTCGCCGGCGGGGTGATCGACCTTGACCCGACTGACGGGCCGTTCGTGGTGACCGACCTCGGTGGTGGGTCGACGGAGATCGTGGTGGGCGAGGTCGTCCGCGGCGATGTCCAGATCCTCGGGGCCCGCAGTCTTGACGTGGGCTGTGTGCGCCTCACCGAGCGGGTGCTGCACTCGGATCCGCCCACTGACGCTGAGATCGCCGAGGCGCGGTCCGTGATCGGCGACGCGCTCGCCGGGGCCGGCGACGTCCCCGTCGGCCTTGCCTCCCGCTGGGTGGGCGTGGCTGGCACCTTCACCACGTTGTCGGCGTTGGCGCAGGGGCTGGGGGAGTACGACCCCGAGCGGATTCACGGCAGCGTGATCCCGCTGGATCGCATGCGCGAGGTGTGCGACCGCCTGGTGGCGTCGTCTGTCACCGAACGGCGCAGTCTGGGCCCAATGCACCCGGGCCGCGCCGATGTGATCGGTGGGGGCTCCATTGTGGTCCAGGCGCTGTGTGATGTGATGGCAGAGCGCGCGGGGTTGTCCGAGCTCACGGTGAGTGAGAAGGACATCTTGGACGGGATCGCGATGTCGGTGTTGGCTCGTATGGTCGGCTAGCGTCGCTCGTTCGAACGTGGGCGCTCGCGCCCGGTTGGCCGCGGCTCGCCGCGGCTGGGAAGCCCCCATAGCCCAATTGGCAGAGGCAGACGGCTTAAAACCGTCAAAGTGTCGGTTCGAGTCCGACTGGGGGCACCACTTGAGCGTACTGGCGAGCCCCCGCACGGACGCTGAGGAGCTTCTTCCGCACGCACGACCGGAAGTGCACCGCCGCGGTTCCGCCGTCTCGGAAGTAGTGCTTCATGCGCTAGGTCACGACGCCGTCGGCCGCGTCATCGTCCGTGGACTTCACAGTGATGTGGACCCATGTGTATTTGACATCGCGGAGTTCTACGTCGCAGTTGTGCTCCCTCAACCCGAACTCGGCGACCGCGGGCAGGTCTCGTGCCGCGCGTCCCACTGGTCCGTGAGCTGCTTCGAGTAGAAGTGGTAGCCCGAGTCCGCGACAGCTCCGTCGCCATCGGTCCACGGGCGGTCGAGGCCGCGGTCGCAAACATCAGCTTCTGGGGGGGTGTCCCTATGAGGATTGTCAAGCGTTTTGCTGATGATTGGTGATCGCTTCAGGCCGCCGCGGCTACGTCGTTGGGTGCTGGCGGCTCGCGGTAGAACTCGCGGTTGGTCAGCATGGCGTAGATGACGTTGCTGCGGCGTCGTGCAAGGCACATGACGGCTGCGTTGTGCTTCTTTCCTTCGGCGCGTTTGCGCTGGTAGTAGGCCTGAGAGGGGCCATGGCAGTTGCTGGCGATCCAGGCGCTGCGGAACATGGCGTTCTTGAGGCGCTTGTTGCCACTACGAGCAGGGAATTCGCCCTTGATGGAGGTGCCGCTTCGTCTGGTCACCGGGGCGATACCGGCGTAAGCAGCGAGATGTGAGGCGGAGGCGAAGTCGCTGCAGTCGCCCACGGCCAGCAGGATGTTGGAGGCGGTCTTGATGCCGATGCCGGGCATCGAGATCAAGACCTCGGCAAGAGGGAATTCATCGAGCATCCCCTCGACCTGGCCAGCGATGGTCTCGCGCTGTTGCTGTAGCGCTTTGATGTTCGCGGCGAGCTGCGGGATGACCAACTCGGCAGCGTCGGTGCCGGGCACGGTGACCGTCTGTTCGGCCAGTGCCGCGAAGATTCGGTCGATGAGCTCGACCGGATCTTTTCTCGACCTGTTGCGGGCCCATTTGAGCACTCGGCCTCGGCCGGCTGCGGCGAGTTTGGTGGGTCCGCCGTAGTGGATGAGCAGGTCCAACACGATGGCTCGTGCCAGGATCTCACCGACGAGAACGCGCTCGAATGCCGGGTGGATCTGCGTCAGGACACTGCGCAGCCGGTTCTTGGCCCGGGTGCAGTCCCGAGCGATGTCGTCGTCGAAACCGGCGAGCATTTTCAGCGCTGAGAGCACCTCGCTATCGCGGTCCACCGCTCGCAGGGTGTGCGGCATTGTGCGGGCCGTGTCGGCGATGATGAACGCATCTCGGGCATCGGTTTTCGACCTACCTGGGTACAGGTCCGCGGCTTTGCGCATCGCAAGTCCTGGCAGGTAGGCGACCTCGCAACCGCAGTCACGGGCCACCGCGATGGGCAGCGCCCCGATCGTGTTGGGCTGGTCGACGATCATCAGCACCGGTCCATGCTGCTGAAGTTCGACGATAACTTTCCGCAGAGCGACTTCGTCTTGGACCAGGGGTTTGTCGTAGAGGCGGGAGCCGTCCTGGGCGAGAGCGCATGCGTGATGGGCACTCTTGCCGACGTCCAGTCCCGAGGGTGTTTCATTGAGTGTGTAAGGGTCCGGTCTCGAACCGAGGTGTGACCTACGGGTTTCGCCTCTTGGAAGGATTGACCGAATGACCGAAATTGCTGATGTCCAGAACCCCTTGGCCGGGGTGCTGAGCGCCGATCAGATCGACGCCATGGTGACCGCCGCCGAGGAACTCGGGCAGGGCCGCCACGGGGTCGAGGAGCTGCTGACGCAGATGACCAAGGCGGTGCTGGAGCGGGCCATGGAAGCCGAGCTCTCCGACCACCTGGGCTACGAGGCCGGCGACCCCGCCGGCCATGGGACCGGTAACTCCCGCAACGGCAAGACCACCAAGCGCGTCCAGACCCTCCAGGGTCCCGTGGAGCTGACCGTGCCGCGGGACCGCAATAGCTCGTTCGAGCCGGTGATCGTCCCGAAGCGGGCCCGTCGACTGGGCAAGGTCGAGGACATGATCCTGTCCCTCTACGCCCGCGGCATGACCACCAGGGATATCGGCTCACACCTTGAGGAGATCTACGGCTCCACCGTCTCCGCCGCGACCATCTCCCGGGTCACCGACGTGGTCACCGACGAAATCGCCCTGTGGCAGTCCCGGCCGCTGGAGACGGTGTATCCGATCGTCTACATCGACGCGATCTGGCTCAAGATTCGCGACGGCGGCGTCGTGGCCAATAAGGCCTGCCACGTGGCCGTAGGCGTCGATCTAGAGGGCCGCAAGCAGGTGCTGGGACTGTGGCTCGGTGCTACCGAGGGGGCCAAGTTCTGGGCAGGCGTCCTGGCGGAGATCCGCAATCGGGGCTGCAAGGACATCCTGATCTTGTGCTGCGACGGACTGACCGGGCTGCCGGCCGCGGTCAACAGTGTCTACCCCGAGACGGTGGTGCAGACCTGCGTGGTGCACCTGCTGCGCTCGGCCATGAAGTACGCCTCCTACGCCGACCGCAAGACCATGGCCAAGGACATGAAGCCGATCTACACCGCGGCCACCGTCCAGGCCGCCGAGCTGGCGATGGAAGCCTTCGCCGAGACCTGGGGCACCAAGGCGCCGGGGGCGGTGATGGCGTGGCGCAATGCGTGGGAGGACTTCACCCCGTTCCTGGCGTTCACCCCCGAGATCCGCAAGGTCATCTACACCACAAACCAGATCGAATCGATCAACTACCAACTCCGGAAAATCACCAAGACAAGGGGCTCATTCCCCTCAGTCGAGGCGGCGATCAAACTGGTCTATCTGGGCATCCGAAACATCGAAACCACCCGCGGCGGCGACCTCGGCACCGGCACACAGGGATGGCACCAAGCGCTCAACGCCTTCGCCGTGCAATTCCCCAACAGACTCCCACTCTGACCACCCGGCAGAGGGGCTAACCGACCGGCCCTTACACAGAAAACTTGACACGCCCCCAGTCCCACGAATACGGCGTAGTTCTCGGACATGGCGATACTTCCCTTCTGAAGTATCCCTGCTGGTCACCGTCTTGACACCCGATGCCGACACCCACGTTACGAAGAGACCTCACCTAAAAGGTGGGCCGCGTCCCTATCAGCGGTCAACGCGTGTCTCTCGAGCGGGTGGCAACACCCCCCGGACCATCGATGGCAGGGCAAGAAAGCCATGCCCACTCGAGCGACCAGACCTCCGACCACCGGAGGTTCAATAAAGGTAACGGGCTGGCTGTCGACCACATCTGATACCCCACGCAACCCGCGGGCCGGGCAAAATGGTCGCCATGTTCATCATCGGATCCGGGCCAAGTGAGCTTCATGCTCATATGGCTCTCGACCGCCGCCTTCACCAGCTCCACCCCCAGAACGACGCGCAGACCTCGGTTGTGGCGACCTCCGTCCACGACGGAGACTGGTCCGTTCTGGTCACCGTTCACCAAGGCATTTCAGGGAAGGAGTCCCGTTGACCCCAGAGGAAGCCCGCTCGCTCGGCCGCGCCATCCGCGCCGCACGCAGGGAGACCGGACTCACCCAGCTCAAACTGGCAGTGGCCATCGGCGTGAAATCCCCATGGATCAGCGCATGGGAACGCGGGCAGTCACAACCGACCGCCTATAGACAGGCCACGCCACCCGCCGTCATCAGTCGCGATCAGCTCACAGCAATCGCTGGTGCGCTCGACTGCTCGATCGAATCCATCGCCAACCGAGCCGCGCTATCAGCCGCCACCCGAATCCTCTACGGACTCGAACCACTCGGCCCCGCCCGCACCATCGTCGGAGGCCAATCCTTCGACCTCACCGACGCCGAAGCCGACCGCGTCACCGACTTCATCACCGGACTCATCGCCGCCCGAAACATCCACTAATTGGATTAATTTGAGTAGACGTCCGATAATACTGCGGCCCGGCCGCCGTATGACTACCGGGCCGCAGTTCAGCCGTGGTCCACGCCTCAGGGTTCGGACCTCATTTGTCCGGCCGGCCCGCTCAGGGCTCGATGAAGGTTCGAATATGGTCGAGAATTTCCGCCCCCTTCGCGTCGTCCTGGCTCGACACCTAAAGCAAGAAGGCGATAGCGGCAACGACAACCACTGTCGAGATCATCGATTCACCGGCTGACTGGTGTCAGCGACAACCTGGCCGATGCTGGTCATCGACTTGATGAAGTCCAGGTCCCCGGATGCTTCCGGAGCCGCAAGTGCGATTTCCTTCTGCATCTGCGCCAACAGCGCAACTTGCCGCATCGCGTACGCGCCAGCGCGGGCCACGGCATCGACTTGGGTTTGTTGGACCTCGCCGGCCGCTGCAACGCGGGCGCTCATCACATCTGCAGAGTGGTCGATCGCTGCGAGATCGCGGGCGGTCTGACGGGAGAGGCAGCCTCCTGTAGCCGTTGGATACGAAGCGGGTGTGCTCGTTGGAACGCGCTGAAGTCCGGACACTGTAGTCTCCAATCAATTGGCTGTGCGGGTCACCCGCAAACAACGGATCTGACAGAAAACACGCTAACTTCGCAGGTAGACAACGTAGAAGCACAAGCGTGATAGCACTTGGATGGATAGAGTTGTGGCATGCGAGAGAGCGGTGATGAGTCGGAACCGGAGCGGTCGCCTTACTGCCCGGACTACTTGCTGCCGATCATTAGAGAGCTTCGGGTCCGGTACGAGCGCTTCGATGAGCTCCGTGAGCAGGTGCTGTTGCCGTATGGCTACAACACCGCGAGGGCATACTGGGGCGACTTAGATGACGTGTTCATGTGGGCTGAGGAACGTGACAAGGACGTACTCACGCTGACTGTGCAGGACCTCCGTCAGTACGTGGCTCTTCTTCGCAGAAGGAAGTACAACGAGAGCACTATCCGACGGCGAATCACCGCGATGCGGAAGCTCTACGACGTCATTGGGCTGGATCCAAATCCAGCGGACGCCGTCGTGATCAGGCGCGGCGGCACACGTTGAGAGAGCACATTGCGGCTCACGGCCAGAATTTCCGGACTTGTCGTAGTCCTCTGGCAACCTGAGGAGGGCTGACGGCCACGTGCAACTATGTTCGCACAAATGTTCGATATGATGTTAAAATACGGACATCATATATAGAGGCAGTTCATAGAACCAGGAGAGGTGGAAATGTCACCGAAGACAAAAGAGGCGCAGCGAGCCGAGCTACACAAGACAATCTGGCGTATTGCCAATGATCTTCGCGGAAGTGTCGACGGATGGGACTTCAAGACCTATGTGCTCGGCATGTTATTTTACCGGTTCATATCCGAGAATCTCACTGCTTACTTGAACAATCTAGAGCATGAAGCCGGAGATACAGACTTCGATTACTCGAAGCTCGACGATGAAAATGCTGAGTTTGGTCGCAAAGATACGGTCGACGAGAAGGGCTTCTATATACTGCCGTCTGAGCTTTTTCAAAACGTCCGTGAGCGTGCTGCGCGAGACGCCAACCTGAATGAGACACTTGAGCGAGTCTTCAAGAACATCGAAGGTTCGGCTGTCGGCTCTGATAGCGAGGACGACCTCAAGGGTTTGTTCGACGACCTCGACGTAAACAGCTCCAAGCTAGGGAACACCGTCGCCAAGCGGAACGGGAAGCTGGTCAAGTTGCTCGACGCCATCGGGGACCTCCCACTCGGCAACTTCGAGGACAACTCGATCGACCTTTTCGGCGATGCCTACGAGTACCTCATGCAGATGTACGCCTCCCAGGCCGGCAAATCGGGTGGCGAGTACTACACGCCGCAGGAAGTCTCCGAAGTGCTCGCGAAGATCACCGTGGCGGGCAAGAAGCGGGTCAACCGGGTGTATGACCCAGCCGCCGGCTCCGGATCGCTCCTGCTCAAGTTCGCCAAAGTGCTGGGCAAAGAGAACGTCGGAGGCTTCTACGGCCAGGAGATTAACCTGACGACCTATAACCTCGCCCGTATCAATATGTTCCTGCATGACGTGAACTACGAGAAGTTCGACATCGCCCACGGTGACACGCTCACCGATCCTGCGCACTGGGATGACGAGCCGTTCGAAGCGATCGTTTCCAATCCGCCCTACTCAATTAAGTGGGAGGGCGACGCCAACCCGCTGCTGATCAATGACGAACGATTCGCCCCTGCGGGCGTACTTGCGCCGAAGTCTAAGGCTGACTTGGCTTTCACCATGCACATCCTGTCGTGGTTGGCAGTCAATGGGACCGCGGCGATCGTTGAGTTCCCAGGTGTGCTCTACCGTGGTGGTGCGGAAGCGAAGATCCGAAAGTACCTGATCGACAATAACTACGTCGACGCGGTGATTCAGTTGCCGACAGATCTGTTCTTCGGTACCACGATCGCCACCTGCATCATCGTGCTCAAGAAGTCCAAGTCGGACAATAGTGTAATTTTCGTCGATGCATCAGCAGAGTTCAAGCGCATAGGCAACAAGAATAAGCTTCTTCCGGAGAACCAGGATCGCATCCTTGACACCCTGGTGGCTCGCGTAGATGCCGACCATGTCTCGAAGCTCGTGGCGAACGAAGATATTGCAGCCCACGATTACAACATCGCGGTGTCCAGCTACGTCGAGCAAGAAGATCTCCGTGAGATCGTCGACATCACGGAACTGAACGCCGAGATCGCTCGGATCGTCGTCCGGCAGCAGCAGCTCCGCACCTCGATCGATGAGATCGTGGCCGACCTCGAAGGAGCCACTAAGTGAAAGCAGTCGACACAAACTTGCTGAAGCTGCTGAAGAAAAGTGATCGGTTCGTCGTGCCGATCTATCAGCGTGTCTACTCATGGGGTGATGCGGAGTGCGAACAGCTGTGGCAAGACATCATCCGCGCCGGTAAACGTGAGAAGCTGAACAGCCATTTCACCGGCTCGATCGTCTACATCGAGCGAGACCAAGGGTCCAACACTTCGCGCGAACCCGATCTCATCATCGACGGACAACAACGTGTAACCACGGTGACACTTGTATTGGCGGCGCTCGCCGCCAAGTTGGAAACCATGCCGGTGGAGGCACAGGAACCCGAGCCGGGCTTCGCTCCACAGAAGATTCGGGGGCTGTACTTACGGAATGAGTATGAATCTGGCGACGACTACTTCAAGCTGACCCTGTCTCAACGCGACAGAGACGCCTTGAAGGCAGTTGTCCGAAGTGCTCCGATGCCTAAGACAACCTCACGGGTGGCGGACAATTACGCATACTTTGTCGCCCGACTCAATGATCCCGAGCTCGACCTGACCCACGTCTGCAAGGGGCTCGACAAACTCGTAGTGGTCGATGTGAAGCTCACCCGCGGCATGGATGACCCGCAGTTGGTGTTCGAGTCGATGAATGCCACCGGAAAGAAGCTTTCCCAAGCTGACCTCATCCGCAACTTCGTGTTGATGGATTTGCCGCCAGCGCAACAGGAGCAACTCTACGAAGACTACTGGTTCCCGATGGAGCGCCTGTTCCAGGGCAACGACGAGAAGCGGTTTGACGAGTTCGTCCGTCACTATCTGACCGTCAAGACGAACTCAATCCCGCGCCTCATCGAGATCTACGAGGCTTTCAAGACGTACGCATTTGAGCAGGAATCCGCAGGTTCCAGCAGGGACGATCTTGTTATCGACCTCAGCCGCCACGCGACATGGTTCGCCAACATGGCACTTGGAAAGGAACCTGAAAAGAATCTGGTGCGCAGGTTCGCCGAAGTCGACCAGCTCGCCACCGTCACGTACCCGTTCCAACTGCGCCTCTACGCTGACTACGCAGCCGGGGTCCTCAGTGGCGAAGACTTTGCCGCAATCCTCGACGCGGTGATCTCGTACCTGTTCCGCCGGGTGATATGTCGCATCCCTACCAACAGTCTCAACAAGACCTTCGCGACTCTGTCAGCCGCGATCGACGAGGACAACTATGTCGTAAGCGTCTGCGCTCGCCTACTGACGCTGCCGAACTATCGTCGATTCCCGACCGACGAAGAGTTCGAGGAGGCGCTGAAGAGCACTGACATGTACAACGTGAAGCGTCGCAGCTACTTCTTCCGAAAGATGGAGAATTACGGCCGAAAGGAAGAGGTGTCGATCGCCGAGTACACGATCGAACACATCATGCCGCAGAACGCCAATCCCACATGGCAGGAAGCGCTGGGGGTCAATTGGGAGGTCGACCACGACCGATACCTCCACACCCTCGGCAATCTTACCTTGACCGGCTACAACCCGGAATACTCCGACCGCCCGTTCGAAGACAAGCGAGATATGGAAGGCGGCTTCAAGCACAGCCCGCTCCGGCTTAATCAAGGACTTGCGCAGCTTGACGCCTGGAACGCGGTCGAGATCGGAAAGCGCGCCAATACACTCGCAGCACAAGCCGTCGCGATCTGGGCCCGACCCAAGTTCGACGAAGCTGTCCTTGTGGGATACAAGGAGAGTTTCAGCGATCAGAAGCGGTTCGACTGGTCGCAGGCGCACGCTATCCTTGACGCCCTGCCTGCTGGGCGATGGACGAGCTACAACAACCTCGCCGAGGCCGTGGGAACAGGGCCCGTCGCGATGGCTGGTCATCTCAGCCGGAGCGCAGACTGCGCCAACGCTTACCGTGTTCTGAGGTGGGACGGGAGGGTGGCTGACGAGTTTCGCTGGCACGACCCCGAGGATCAGCGCGACCCGATTGATGTCTTGCGCGCTGACGGGATCAATATCACCGATGGTCACGCAGATGCCGAACAGCAGCTCGCGGTTGAAGACCTTCTCGCACTGGTCGGGGAGGACGAACTGTGAGTCGTATCGATGATTTGATTGCTGAGCTAGCACCTGAGGGGGTTCAGTTTAGGCCGCTTGGTGATTTGGGTGAGTTCATTCGGGGCAATGGTCTTCAGAAAAAAGATCTGACCGACGAGGGGTTTCCCGCTGTCCACTACGGCCAAATCCATACCCACTATGGTGTTTGGGCCACATCTACAAAGTCGTACACCCCGAGCGACATGGCGTCAAAGTTGCGGCAGGCCATGCCTGGGGACTTGCTGATCGCTACTACGAGTGAAGACGACGAAGCAGTTGCAAAAGCAACGGCATGGCTAGGTGACACAAATGTTGTTTTGAGTGGTGACGCGTATATCTACCGACACAGGCTCGATCCGCGCTATGTGTCATATTTTTTCCGAACGGAACAGTTTCAGTCTCAGAAGCGGCCGTTCGTCTCCGGTACAAAAGTTCGCCGCGTGTCCGGCGCGGCGCTTGCTAAGATTCGTATTCCCGTTCCGCATATCGAGGTCCAGCGGGAAATTGTGCGAATACTAAATCAGTTTACTCAGCTGGAAGCAGAGCTGGAAGCAGAGTTGGAAGCGCGCCGCCGTCAATATGAACACTATCGTTACGAGCTGCTTAGTGGTAAAAATTCTGCCGACGGCGACGTGCTTCGTCTTGGCGACATTTTTGAGATGCGTGCCGGAGTGCATATTAAGGCCGCTGAAATATCTGACGTACCTACCGACGAGAAGCCATTCCCGTGCTACGGCGGCAACGGACTTCGTGGCTACGTGGGCTCGTATAATTATCATGAAAAAGTCGTACTAATCGGTCGTCAGGGTGCGCTTTGCGGGAATGTGCATCGAGCTGAGGGTAAGAGTTACGCAACCGAACACGCGGTTGTTGTCACTCCGAAGGTCCCCGTCGACATGTCATGGGCGTTCCATAAACTCACCGAGATGGATTTAAACCAGTACAAGACCAAGTCTGCTCAGCCAGGACTCGCGGTGGGGCGCGTCAAACAGGTTGAGACGCAGCTCGTGCCGATAGAGGATCAGCGTCGTGATGGTTTGGTCCTCAATAGACTTGATACTCTCGTTAACGACCTGAGTTTCGGCCTACCTGCTGAACTCGCGGCGCGTCGCACGCAATACGAGTATTACCGTGACAAGCTGCTGACTTTCGAGGAGGCCAGTGCATGAGCGAAACGAATTTACGCAAGTACGACCCGATCGCCGTCTCGGCGGAGAGTACTGTTGTCGCCGAGTATGTGCCGGATCGGGCGTCGGAGGCTGCATACCAGTCCGAGGCTGCGCTGGAACGCGAGCTGGTCAAGCTGCTGGAATCGCAGGCGTACGAATACCTCGCAGTCACCTCTGAAGCGCAACTGGTGAACAACCTCCGGGCGCAACTGGAGGCATTGAATCACATCACGTTCTCGGATCCAGAATGGACTGACTTCTTCGAAAATAAGATCGCCGGAAAGAATGACGGCATCGCCGAAAAGACTGTGCGCATCCAGGAGGATCACGTGCAGATCCTCAAGCGTGATGATGGTTCGACGAAGAACATCACATTGCTGGACAAGCAGAACATCCATAACAACCGGCTGCAGGTCATCAACCAGTACGAGGTGGACCGCGCGGGTCCTTCTGAGGGGGAGAGTGCGGGCGGGCGCTACGCTAACCGCTACGACGTGACTGTCCTCGTAAACGGGCTGCCGATGGTTCACATTGAGCTCAAGCGGCGGGGCGTCGATATCCGCGAGGCGTTCAACCAGATCAATCGCTATCAGCGCGATAGCTTCTGGGCGGGCTCTGGGCTATTCGAGTACGTGCAGTTGTTCGTCATCAGCAACGGCACGCTGACGAAGTACTACTCAAACACGACTCGCAGTCAGCACCTCAAAGAGGGTCAGAAGCCGGGCAAGGGTCGCAAGACCTCAAATTCGTTCGAGTTCACGTCGTGGTGGGCTGATGCACGGAACAAGCCGATCCAAGACCTGACGTCGTTTGCCAAGACCTTCTTCGCCAAGCACACGCTACTTAACATCCTGACCCGCTACTGCGTGCTGACCGCCGATCGGTTGCTGCTGGTAATGCGCCCGTACCAGATCGTCGCGACGGAGCGAATCTTGCAGCGCATCGACATTGCCACGAACTACAAGCAACTCGGCACAATCGCGGCCGGCGGCTACGTTTGGCACACCACGGGGTCGGGCAAGACGCTGACATCGTTCAAGACCGCACAACTCGCCTCGAAACTGCCGAGCGTGGAGAAGGTGCTATTCGTCGTTGACCGAAAGGACCTCGACTACCAGACGATGCGCGAGTACGACCGCTTCTCGAAGGGTGCGGCGAACTCCAACACCTCAACGGCGGTGTTGAAGAAGCAGCTCGAAGACCCGACTGCTCGCATCATCATCACGACGATCCAGAAGCTCTCGACCTTCATCAAGGCCAATAAGAATCACGCCATTACCAATGAGCACGTCGTGATCATTTTCGACGAGTGCCATCGTTCGCAGTTTGGTGACATGCATACCGACATCACCAAGGCGTTCAGGCGCTACAACCTGTTCGGTTTCACTGGCACGCCGATCTTCGCCGAAAACAGCGGCAGTGGCGGTAACCCGCAGTTAAAGACCACCGAGCAGGCATTCGGCGAAAAGTTACACACCTACACGATCGTCGACGCGATCACTGACAAGAACGTGTTGCCGTTCCGGATCGACTATATCAACACCATCAAGGTCGGCAATCCTGACGACAAGCAGGTCACGGCGATCGACCGAGAGCAGGCGCTCCTCGATGACCGCCGCATCGGCGAGATCGTCAAGTACACCCTGGAGCACTTCGACCAGAAGACGAAGCGCTCATCCAGCTACGAGCACTCTGTGGTGACCAACGTGCCGCAGGCGACGCGCACCCGCCGTCAAGCCGAAGCCCTGCGCGAACGAAAGCGAGTGCGCGGTTTCAACGCCATCTTCGCTACTGCCTCGATCGAGGCAGCACGGATCTACTACAACGTGCTGAAGCGGGAGCAGGAGAAGCTGCCCGCTGACAAGCGCCTCAAGATCGGGATGATCTACTCGTACGGTGCCAACGAAGCTGTCGACGACGGGATCATCGATGACGAAGGCTTCGAAACTGTCGATCTCCCGACCGATGCCCGCTCTGCCCTCGAAGACGCGATCATCGACTACAACGAGATGTTCGGCACCAGCTACGACACCAGCGCAGACAAGTTCCAGAACTACTACAAGGACCTGTCTCAGCGGCTGAAGAACCGCGAACTGGACCTGGTGATCGTGGTCAACATGTTCCTCACCGGGTTCGACGCAACCACGTTGAACACCCTGTTTGTGGATAAGAACCTGCGCGCGCACGGCCTAATCCAGGCCTACTCCCGCACCAACCGCATCCTGAACTCGGTAAAGACCTACGGCAACATCGTGGCCTTCCGCGACCTCGAAGACGCCACCAACAAGGCGCTTGAGCTATTCGGCAACAAAGATGCTCGCGGTGTAGTGATCCTCAAGCCATACGGCGAGTACTACGGTCAGTACGCCGAAAAGGTGAACGAGATGCTGTTGGCTTTCCCGCTTGGACAACCGATCGTCGGTGAGGCTGCCCAGAAGGAGTTCATCGCACTGTTCGGTCAGGTTCTTCGGCTAGAGAACATCCTCACCTCGTTTGACGACTTCGCCGGCAACGAGATCCTCAGCGAGCGCCAGGGGCAGGACTACCGCAGTGTCTACCTCGACCTCTATGCCGAGTTCCGTAAAGACAAGGACAGCGACAAGGAACTCATTAACGATGACGTGGTCTTCGAAGTCGAGCTGATCAAACAGGTTGAAATTAACGTCGACTACATTCTAATGCTCGTCGCCAAGTTTCGCGAGGAGCACGGCGGCGATGGTGAAGACAAAGAGATCCGCGCTGAGATCTCTCGCGCAGTCGACGCCAGCCCCACCTTGCGTAACAAGAAGGACCTCATTGAAGACTTCGTCGACTCGGTATCCGTCGACGGTGCCATTGACGATGAGTGGCAAGCGTTCATTGCCGCTAGGCGCGAAGCTGAATTGGCCAAGATCATCGAAGAAGAGAATCTTCGTGGCGACAATGCCCGGGACTTCGTCGAGGCGTCGTTCCGTGACGGTTCTCTGCGCACCACTGGTACCGCAATCACCAAGGTGCTACCGCCGGCTTCTCGTTTCGCGAGCGCAGGCGGACATAGCGAGAAGAAACAGCGCGTGATTCGGAAGCTGGTTACCTTCTTCGAGCGGTTCTTCGGGCTCAGCCAGGGGGTCGATTAAGACTATGAGGACTCAATTGAATCGCATTGAACTTCAAGACGATGGTACGCATTACTACCGCGCAGACTTTCAGGTCCACACGCCGCGCGATGCAAACTGGGATGGTCCGCGCCCGAGGACGGAAGACGAGCGTGTCGCATGGGCCAAGAGCTTCCTGGCGGCGGCACGCGAGAATCAACTGAATGCCGTGGCAATCTCTGATCATCACGACTTCGCGATGTATCCCTACGTCCGCCAAGCGGCGCTTGACGAAGTGGACAACGAGGGCACACCCATTCTCGACAAGGAGCGCCTTGTTGTCTTCCCCGCACTCGAACTGACTCTCCAGGTTCCCTGCCAGGCCATCCTTATTCTAGACGCAGATTTCCCACTTGATCGACTGGACGACGTACTGAAAGCGCTTCACCACGAGCCGTTCAATGCAGCAGCCCGATCTTTGCCTACAACCACAGTTCTTCCGAAATCCGACAGTATTCCGAACGTATGCGCTCAACTCGACCTAAAGCCGTGGCTCAAGGGGCGATACATACTGTTGCCGAACGTCACGCCAAGCGGACACAAGTCGCTAATTCGCGATTCCTTCCAGGATAAGTACAAGGATGCGCTCACGGTATGCGTAGCTGGCTACCTCGATGGCTCAGTTGCCATCTTAGAGAAGAAGCCCGGTAAGGCAACGATTCTCGAGGGACGTGATGGTAATTGGGGTGACCGCCCGATTGCACTGTTTCAGACGTCCGACTCGCGCAAATCCGACTTCGCTGAACTAGGCAGCGCTGCAACCTGGGTAAAGTGGTCACGTCCGACTGCCGAGGCTCTCCGACAAGCGAGCCTCGCTCGTGAGTCTCGAATCTCGCATGCTGAACCCGCGGTTCCGAACGTATGGATTTCGCGAGTCGTCGTGTCCCACAGCAAGTTTATGGGGCGCCTCGATTCCCGGCTGAACCCGCAGTACACCGCGATCATTGGCGGACGAGGAACCGGGAAGTCCTCTGTGCTCGACTATATGCGATGGGCGCTTGGCGACCAGGTTGCGAATACCGGGGAGGAAGACGAGCTCGTAGACCCGCGTGCACGGCAACGTCGGCTCATCAACGCGACGTTGGTTCCATACGACGCGGTGGTCGAGGTCTATCTCGTGATCAACGGTGTACCACACGTCGTTCGAAGACATGCTAAGTCCGGCGAATTCGAGCTCCAGGTCGGCGATGAGGACTTTGCGACTGTTCACGAGACGATTGTGCAGCGCTTACTGCCGGTTCAGGCATATAGCCAGAAGCAGCTGTCGAGTGTCGCAATCCGCGTCGATGAACTCACCCGCTTTCTCGAGACACCAATCTTGCGGCAGCTTGAAGATATTGATCGTCGCCATGTAGAGACTCAAGGGCGTCTGCGAGAGAACTACGGCACCTTGCAACGGCACCGCAGCGTGACGCGGGAAATGGAGCAATCGAGGGCGCGCATCAAGTCTCTGACTGGACAAGCTCAGGCGTTGCGGGATGGCCTCACAGGCCTGAGCGAAGCCGATCGCATGTTGCTCGATCACAAGGCGGGACATGATCAGGCAGCAACCGCTGTGGCGGCGTGGCGTCAGCAACTCGCAGCACTCGAAGTGGAAACGGAGGCGCTAAGATCGGCATACCGGAGGGCTGCCAATCTGGTCAGCGTGCATGAAGATGCGCCCGAAGAACTTAAGGCGGATTTGGGTATTGCTGTGACGGCAATCCACAAGGCGCTTCAGCAAGCTGAGATCGCGCTTGGAACGATCGGCGATAGCCTGTCGGTTGCCGTGGCGCCATCTGGTTCGATCGACGCGAGCCTTGGTGCAGTGGACCGTCGTTTGACCTCGTTTAACGAACGGTACGGCGCGGTGAAGGAGCGATCAACCGCACACGAGACCAAACTACGTCAGCTCGCTGAGCTTGAATACCAGATAAACGAGGCAACTGATCTCCTCGGAAAGCAGGAGCTCGAATGCGGGCGGCTGGGAGATCCTGCTGGCGAACACGACCGCTTTCGCGAGAAGCTTCGAGAACTAAACAGCGAGCGTTCGCAAGCACTTCAGACGCAATGCGTGGCGCTGTCTGCGGCCTCAGACCAACTGATCCGTGCTTCCCTCGAAGTTGGACACAACTTTGCTGAGGTTCAGTCGAAGTTTAGGGGGCTCGTTACTGGATCTGGATTGCGTGGCAACAAGATTGAGAACCTTTTCGACATGCTCAAAACTGATAAGGATCCTGCCACTACGTGGGAGGCGATTTTGGCTGAGTTGGAGCTTGTCATGTTGTTAGAGCCGGACGGCGAACTCACCTCAGAGCTGGCTCCAACGCTCAGTCGGCTTGGATTCACAGTGACGGATCTACAGCGCATCAAACCGAAGATAACTCCCGAGGCTTGGCTCGACCTGTCGCTTACGCCGCTCGTGGATCAGCCGGTCTTCGAATACCAGAGCAAACCCGGAACTTATATTCCGTTCAGCTCTGCTTCGGCAGGTCAGCAGGCCACGGCACTTCTGACGACCCTTCTTACACAGGATGGAATGCCGCTGCTAATCGACCAGCCCGAAGAAGACCTGGATAGCGAGACCGTGCAGCACATCGTCGCGAAAATTTGGGAGGCCAAGGGCCGTCGGCAGCTCATCCTCGCAAGTCACAACGCTAATCTGGTTGTGAACGGCGATGCCGACCTCGTTCTCGTATGTGGCTACACCACCGCTGGTGACCAGTCGGCAGGCACCATCAAGTCCAGCGGTGCGATTGACCAACCTGAGATACGGGACGCGATCACAACCGTGATGGAGGGTGGCGAAAAGGCATTCCGCCTCCGTAAGGAGAAGTATGGGTTCTAGCAACTAGTATCGTGCTCCGTGTGGCCGCACCACGGCATCGGAGTCTTTGAGGATATTCAGGACAGTTGTCCGTCCGATTCCGACTTCCTCAGCGACCCTCCGACTCGTCATACCTTCTTCGTAGAGCTGGACTACGTCGCGCCGCATCTGCTCGGTAATCCGCGATCGGAGACGTCGGTGTCCCGATTGCGCCTGATCAGGCCGTCGATTAGCGATCCTTGGGGTGTTGGCCTTGGCGCCAGCGAGGACTACCACGTACCAGGCCCGGTTCCCGAGAGGGAGCCGGGCCTGCGTGCTTTCCGCGACCCTGGCCCGATCGACCAACGGACAGAGGCAGGCGGTGGGATCAATAAGACCTGAGTTCCACAAGTTGACGTCGTTCCCGGCCGCTTCGTTAGCCCTGGTGATTCACGGGGATCTGCGGATCGCTGGGCGAAAATAGACCGAAGTGCTTCCTGAACAGGGGAAACTGGGACTTGTCTAAGGTTCCATGTCCCCCCACAGAAAGCACTCGGTAGGTGAAGCGTACTTCGTGGTCGTCCGGTCTGTCCGTCACTGCTGATGGTGTCGGGGTGATTTCCCACGCCGGGGCCATCGCTCCACGTCTTCTGGCGGACCGAGTCGGGCTTACCGACGAACTGTCCGGGGCCATGGCTCGCCGGCGGTTCATTCCGGTCCACGACCGCGGTCGGGTGTTGATTGACGTCGCGGTGATGCTCACCGATGGCGGCGAGAGCATCTCCGATATCGGCGTCCTGCGCCACCAATCCGAGGCCCTGGGCCCGGTGGCCTCAGCACCGACGGTGTGGCGCACCCTCGATGAGGTCACCGCCGGCAAGCGCAAGAAAATCCAAGTGGCGCGGGCCCGTACCCGGCGCCACGTGTGGTCCCTGATGCCCGGCGGAGTGCCCGCATCCAAGTGCGCCGGGCGTGATCTGGGATCGACAATCGTGCTTGATGTGGACGCCACCATCGTGGTCACCCACAGCGAAAAGGAACACGCGGCGCCGACGTACAAGCGCACCTTCGGCTACCACCCGATCGGCGTGTGGTGCGACAACACAGAAGAGTTCCTCGCCGCGAGCCTGCGGCCGGGCAACGCCGGGTCCAACACCGCCGCCGACCACATCGAGGTCCTGGGCCAGGCGATCGCCCAGGTCCCCGCCGCTCACCGGCGTGACCTGCTGATCCGCTCCGACGGGGCCGGCGCCTCCCATGACCTGATCGACTGGATCACCGAGCAGAACAGCGTCCGTGGTCGGCGGGTGGAGTACTCGGTGGGCTTCTCGATCACAGCGCCGATTCGCCGGGCCATAGCGACCTGCCCCGAAGCCGCGTGGGGACCAGCGTTGAACCCGTCCGGTGATATCCGCGACGGGGCCGAGGTCGCCGAACTGACCGGATTCCTCACCCCGCGGATGCTCGCCAAGTGGCCAGACGGGATGCGGGTCATCGTCCGCCGCGAACGGCCCCACCCCGGCGCCCAGTTGTCGATGTTCGAGGAGATCGACGGGTGGCGCTACCAGGCATTTGTCACCAACACCGCCACCGGCCAGCTCCAATTCCTCGAGGCCAGGCATCGGGCTCACGCCCGAGTCGAGGACCGGATCCGCCACGCCAAAGACACCGGACTCGGCCGTCTCCCCTCACGCGAGTTCGCCCTCAACCAAGCCTGGCTGGTGACGGTGATGATCGCCGCTGACCTCGTGGCCTGGACTCGGATGCTTGCCTTCACCGGCGACGCCGCAGTCCTGGCCTTGTGCGAGCCCAAAGCGCTGCGCTACCGCTTCCTCCACGCCGCGGCCCGACTGGCCCGCAGCGGCCGACGACGAAGAGTGAAAATCCCCGAAACGTGGCCCTGGGCGGTCGCTATCGTCGCCGTGTTCAGCACGATCGCCGCGATCCCCAAACCCGCCTGACCTCACCTGCCCGCCCACGACAGCACCACCCGGAGACCCGCCACCGGCAGCGCCAGCCGGCGCTCCCGCACGCCCATGGACGCAATCGCACCCACCGTCACCCGGCAGAAGCCGTCCTCACACTCCATGAATCAGCGGGGTTAGGATCGTTGCAGGTCACGAGTTTTAACATGCCGCGCGCGGGTCACTAATTGAGCGGAACTTGGAGGTGGTGGGTCTGTACGTGGTGCAATCCAAGACCGCCTCCGGGGCCATCGGCGTGCAGATCTGGGAGAAGATCCGTGGCCGGCGCCAGATGGTTGCGCATATTGGCTCCGCCCACACGCCCGGCGAGCTCGCGGCATTGATCGAGGTCGCCAAGCAACGAATCCATGCTGACCAGCACGAACTCGAGCTTGGACTAGAGGACCGGGCATCTGCGGTGATCGATCTGCCCGCCAGCTCGGCTGCCGTGGCCAAACGGTCGTCGTCACGAATTTTGTGGCAAGGCCTGGCGGGCAGCTACGAGCGTCTCGGCTTTGACGTGGTGGCCGACTCGGTGTTCCGTGACCTGGTACTGGCCCGTCTGGTCGATCCGACGAGCAAACTCGATTCGGTACGGGTGCTCAGGGGACTGGGCTTGGATCCGCCGCACGTCAACACGCTCTATAACTGTCTGGGTCGGGTGGTTGCCCGCGACTACCGCACCCTCATCGCTACCGCTTGCTGGCGCCACGTCACGGCCGCCGGCGGCCCCGGCGTCGCCCTGATCTTGTATGACCTGACCACGTTGTACTTCGAGGCCGAGAAAGAAGACGGCCTACGCAAAGTCGGCATGAGCAAGGAACGCCGAGTGGATCCGCAGATCACTGTCGGACTGTTGGTAGCCCGTGACGGATTCCCGCTGGACGTGCACGTTTTCGAGGGCAACAAGGCAGAGACCAAGACCTTGATCCCAGTGATCACCGCCTTCCAGGAGCGGCACGCAATCACGGACATGGTCGTCGTGGCTGATGCGGGGATGCTCTCGGCGGCCAACCTGAACGCCCTCGAAGACGCAGGTCTGTCGTTCATCGTCGGCTCCCGCACCTCCAAAGTGGCAGATAGGGCCAGATGGTACTTACGGTCCGGCGATTCGGTACCGCGATTCTGACGACTTGGTACTCCTCGGGGCAGCCGGGGTGGTCTGCTCAAGGTAGGCGGCGCGACTGCGCCGTCTGTTCCTATTTGAGGAGGCTGCATGGCCGACTACAAAGCCATCATGACGTTGGCGCTTGCCGGGCATAGCTACAGCGAAATCGTCGCCGCCGTCGGGTGCTCGCGACGGGAGATCGCGGCGGTGAAGAAAACGATCACCGCCTACGGCATCACTGCCGGCCAAGCGGCGTCGATGAATCCGGCCGAGATCGCCGGGATGTTCCCCGACGGGCGCAAACGCGTCTCGGAGGACTACATCAAGCCCGATTTTGATCGGGTGCTGGCGTCGATGAAGTTCAATCGGCACTTCACCATCCAGCAGGCCTGGTGAGTATTTGGAGGCTTGGGGGCCACCGGATATTGCCTCTGGGGGCCAGCAGTATTGCCGTTGGGGG
>NZ_BAAAQG010000004.1:0-14130 GCF_039531545.1 Dietzia cercidiphylli
AAAGAAAGAGCCGACACGCCGCCTCGATCGACGACTCCGCCAATCACGATACGGGTCGCGGCTCCTAAGGCGCTGCCGACGGCCAGAAGCACACCAGCCGGGCCGACCGCAATCCCCCGCTCCAGCGCGCCGATCACGGCAAAGGCCACGGCGGACGTAACGGCACCGCCCGCGAACATCGTCATCGCGGCCATCAGCACCAACGCCGAACGCAACTGTGTATCCCATTGCCCCGCCGGCCGGGTCGTACCCATAACGACCGGCATGGTCCGGGTCCGGGCCACGGGGACCAGTACGAGCATGCCCAGTACAGCCATCAGCAGGAAGGCCATGGACCATCCCAGAGTCAACGCAACCAACGGGATCGAAACGCCGGCGACCAACCCCGTCACAGGGACCGCGGCCTGTTTCACCCCGAAGGCCAGCCCGCGCGAGGCGGCTGGGATGTGCGTGACGAGCAAGTGGTTGGAGGAAGGGTGCCCGAGACCGTTCCCGAGTCCCCCCAGGGATGCCCATACAATTAGCCACGGCCACGCAGAGATCCAGGACGCGCTGCCGGTCAGGCTCACGACCGCCAGCAGCAAGGCGGCGATGCCCATGCCTTTCTCGCTGAGCACACGACCAATCACACCGGTGCACGCGGAGGTGAGGGCGGCCGCAGCCCAGTAGGCCCCTACCGCCAGGCCGATCCCGTAGGCCGGGACGCGGATTGTTGCGGTGATCTCCGTGGCCAGCGCCCCAAGGAGAAACACCGGCATGTTTGTTAAGACAGTCACCAGTACGGCCACAGCCAAAGCGGCGAATCCACGGCCCGGATGTCTCACGCGCTGTGACCTGCCATCGGGGCTTCCGATGCCGCATCCATCTCCGGCACGCTGCGCTTACGCACCCGTGGGCAGGGCGGTAAAAAGTTCATGGCTGGCATTCCTGCCCTTCTAGGTCAAGGCTGTGGTGCGAGCAATACCGCTTCTGAAGTGCCCCGGGTTTGATGGGCACATTGGTGTGCCCCGGATTCCGTGGGGTTCGATTTTCTGAATTCTCATACCACGATCCAGCAGTAGCTACCGCGCCCAGCCCAGGCCTGGACCGAACCACAAACCACCGCCTCAAAGGATCTACCCGAAGCGGCCTGACACATCAAAGTCACCGAGGCTGAATCACTGGACTGTTCCCGTTCGGGTGGACACTCGGAGATGAGCGATGAGTTCCCCGATGGAGGGAGCGGCCCACGGGATTGATGGAGACATTGGTGTGTCCCGGATTTCGTCGGGTTCGGATTTCTTGGATTCTCATGCCTCAAGTACGACTTCGCCGGACATCGGTCTAGATGGGTCAGCGTCGGCCCCTGTGTCCCTCTAGCCCGCGTCAGATCTCCTTCCCATCACCCGCCTGACGCCAGTTCCCGGCCGATACCGAACGCCGCGGCCTGGAGGACTCCAGCGAGGCGGGTCCTGTCCCTCGTCAAGCGGGGAACCACCAGTCCGAGGGATGCGACGATCGCGGTGTCTCGAAGCACGGGGACGGCCACCGAGCACGCCCCGAGGGACATCTCCTCGACCGTTGTCGCGTACCCGTTGCGCCGCACCCGGGCCAGCTGCTGGCGCAGGAGCCCGGGCTGGGTCACCGTGAACGGCGTCATCCGGGTCAATGACCCGAGCGTCTCGGCGAGCACGTCGTCGGGCGCGTGCGCGAGCAGCACCTTCCCGACCGCCGTGCAGTGCAGCGGCAGTCGGGAGCCGACGGTGCTGACGATCGGGACGGACGCCGTGCCGGACAGCCGGTCGAGGTACAACACCTCGGCGCCCTCGCGCACCGCGAGGTGCACGGTGGCCAGCGTCGCGCCGTACACGTCGTGGAGGAACGGCTCGGCGATCTGGCGCAGGCCGGTCTGGGTCGGCGCCAGTAGTGCGAGCTCCCAGATCCGACGACCCACCACGTACTCGCCGGTCGGCCGCCGCACCAAGCCGCCCCAGGTGGCCAGTTCGGCCACCAATCGGTGAGTGGTCGGCAGCGGTAGACCCGCCCGACGCGCTATCTGGCTCAGCGTCATCGCCCGGTGCTCATCGTCGAAGGCGCCGAGAACGGTCAGCAGGCGCGAGGCGACACTCGCTCCCGGGTCGGAGGTGTTGCCGGCCATCGTCACCCCCTTTCACTCAGTGAACGATATAGCTCGAAGCGTACGCCCCGACCACCTACCGTCGGGCTGGTGAGCACTCCTGACCTATCGACCCAAGCCGAGATCAGCGCCGAGATCGCCGACCTGTCCGCCGGCGCCGACCCGTCCGCTATCCGGCCCTGCCTCGACTACTCCCCGTACCGCAGCAGCCTCCTGCGGCATCCGACCAAGGATCTGCACCAGGTCGATCCGGAAGGCGTCGAGTTGTGGTCACCGTGCTTCAGCCACCGGGACGTCGATCCACTCGAGGCCGATCTGACGATTCAGCGCTCGGGCGAGCCGATCGGCGAGCGCATCACGATCTCCGGCCGAGTCGTCGACGGCGATGGACGTCCGGTCGCGGGTCAGCTGATCGAGATCTGGCAGGCCAACGCCGGAGGGCGCTACATCCACCAACGTGATCAGCACCCGGCTCCCCTCGACCCCAACTTCACCGGAGCCGGGCGGTGCCTGACCGACGAGAATGGCGGATACTCGTTCCAAACCATTAAACCGGGTCCATACCCATGGCGGAACCACCGTAACGCCTGGCGTCCCGCCCACGTGCACTTCTCCCTCTTTGGCACCGAGTTCACGCAGCGCATCGTCACGCAGATGTACTTCCCTGGCGATCCCCTGCTCGCGCTGGACCCGATCTACCAGTCGATCACCGACCAGGGCTCCCGTGACCGCCTCGTCGCCCGCTACGGCCACGACCTGACGCGACCCGAGTGGTCGACCGGCTACCGGTGGGACATCGTGCTCACCGGCGCCCACCGCACCTGGACCGAGAACAAAGAGGACCACTCATGACCAGCCGCCTGCACCCCACGCCCGGCCAGACCGTCGGCCCGTTCTTCCACTACGCACTCCCCTACGACGGCGACTCCGAACTGGTGCCTGCGAGCAGCCCGGGTGCAATCCGGTTCCACGGCCGCGTGCTCGACGGTTCCGGGGCACCGGTCCCCGACGCGCTAATCGAGCTCTGGCAGGCGGACGCGTCCGGCGCGATCGTCCAGCAGCCGGGCTCGTTGCGCCGCGACGGCTGGACGTTCACGGGCTGGGGCCGGGCATCAACTGACAACGCCGGCCACTACTCGTTCTCGACGATCGCGCCCGGCGCGGTCGAAGGGGGCGCGCCGTTCTTCGCACTCACGGTGTTCGCGCGTGGCCTACTCGACCGGCTCTTCACCCGCGCGTACCTGCCGGAGGACGAGGCTGCTCTCGCCGTAGACCCCCTTCTCAACAGCCTCAACCCGGACCGTCGCGCCACGCTGGTCGCGGAGGCCGATGCGCAGGGCCATGCCTTTGACATCCGTCTGCAGGGCCGGGACGAGACCGTCTTCCTGACTTTCCCAGGCCACGGGGCAGCACACTGAACGCCATGACCGACCTGTTCTGGCCCGGCGACGAGCGCGCCGGCGACCTGATGAGTGCTAAAGCGTTGCTCGCCGCCATGGTCAGGGTGGAGTCCGCGTGGCTGGACGCTCTCATGGCCTCCGGGCTCGCGCCGTCCGCCGCCGCCACCGACCTCGCCCCGCTCGTCACCGTCGACGACCTGCCGCACATCGCGGCGGCAGCCGAGGGCAGCGGCAACCCCGTCGTCCCGCTCGTCGGCCTGCTCCGGTCGCGGGCTCCGCAGCCCGCCGCCGCCTGGCTTCACCGCGGGCTCACCAGCCAGGACGTCCTCGATACCGCTCTCATGCTGTCGCTACGCGATGCGCTCGAACGGCTGATCGGCGAGCTGCGCGCCCAGGTGACCGCTCTCGCCCGTCTGGCCGCACAGCACGCCCAAACGCCGATGGTCGGCCGCACCCTGACCCAGCACGCCGTCCCCACGACATTCGGTGCGGTCGCCGCGGGCTGGCTCGACGGCCTGGTCGACGCCGCCGATCTGGTCCTCGACGCCCGCTCCCTCCTGCCGGTGCAGCTCGGCGGCGCGGTCGGCAATCTCTCGGCGGTCACCGAACTGGCGGACCTGCGAGGGCACGAGGATCCCCAGGGGACCAGCGCCGACCTGGTCGCCAGCACCGCTGCAGCCCTCGGGCTGCGCGAACTCCGCCCGTGGCACACCTCGCGGGCCACGGCCACCCGGACGTCCGACGCGTTGGTGACGTGCACGGACGCGTGGGGACACATCGCGACCGATGTCGCGACCCTGGCGCGGACCGAGATCGGCGAGCTGGCCGAGCCTGCGGCTGAGGGTCGCGGCGGCTCGTCGACGATGCCGCACAAGAACAACCCAATCTTGTCCGTGCTGGTCCGCCGCGCGGCCCTGGGAGCCCCCGCTCTGGCCGCGACGATGCACCTCGCCTCGGCCACCGCGGGCGACCAGCGGCCGGACGGCGCGTGGCACGTTGAGTGGTCGACCCTGAGCATGCTCGGTCGACGCAGCATCGTCGCCGCGTCCCAGACCACCGAGCTCCTGCAGGGTCTGCACGTGGACGCCGAGCGCATGCGCGCGATGCTCGACCGGTCGGCTGACAGCGTGCTGGCGGAGCGACGCTCGATCGCCGGGCTGCTGGACAAGACCGCCGATTCCGACCCGACCACCTACCGCGGGTTTTCCGGGGACCTCATCGTGGGCGCCGTGGAGCGCGCCCAGACCTTCTTGGAGGAGAACGAGTGAACATCCCTCGCATCACGGCCGTCCGGCTCGGCGGGTCGCCCGCCCTTCCCCTGCTCGTCCTGGGGCCCTCGCTGGGCACGTCCGCTCAGTCACTGTGGGCGCGCTGCGCCGCCGGACTCACCGATCGATTCGAGGTACTCGCCTGGGACCTGCCCGGGCACGGATCCAACACCGGTTCGGCCGAGCCCTTCACGATGGCCGAGCTAGCCGCCGGTGTCCTCGGGATGGTCGACGACATACTGGCCCAGCGCGACACGTTCGCCAGCACTTTCACCTACGCGGGCGACTCGGTGGGAGGCGCCGTCGGGCTGCAGCTGCTGCTGGACGCACCCGCGCGCATCGACTCCGCTGTCCTGATATCCACGGGCGCACGGATCGGCGAGCCGGACGTCTGGCGGAGACGAGCCGCGTCTGTGCGCGCCTCGGGCACCCCCTCGATGATCGAGGGATCAGCCCAGCGCTGGTTCGCACCCGGATTCCTCGAGCGGGAACCGGAGATCGGCGCGGCCCTGCTGCACGCCCTACAGGACGCCGACGACGAAGGGTATGCGCTGGTGTGCGAGGCGCTGGCGGACTTCGACGTCCGTGAACGCCTCGGAGAGATCCGACCCCGGGTGCTCGCGGCAGCGGGCTTGCTCGACGTCCCAACTCCGCCGGCCGACCTCGCCGCGATCGCCTCCGGAGTCAGGAACGGACGGCTCGTCGTCCTCGACGGCGTCGCGCACCTGCCCCCGGCCGAGCAACCGTCAGAGGTCGCCCAACTCATCCGCGATCACGCGAACGCGGGGCAGGCGGTTGCCGCTCCCACGACCGTCGCCGGGGTGCGCGACGCCGGCATGGCCGTGCGCCGTGAGGTGCTGGGCGATGCCCACGTCGATCGCGCCGCGGCTGCGATCACCGATCTGACCGCCGACTTCCAGGAATTCATCACGCAGTACGCGTGGGGATCGGTATGGACGCGTCCGGGTCTTGACCGGCGCAGCCGCTCACTCATCACGCTGACCGCCCTGGTGGCCCGCGGCCATCACGAGGAGCTGGCCATGCACGTGCGGGCCGCGCGTACCAATGGGCTGACCAACGACGAGATCAAAGAGTTGCTGCTCCAGACGGCGATCTACTGCGGCGTGCCCGATGCCAACGCCGCCTACCGCATCGCCCAGCGCGTGCTCGACGAACTGGACCACCCCGCTTACTAGGAGACTGCTGCACAATCCTCGTGGCAGGAGCCCGGTGTGGTGGCTGGCGTGAAATCCTGTGGCCATGCAGGGTTGTGATTGTGACTTTCGCCGGTAAGTGGCGGTGGCGGTGGTCTACGGACGTTTCGCGGCGGTCTCACTGGCGAGTGGTGGTCACCCGGGCGCGCACTAGGTGTACTGCCCACGCAGGTTGTGTACGCGGTCTGCGGGTGAGGCGCCTCGTAGTGCGGTGTGGCCGCGGTGGAAATTGTAGTGGTGTAGGAACGCCGGGAGGCGAGCCGCGCGGTCGGACTCGCTGACGTACGCGGCGGCGTAAGCCCATTCCTCGAGCATCGTGCGGTTGTAGCGCTCAACCTTGCCTTTGGTCTGCGGCCGGTACGGGCGAGTGCGCTTGTGCCTGATCTACGGCCCGAGGGCGTCGGCGAACGCGTGGAAGCGGTAGCAGGAGCCGTTGTCGGTCAGGACCCGGCGCACGGTGATTCCGGCGTCTGCGAAGAAGGCGCCTGCCCGCTTCCAGAAACCAGCGGCGGTCTCTTTGCGCTCGTCTTCCAGCAGCTCGGTGCAGGCCAGGCGTGAGTGGTCGTCGACGGCGTTGTGGATGTACCAGTACCCGGTCCCTGCTCGCCGGTTTTGAACCTCCCTGGATCTGTCGGAGGGTTCCGATCTAACAAGGAAGACTGGAACCCATGGCAGCACCACGAAAGTTCGACTCCGAGACCCGGGAGCGGGCGGTCCGGACGTACCACGAGCACCTGGCGGATGCGAAGTGCTCAAGGTCGCCGCTCGTACCCACGTCGGGTCACTGCTGGGAGTGAACCCGGCGACCCTGCGGAACTGGATCGAAGCGGGATCGAGCCCCGCATTAGCGGAGTCGACCGCCGAATCCGCTGAGGTCAGGCGCCTCAAGCGGGAGAACGCCGAGCTGCGCCGGGCGAACGAGATCCTCAAGAGCTTCGTCGCGCAGTGGGAGGGCTAACGCGGCTAACGCGACGCGTCGGCGGCCCCTACTTCCTTACCCGCTGGAGTGCGCGGTAGAGCGTGGATCGACCCACCCCGAGATCCCGGGCGATAGCTGACGGCCCCTCCCCCGCCTCGATACGGGCAAGGGACTTGTCGATCTGCTCCTCAGTCAGGACGCGTTTGCGTCCCTTGTACTTGCCCTTCGCCTTGGCGATGGCGATACCCTCGGCCTGGCGTTCGCGAATGATGGCCCGCTCGAACTCTGCGAACGCCCCGAGTAGCGAGAGCATCAGGTCGGCTCGAGGATCCTGGGCACCGGCAGCGTAGGTGGCCCGCTCGTGGACGAACCGCACACTCGCACCCTTCGCGGTGACCTCGCCGACGATCTGCTTGAGATCAACCAGGGAACGAGCGAGTCGGTCCATCGACGCGACAACCAGCTCATCACCGTCCCGCAGGTACCTGATGCACTCGTCGAGCCTCACCCGGTCCGCACGCGAGCGTGCCGACTGTTTCTCGATATAGACCCGGTCGCACTCCCCCACTGCCTCGAGCTGACGCGCCTCGTTCTGATCCGCGGCTGACACCCGCACGTACGCCACCCGCTGCCCACGCGGGCGTGAGGCCCGGCGAGCCGGCTTCGGAGCCGGCTTCGGCTTTGCCTTCCGCTCGATGATGTTCTCCGAGTCCGTCGACTCCACCCGGATACTCCAGTCCAGCTCGTCCCGGCGGCGGAACCGAGTCCGCACGCTGCCGCGGCTGACGATGAGCACCTCCTCGCCACCATCACCTGAACGGTTCAGCAACGTTCCGATCCGATCAGCCATGAGACCCTTCCGCCCGGAATCTGTATCAATAGATCTTAGACCCTACGGGAAGACGTTCCATAAAGGCTACATCGACCCTGTGACACAGCGGGGACGGCTGGCGGCATCGCGTCCCACATGGGTGTACCCAGTGAATCAAGCGATCCCACCCAAGCTGGCTTCCGGCCGTCCAAGAGTGACGCTTCCGACTCAGTCCGAATCCCGCACGGCACGACCGCATCCCTCAGCTCTGCGTGCTGCGTGACCCGCAGCTTCAGACCTGTAACTGACGTGCAGCCCACCATCTCTTCAGATTGCTCCCCGCTCGAAGGCGGCTAGCTGTACTGACCGGGGACATTGATCAATCGCGTGAAGGGTGGCTGGTTCGCGCAGGCCGTGTGGGGTCGGTGATGGTTGTAGTGGTGCAGCCATGACTCGAGAGCATCGCGTCGTTCTGCCTCTGAGCGGTAGCAGCGGGCGTAAGCCCACCCGTCGGCCATTGTGCGGTGGAAGCGCTCGACCTTCCCGTTCGTCTGGGGTCGATACGGGCGCGTGTACCCCGGTCGGATCGACAACGCCTCGCAGGTATCACGCCACAGATGCGACCGGTAGGCACCGCCGTTGTCGGACAGTACTCGCTCGATCGTTACCCCACGCTCAGCGAACCAGCCGGCAGCTCGATGCAGGACGCCAACGGCAGTGACAGCAGTCTCGTCGTCGTGGACCTCGGTGTACGCGACGCGGGAGTGGTCGTCGATCACGGTGTGGACGTAGGCGTAGCCCAGCTTGGGTCCGCCGTACCGATTGCGTGGCTTATCCGGTGTGCCGACGCGGTTGCGGTCGCCTTGGCGTCGGCCGACATAGCGCCAGCCACCGCCGTCGGGGATGTTCCCCAGCTTCTTCACGTCCACGTGCACCAGCGACCCGGGGTGTGCGTGCTCGTAACGACGGATCGGTTCGCCGGTCGCCCGGTCGACGTGCGATAGCCGATTCAATCGAGCGGCGGTGAGGATGCGGTGGACTGTGGAGGGCGCGATCCCGAGCCTTGCTGATAGTTGAACTGGACCTTCCCGCAACCTAATCCGCAGGTTGATGCACCGTTTCGTGACGGGCGTGCTTGTCTTGTTCGGCGAACTCTTCGGGCGGGAGGACCGGTCGTGCATGGGCTCGCCGGCGCGGTAGCGGTCGACCCAGCGTTTCACGGTCGGCCACGAGACCTGGAAACGCGCGGCGACCTCACTGATCGGCCAGCCCTCCTCGACGACGAGTTGGGCAACCTTCAGACGGTGACGCGGTGTGAGGGCAGCGTTGGGATGGGACATGTCATCTTTCGGTCCGGGACGGCGCCGCAGCACACGCCGCTGTCAGGCCGGATGCTGCACGTGGATGCGCAATGCGTTCGCGGCGAACTGCGCGGCCTCTGGGCTGCCGAAGGTCTGGTGGAAGTCGGGGTTGGTTTCGTAGAGGTCGGCCATGCCTTGCACCATTGCGGCGGATCGTTCGGCATCGCCGGCGTGGGTGGGTGTTCCGGGGATGTCAGCAAACCAGGCCATGTGGTCGGCAGCGTGGGATTGAGCAACTGGTGAGTCGGGCGTCTGCCCGGTTTCGTAGATTTCTGCCCACCGTGTGAGCAGGGCCTGGGCGCTGGTTTGCCAGTCGCGTTGCTGTCCCAGGGACTTGGCATGCCACCAGCGGTTCGACGCGGCGAAGGCCTCGCGCCCCCACCGTCGTACGACCTCGGCCTCGTAGCGGTCGTTGAAGCCTTCGAGCATCACGTCCATGCGTGGTTCACGGCCCTCTCGGCGCATCTGCAGGGTGTGCTCGACCGCGCTGATGCGCCGGTCTATGGCCTCGCGGTCCTCGGCCAGCTGTGTCAGGTGGGCCTGGAGCGCTTCGACCTCGGCGGTGGGCGTCTCGGGGGCGTCGAGGACTGCGGCGATGTCGGCCAGTGGCATACCCGTGTCACGGAGAAGGAGGATGCGTTGCAGGCGAGCGACCGCGTCGGGACCGTAGTAGCGGTAGCCGTTGGCCCCGACGCGGTCGGGCTCGAGCAGCCCGATGCGGTGATAGTGGCGCAGCGTGCGGCCGCTGATGCCTGCGCGTTCAGCGAGCTCGTGCACCGTCCATTCCATCACCGGGCTCCTGTCGTTCGACCTGCTGCTCAGTGTGCCCCGTCTGTGGTCAGGCCCAGCCGTGGCAGCGCAATGCGCAGGATCTCGGACGCGGGAGTGCTGACGTTTTGGGCGGCCGTGGTGCCCGTGGCGTCGAGGTATGCGCGGACAAGCCGAGCACCGGCTGCATAGCCAGCCCCGGTTGGCAGGCCGACAGGCTCGGCACCGAATAGTTGTGCGCTGGAGTCGCCCAGCACCCAGGCTGCGAAGTCTGCCATTCCGGTGACGCCCAGTCCGCTGGCGACCTTCGCCAGGACCTGGTCGTCGGAGCGGGTTTCGTCGCGCACGAAGTGGGTGTAGCCGGCGTCGCCGTACAGTTCGGACGCGAAAACATCCGCGAGCCCTTCAGACACAACGTGCTCGCCAACCATCACCGTCTGTGGATCCCACACGATCCCGCCGGGTGAATAGCGCACGTTGTGGTGTAGTTCGTGGACCGCGATCGCCTCGAGGCGATCGAGGACGCGCGAGGTTGGCCAGACGGTGATGGCTATGTAGCCACTGATCCCGCCAAATCCGGACATCCCTTGCACCTCGTCGACGAAGTGCTGGCTCGTCGGATCCCCCAGGACGAGCAACACGTTCACGTCGGGGATCGTCACACCCGGATCGGCAGACGCCAACGCTTCCACGCCCTCCTCGAGGGCCTTCTCGATGCGGGTCCACGCATCGGCCGCGACAAGAGACTCCAAACCTTCGCGGACCCGCTCGATCGCGGAGTCTGGACGGAAGCCAAAGTTCTGCTGGTGCACGGTGGCCATGTCCACACCGCCGGGAATGAAGTGGTACATCCCCGACATGGGAGCCCACATGTCACGGATGAGGTCGTCGCGATCCTTCGCATCCGCAGTCAGGACTCGGCGCATGCCCGAGGCACTGTCAATCATTGAAATGGTCATGACAAGCAACCGTAAACATTGCCGTTACGACAAGGTCAACTATTTCCTCGATTAATGTCCCCGGTCAGTACAGCTAGCTGATGGCGGCGGCATAGTGAGCGAATAGGACCTCCTGCCGCTGTTCGAGGCCGGCGATTCGCCGGGTTGCACCGAAAGCCTTGTCGATCACCCGGTCGAGAGCGTCATGAGCTCCGACGAGGCTTGGGTCCATCGCGGTGACGTTGTAGTGCTCAGCGAGCGTGCGCTCGGGATATTTCTCGCGGGCCGCGCGAATACCGAGACCAGCCTTGATGACCGCGGTGCGCGTCTGTTCGTCCAAGTCAGGGATCGGGAAGTTATTCCAAGTAATCGTGCTCGAGAGGCTTAGGTCGGACTTCATGCGGCCACCGACGGTCTTCATCCAGGTTATGAACATGGTGGAGCTGGCTATCGCGAAGAGCACCCCACCGTCATCTTCGGCTCCATAGATCTTGTTCGAGATGATGCAATCCGGGTCGAGGAAACCGACTGGTAGGTAACGCCGGTTCACCGAGCTGACCTCAGGGAGCGCGATAAACGTGCTGTCCGAGACGAATCCGAATTGCCGGAACAGGTGGTCGTGCCTGTAGTCCCGTGTGGTTTCAGCTTTCGAATCGCTCCGGAACTTTTTAACCGCGGCGATTCGTCGACGGAGCTCAGCGGAGCGATTGAGGTCCGCGGGGTCGAGACTGGCAAGCCAGAGGCACCACCGCTTCTTCCCATAGAGCATCTGGGTCGTTCCGATATAGGGGCGCAAATATTTGGTGAGGATCGGATCAGCGCGCACCGATTCGACCTGTTCCTCTGTCACGACGAGATTTCCGTCGTCAGTCGGCATCGAGCCCTTAGCGAGCGCGGGTACCCCTGGCGAAAGCGGACGCGAACGTGTGTCAACGAGGACGCTAGCGCCATCGACGAGGTAGGCGTTGATCCCAGTCTTGAGTTTGAGTTTGATCGGGTTTGCATTCGGAGTTTCGTAGTCCCAAAGAGACTGCCGAGCTGCGCGGTCTCTCGTGAAACCAACTATCACGCAGTGAACCACGGCTTTGCCTGGAGCCTCGGAGTCCCAGGCGAAGGTGCGGTGGCCGAACTTGATACGCCATCCCTCAGAGTAGATGGGCTCGAAGAGACGTGGCACTTGATCGCCTTGGGTGATGGAGTTGGTCGTAACGTAGGCGAACTCGCCGGGCCGGCTAGCCAGGAGATGGAGAGTCTTTGCATGCCACCCGGTTACGTAGTCGAGACGTCCAAGTTTCTTCTTTCCACCCCACGCCGCCCTCAAGTCTGAAAGCTGCTCCTTGGTGCGCGTGTGGTCACCTAGGAACGGCGGATTACCGAACACGTATGTTGGTCCCGCTGGCCGGGGCAGAACGGTATCCCAGGCCAGTTGGAGGGCATTAGCGTGGCGGATATGCGCCGTAATCTTGATGGGCAGACGGTTTGGAGCGTCGCCAACGGCGGCAGCGAGTTCGCGGTTCGCCTGGTGGTCGACTAGGAACATTGCTGTTTCCGCAATCTTCGCTGGCCACCAATTGACTTCGAAGCCATGGAACTGGTCGATCGAGAGCTTCTGGTCCAAGCTCACGTCGAACGAGGCCGTGGTGAGCCTCTCGCGCCGCCGCAACTCAACGATGATCCGGGTCTCGACCCGGCGGAGCTCGCGATAAGCCACGACTAAGAAGTTTCCGCACCCACAAGCTGGGTCGACAAACTGCATCGTCGCCAGATCGTCGCGGAACTGTCTCAGCGCCTTCTGCGAGGTCGATTTGTTGGCGATGAGCCGGTCCGCCTGTTCGCGGAGCTGATCGAGCACTAGAGGCTCGAGGACCTTGAGAATGTTGGTCTCTGAAGTGTAGTGCTCCCCATCGACCCTTCGGGCTTCCTTGCTCTTGACGAGCTGGAACATCGCGCCGAAGACGGCGGGTGAGATTCGAGTCCAATGAAAGCGACACGCAGCTAGGAGTGCCTCACGGAACCCTTCGTCGAAGTACTCCGGGACGAGCGTGTCATGGAATACTGAACCATTGACGTAGGGGAATCGGACCATAGATTGCGGAACTCGGCGACGCTGGCCTATTGGTGTATTTAGTACATGAAACAGCGCCGTGAGCTGCGCCCCGAGGTTGTCTGTGGTGGTGTCGTACAGGACGAATCGGTAGAAGAGGTCCTCCTCCCAGAGGCCTGCATCGTCGCCATAGAGGAGGAAGAGCAGTCGCGTCATCCACATCGACGTGCGCTGAACTGCGATGTCTTCGTCCTCTGGGTTCTGCGCGGCGTCATCACTGATACCTGCGTCGGCGTCTTCCCCAAGCATGGCGTTGTACATGTCAGCCATGAGCCTGCTCGCCGCAATGGACGCGTCAACCTCATCTTGCTTGGTGATCGTCTCCCGGCCTGCAAGAAACATCAGCTGGTCGACGTGGTCCGCGATGTCCTCAATGCGTACTTCGACGGTCCAGGCGTCCTCGCCGAGACGGTCGATTCTCAAGTGTTCGAAGTCGGAGACAAGGACATACTTGGGGAACTCATGATCGGCGATGGAACCACCGGCCAAGTAGTCAAGCGCTTGGGCAAAGGCAGCATCGAGATCTCGGCCGAGCGACTTGGCCTCCCCGATAACCACCCCCGACCAGAAGAGGTCGATGTAACCGGCGCCACCAGTGGTAGCGCGCCCGGCGTCTCGCTCAAATAGGTCGATCCGCTCGGGGATGACACCAAAACACTTGAGCAAATCCGACCAATACTGCTGAGCATGCGAGCGCTCGGTCCCAGTGACCGACTCAGCCCTCCAGCCATCGATGCGTTCTCGCCAAAAAGAGGAGAATTGGGTCAACGACCGGCGGATAGAGTCGCGGTCAAGGACAAGGGTGGCGCTAGGAGTCACCCCGTGACCTTACGTTTAAGCGCTGGGACTGACACCCCAGGCCTCAATCCGCCGTAGTCCCTCCCCCAGGCTCAATACCTCGTGATCGGCGCTCTCGCCGAACCACATTCTTCACGGTCCGCCGTGAGATACCCTCCCCATCTGCGATCTGCGTCAGGGTCTTCCCTTGATCGATCATCTCGAGGTACCGAGACGCCCGTTCTCGAGCTGCGGCGCGACGAACGGCATTCGCGGGGTTCTCGTGCAACGCCGATCCGAGCTGATCATCTCCATCGTCGGCAATCGTGGGCCGTTTTCTGAATTCAGAGGGACTTGGAACCACGCCACAACTTTACGGCGACTCACTGAGTATTTGGAGGCTTGGGGGCCACCGGATATTGCCTCTGGGGGCCAGCAGTATTGCCGTTGGGGG
>NZ_BAAAQG010000005.1:0-5895 GCF_039531545.1 Dietzia cercidiphylli
AAAGAAAGAGCCGACACGCCGCCTCGATCGACGACTCCGCCAATCACGATACGGGTCGCGGCTCCTAGGGCGCTGCCGACGGCCAGAAGCACACCAGCCGGGCCGACCGCAATCCCCCGCTCCAGCGCGCCGATCACGGCAAAGGCTACGGCGGAGGTGACGGCACCGCCCGCGAACATCGTCATCGCGGCCATCAGCACCAACGCCGAACGCAACTGTGTATCCCATTGCCCCGGCGGGTTGCAGCTCGCACGCCGAACCATCACGGTCGACGAGTCGGTCTTGCGCACACAGAATCTGGCGATCTTCCTATGAAACTCGAATGGGAAGGCGAAGAGGACGACCGCATCGCGGCCATCGCAGCAGCAGACGAACGTCAGCGGCTCGAAGACCAGCGGGTAGGGGCTCCGATCTCGATCGCCAATGAGTTCTCGGAGATCCGGGTATCTCGCGTGGAGACACGCAACGGCTCCCGGCTCCTGATCGAGTCGCCGCGATCCGGGCAGTGGGTCGCTCTCGATCCGCTCGAGCTCGAGGCGCTGACCTGGCAGACTACGGCGACGTTCTCCGCCATGATCGCCCAACCGTTCGCACCGATGTTCCCTGAGATAACGCCTGAAGAAGCAGGAGAGGAGTGACACATGCCTGTCGTGAAAGCGGATCTCGGGCTCTGTCAGGGCTACGCCAACTGCATCATGGCCGCGGGAGACTATTTCGATCTCGATGACGACGGCGTCGTGATCCTGCTCAGAACAGAGGTCGACGAGGCCGACCGGAAACGGGTCACCGAGGCGGCGAACAGCTGCCCGGTTTCCGCGCTCCGGGTGGAAGACGAATGACGACAGCGATTGTCGGTGCGTCGATCGCGGGGGTACGGGCCGCGCAGGCGCTTCGGGCAGAGGGGTATCGCGGAGACGTTGTGCTCATCGGCTCCGAGCCCGTGCTGCCCTACGACAAGCCGCCGCTGTCGAAGGGATACCTCGTCGGTGCAGGTGCAGCCGAGGTCACGCTCCTCACGGCGGCGGAGGCGCTCGAGCTTAACATCGACCTTCGTCTCGGTGTGCCGGCGGTAGGTCTGGACCGTGCGTTGTCGGAGCTCCGGCTGGCGAATGGACGGCGGGTCGGCTTCGATGACCTCGTGGTGGCGACCGGCGTCCGCGCGCGGCCGTCGCCGTGGGGTGAAGGCGAGGGAATCCATGTGCTGCGGACACTCGACGACGCAGACCGGCTGCGCGCCGAGCTAGTTCCCGATCGCAGGATCATCGTCATCGGAGCGGGCTTCATCGGCGCCGAGGTCGCCGCGACCGCTCTTGGGCTCGGAGTCGATGTCACCCTGGTCTCGGCGACACGCGACCTGATGTCACGCCGGCTCGGTGACGAGATTGGCGCCCTCTTCTCGCAGAAGCACTCCCGGCATGGCGTACATGCGGTTCTCGGACGGACGGTCGCGCAGATCGACGGTGCGAAGGGAGACTTCCGCGTGCTCCTGGATGACGGTTCCGAGCTCCACGGTGATGTCGTCGTCATCGGCATCGGGGCAGTGCCGAACGTCGAATGGCTCGAGGACTCAGGGCTCGAGATCGACGACGGTCTCGTCTGCGACGAATTCCTCACGGCACTCGGCGCCCCGGAAATCCATGCGATCGGCGATGTTGCGCGGTGGCGGCATCCGGTTCGCGGCGATCTCACCCGTCTTGAGCACTGGACGAATGCGGTCGACCAGGCGCGCTGTGTCGCGCACAACATCGCTCATCCCGACGACCGACGCTCATATCTGCCTGTCGAGTATGTCTGGAGTGACCAGTTCAACTGGAAGCTGCACATCGTCGGTCGCACGACGGCAGTCAACCCCGAGATGGTGACGGACCCTCGAACACCCGACCGGATCGCGTCTCTGTACTCTCAGAATGGTCTGTCATTCGACGGGGCAGTGGTACTGAATTGGCCCCGCGCTCTCGTCGAAGTCCGCCGGTCCATCGCAGCGGGATCGTCGCTTTCCGACGTTCGTGTACGACTGGGCCGGCTGCTCGAATCGGCGTCCGGATAGACCTGGACGGGATCGCCTTGCCCTTGATGGCGGCCCTGAGGGCCGGCAGGAACGATACAGTTTCTGTTGTGCAGAGAAATAGAGCAGCCGACGGAGTCGATGCGGCTCCGCAATACCCGATCGAGTCGGTCGACAATGCCCTGAAACTCCTGCTCCTGCTCGGTGAGAAGAACGAACTTCGACTGACGGACGCCAGCAAGCACCTGGGTGTCGCGACCTCAACGGCGCATCGCATCCTCGCGATGCTTCAATGGCGAGGATTCGTGCGGCAAGACCCGCGAACGAAGACATACGGGCCAGGGCCGTCGTTGACCACGATCGCCTTCTCGGTGCTGAGAAAGATGGACATCCCGCAGATCGTGCAACCGATCCTCGAGGAACTCAGCCACCAAGCCGGCGAGACGGTTCACCTCGGCACGCTCGACGGCAACTCCACTCGCTTTCTCGCAGTCTCGGAACCGACGACGGCGGTGCGAGTCGCTTCACGGTTGGGCAAGGAGATGCCGGCCCATTGCACCTCCACGGGAAAGGTTCTCCTGGCGCAGCTCCCGCGAGAACAATTGGACCGTCTCTACCCCGACGAGCAACTCTCACAGGTGACTCCGCAGTCGATCCGTACCAAGACCGAGCTCCTCGCACAACTGGATCTTGTCGCGAAGCAGGGCTATGCAACGAACCGGGAGGAGAGCGAGGAGGGCGTGGCCTCGGTGGCCGTGGCCGTTCCCTCGGCGAGCGGGCTGCGGTTGGCGATCAACGCATCTGCCCCGGTGTTCCGCTTGCCTCCCCGCAAGGTGAAGACCCTCGTCGCACTCCTCGATGAGGCAGCCGTACGTCTGGCCGACCTGACCTCCTGAAGGCTCGTCGTCTCTTTCCCCTGCGACCTGGTGCAGGGGTCGTTCGGCGCGTTCTGAAGAGAGCTCGAGCCATGCTGGACTGTTGGCGCCGCGCAAGCTATTGTGTCTTCTAGTTAGGAACAAGTTCTGCTCAGCAGATAAATATGCGAAGAGGATGATCAATGCAGATCGTACTGGTGCACGGCGGATGGGTAGGCGGCTGGGCGTGGGACGGCGTCGCCGACGAATTGCGCAGAATGGGGCACGAGGTGATCGCGCCGACGCTGCGCGGTCTCGAAGACGGTGACGTGGACCGCTCCGGCGTCACGATGAGCATGATGGCGCGCGATCTGATCGATCAGGTAAGAGAGCTCACCCAGCTCGACATCGTGCTCGTCGGTCATAGCGGCGGAGGTCCGCTCATCCAACTCGTCGCTGAGGCGATGCCCGAGCGCATCGGCCGGGTCGTCTTCGTCGACGCCTGGGTGCTGCGCGACGGCGAGACCATTAACGACGTGCTCCCCGATCCGTTGGTCGCAGCGATGAAGGCGCTTGCGAGTCAGTCCGACGACAACACCATCGTCATGCCGCCTGAGCTCTGGGCCGCGTCTATGCAGGACATGTCCCCGTTCGAGCAGCAGCAGCTCGCCGCGCTCGAGCCGAGGCTCGTCCCAACGCCGGCAGGCTGGTCCAATGAGCCGATCCGCCTCGACCAGTTCTGGGCGAGCAGCATCCCGTCAAGTTATGTGTTCCTCGCTCAGGACCAGGCCGTTCCCGCTGAGATCTACCAGGCCGCGGCCGGGCGGCTTGATAGTCCGCGCACGATCGAGATCGACGGAAGCCATTTGGTGATGCTCACGCATCCGGAGAGGCTCGCACGGGCCCTCGACGCCGTCATTGCCTAACAGGCCTGGGGAAGCTATGGATTCGATTTCACGCCCAGACGACGTCGCGCCGATCTCGTACACCGAACTGGCGCCGTCGGGTGCGCCTGCTCGGTGGATCGTCCTCGTGCACGGGGGTGGTGTCTCGAAGGAGTGCTATCTCGAGACGCCCGACGGCCGACAGGGCTGGGCGGCACGATTGGTATCGCTTGGCTACGGTGTGCTGGTGGTGGACTGGCTGGGGTTGTCCTATGAGGCGGCCCAACACGTCGATGATCGTGCGGCGTCTGCGCGGCTGGACTATGAGAGCGTGTGCCGAGGGATGGGCGTGTTCCTCTCTGGTCTCGGCCGGAACGTCGTGCTGGTCGTGCACTCGATGGCAGGTCCGATTGGCTTCCGCCTCCTAGAGACGCATGGCGATCTCATCGACGGGCTCGTAGCCGTCGCTCCGGGCCCGCCTGGAAATGTACAGGCGGTGCCCGAGATCGTGAGGGAGTCCGACCAGGAGGTCTCCATCCGTGGAGCGGCCATCGACTGGACCATCCCGAAGATGGGTTTCTGGGAACCCACAAGCGCCTTCGTGAACGACAAGGCCATCGGACCCAGCCGGCGGTTCCCCCGCGAGTGCATCGAGGTGTTCCGCCGCACCCTTCGGCCGATCCCGGCCCGGATGCTTTATCAGCGTCAGAACATCGGTGGGAGCCAAATGAGGATCGGGCCGACCGACGCGTTCACGAACAAGCCGATTCTCGTCTTCACGGGTGGAGCCGATACCGACCACCCCTCGCAGCTGGATCAGGACATCGTGGCCTGGCTCACCGATCAGGGCGCCGCCGTCACCTTCTGGTCGTCCGAACTGCCTGTTCTCGCTGGGAACGGCCACATGCTGATGGTCGAAGACAATAGCGACGAGCTCGCTGACGAGATCGCGCGGTGGATCACGGCGCTCTGACTCGCCACCGTATCGTCCCGGCCATTATTTCAGCCGACCCGACGTCCCCAACAGCGGAGGAGAACGCCAGTCGTTTCCTTCGTGTCACTCGAGGGAACGCTGTGCCAGCTCGTTGCCGACTACGACTTGGTCGATCGGGCCCTTGCTCGAACTCCTCATTTCATACGTCTGGCGATGGACTCAAGGGAGATGTTCGCCGACGGCCGCGTGCAACTCCAGGTCATCGGTGGACAGCTGAGGCGTCTGCCACGACGCATCGAGACGATCGGTTCGCAGCTCGAACGGAACGTTCGGGCTGAGCATAAGGATGGCCGCGGGCCTGCTCATCATCACCCCGGCCGCAACCCCCTGGAGGTCCAACAAAGATGTCGACTGACCGGCAAAGACCTGAAGCTCGCGCTGCTTGCCTCCGGCGACAGGAAACATTTTGACGAGAGGATATCCATGACGACGGAAACCCATCCAAGCAATGACCCCGCAACGGTCCCGAGGCTCCACCTGAGGCACGGGCATAGCATTCCGCATCTAGGTCTGGGCACCTGGCCACTAGTGGGGGAAGAGTGCGAAACGGCCGTCCGCTACGCCATTCGAAGCGGCTACCGGCTCGTCGACACCGCGTTCCAGTACCGCAATGAAGACGCGGTGGGACGCGGTGTCCGCACGGCAGGCGTTGCGCGTGAAGAGTTGTTCGTCTCCAGCAAGTTCAACAAGGAGTCCCACAGCGTCGACGGTGTGCAGCGGGCCTACGACCGTAGTCTCCAAGCCTTGGGCCTGGACTACCTGGACATGTTCATGTGCCACTGGCCCGTGCCGGCCTTGGACCAGTACACCGAGGCATGGAGAGGCCTCGTCAAGCTCTTGGACGAAGGCCGTGTCAAAGCGATCGGTGTCTCCAATTTCAAGCCGGACCATCTGGAGAAGGTCATTGCCGCGACCGGCGTGGTTCCCGACGTGAACCAGATCCAGCTCAGCCCCGATCTCGCACGGCTACCCCCGCGGGCAGTGCACCAGGACCTGGGCATCATCACCGAAGCCTGGAGCCCTATTGGTCGCGAATCGGGACTGCGCGACCACCCCATCGTGGTGCAGATCGCGCAACGGACAGCAAAGAGTCCGGCGCAGGTTCTGCTCCGCTGGCACGTCCAGCAAGGAATCGTCCCGATCCCGCAGGCCGCCAAA
>NZ_BAAAQG010000006.1:0-76580 GCF_039531545.1 Dietzia cercidiphylli
GGACCACGTTGCTATCCTCGATCACGCCCCTATAGCTCAGTTTGGTAGAGCTACGGACTTTTAATCCGCAGGTCGTCGGTTCGAGCCCGACTGGGGGCACCACGATCGGCCGGGCGGCACAGGGCGCCCCCATTGGACCTGCCCGCCCCGCGCTGGGACACTCGGATCATGTCCGCACCCACCGCCACCGGCGGGCCCGCCCTGCGCATCGGCCCCCTCGAGCTCGCCTCACCGGTCGTCCTGGCGCCGATGGCGGGCGTCACCAATGTCGCCTTCCGCACGCTGTGCCGCGAACTCGAACGTGAGCAGCAGGGTTCGGTGTCCGGGCTCTACGTCTGCGAGATGGTGACGGCGCGGGCGCTCGTCGAACGCCAGCCGGGAACCCTGCACATGGCCACGTTCGCGCCCGACGAGTCCCCGCGCAGCCTGCAGCTGTACACGGTGGACGCCGAGTACACCTACGCGGCCGCCAAGATGATCGTCGACGAGGACCTGGCGGACCACATCGACATCAACTTCGGGTGCCCGGTCCCCAAGGTCACCCGACGCGGCGGCGGGTCGGCGATCCCCTACAAGCGGCGGCTGTTCCGCTCCATCGTCGCCGCGGCGGTCCGGGCCACCGAGGGCACCGACATCCCGGTCACGGTGAAGATGCGGGTGGGGATCGACGACGAGCACCACACCCATCTCGACGCCGGCCGCATCGCCGTCGACGAGGGCGCCAGGGCCGTCGCACTGCACGCACGGACCGCCGCCCAGCGGTACTCCGGCGAGGCGGACTGGTCGCAGATCTCCCGCCTGGTCGAGCACATCGGCGCGGTCTCTGATGTCCCGGTGCTGGGCAACGGCGACATCTTCTCCGCCGAGGACGCCGTCCGGATGCGGGAGCAGACCGGGTGCGCGGGCGTCGTGATCGGCCGGGGCTGTCTGGGCCGGCCGTGGCTCTTCTCCGAGCTCGCCGCCACCCTCGACGGGCGCGAGGCACCGGCCCCGCCCACGCTCGGCGAGGTCGGCCGCATCATGTACCGCCACGGCGAACTCCTCGCCGAACACCACGGTGAGAACAAGGGGATGCGCGACATCCGCAAACACGTGGCGTGGTACCTGCGGGGGTTCCCTGCCGGCTCCGGCAAGCGGGTGGCCCTGGCGGCCGTCCGCACCCTGGACGACCTTGCGGAGATGCTCGCCGATCTGCCCGCCGACGAGCCTTTCCCCGCCGACGGGTACGGCCCGCGCGGCCGCCAGGGATCGCCCTCCCGGGTTCTCCTGCCCGAGGGGTGGTTGGACGATCCGGAGGACGACGCGGTGGCTCTCGAGGGTGCGGACGCGGAGAACTCGGGCGGCTGAACCGGCACCTCCGGCACCGGCGCGGATGACGTGTCCCCCTGTTCATCGGCCGTTCATCGCCGGTATCGATAGTGCGGTTGACATGCCCGTATGCTGGTTCACATGCGTCTCGTCTACTCTGAAGAACTCGCGGATCTGGCCACCTCGATGGCCCGGATGTGCTCCCTCGCCACCGACGACATGGAGCTGGCGACCCACGCCCTCCTCCAGGTCGACCTCGTGGCCGCCGAGAGGGTTCTCCAGTCCTCGACGGAGATGTCCCGGCTGGCGACCGAGAACGAGGAACGCGGGTTCGCGCTCCTGGCCCTCCAGGCGCCGGTCGCCCGTGATCTCCGGCAGGTGGTCACCTCCATCCAGCTCGTCCAGGACCTCACCCGGATGGGCACGCTGGCAGGGCACGTCGCCAAGATCGTCCGTCGGAGGCATCCGGAGAGCGTGCTCCCGGAGCCCGTCAACGGGTACTTCGCCGAGATGGGCCGGGTCGCGGTCTCGCTCGGCCGGTCCGCCACCGAGGTGCTGCTCAACCGGGACGCCGAGCAGGCCGCCACCCTGGCCCAGCAGGACGACGCCGTCGACGACCTCCGCCGCCACCTGTTCACCCTGCTCACCGTGCGGGAGTGGAAGTGGGGAGTGGCGTCGGCGGTCGACGTGACCCTCCTCGGTCGCTACTACGAGCGGTTCGCGGACCACGCGGTGGAGGTGGCGCAGCGCGTGATCTTCCTCGCCACCGGCGAGTACGCCACCCTGGCGGAGGACGATCCCGAGCACTCCTCCGCCTCCAACGAGGAGCTGGTCCGCCGCTTCAACGAGACCGACAGGTCGTTGACGCACCGCGTCTCGGGGGACGACCCGGGGAAATCCGGCTCTTCGCATCTGAGCGTGGGTGAGGACGACACGCCGGTGAGGCGGTAGGGAGACGAGAGGGTCGAGGCCCTGAAGGATTGGAAGTACCACTACATCCGATCCTGAAAGGGCCTCGACCCATGTCTGAGCCTATCGGGTGCTGCCGGTCTGCCACCGGAACCGCACCTGCGCCCCGTTGTGTCCGCTGCGATCTTCTCGTCGGGCTCGACGACGTGTACGTCCTTGATGCGCGTCTGCGTGGCGAGCACCTGGAGGTGACCGTCGAATCCGAGCCGGGACCGGTCGGATGCCCGGACTGCGGCGCCGCCGGGGTGGGGCATGGACGGCAGGTGGTGCGTCTGGTCGACATCCCCGCGTTCGGCCGCCCCGTCACGATCATCTGGCGCAAACGCCGCTTCGTCTGCCCAGGCGGGGCGTGCGAACGTGTGACGTTCGTGGAGAACCTGCCTGGGCTTGCCTCGCCGCGGCATGCCACCACGGCCCGCGTCGTGGAGTGGGCAGTGGGACAGCTGCGCCGGGAGCACGCCACCGTCAGCGGACTGGCTCGTCAGCTCGGTACCGCGTGGCACACGGTGTGGACGCCGGTCAAGGCTGCATTGGAGGCGTTGGCCGATGATCCGGCCCGCTTCGACGGCGTCCGCACCCTCGGCGTCGATGAACACATCTGGCACCATGTCTCCCGGCGTAAGCGCGGCCCCAAGGAACTGACCGGGATGGTCGACCTCACCCGCGACGGGGACGGCAAAGTACAGGCCAGGCTGCTCGACCTCGTGCCAGGCCGCTCCGGGGTGGTGTTCGCAGACTGGCTCACCGCGCGGGGCAAGGGTTTCACCAGCGGCGTCGAGATCGCCGCGTTGGATCCGTTCCACGGCTACAAGCGAGCGATCGATGACGAACTCGAGGATGCCACCGCTGTTCTCGACGCTTTCCACGTGGTCAAGCTCGCCCTTGGCGCCGTGGACGAGGTCCGCCGGAGGTTGCAGCAGCAGATCTGCGGTCACCGCGGACGTAAAGGCGACCCGCTCTACGGGATCCGCACCATCATCCGCTGCGACCCCGACAGGCTCACCGAGCGCCAGTGGCGGCGGTTCGACGAGGCCCTGGCCGCCGACCCCCGACACGAGGAACTGTTCATCGCCTGGCAAGTCGCCCACGAACTCCGACAGGCCTACCACCACAAAGACCTGCCTGCCGGGCGCAGCGCTGCGGAGAAGGTACTCGCGACCTTGCCATCCTGCCCGATCCCGGAAATCGCCCGACTAGGACGAACGCTCCGCAAGTGGAAGGCCGCCTTCCTCGCGTACTGGACCACCGGCCGCTCCAACAACGGAGGAACCGAAGCGATCAATGGCCTCATCGAACTCCACCGGCGCCTGGCCCGCGGCTACCGCAACCGCGACAACTATCGCCTGCGGATGCTCCTCATCGCCGGCGGGCTACGGACCTGACCCCACGCTCAGATGCGAAGAGCCGGAAATCCGGACCCAGCTGACAGCCGGCCGGGCCGCGACGACGAGCGCCCCGGTACCCGCCTCGTGGGCGGGTACCGGGGCGCTCGGCTGTATCCGGCGGCTCAGCCGAATCGGCCGGAGACGTAGTCCTCGGTCTGCTTGTGGTCCGGGTTCGAGAAGATCTTCTCCGTCGAGTTGACCTCCACCAGCTGGCCCGGCATGCCGGTGGCCTCGAGCGAGAAGAACGCGGTCTGATCGGACACGCGCGCCGCCTGCTGCATGTTGTGCGTCACGATCACGATGGTGAACTCGCTCTTGAGCTCGGCGATGAGGTCCTCCACCGCGAGGGTGGAGATGGGGTCGAGCGCGGAGCAGGGCTCGTCCATGAGCAGGACCTGGGGCTCGATGGCGATCGCGCGGGCGATACACAGGCGCTGCTGCTGACCGCCGGAGAGCCCCCCGCCCGGCTTGTCCAGTCGATCCTTGACCTCGTTCCACAGATTGGCGCCGCGCAGCGACTTCTCGGCCACCTCGTCCAGGGTCTTCTTGTTCCTGACGCCCTGGAGCCTGAGACCGGCGGTGACGTTCTCCTTGATCGACATCGTCGGGAACGGGTTGGGCCGCTGGAACACCATGCCGATGGTCCGTCGGACGGCGACGGGGTCCACCTTCTTGTCGTAGATGTCGACGCCGTCGAGCTTGATGGATCCCGTGGCGTACGCGCCCGCGATCTCCTCGTGCATACGGTTGAGCGAGCGGAGCACGGTGGACTTGCCGCAGCCGGACGGGCCGATGAACGCGGTCACCGAGCGCGGGGGGACGTGGAGGTCGACGTCCTTCACGGCGTGGAAGTCACCGTAGAAGATGTCGACGTTCTCGAGGTCGAGTCGCTTGGCCATGACAGGGTCCTTACTTGGTCTTCGGCGCGAGCGCCTTGGAGGCGAACGTGGCGAGGACGTTCGCCAGCGCGATGATGATGATCAGGGTGAGGGCGGCGCCCCAGATCCGGTACTGGCCGGCTTCCGTCGGGTTCGAGAGCTGGTTGAAGATCAGCAGCGGCAGCGAGGCCATGTTGCCCTCGAAGAGGCTGTAGTTGAAGCTCGCCGTGTACCCCACGAGGATCAGTACCGGGGCGGTCTCGCCCATCACCCGGGCGATCGAGAGGAACACCCCGGAGATCATGCCCGACAGCGCGGTCGGGACCACGATGCTGACGATGGTCTTCCACTTGGGCACGCCGAGCGCGTAGGACGCCTCACGGAGCTCGTCCGGGACGAGCTTGAGCATCTCCTCGGTGGAGCGCACGATCAGCGGCAGCATGAGCAACACCAGCGCCAGGCTCACCGCGAACGCGCTGAGCTGGAACCTCAGCACCGAGACCCAGACGCCGAAGATGAAGATGGCGGCCACGACCGAGGGCACGCCCGCGAGCACGTCGACCATGAAGGTGGTCGGCTTGGCCAGCCTCGACTCGGGGTACTCGACCAGCATGATGCCCGCCGCCACCCCCAGCGGGATCGAGATGACCGCGGCGATGATCGCCTGGACGAGGCTGCCGTAGATGGCGTGCCCCACACCGCCACCCATCGAGGACGGGGAGACGAGGAAGAACGAGTTCGTCCACCAGGTGGGGTTGATGACCGCGGGGATACCGGACTCGATCACCTTGTAGAGCAGCGCCACCAGCGGGATGACGGCCAGCACGAAGCACAGCGAGAAGATCACCGTCGCCGCCCTGTCCTTGATCCTGCGGCTGCCGGCGATCGGCAGGAACGTGTCCGACGGCTTGGCGGGCTTGGCGAGGTCGGGAGTTGCCTGGGTCATCAGCCGTTGACCTTTCCACCGGACACGGAGCGTGCGATGAGGTTGACGAAGAAGGTGAGGATGAAGAGCACGAGACCCGCCGCGATGTAGGCACCGGTCGGCAGCGGGTGGTTGAACTCGGCCGCGCCCGACGCGATCTTGGAGGCGAACGTGAAGCCGCCGTCGAAGAGCGACAGCGTGCCGGGGGCGCTCGCGGCCCGCAGGATGATGAGGACCGCGACGGTCTCGCCGAGCGCCCGGCCGAGCGCGAGCATGGAGCCCGCGATCATGCCGGACTTGGCGTAGGGGAAGCACGTCATCCGGATCTTCTCCCACTTGGTGGCGCCCAGGGCGAGGGCGGCCTCCTGGTGGAGCGAGGGGGTCTGGCGGATGGTCTCGCGCGACATCGAGGTGATGATCGGCAGGATCATGATCGCCAGGACCACCCCGGCGGTGAAGATGGTCCCGCCGCCGGCGATCGACACGTTGCCGTCGCCGAAGAGGAAGATCCATCCGAGGTTCTCGTTGAGCCACGTGGACAACGGGACCAACAACGGCCCGAGCACGATCAGGCCCCACATGCCGTAGATGATCGACGGGACCGCCGCGAGCAGGTCGATGAGCGCCGACAGCGACCTCGACAGCCGGGCCGGTGCGTACTGCACGAGGAACGTCGCGATGCCGATGGACACCGGAACGGCGAGGAACAACGCGAAGAGCGAGCTCAGCACGGTCACCCTGAACATGTCGAGGATGCCGAACCGCATGTTGTCCGGATCGCTCGTGTTCCACTCGGACGACGTGAGGAAGTTGACGTTGTTCGCCAGGAGGGAGGGCGTCGCCTGCATGACCAGGACGATCGCGATCAGGGCGATGAGAGCGACGATGACGGCGCCGGCCGCCACCGTGACGCCCCGGAACACCGCGTCCGCCTTCTGCGAGGACCGGCCCTCGAGGAGGTCGCCCTTGGCGCCCTTCTCCGTATCCGGCACCGACCCCGAGCTGCCGGGGAGCCCGCCGGACTGCCCGGTGTTCCGGTCGGCGTGGCGGTCGACGGATTCGTGAACTGTCATGGGACCTTCAGTCGCTCGGGGGATGAGATGGCCGGTCACCGGCTCGCCGCGATCAGCGGCGGGCCGGTGACCCGGTGCATCAGGAGATCTCGGAGATGGCGGTCAGGAGCTGCTCGCGGAAGGCGTCGGGCACGGGGATGTAGCCCTCGTCCTCGAGCTGTGCCTGGACGTCCTCGGCCACCGCGATGTTGAGGAACGACCGGACGGCCGCGGCGGTCTCCGGATCCGCGTACGAGGAGCAGACGATCTCGTAGGTGGGGAGGATGATGGGGTAGGCGTCGGCGGCCTCGGGGACGTAGAACGACGAGGTGTCGATGACGAGGTCGTTGGTGCCCTCGTTCTGGAGCCGCGCCGAGTCGATGGTCACACCCGAGGTCTCGGCGTTGAGCTCGACGCCCTCCGGGTCCGCCGGGGTGATGACCTTGACCATCGAGAGGTCCTGGTTCTTCGCGTACGACCACTCGGTGTACGTGATGGTCCCCGGGGTCTGCCCGATGGCACCCGAGACACCCTCGTTGCCGCGGGCGCCCTCGCCGACACCACCGGTGAAGGTCTTGCCGGCGCCCTGCGTCCACGCACCCTCCGACGCCGCCTCCAGGTACTTCTGGAAGTTGTCGGTCGTGCCGGACTCGTCCGACCGGAAGATCACGGTGATGGGCTCGTCCGGGAGGTCCGTGCCCTCGTTCTCCTCGGCGATCGCCGGGTCGTTCCACGTGGTGATCTCACCGTTGAAGATCTTGGCGAGGGTGGGGCCGGAGAGCTTCAGCTCGACGCCGTCGAGGTTGTAGGCCACGGCGATCGGGCCGAAGACGGCGGGGATGTGCCACGCCTCGGAGTCGCACCGCTCCTCGGCCGCCGCGTAGTCGGCATCCTTGAGCGGGGAATCGGATCCACCGAAGTCCGTGATCCCGCCGGTGAACTCGCTCACGCCGGCGCCGGAGCCGTTGGAGTTGTAGTTCAGCGTCTGACCCTCGCAGCTCATGGCGTAGGAGTTGGCGAAGATCGTCATGGCGTTGTTCTGGGCGGAGGAGCCCGACGCGGTCAGGGTCTCCTTGCCCGCGCATTCCGCGTCGGAGACACTCTGCGCCGCGGTGTCACCGCTTCCGGTGTTGTCATCCGAGCAGGCGGCGAGCCCGACCGCCGTGAGGGCGGTGAGGCCGAGAAGAGCACCGGTGCGCTTGAGGTTCACTGAATCTCCTTGGTTCGTCCGGCGGATAGCCCCCCGAACACGTCTGTGGCGACTGCAACACAAAGCCGGGCCGATACCGAGACCCGACGAGCACAGAACCTAAGGGTCCGATATGAACGGTCTCGCCGGTCGAGATGAACGAGAGATGAACTCAGTGGATGCGTCACGGTTATGACCTCTCGGGGGATTCGTACGGCGCCCCCACCTGGGGTGATCGCCGACCTCCGAGGTCCCGGACGGGGGTCTCACGCCGAGGCGTAGGTCACATCTCGGTGCTCGACGGTGAATCCGAGCTTCTCGTAGGTCCGGATGGCCGCCGCGTTGTCACCCTCCACGTAGAGGACGACCGACTCCGCGCCCACCGGACCCTCCAGGTGAGCTACCCCCAGCGAGGTGAGCAGCCCTCCGAGCCCGCGCCCCTGGTCGGACGGGTCGACCGCCACGACGTAGACCTCGCCCTCCACGGGGGAACCGGGCTCACTCACCGTCTTGGTCCAGTGGAAGCCCGCGAGCCGGGGCACCGGACCGGTGGTGTCGACGGCCAGGAAGATCGCCCCGGGGTCCACCCACTCCACAGCCAGTCGCTCATCGAGCTGGGCGCGGGTCCATCCGCCCTGCTCCGGGTGCCACGAGAACGCGGCGTTGTTGACGCGGAGGAACTCCTCGCGGGCGTCCAGTCCGGGCCATCGGGTGCCGCCCTCGGAGGCCGCCTCGGCGAGTGTGCCGGTCTCGATCCCCTCGGCGGGCCGCGCGGCGGGAGGCGTGGAGCCGGCGGGGGTGCGCCGACGCATCTTGAGCAGCTCACGGGTACGGACCAGCCCTGCCGAGCCGGCGAGTGCGCGCGCGGCCGGCAGGTCACCGTGCGCCCACACCGCGGCGGAGGGTTCGAGGTCGAACACCGCGCGGACCAGCTCCGACCCGACCCCGCGTCGACGGTGCCCGGGGGCCACGACCATCTCGGCGGTCGCCTCCCCGCCGCTGCCGTCGAGCTGGGCGTAGCCCGCGACATCACCTTCGTCTCCGCGGACCAGGAGATGGCGGACGGCCTGCTCGTCGCCCGACCGGAGCGACCGCAGAGGCTGCTCGCCGAGCGGTGCCACCCCGTCCTCGGCCGCGGCGTCCCGGGCGACGGCCTCGATCAGCGCGGCCGTCTCGTCGTCCACCGCGTGCTCGATGGCGGTCATGCGTCTCCCCCGTCCTCCCTGCGGTCGGTCGGCCGGACCGCTTTGTACCCGACGTTACGCACGGTTCCGATGAGGGACTCGTGGTCGGGCCCCAGCTTGGCCCGCAGCCGTCGGACGTGGACGTCGACCGTCCGGGTTCCGCCGAAGAAGTCGTATCCCCAGACCTCCTGGAGGAGCTGGGCGCGGGAGAACACGCGTCCGGGGTGTTGACACAGGTGCTTGAGGAGTTCGAACTCCTTGTAGGTCAGGTCCAGGGGTCGCCCCTTCACCCGGGCGACGTAGGTCTCCTCGTCGATCACGAGCTCGCCCACCGTGAGCAACCCGCCGTCGGACTCCCCCTGCGCGGAGTGACGGGCGGCGGAGAGCCTGAACCGGGCGTCCACCTCCGCCGGTCCCGTGGTCGGCAGGATGATGTCGTCGAGACCCCAGTCCCCGCTGACCGCGATGAGCCCGCCCTCCGAGACCACCGCGATGACGGAGATGTCCGCGCTCCCCGACAGGAGGCGGCAGAGCGCGCGGGACGCCGCGAGATCACTCCGTGCGTCGACGACGGCGAGCGCGGCCCCCGACAGCTCGGCCACGGAGGAGGCGAGGGCCGGCAGCAGTCTGACCGAATGCGGCAGGAGCGACAGCGCGGGGACCACCGCCTCGGGGTCGGCTTCGGTCGTGAGGAGCACTACGTCCATGTGTCGCTTCCTCCTCGTCCGGGCGCCCAGACGATACTAGCGACCCGTCCCCCAGTTCCGACGATCGGAGTAGACCTGAACCCCATGAGAGCCCGTCGCAGTGTCACGGTGGCGACCGCCGCCCTGGCCGTCGTGGTGGTCGGCGCCTTCACCGTGGACTCCGTCAACGCCTCCATGGTGGAGGCGGACGTGTCCACCCGGATCCGCCCGGCGACCCCGGGGGTCGCGGCCCCGTCGGTGATGATCGGTGGGGGCCCGTCGACACGGTGGGCGGGGCCCGGGACACTGGCGTCGGCGTCGATCCGCGTCGAGGGTGTCACCCGCCCGGGTCTCGGTCCGGTGGCCGTGGAGGCGGCCGTCACCGATCTGTCCGTGCCGGAGGACCGGTCCGCCGACATGACCGCGGGTGCGGTCACCGTCTCCGTCCAGATCACCGGAGACTCGCTCGGCCCCGCCCTGGGGATGCGGGACGTCCTGGTCGGCGGCGCCGACGACCCGAGCCTCGCCGGGGGGGTCGAGCACCGGGCCCGCGTCACCGGGACCCTCGCGGGGACCGACACCCGGGTGTCGGCGATCGTCGACCTGGTCGTCGACGAGTCCGGCGCGCACCTCGTCCCGGTCGGGGCCGCGACGGGACCCTCCGGGTTCCCCGACCAGGACCCCGACCTCGCGGTGCGCCGGACCGCGCTGACCCTCTCCCCGGACGTCCTCCCCCTCGGGATCGCGGTGGAGACCCTCACCGTGCGGGGTGGGACGATCACCGCCGGCGGTACCGCCGGCCCGGGCACTACGCCGCTCGGCGACCTGGCCCGACCGGACCACTAGACTCCCCGACATGAGTCGCGACGACGTACTGGTCAGCACCCGCTGGGCCGAATCGCGCCTCGACGATGACTCGGTGGTCTTCCTCGAGGTCGACGAGGACGTGTCGGCGTATCACACCGACGGCCACATCCCCGGGGCCGTCGCGCTGAACTGGCGCACGGAGTTGCAGGAGGAGTACACGCGGGACCTCGTGGGCCGCGAGAGGTTCGGCGAACTCATGTCCGAACGCGGGATCACCCGCGATCACACGGTCGTGGTGTACGGCGGCAACCACAACTGGTTCGCCGCCTACGCCTACTGGTATCTGCGCCTCTACGGCCACGCCGACGTGCGGCTGCTCGACGGGGGTCGCATGCGGTGGGAGCGCGACGGACTACCTCTCGACACCGATGTACCCCGGCGTCCGGTGACCGCTTACGTGGCCGACCCGCAGGATCTGTCGATCCGCGCGTTCCGCGACGACGTCCTGGCGGGGCTGGGCAACGACGCGCTCGTGGACGTCCGCTCGGTCGACGAGTACACCGGCAGGCTCGCGGCGCCGGCCGGGCTACCCCAGGAGGGCGGGCGTCAACGCGGACACATCCCGGGCGCCGTGAGCATCCCCTGGAACCGCGCCGTGACCCGCGACGGCACCTTCCGCACCGACGCCGACCTCCGCGAGATCTACGCGGACTTCCTCGACGAACCCGGTCGCCGCGTGGTGACCTACTGCCGGATCGGTGAGCGCTCCAGCCACACGTGGTTCGTCCTCCACGAGCTCCTCGACCAGCCCGACGTGGTCAACTACGACGGCAGCTGGGTGGAGTACGGCTCACTGATCGGTGTCCCGGTCGAGCGGTGAGGATCCTCCTCGCCCCGCTCGGGCGATCGACTCGCTAATCTCTGGGGCATGTCACTTCTCTCCCGAGCGTTCGGACTGGCCGCACGCGCCTCCGTCGTCGCCGTCGGCGCCTCCGTGGCCTCCGCCGTTATCGTCGGCGTCGACCAGCGACGGGGCGCGGTCCCCCAGGTCCCGGACCACCCCGGCCCGTACTCCCCCGCGGAGCGCGAGGCGGCGGTGCGGATGTACCTCACCGCGCTCACGCTGCCCGCGGCCGCGTTCCGGGTGCCCTTCGCGCCGGACTGCGTCCGGCGGGAGAACGGGCTCAGGACCGGGTTCGGCGCCGACCACCTCAAGTGGGACCTGCACCTGCACCTGCAGTACTCGACCATCCGGGAGGTGCGCGACATCGTGATCACCGTCGATCCGCCGGGACGCGAGGGCGTCGTGCACGCGGACTTCACCCTCGTGACCGTGGTGGGGCTCAGGGCACGGGTCAGCGAGGACTTCGTGGTACCCCCCGAGGACTGCCTGATCCACTCGATCGACGCCCGCATCTCACTCGGCTGACACCCTCGGGGTTAGGATTAGACCATGGTGCTCTTCTTCGAGATCCTCCTCGTCCTCTGCACGCTGGCCATCACATGGGTCACCTGCTACATCGTGTACCGCACGGTCACCGACGAGTCGTGACGGACGGCGGCCACACCGGCGCGGTCGACCCGACGTCGTCCACCCCCGAGGGGGGAGACGGCGGCTCGGCCGTCCGCGGGTCCGCGAACGCGGCGGTCGATGCCGCGGCGCAGCGTTCCGAGCAGACCGCGGGTCGGAACATCCCGGCGTTCTCCGACCTCCCGGTCCCGGGGGACACGGCCAACCTCCGGTTCGGTCCTGACCTGCACCCGGGCCTTCTCGCCCTGCTCCCCCTGGTGGGGGTCTGGGAGGGCGAGGGCGAGGCGGACACCGCCGACCGGGGCGAGCACCGCTTCGGCCAGCAGATCGTCGTCTCCCACGACGGGGAGAACTACCTGAGCTGGAGTTCCCGCGCCTGGACGTTCGACACGGGCGGGGCGGTCGACGACGCCGCCTACCGCGAGTCGGGGTTCTGGCGGATCTCCGCGGACGACCAGCTCGAGTTCCTGGTGGCGCACGCCTCCGGGGTCATCGAGATGTACTACGGGGCGCCGATCAACCAGGCCGCGTGGGAGATGGCGACCGACGTCGTGCTCGCCTCCCCCACCGGCCCGGAGCGTGGCGGCGCCAAGCGCATCTACGGGATCGTCGAGGGCGGCGACCTGGGGTGGGTCGAGGAGCGCGTCCACCCGGAGAAGGGCCTGGTCCCGCACATGTCGGCGCGCCTGCGGCGCGTCGCCGGCTGACCGCGCCCGTCGCCGGCTGACCGCGCCCGTCGCCGGCTGACCGCGCCCGGCGTCGGCCTACCGACCCGTGGTCCGCGTCGGCCTTCGGACCGGCGACGGGTGTCGGCCGATGTCCCGCACGGGACGTCAGGCCCGCCCGACCGCCCGGTCGACCATCCCGGCGACGTCGATCCCGGGATACGCCCCGTCCAGCGTCACGTCGTCGATCCGGCGGACCCGGGCGGCGAGGGTGACCGAGGAGAGCAACCACACGGCGTCGGCCGTGAGCAGATCCGACAGCAGGAGCCGTTCGCGGCGGACCGGTACACCCTCCCGCTCCGCGACCTCGGCGAGCGCCCCGAGCGTGGTGCCCTCGAGGATCCCGACCTCCGCCGGCGGACTGACGAGTTCACCCGATCGGGCGATGAGGATCGTCGACCGGGGGCCCTCGAGTACCTCTCCCTCGGAGGACAGATACACCACGTCGTCGTACCCGTCGGCGGCCGCGTGGCGTAGGGCGGCCATGTTGGACGCGTAGGACAGGGTCTTGGCGCCCAGCAGCATCCAGGGCGCCGACGCGGCGAAGTCCGCCGGGAACCCCCTGCCCAGCACGGTCACGGCGATGCCCTCCGCACGCGCCCGCACGGCGTGCGGACCGACCGGGGCGACGGTGATGTAGGCCGTCTCCGGCCCCCCGCGCTCGGGGCCACGGGACAGCACCAGGCGCAGCATCCCCTCGGAACCCGGGCCCCATTCCCGCGCGGCCAACGCGATCCCCGCCCCCCACTCCCCGGCCGTGGGTCCGGTGAGACCGAGAGCAGCTGCCGACCTGGCCAACCGGGCGAGATGTCGCTCCGGTTTGGCCGGTCGACCACCCACGACGAGCAGGGTCTCGAAACACCCGTCCCCCCGGACGGCGGCGAGGTCGTCGGCGAGCAGCAACGGCTCGCCGGCGGGGTGCACCCGGGGGTGTGGGCCGTCCGGCCCGCCGGCGACCAGGACGACCACCCGCGCGTCCGCCCCCCGGTCCGTCGCCCGGTCCGCTCCTTCTCCTGCCGCAGTGCCCATGGCGGCAACACTACGACGACGCACGTAGGATCGCGATCGTGACCGTCCCAGCTGTGCCAGACCGGACCGACGATGGCTACCAGAGCCCGATCCTGACCCGTCCCGGTGCCGTGGACACCACGGGACCGGGCCCGGACGCCGGGGTCCCGTTCCACTATGGCGACCCCTTCGGTGAGCAGCGCGCGGCCACCACCTCCGTGGTGGTCGTCGACCGCTCCCACCGCGACGTGCTGACCATCGGCGGCGGCGAGCGGCTGACCTGGCTCGAGGGCTTCGTCTCCCAGCACGTGTCCGAACTCGCGGACCGCCGTGGTGGCGAGACGCTGATCCTGGACGCCAACGGCCGGGTGGAGCACCACATGGTGCTCTCCGACGTCGACGGGACCCTCGTCATGGACACCGAACCCGGCCGGGGCGCGGCGCTGCTCACGTTCCTGTCCCGGATGGTCTTCTGGGCCGACGCGACTCCGGAGGCCGCCGACCTCGTCGTCGTCACCCTCGCCGGCACCGGGCTCCCCGGTGCCCTCACCGCTCCGGACGGGACCACGGTGGAGCTCCCCGTCGGCGACTACGCGAGCGTCCCGCTGCCGGGGGGCGGGATCGCGCGACGGATGCCGTGGCCGTTGGCGGGCTCGGTCGATCTCCTCGTCCCCCGGGCCGGACTGCCCGCCTGGTTCGACGCAGCGGTCCGGGCCGGCGCCCGTCCGGCCGGCTCGTGGGCGTTCGAGGCCCTCCGCGCGGTGGAGACGGACCCACTCCGGGCCCGGCTCGGCGTGGACACCGACGAGAAGACCATCCCCCACGAGGTCCCCACGTGGATCGGCGAGGTGGCACAGCGCGGCGCGGTCCACCTGGACAAGGGGTGCTACCGGGGCCAGGAGACGGTCTCCCGCGTCCACAACCTCGGCAAGTCCCCCCGGGTCCTCGTACGGCTGCACCTGGACGGCTCCGGCGGCGACCAGTCGCTCTCCCCCGGCGCCGAGGTCCTCGCCGGTGGCCGCACCGTCGGGCGCGTCGGGACCGTCGTCCAACACCACGAATACGGCCCCGTGGCGCTCGCCCTGATCAAGAGGTCGGTGGCCCCGGACACCGTTCTCGAGGTGGAGGGTGTCTCCGCCGCCATCGATCCCGACTCCGTCCCGCACGACTCGGGCCCGCAGGCCGGACGTGAGGCGATCCGCAGGCTGCGCGGTCAGGCGTAGGAGCCGGACGTGGCCCCCACGACACCCGGGCGGACATTCCGCGCCGGGCACGCTATCCTGTGGACAGGCAGATACTCACATTGATGGGCACCCCCGAGGTGGCCCAGCACCGTTTCCGAGGGGGTCAGGTCAATGGGCCGAGGCCGCGCGAAGGCGAAGCAGACCAAGGTCGCTCGCGAACTCAAGTACAACACTCCGCAGACGGACCTAGAACGTCTCCAGGCGGAGTTGGCCGGTGGTGGCGCACCCACCACACGACTCAGCTCCGAACGGCCCGGTACTGAGGAGGACGACGACCCCTACGGGTCGTGGTCCGACGGCGACAGCAGGTTCTGACCGCACTCCCCGAACGCCACACGGACGTGGGCCGGGCATCCAGCGAGGATGCCCGGCCCACGTCCGTGTGGCGGGGTGCGCCGCCCGGCTAGAAGCGGGCGTGTGATCCCTCGAGGACGACGCGCGGTCCGTCCGCGGCGACCTCCCCTGCCTTGTCCACGTGACCGATCACCCAGTTGTCCACGTGCCGGGCCGTGAGCACCGCCTGCGCGCGGTCCACGTCCTCGGCCGGGAGGACGGCGATCATCCCGACGCCCATGTTGAACGTCCGCTCCATCTCGGCCTGCTCGACACGGCCGTGGTGGGCGATCGTGCCGAACACGGCGGGCACGGGCCACCGGCCACGGTCGAGACGCGCGACCAGTCCGCGCGGCATGACCCGCGCGAGATTCTCCGCCAGCCCTCCGCCGGTGACGTGGCTGAACACCCGGACGTCGGTCTCGGCGATGAGGCTCAGACAATCCAGGGCGTAGATGCGGGTGGGCTCGAGGAGTTCCTCGCCCAGGGTCCGACCGAACTCCTCCACGTGCCCCTCCAGCGGGAGGCGGGCGAGCTCCAGGAGCACGTGCCGGGCCAGCGAGTACCCGTTGGAATGCAGGCCCGAGGACGCCATCCCCACGATCACGTCGCCGGGGCGGACGTTCTCCGCCTTGAGGACCTCGTCGGCCTCGACGATCCCGACCCCGGTGCCCGAGATGTCGTACTCGCCGGGGGCCATCAGTCCCGGGTGCTCGGCGGTCTCGCCGCCCAGCAGTGCGCAGCCGGCCCGGACGCAGCCCTCGGCGATCCCCTCGACGATGTCGGCCACGTGCTCCGGCACGACCTTGCCGATCGCGATGTAGTCCTGGAGGAACAGCGGCTCGGCCCCGCACACCACCAGGTCGTCCACCACCATGGCCACGAGGTCGATGCCCACCGTGTTGTGGACGTCCATGGCCTGCGCCACCGCGATCTTGGTCCCGACGCCGTCCGTCGACGAGGCCAGGAGCGGTTGACGGTAGGAGTTCCTCAGCGAGAACAGCCCGGCGAAGCCCCCGAGGCCACCCATCACCTCCGGCCGGGTCGCGCGCTTGGCGTGCGGCGCGAAGAGCTCGACGGCGCGTTCGCCGGCGTCGATGTCGACTCCGGCGGCGGCGTACGAGGCGCCGCTCGCGGGGTGGGGGTTCTCGGTCATCTTCGGTTCTCCTCATCGGCGCCCGTGGTCGGGCGCCCGGTCAGGGTCGGCGGACGGCGTCCGCGTTGTCGTGCAGGACCAGGTGCCGGTCGGGTGTCTCACCGTCGACCTGGGCGGCCAGTGCCAGGACGGCCGCGCTCATCGGCGAGTCGTCCGGGAGCGGGATGGGGTAGTGGCCGTCGAAGCACGCGGCGCACAACTCGTCCCGCGGCTGCCCGGTGGCCGAGATCATCCCGTCCACCGAGATGTACCCGAGGGTGTCCGCCCCGATCGCCCTGCGGACGCCCTCGAGCATCCCGTCGGTGGCGTCGACCCCGTTGGCGATCAGTTCGGCGGGGCTCGCGAAGTCGATGCCGTAGAAGCACGGCCAGCGCACCGGCGGGGAGGCGATGCGGACGTGCACCTCGAGGGCGCCCGCCTCCCGCAGCATCCGGATCAGGGCCCGTTGGGTGTTGCCGCGGACGATCGAGTCGTCCACCACCACCAGCTTCTTCCCCTGGATGACCTCGCGCAGCGGGTTGAGCTTGAGCCTGATGCCGAGCTGCCGGATCGTCTGGCTGGGCTGGATGAACGTACGGCCGACGTAGGCGTTCTTGGTCAGCCCCTGGGCGAAGGGGATCCCGGAGCCCTGGGCGTAGCCCACGGCGGCCGGTGTCCCCGATTCCGGCACCGGGATCACCAGGTCCCCCTCGACGGGGTGCTCGACCGCCAGTTTGCGACCGATCTCCACGCGGGCGGAGTTGACCAGCCGCTGGTTGATCACCGAGTCGGGACGCGCCAGGTACACGTACTCGAAGACGCAGGCCTTGGGGGTGGGCTCGGAGAGCTTGCGCGAGCGGACGCCGTCGGCGTCGATGGCGATCAGCTCGCCGGGCTCGATGTCGCGGACGAACGACGCCCCGACGATGTCGAGGGCCGAGGTCTCGGACGAGACCACCCAGCCCCTCTCGAGCCGACCGAGCGCGAGCGGGCGCACCCCGTGCGGATCCCGGGCCGCGTACAGCGTGTTCTCGTCGGAGAAGGTCAGACAGTAGGCACCGCGCAGTCGCGGCAACAACCGGACCGCCGCCTCCTCGAGGCCCCCGTCGCCCGCCTCGTGCGCGAGCAGGGTGGAGACGATGTCCGAGTCCGAGTGGGTGCTGTTCTCGGTGTAACCCCGGATGCCGATCGTGGTGGCGTAGCGCTTGAGTTCCTGCGTGTTGACCAGGTTTCCGTTGTGCCCCAGCACCACGGACCCTCCGCCGGTGGTGGGCCTGAACATGGGCTGTGCGTTGTCCCAGGACGCGGCGCCGGTCGTGGAGTACCGGCAGTGGCCGATGGCCACGTGTCCGCTCATCGACTCGAGGGTCTTCTCGTCGAAGACCTGGCTCACCAGGCCGAGGTCCTTGTAGACGAGGACCTGCTCGCCGTCCGCGACGGCGATACCGGCGGCCTCCTGGCCACGGTGCTGCAGCGCGTACAGGCCGTAGTAGGTGAGCTTGGCGACGTCCTCGCCCGGAGCCCAGACACCGAAGACACCGCACTCCTCGACCGGACCGATGCGCTCGGTGTCGATCGGCAGGCCGGTCGGGCCGGGAACGGACGGGTCGGGCAGACCCAGACCGACGGCGGCGCGGCCACTGGTGCGGCGGAGTGATCCGGACGGGGCCGGACGTGACGACGTGCTCTCCACCTGGTGGTGCTCCCTCATGTTTCGGGGCGGTCCGCCCGGACGGACCCCGGCGGTGCTGTTCGAGTGTACGTTCCCCGACCCCCGTGACCCCAGTCCCGTGTCCCCGTCCCGCGGGTGGGGCCCCTTCTCATCCGCAGCTCGTCCTGACCCGCCCGGGTCGCCGAACGCTCAGCCGGGACGCACCACCGGCAGCCCCGCCGCGACCTCGTCGGCCCGGGTCCCCGACGCCCGGACCCGCCCCGCGGCCACCGCGGACTCCCAGCTGCGGCGACCGGTGGCGAGCTCGAGCCAGGTCCTGGGGTCGGTCTCGACCACGTTGGGCGGGGTCCCCCGCGTGTGGCGCGGTCCGTCGATGCACTGCACGGCCGCGTAGGGCGGCACCCGCACCTCGACCGCCCGGCCCGGGAGCTCGGCGGCCAACACGGCGGTCGTGGTCCGGACGGCCGCCGCGAGTGCGGACCGGCCGGGGGCGTCCGCCTCGTCGTCGTCGAGCCAGTTCCCGACCTCCTCGACCGCGGCGCGGACCGCCGCACCGTCGGGGACGCGCCTCATGTCCGGTCACCCGCGGCCGGGGGAACCGGATCGGGCTCCGGCTCCGATCCCGCGGGCGGGAGCCCCCGACGCCGGGAACGCCGCGTCCGCCTCCGTTCCTGGGCGGTCCTGCGGCTCCACGTCCGCGTGGCCTGGCTGGTGAGCAACAGCAGGATCAGCACGTTCACCGCCAGGGCGAGGTAGCCGCCGAGGACGGTACCCAGTTCGGCATCCGTGGTGACGCGGCCGGACTCGGTCGAGATGATGCTCACCACCGTCAGCGTCAGCAACCACACGCGTGGTCTGGCGTACCCCAGGTAGGTCAGCAGCGCCAGGACGCCCATCGCGCCGTAGACGCCGCCGATGAACACCGCGAGCACGATGATCGCGGGCACCACCTCGGACCGGTCCAGGCCCGCGAACTCCTCCATGCCCTGGTCCCCCAGGATGTCCCGCAGCGCCAGGATCAGCAGGACGAGGACCGACGCCGCGACCAGTCCGCAGCCGGCGGTGAGCGCGGCCGGACGGGGGAGATGCCCGGGATCGGGGGCGACGTCGTCGGCCGGCCGGTCGGCGTCCCCCGACGCCAGCCCGCCCTCCGCCTGGGGGTCGTCGTACCCGCGGGCGGCCCGCACCACCCCGGCCGGGAGCCCGGCCGCCGACGCCTCGGGGACCGGCACGGACCTCAGGTCCACCACCGGTAGGTCACCGTCGGTGCGGATCGCGTCACCCCCGCCGTTGCGGGAGTGGTAGCCGGCGGAGAAGTTCTCGAGCACCCGAACACCCGCGGCGGGGACGTGGTAGCGGATCGAGTCCACGATGTAGTCGCGCTCCACGTCGATATCCGCGTCGATCTTGTGCGTCACCTGGAGGGTGAACAGCGACAACCCCACGGCCCGGTCGTAGGTGCCGGCCCCGAGCCACTGCACGCGGTGGCCGCCGGGCAGCAGCCACCCGTCTGGGCACCGCCAGAACCGGACGTGGTGCCGTTGCGCGGCGTTGCCCTCGACCTCCTGCTGGTAGGCCAGACACTGCCTGCGTCCGAAGAGCCGCAGGGGGCTCACCGGCGCGGAGGGGTAGGACCGCCGGAGCACCGAGGACATGATGATGCCCCAGGAGGACCGGACCGTGATGTCGTCGGCCAGCACCCACCCGCAGGCCGTCATGGTCTCGTGGATCTGACGGGCGGTGCCGTCGACGGCCAGGTTGACCGGGTCCCCCAGCAACCCGTCCGATGTCCGGGTCCGCGCGATGAAGTATCCCGGCACGTACACCGAGGTGATCAGCGTCTGCAGCCGGGGCAGGACCAGATAGGCGACCAGTGCCCAGAACGGGATCAGGAGGAACAGATGCCACCAGGTGTGGCGCCACACGTCGTCCAACAGCCGCCAGCCGAGCCATCCGGCCGCGAGGGTGGCCAGGGTGAAGAACACGGTGTCGACGACCTGGCCGGGCAGCGCCGGCCGCACGTCGTCGTCCCGCACCTTGGACGGCAGGCGGGCGTAGACCGGGGGCGCGGTCGGCGCGGACCGCTCCGCGCCGGGCGTCTGCACCGCTCGCTCACTGGTGGACATGGCTAGACGATAGTAGGCGGTACCGGCCGTGCGGACCGCGATGACTGCCAGAATGTCCCCGTGCCCACGCCCGATCCGACCCCGGCCAGCAGCCGGGGTGTCCACGAGGAGTACCTGCGGTCGCTGGGACTGCCGCTGATGATCGTCCCGTCCACGCGGTCTCGCGAGATACTCATCCGCTCCGCCGGAGTCAGCGCCGGTCTCGCGGTGGCCACGTCGGGTCTCTCCGCGTTGGACCGCTCGAACGATTACGCGGTGGCCCTGCTCGAGCGGGTCGGTGAGGATTCACCGGAGCTGGACGACATCGGGATCACAGATCCGATCATCCTGCTGCTCCTGCTGGCGCTCGGCTTGTTCGCCGCCGCGCCGTTGATCGGGTGGCTGGTGGCCCGCGTGGTGCGACGCCTGGACCGGGTGTCCGGCTCGGTCGTCGGTCTCGTCTCGGCGGTCGCCCTCGTCGTGGCGGCACCTCTCACCTTCGAGGCCCACGACGGCCCCGGCCCGGCCACCACCTCGCTCCTCCTGGCGGGGGTGCTGGTGGGTACCTACATCGGTGTGGGTTCGCTGGTGCGCTGGGCCGCGCGGCGGGTCCGGCGCGAGCTCGGCACCATGGGCCACATGGTGGCCCGGGTCCTGCCGGTCCTCATGTTGGCCGTGCTCTTCCTGTTCTTCAGCGCGGAGATCTGGCAGGTGATGGTGGCGCTGTCCTGGCCGCGGACCTTCGCCGTGGTGGGCGTCATGGGTCTGCTCACCGTCCTGCTGGTGGCCATCACCACCCGGGACGACCTCCACGACGAGCTGGAGGCGCGGGCGCCGGGCCGGGAGCTGCGCATGTCCGAGCGGATCAACATCCTGCTGGTCCCGGTGCTGGCCACCCTCATCCAGGCCGTGTTGTTCGCCTGCCTGGTCTTCCTGTTCTTCGTGTTCCTGGGCTGGGTAGCCATACCGGAGGCCACCGAGACCCGGTGGACGCTGCGGCCGACGGAGGACCTGGGTGGCCTGTTGGCCGGCGTGCCCGTCAGCGTGACCCTGGTGCGCGTCGCGCTGACCCTCGCGGCGTTCTCCGCCCTCAACCTGGCCGCGGCGGCGGCCTCCGACTCCGCCCACCGGGCGCGGTTCGTCCGCCCCATGATCGACGAGGTTGTCCACGGCCTCGCCGCGCGCGAGACCTACCACCGGGCACGACGACGAGGCTGACCCCGACCCTCAGGCCCCGCGGTTCTCCCGACCACGCACCCAGACCGTCACGAGCAGAGCGCCGGTCACGACCGCCGCCGCGACGCCCAGCGCGGCCACACCGAGGCGCACCTGGAGCACCGCGCCCGCCACCCCACCGAGCGCGAGCGCAGCCCACAGGGAGACCTGCTGACGATAGGGCGCCCACGACCCCCCGGCCAGCGCGTCCACCAGCCGGTGGGCGGACTTGACCACCGCACCGGTCATGTAGGTGACCCCGAGCGAGACCTCTCCCCGCGAGTGGAACACCGAGTTCATGGCACCCATCGACGCCGCGACCACCGTCATCGACAGCGGCGCCCCGACGACCGTGGCGGTCGTGAGCCGGTGCACCGCGAGCGCCACCAGCAGCAGGGTGGCGACCAGGGCCAGGACGGCCGGGCGGTCGTCCCGGGGACGGAGGCGGGTGACCACCGCACCGGCGACCGCGCCGAGGAAGAACGAGACCAGGACGACGGCCGCGATCCCCGCGCCGCCGAGGTCACCCTGCACCAGGTCGACGGCCATTCGCGTGGAGTTTCCGCTCATGAACGACACGAAGTAGCCACCCACCACGAGGAAGCCGACCGCGTCGACGAACCCCGCCGTGCCGGCCAGGACGACGGCGAGCAGTCGCTCTCGTCTGCGGAGATCACGCATCGGGTCGCGCCCGACCGGTCCGATCCCTGCCGGCCCGTCTCAGGATGACCGTCTCAGACCGGGTCGACGCCGAACAGTGCCGGCAGCGTGGCCTCGTGGGCGGCGCGCAGCTCCGCGGTGGTCAGGGTGAACTGCCCCTGGACCTCGAAAGTCCCCGAATCCGGGTCGGTGACGGCGATCCGGGTGTGCGGGATGTCCTGCGCGGTGAGCATCTGCTGGAAGCGGATCTCCTCGCCCCGGGGGACCGACACGATCACGCGGCCGGCCGACTCGGAGAAGAGCCACACGAACGGGTCCGCGTCGGCGGGCAGCACCACCCGGAGGCCGCACTCACCGGCCAGGGCCGACTCCACGAGCGCCTGCGCGAGCCCGCCCTCCGACAGGTCGTGTGCGCCGGTGATCAGGCCGTCCTTGGAGCACGTGGCCAGGATCCGGGCGAGTGTGGCCTCCCACCGCAGGTCGACCGTCGGGGGCATGCCTCCGAGGTGCTCGTGGGCGACCTGGGCCCAGATGGACCCGTCGAGCTCGTCGCGGGTCTCGCCGAGCAGGTAGACGTTCTCGCCGGGGGTGTCACCGAACGCGGTGGGCGTGCGGCGGGCGACGTCGTCGATCACGCCGAGCACGCCCACGACGGGCGTCGGCAGGATCGGGGTGGACCCGGTCTGGTTGTAGAAGGAGACGTTGCCGCCGGTGACGGGGATGCCGAGCTCGGCACAACCGTCCGCCAGTCCGTGGACGGCCTCGCGGAACTGCCACATCACGCCCGGGTCCTCGGGCGAGCCGAAGTTGAGGCAATTGGTCACGGCGACCGGGGTGGCGCCGGTGACGGCGACATTGCGGTACGCCTCCGCCAGGGCCAGCCGGGCACCGGTGTACGGGTCGAGCTTGGTGTAGCGCCCCGACGCGTCGGTCGACAGCGCGATGCCGCGGCCGGACTCCTCGTCGATGCGCAGGACACCGCCGTCGGCGTTCTCCGCGAGGATCGTGTTGCCGCGGACGTAGCGGTCGTACTGCTCGGTGATGAACTTGCGCGAGCACAGGGCCGGGCTGGAGATCATGTCCACCAGGGTCCGGCGCAACTCGTCGCCGGTGGCCGGGCGGGCCAGGGTCGCGGTGGTGTCCGCCTGCAGGGCGTCCTGGTCGGAGGGCCGCTCGAGGGGGCGCTCGTAGACCGGCCCCTCGTCGGCCAGCGACTCGGGCGGGGCGTCCACCACGGTCTCACCGCGGAACTCGATGGTGAGCCGGTCGCCGTCGGTGACCTCGCCGATGTCGGCGGCCAACACGTCCCAGCGGCGGCACACCTCCATGAAGGCCTCGACGTTCTCCGGCGTCACCACGGCGCACATGCGCTCCTGCGACTCACTGGAGAGGATCTCGGCGGCGGACATGCCCTCCGCGCGCAGCGGGACGTTGTCGAGCACGATGTGCATGCCGCCGTCGCCGGCCGCGGCCAGCTCGGAGGTGGCGCACGCCAGGCCGGCACCGCCGAGGTCCTGGATGCCCACGACCAGCTCGTCGCGGTACAGCTCGAGGCAGCACTCGATGAGGACCTTCTCCATGAACGGGTCGCCCACCTGGACGCTGGGGAGCTTGCGCGGCTTGACCGGCGCTCCGTCCTCGTCCACATCGAAGGTCTCGGACGCCAGCACCGACACGCCACCGATCCCGTCGAGACCGGTGCGCGCACCGAACAGGATGATCCGGTTGCCGGTGCCGGAGGCGAACGCCAGGTGCAGGTCCTCCACGCGCATGACGCCCGCACCGAGGGCGTTGACCAGCGGATTGGCGGCGTACGACTCGTCGAACACCGTCTCACCACCGATGTTGGGCAGGCCCAGGCAGTTACCGTACCCGCCGACCCCGGCCACGACGCCGGGGAGCACGCGGTGCGTGTCGTCGGCGTCGGCGGGGCCGAAGCGGAGCTGGTCCATCACGGCCACCGGCCGCGCACCCATCGCCATGATGTCGCGGATGATCCCGCCGACACCGGTCGCGGCGCCCTGGTAGGGCTCGATGTACGAGGGGTGGTTGTGGGACTCCACCTTGAACGTCACGGCCCAGCCGCCGCCGATGTCCACGACGCCGGCGTTCTCCCCGATGCCGGCGAGCATGGACGAGCGCATCTCGTCCGTGGTCGTCTCCCCGAAGTAGCGCAGGTGCACCTTGGACGACTTGTAGGAGCAGTGCTCCGACCACATGACGGAGTACATCGCCAGCTCGGCGTCCGTCGGGCGGCGGCCCAGGATCTCCCGGATGCGGGCGTACTCGTCCTCCTTGAGTCCGAGTTCCGCCCACGGCTGGGCGAGGTCGGGGGTGTCGGTGGCGTGCGCGATGGAGTCGACGTGAGTGGTCACGCGCCCGAGTCTAGTCAACCGGCATCCATGGTCGAATCCGCTCCCGGACGGGGCTGGACGGGAGCGGTCTGGGTGGGACGGGTCTGGGCGGAGCGGGTCTAGGTGGACAGCACCTCGAAGGTCAGCCCCCCGCGCTGCACGCGGTCCAGGAGAGCGTCGCCCATCGCCTGCGCGGTGGTGAGCTGCCCCGAGAGCGCGGGCAGGTCGTCGAAGGCCAGGCACAGGGCGGACTCCGCGAGCATCATCGACGTCTCGGTGTAGCCCGGGTCGCCGCCGCTGACCCGGGTGACGATCCGCCGGCCGCCGGCGAGTGCCACGAAGGTCACATCGAACGAGGACCGGGCACGACGCGACTCGCTGGGCCCGGCGCCGCGGTCGATGCGCTTGAGGATCTGCGACCGGATCGGACCGATCGACGCGCCCACCGTCAACGCCCCGACCCCGACCATCCCGGCGGTCGCGGTGACGGGCGAGCCGACCGACGCGTAGTGCGCATAGCTGAAGTCCGGGCCGTAGCTCTCGAGCGCCGCGGCCGAGCGCAGGACGATCTGGGGATCGATGGTGGGCAGCGGCACCAGCCACCGGCCCAGCACGCTGTCGCGGTGCGGCTTGCCGGCGACCGCCTTGATGCGCCGCCCGGCCGCCTTGCCCTGCTTCTCCCGCCGCTGCTTGGCGACCCGGGACGCCTCGCGCAGTCGGGCGAACTGGCCGATGGCCGAGTGGAATGTGCCCCCGGAGAACTGCGCATCGGCGTGCACGGCCCCGTAGACCGCCACCGGCACGCCCTCGGGGACCTGCTTCATCGTGTAGAACACGCCCATGTCGTGCGGGATGGAGTCGAACCCGCAAGCGTGGATGATCCGGGCGCCGGAGGCCACGGCCTTGTCGTGGTACTCGAGGTACATACGGTCGGCGAACTCGGGCTCGCCGGTCAGGTCCACGTAGTCGGTCCCGGCCTCGGCGCATGCGGCGACGAGCGGCTCTCCGTATTCGAGATAGGGGCCCACGGTCGTGATGATGACGCGCGCCGACCGCGCCATGTCCGCCAACGACGCGGGGTCCTCGGTGTCCGCCACGACGACCCCCGGAGCCGGGACATCGGGCTCCTCGACGGCGAGCCGCGCCACGAGCGCGTCAAGCTTGGTCCGCGAACGCCCGGCCACCGCCCACGCCCCGCCCTCGGGCAGGTTCCGCAGCAGGTAATCGGCCACCAGACCGCCGGTGAACCCGGTGGCCCCGTAGAGGACTATGTCGAACGGCCGGGCGGCCTTGTCGGACGCGGACACGGGCTTGGTGCTGGATTCACTCACCCCACGGTTCTACCGCATCCGGTGATTTTCGCGACCGCGCGCGACTGCCGGGCGACGGCCTTCTACTGGCGCCCCAGACCCGGCGTGTGATCTATGTCACTTCTGTGGCCGATGTGAACACTGCGACTAAAGAAATATGCAGAATTATCAGGCACGTGCGGCCACTCGGGCCGTCGGCAACTTCCCCGCGCCCCGGCGCCGGGGCATCCCCTTAGGAGATTCCATGGACCTCACCGGCTCGATCCTTACCGAGACCCTCCCCATGTCCGCAGAGCTGATGGGCGGCTCGTCGGGCACGGGATCGGCTGTCATCGACACGCTCGTCGGGGCACCGGCCATCGCCCTGAACATGCTGGCGCTGTTCATCGGTGGTATCGGCGGCGACCTCGGTAGCTCCGGCAGCTCCGATTTCGGGGCCATCATCGCTGGCATCGTCGGCGGCATGCTGCCGCCCAACGCCTGACCATCGCTTGAAGCCGTAGGGCCCGCCGAGAGATCTCGGCGGGCCCTACGCTATGGGCGACGTGCGTCTACTAGACCGTGACGACCGCGTCCAGCGCGGACAGGAACAGCCCCAGCCCGTCGTCAGAGGGTCCGGTCAGCGGGTCGATCGCGTGCTCGGGGTGCGGCATGAGGCCCACCACGCGCCCGTTCTCCGAGGTGATGCCGGCGATGCCGTTGGTGGACCCGTTGGGGGCGTCGCTGGCGAAGCGGAACACCACGCGGCCCTCCCCCTCGAGCTCCTCGACGGTCTCGGCGGTCGCCATGTAGCGGCCCTCACCGGACTTGAGCGGGATGAGGATCTCCGCACCCTTCTCGAAACGGCTGGTCCAGGCGGTGTCGGTGTTTTCGACCCGCAGCCACTCGTCGCGGCAGATGAAGTGCATGTCCCGGTTGCGACCCATCGCGCCGGGCAGCAGGCCCGCCTCGCACAGGATCTGGAAGCCGTTGCAGATGCCGAGCACGGGCATCCCGCCGCGGGCGGCCGAGATGACCTCGCCCATGACGGGGGCCATGGACGCGATGGCGCCGGCGCGCAGGTAGTCACCGTAGGAGAATCCGCCGGGGACCACCACGGCGTCGACGCCCCGGAGGTCGGCGTCGGCGTGCCAGAGGGAGACGGCCTCGGCGCCGGACCTGGTGACGGCCCGTGAGGCGTCGATGTCGTCGAGCGTTCCGGGGAAGGTGATGACGCCGATCCGTGCGGTCACGAGGCCACCTCGGCGGAGTCCACGCGGACGACCTTCCAGTCCTCAATCACGGTGTTGGCCAGCAGCGACGAGGCGATCTCCTCGAGCTCGGCCTCGGAGACGTCGTCCGCCACCTCGAGCTCGAACCGCTTGCCCTGCCGGACGTCGGTGACACCGGCGTGACCGAGGCGGCCGAGCGCGCGGTGGATGGCCTGACCCTGCGGATCGAGGATCTCGGCCTTGGGCATGACTTCGACGACGACTCGGGCCACGGTGGGAACTCCTCGACTGATTGATACGCGGGTCGGACCCGGACCTACCGGGACTCAGCCACCGATCCTACCCGCAGTCCGCGGGGCCACCGAACGCTCGACCCGCCCGGTCCACCCGGTCGGAATCAGGCCGCGCGGACCAGTGCGACCGGGGGCCACTCGTAACGCCCGGCCTCGGCACCGTGCTCGCCCACCACCCGGTCCACGGCGTCCAGCAGCGCCGACCTCGGCGCCCGCCGCGAGAGCTGCTTGGCGGAGACGTTGACGCGCACGAGTCCCCCGGCCGCCGCCGTGCGACCGGCTGCGGCGACCAGTGCCCGGCACCACCAGGCATCGGAGACGAACCCCTCACCGATCGACAGTGCGCGACCGCGTTCGGTGGTCCCCCGGACCACGTCGTGCACGCCGGCCAGCGAGGCGCAGACGCGGAAACCCGCGTCGGGCAGTGCCTTCAGGCACCCCGGGGAGGCGTTCCACCGGGGCGGGGCGAACAGCCGCGTCCGCAGGCCCATGTCGGCCATGATGCGGTCGGCGGCGGCCAGTCGCACGGCGGCCTCCGCGGGGCCGATGGAGGCGAACTCGGGTCGGCGCGGCCTGGTGGCGGCCTCGTCGTAACCACCCAGCACGATCGCATCACCCCGGCTCCGGCGATGACGCAGCCATTCCTGCGTGGCCCGGTCGTCCGCCATCCGGTACTCGCTCCCCCGCCGCGGCGCGACGAGCAGCGACACGGGGACGGAGCGGCGTTGGAGCTCGCCCACCATGTCCACGGCGTCGTCGAGCGAGGAGTCGCGCAGGCCGGAGACGGAGACGATGAGGCGCGGGGTCATGCGGGCATCATCGCAGGCGTCCGTGACGACACGACGACGACGAGGTGTACGTCATATTGCCGGGCCGGCGCGGTGGCCCCGGCCCGGCGATCGCGCCAGCCGGAACCCGGTCACACCGGCAGGACGTCCTCGAGGGCGTCGACCAGCTCGGAGGCGCCGGGCTCCACCTTGGGCCGGAAGCGTCCCACGACCTCCCCCGAAGGCGAGAGCAGGAACTTCTCGAAGTTCCACTGCACGTCGCCGGCCTCACCGTCGGCGTCGGCCACCTTGGTGAGCTCGGCGTACAGGGGATGGCGCTGCGGGCCGTTGACGTCGACCTTGGCCGCCAGCGGGAAGGTGATGCCGTACTTCTCGCGAGTGAACTCCTTGATGGCATCCTCGTCCCCGGGCTCCTGACCCGAGAACTGGTTGCACGGGAAGCCCAGGACGAACAGTCCGCGGTCGCGGTAGTCGTCGGCCAGCTCCTGCAGCCCCTCGTACTGCGGGGTCAGGCCGCACTCGCTGGCGACGTTGACCACCAGGACCGCGTGGCCCGCGTAGTCACCGAGGCTGGCCTGCTCGCCGTCGATGGTGGTGAAGGTGATGTCGTGGACGCTTCCGCTGCTCATGTGACCAGCCTACTCACAACAGGACATTGACAAATCGTTGGGTTTTCCCAACACTTAGATGCATGAGCCCAGTCCGACGGGGAGAAAAGCTCCCCCTCCACAACCGGATCGCCGTCCTGCGGGCCGAACACCGCCTGAGCCGGGCGGCACTCGCCGAGCAGATCGAGGTCAACCCCCAGACCGTGGGGGCGCTCGAGAGAGGCGACCACTACCCGAGCCTGGATCTGGCCTTCCGGATCTGCGCGGTCTTCGACCTGCCCGTCGAGGCCGTGTTCTCCCGCGAGGAGTTCCAGCCGATGTCCGCCGAGATCTACCGCCGCACCCGAGAGGACCGATCATGAGCACTCACACCGAGACCCTCCGTACAGGCGAGACTCTGACGGCCGCGGAGCGCCGCTACGAGAAGCTGCTCGCCCGCACCGAGGGCAGCCTGCGCTCGTGGCGCACCCCGCAGCGCCGCCGCCTGCTCGTCCGCCTCAACTGGGTCTGCATCGTCGTCATGACCGCGATCGCGGTGGCGGGGTACTTCTGGCTGCCCATCGTGATCGCGTGGCTCCCCATGACGGTCGCGATCTGCACCGTGTGGACGATGCTGCGCACGGTGATCGATGTGAAGGACTCTGCCCCGGCCCGCTACCTCGATGAATTCGAGACGCAGACACTGCTTCAGGCCCGGTCCACCGCGCTGTCGGCGCTCGTCGGCATCTGCTTCGTCATCGGGCTAGTCCTGATCTGGGTGTCGACCACCGAGATGGGCAACGGCCACCGGCTCGCCTATTCGATGGGCGGCCTCGCGATCCTGGCGGTCTTCGTCGGCGGAGTCATCCCCGCTTCCGCGATGGCGGGCACCATGGCCCCCGAAGACACCGACGACCTCGCGGACCCCGTCACCGCCGACGACCACTGACCACCACTCGCCACCACAGCCGCGCGCAACACCTGCAGCCGCTCACGTTATTTCGTGGGCGGCTGCAGCGTGTGCGCGCGGCTGCCGAACTGGCCGGGCCGGCACTGCCGAACTGGGCGGGCCGGCGCGGCCGGACTAGGAGACTGCTGAACAAAGGACGTGGCTCGCCTGCGGTGTTGGTGCCGGTTTGAAATGATGTGCCTCATGCAGGGTGAGTCGGATCGGCAGCGGGAACTGTTGGATGTGGAGTCGGTGGCGGGGCATCTGCTCGAGCCCGGCAGTGTGTTCGCGTTGCTGGCCGAGCATCGTGACCGCCTGTTTCCGGCGGAGTTGTTCGCAGATCTGTTTCCCTCGGGCCGGGGTCGGCCGTCGATCCCGGGTGAGGTGATCGCCTCGGTCATCGTGCTGCAAGCGCTGTTCGGCCACTCGGACCGTGAGGCGGTCGATGCGTTGACGTTTGATCTGCGGTGGAAGGCCGCGTGCGGGTATGCGGTCGATGCGAAGGGGTTCGATTCGTCGACGTTGACCTACTGGCGGCGCCGGTTGGCGGCCAGTGACCGACCGCAGCGGATCTTCGAGGTGGTGCGCCAGGTCATCGCCGAGACCGGGGCGGTCAAGACCAAGACCCGCCGCGCCCTGGATTCGACGGTCTTGGATGACGCGGTGGCCCGTCAGGACACGATCACCCAACTCATCGCCCAGATCCGTCGGGTCGGCCGCGAGGTGCCGGGTGCGAAGGAACTGATCGCCTGCGAGTGCACCCGGCTGGCGGCAGTGTGCGGGCAGGACTACACCGCGCCCGGTAAGCCCCGCATCGCCTGGGATGACCAGGCTGCCCGCGACGAGCTGGTCTCTGCCCTGGTCGCGGACGCTCTGGCACTGCTTGAGGCTCTGGATGCCCAGGCGATCACCGCCGCCGGCGGCAGACCGGCCGAGGCGGTGGCGCTGTTGGCGCTGGTGGCCGGTCAGGACGTCGAGCCCGCCGACGACTCTGATGGCACGGACGGGCGTTGGCGGATCGCCTGCCGCACGGCACCGGATCGGGTGATCTCCACCGTGGACCCTGATTCCCGGCACGCGCACAAGACCCGGCAACGGCGCCAGGACGGGTTCAAGGCCCATATCGTGGTCGAGCCCGACACCGGCCTGACCACCATGTGCGCGCTGACCAAAACAAACGGGCCGACCAACTCCGATGTCGCGATCGGTGCGGAGCTGGTCACCGCCGATCCCACTATCGGCGCCGACGAGAAGGTCGAGGTGCTCGGTGACTCGGCGTATGCCAGCGGCGGCATGCTGGCCACCCTTACCGACAAAGGGTGGCTGCCCCTGGTCAAACCGTGGCCGCTACGGCCTACGGTCGAGGGCGGGTTCACCCTCGACGACTTCACGTTCGATGCGGCGGCGGGCATGCTGACCTGCCCCGGCAACATCACGCGGACGGTGACAGTGCACGGCCGCGCCACCTTCAAAGCAGCCTGCCGCGGCTGCCCGCTGCGCCAGCGGTGCACCACCTCGGCCACGGGACGCACCGTGCTGCTCGGCGAGCATCACCTTCTCCAGCGCCAGCACCGCCAGCGGGCTGGTGACGAGGACTTTAAGACCGTCTACCGACAGCACCGCCCCATGGTTTAGCGCTCGATCGCCTGGCTCACCCGAGGCGCTCGCCGCGGGCCGTACCGCGGGGTCGACAAGAACAACAACTGGCTCCACCACCGCGTCGCCGCCCTCAACCTGCGGCGACTGCTCACCATGGGCCTGACCCACCAGAACGGAACCTGGGCCCTGGCCTGACCAGCATGTCAGGGCCGCCCCCGGGCAGAGGCTCGAACGACCCGCCATGAGCACCACCACCGGATCACCGACCCCGGGCATCTCAAGCCCCGCACTCCGCGCCCCGGCCAACCGGCCCCTCACCCACAGAGAGCCACATCCCGCACCCCCAAGAAGACAGCTTGTTCAGCAGTCTCCTAGCCGGCGCCGGCCGTGCGGACGGTCCACGCGTACTCGAACGCCGTCTGACGCCACCGCTCGTAGCGTCCGGACACTCCCCCGTGACCGGCACTCATCTCGCAGCGCAGCAGGACGGGGCGCTCCGCTGAGTTGGCCGAGGTCGACACCGCCCGCAGCTTGGCCACCCACTTGGCAGGCTCCACGTACAGCACGCGGGTGTCGTTGAGCGAGGTCACCGCCAGGATCGCCGGGTAGTCCTTGGCCTCGACGTTCTCGTACGGCGCGTAGGAGGCCATGTAGTCGTAGACCTCCGCCGAGTGCAGCGGGTCGCCCCACTCGTCCCACTCGATCACCGTGAGCGGCAACTCCGGCATGAGGATCGAGGTGAGCGGGTCGACGAACGGCACCACGGCCTGGATGCCGGCGAACAGCTCCGGCGCGAGGTTGGCCACCGCGCCCATGAGCAACCCGCCGGCGCTGCCGCCCTCCGCGACCAGGCGATCCGGGGCGGTCAGCCCGCTGTCGACCAGGTGGCGGGCGCAGTCCACGAAGTCGGTGAACGTGGCGCGTTTGGTCAGGGTCTTGCCGCGCTCGTACCAGAGGCGGCCCATCTCGCCGCCGCCGCGGACGTGCGCCACGGCGTAGGCCATGCCCCGGTCCAGCAGGGACAGCCTGGCCACCGAGAACGCCGGATCGATGCTCGTCTCGTACGAGCCGTACCCGTACAGCAGGGTCGGCACCTGCTCACCCGCGTCGATCCGGGCGGCCGTGGCCACGGACATCACCAGGGAGATCGGCACCTGGGTACCGTCCTCGGCGGTGGCCCAGTCGCGGCGCTGCACGTACCCGGCCGGGTCGTAGCCGCCCAGCACCTCCTGCTCGCGCAACAGGGTGCGCTCCCCCGTGGCCAGCGCCAGGGAGTAGATCCGGCCCGGGGTGACGAACGAGCCGAACCCGAACCTCAGCACCGGCGCGTCCCACTCCGGGTTCGACCCCGGGCCCGAGGTGAACAGCTCCTCGTCGAACTCCACGGGGGTGAACACCGAATACGCCTCCACACCCGCGGTGGAGGCGGGATCCAGCGGCATCAGGGAGAACCGGGGCAGCGCCTGCTCCCGGTACCCGAGCACCAGCACGCGGGCGAACGCGTCGACCCCCTCCACCCGCACGTCGTCGCGGTGCGGCACGAGCGGGTCCAGTTCGCGGAAGTCACGGTCGACCGGTCCGGCTGGGGCCTCGACCACGGCGAAGTTGGGCGACCCCGCGTTGTGGGTGATGAGGAAGCGATCCAAGCCGCCGACGACCGCGTGCTCGACGTCGTACTCGACGCCCTCCTCGCGAGGTCGTACGCACCAGAACTCGCCCGCCGGGTCGGCGGAGTCCAGGCACCACACCTCGGTGGTGATCTTGGACCCCGCGGCGATCTGCAGGTACTTCTCGCTGCGCGTCTCACCGACCCCGATCCAGTAGGACTCGTCGGGCTCGTGGAACACCTCGTCGTCGTCGTCCCGGGTCGTCCCCAGGCGGTGACGCCACACGGTGTCGGGGCGCCACGCCTCGTCGACCGTCACATAGAAGACGTACTGGCCGTCGCGGGACCAGGTCACGCCGGCCGCGATGCCCGAGATCTCCTCGTCAGGCGCCGTGTAGTCGGGATCCAGGGATCGGAAACGCAGGGTGTAGCGCTCGTCGCCCTCGGTGTCGGTGGCCCAGGCGAGGACGCGGCCGTCGTGGCTGACCGAGAACGCGCCGAGCGCGAAGTACTCGTGCCCCTCGGCCTCGGCGTTGCCGTCCAGCAACAGCTGCTCCCCGGGGAGCTCGACACCGGGCGAGACCTCAGGCGGGACCCACCCGGCCGGGTCGCCGGGATCCGCCACGAACTCGCGAGGCACGGGGACGCGGCAGTGCCGCGCGTAGGACAGGCCTTCCGATGTGCGGGAGAAGTACCACCAGCCGGCGGCCCGCACGGGAACCGACATGTCGGTCTCCTTGACGCGGGAACGGATCTCCTCGTAGACCTCGTCCTCGAGCGGCTTCTGCCCGGCCGTCATCGCGTCCGTGTACGCGTTCTCCGCCTCCAGGTACTCGCGGGTCGCCGGGGCGTCCTTGTCGCGCAGCCACTCGTAGTCGTCCACGAAGACGCGGCCGTGGTGCTCACGGCGGTGGGGGCGGCGCTCGGCCCGGGGAGGCGCGGGGACCCGCTGATCGGTGGCGGTGGTGTCGGTCCCGCTGCCGGTGGCGTCATAGGCGCTCATGCGGACTCACCGCCGAGCCACTCCGAGAACCGCAGGCCGGAGATCCGCTCGTACGCCTCGACGTACCGTGCCCTGGTCGCCTCGACCACCTCCGGTGGGAGCGGGGGCGGCGGTGAATCCGAGGATCGGTCCCAACCCGAGTCCGGGCCGGTGAGCCAGTCGCGCACGTACTGCTTGTCGAAGCTCGGCTGGACGCGGCCGGCCTCGTACCGGTCCGCCGGCCAGTACCGGGAGGAGTCCGGGGTGAGCACCTCGTCGGCCAGGATCAACTCGCCCTCGGACAACCCGAACTCGAACTTCGTGTCCGCCAGCAGCAGCCCGCGGTCGGCGGCCATCTCAGCCGCCCTCGCGTACACCTCCAGGGTGGCGGTCCGGAGCCGGCCGGCCAGCTCGTCGCCGACGATCCCGGAGAGCTGCTCGAACGAGATGTTCTCGTCATGGTCGCCCACCGCCGCCTTGGTGGCGGGCGTGAAGATCGGCTCCGGCAGTCGGCTGGCCTCGACGAGCCCCTCGGGGAGCTCGACACCGCACACCGACCCCGACTCGCGGTACTCGACCATCCCGGACCCGGTCAGGTACCCACGGGCGACACACTCGGCCTGCACCATGTCCAGGCGGCGCACGACCATCGCCCGGCCGAGCACCTCGGCGGGGATCCGATCGTCGTCCAGAGGCCCCGCGAGGTGGTTCGGCACATCGAGGGCGTCGAAGAAGTAGGCGCTCATGGCGGTGAGCACACGGCCCTTGTCGGGAATCGGCGTGCCGAGCACGTGGTCGTACGCCGAGATCCGGTCGGTGGCCACCAGGAGCAGCGTCTCGCCGTCGATCTCGTATAACTCGCGGACCTTCCCGGCGGCGAGATGGCGGTAGGAAGAGAGCTCAGGTCGCATGGGCGTCAGCGTAGTCGGAGGGGGTCGGTGCGGCCCACGGTGCAGTCAGGCTGCACTGATGTCGCTCGAACGCAGGACAGACAGCGGAACAGACGGCGCAGAGAATTGCCTGACCCGATCACCGACGCAGGACGGCAGCTCACCCCCTGCACCCGAGACCATGGAGTCGCCATGACCACCTTGTCCCCGCTCGCGCCCGGCAGGAGAGTCCGCTTCCTCCTGGCCGCACTCCTGTCTCTCTTCGCCCTGGCCATCTCGACGATCGCCGTCCCCGCGCCGGCCCACGCCGCCATGTCCGTGGACCAGTTCGTGGCCAAACACAATGGTGGGAAGTGGGACTTCGACGGAGCCTACGGAGCCCAGTGCGTCGACCTCATCCAGTTCTACAACCGCGATGTGGTCGGTGCGCCCCGGTTGTCCGGCAACGCCAAGGACCTCTTCGGAAACGCCTCGGGGACCCACTATCACAAGCTCGGATCCGGAACCGCGCCCGTCAAAGGCGACGTCGCGGTGTGGGGAGCCTCGGTCGGAGGTGGATACGGCCACGCCGGGATCGTCCTGGCCGACCAGGGCGGGAGCGTCCGCATCCTCAGCCAGAACAACCACGCCCCGTACAACGGCACCACCCCGACAGAGATCATCTCGATGAGCAAAGCAGGGATCATCGGCTACCTACGGCCGAAGAACCTGACTCCGCCAGCGCCGACAGGGCACGCCCCGGTGGGCCACTTCGACTCGGTCGCCGTGGCCGAACCCGGCCGGATCGCGGTCCGCGGCTGGGCATTCGACAGGGACGACGCCGCCCGTTCGCTCGCGGTCCACGTCTACATCGGCGGTCAAGCCGGCGCTCCCGGCGTCGAGGGCCACGAGATCCGCGCTGACAAGAGCCGGCCCGACGTCAACTCGACCCACAATATCTCGGGAAACCACGGCTTCGACTCGTTCATTAACTCCAGGAAAGTGGGCTCCCAGCAGGTCTGCGCGTACGCGATCGGCGTGGGGAACGGTGGCAACGCGCTCATCAGCTGCAGGACGATCACCATCCCCGACCCCAACCCCCTGGGGAAATTCGAAACCGCCGCGTCGTCCGTCCCCGGAACGATCGACGTCAAGGGGTGGTCATTCGACCGGAGTAAGACGAGCACTGCGCTAGAGATGCACGTCTACGTCGGCGGAGAGGCCGGGAGCGCCAACGTGGAGGTCCACAAGATCAGGGCCGATGTGGCCAGGTCCGACGTGAACAACGCACATGGGATCTCCGGGAACCACGGTTTCGACAACCGGCTCGCCGTGAAGAAGACCGGAACCCAGAAGGTCTGTGTCTACGCCATCAATACGGGCGTCGGGTGGAACAACACCTCGCTGGGCTGCAAGACGGTGAGCATCGAGGCCGCCGCCGCGCCCGGTCTAGGCGCGGGTTCGCTGGGGAGTTGACGCTCTCCAGCTCTGCACGTGACACGGGGCGCACCGGATTCCGGTGCGCCCCGCTCCGCGGACCCAGGGGACGTCAGCCCAGCCGCGCGTCCAGCCACTCCCCGAGCGCCGCGTACGCCTCGTCCGCACACCGGTCGTTGAACAGCTCGTGCAGGCCGCCCTCGAACTCCCGGTAGGTGATCTCCGGCCGCGGGTCGTGGTCCGATCCCGCGACCTGGGCGAACCGACGGGCGCCCGTCGGCGAGGTGATGGAGTCCGCCGACCCGTTGATCACCAGGGTCGGCAACCGCAGGGCGCTCGAGCGCTGCAGGAACTTCTGCCCGCCCGCGAGGAGGGTCCCGGCTGCCAGCGCCGGCACCCCCTTGTGGTGCACGAGCGGGTCGGAGGTGTAGTCCGCCACGTACTCGGGAACGCGGGAGATCTCGTTCGGGTCCAGCTTCTCCACCGGGAGGAACGGCAGGAGGCGGGCGATCACCGGGGCCGCCGCCCGGAGCGGCGCGGGTGTGCTCTCGCCCACGACGATGCCGGGAGAGGACAGGATCAGCCCCGCCAGGTCCCACGGACGCCGGAGAGCGGACTCCCCGGCGATCAACCCGCCCATCGAGTGCCCCATCAGCAGTCGCGGCAGGGACTCGGCCCCTCCGCCCCGCGGGGAGCGGCACCACTCCACGACGGCGTCGCGGACGGCCAGGTTGTCCCGGATGTGGGCCTCCGTCGCGACCCTGGCCCGCGGTCCGGGGGCCGTGCCGTGCCCCCGGAGGTCGTAGGTGACCACGTTCACGCCGCGGTCCACCAGGAACCCCACCGTCCGCCCGTACCGGCCGGAGTGCTCACCGAAGCCGTGGACCAGCAGGAGCAGGGCCCGGGGAGTCTCGGCGTGGTGCAGGGTCGCCTGCAGGCCGGAGGTACCGGGGACGGGGATGACGGTCTCGCGCATGCGCCGAGACTAGCGCCCGGAGGCCGCCGGCCTCCCCCAAAGGTGCCAACCGGTTCTCCACCTCCGGCCTCAAGACCGGCGGCCGCGCGCGGACGAGCATGGAACCGGTCAGAGAATTCTGTCCGGACGCGGTCCGGACACCCACAGCGCAGGAGGTCCCCGTGGTTCCCACCACCCTCGCACCGGCGCCGGAGCCCACCTCCGGTCGCCGCGGCACCCGGCTCACTCGCCGGACTCGGCGTGCGGCCGCCGCGGCGCTCGGCGCGGTCGTGTTCGCGACCCTCGGCGCCTGCGGATCGGCGGAACCACCGCCCGACACGCACCCCTCCCCGCCGGCCCTCGCCGCCGACCTGACCCGAGCGGACGTGGACGCGTGGCTCGACCGGACGATCCCGCCGGCGCTCGAGTCCGGACGGATCGCGGGAGCGACCGTCTCCGTCGTGCGCGACGGCGAGATCCTCACCGCCCGCGGCTTCGGCGAGGCCGACGTCGCCGCCGGGACCGTCGTCGACCCGGAGACCACCCTGTTCCGGGTGGGGTCGGTGTCGAAGATGGTGACGGCGACCGCCGTGATGCAGCTCGTCGAACGCGGCGAGGTCGACCTGGACACCGACGTCGAGCAGTACACCGGCCTCGACCTTCCCCACGACCACCCCGTGACGCTGCGGCACCTGCTCAGCCACACCCCCGGGTACGAGGAGCGCGCCGCCGGCCTCTTCGTCACGCCGGGAGCGAGCGTGGACCTGCGCCGCGCCCTGGTGGAGGACCCACCCGCCCAGGTGTACGAGCCGGGCACCACGCCCGCGTACTCCAACTACGGCAACGCGCTCGCCGGGTACGTGGTGGAGGCCGTGAGCGGCGTGCCGTTCGAGGACTACGTCGACCGGAACATCCTCGCCCCGGTCGGGATGACGTCGTCGTCCTTCGACCAACCCCTCCCGGATCACCTGGCGGCGCACGTCGCCCAGGGGTACCCGACCTCGGACGAGGCGGCGATCCCCTTCGAAATGGTCGGGGTGCCGCCCGCGGGCGCGTTGAGCGCCACGGCCACGGACATGGCCCGGTTCATGCTCGCCCATCTCGACCACCCCGCCGGCGCCGGCGGCGGCGCGGGCGCGGGCGCGGACACGGGGATCCTCAGCGACGAGACCCTCCAGCTCATGCGGGAGCCCGCCCTCGACTCCGACACCCTGGGCGCCCTGGCCTCCGGCCCGAGGATGGGTCTGGGCTGGTTCGACGAATCCCGCAACGGACGGGCCGTCGTCGGGCACGGTGGCGACACCCTCGCGTTCCACTCCCACATGCAGCTGTGGCCCGACGACGACACGGGTTTCTTCGTCTCCTTCAACAGCACCGGCGTCGACGCCGCCGCGCTGCTGTTGCGCGAGGACCTGCTCGACGGGTTCGCCGACCGATACCTCCCCTCCGGCGGCGCGACCCCCGGCACCGTCGATCCGGCGACCCACGGCACCGTCGACCCCGCGACCCGGGCGGAGCACGCCCGAACCCTCGCCGGCACCTACGAGAGCACGCGCGGATTCCACACCACGTTCCTCACCGTGGCCGGACCCCTCCAACCGATCCGGGCGGAGGTCGTCGACGGCGACAAGGTGCGGTTCTCCCCCGGGGTGGCGCTTCGGCCCACCGTTTATCAGGAGGCGGAGCCGTGGCTGTACCGGGAGGTCGACGGCCACCGGGTCCTCACGGTACGGACGGACGCCGACGGTCGGGTGCAGCTCATCGGCCACGACTCGGCGATGTCGCTGGAGCCGGTGAGCGCAGCCCGGGCGGTGGCGCTGCCGGGGCTCGCCGGCGGACTCGTGGTGCTGCTGGTGACCGTCCTGGCGTGGCCCGTCGCGGCCGTGATCCGGCGGGTGCGCACACGCCGCGGGGCTCCCCACGGTGACGCGCCGGCAGACGGTCCCGTCCGGGTCCCGCGCATGTTGACCGGGCTCGCGGCCCTGGCGGCGATCCTGGGAATGCTCACCTGGGCCTACGTCGTCGTCGGCGTCATGGGCATGGAGGCGGTGCCGACGGCGGTGATCCGGACGGCGCAAGCCCTCACCGCCCTGGGAGTACTCGGCCTGCCCGCCTCGGTGTGGCGGGTGGCCGCCGAGATCCGCACCCGCTCGGGGTGGGTCCGCCCGACCGCCGCGGCCGTGGTGCTGCTCGGGTTCGCGGCGTTCACGTTCGGCGCGGTCGAGTTGCTGCTCCTGTCCCCTGACATCAGCTACTGACGGCCCGGTACGACAAGATGTCCGTCATGCGCACCGACCAGCTCACCGCCCCCGGGGCCTGGTGGGATGCACGCCTGACCAGGCTGGGGGTCCGCGGGCCGGTGGCCCGTGACGCGCTGCTCGCGGTGGCGGTCGCCGCGGTCATGGCCGTGCTCGTCCTCACGGCCATGCGGTACGCGCCGCCCGACCTCGCCCCCGCCGAGGGGACGGTGACGTGGTTCGTGGTGATCGTCGTGGTCCAGTCCCTGGCACTCGTGCTGCGGCGGGTACGCGTGGGGTGGTGCGCGGCGCTGGTGATCGGCACCCAGGTCGGCCTGGTGGCGCTCGACCCGGAGGTCTCGGTGAGAGGGGTCGCGGGGGTCGTCGTGGCGGTGACTCTCGGGACGATGTTCCCGGCCGGGCGGGCGCTGCGGATGGCCGTCGCCGCGACACTGGTGGAGGCCGCGGCGGTCGCGGCGGTCTCCCTCGCCCGGGGCGCAGGGGTCGGGCTCGTGATCGAGCACGTGATCTCCACAGTTGTGGTGTGGATGGCATCGGTACTGATCGGGGTGTATCTCGCCACGCGACGGGACCACCTGCAGCTCGTGCAGGAGCGCGCCGACCGGCTCGAGCGGGACCGGGACGCCCGGGTGAGGTCGGCCGTCGCCGAGGAGCGGGCCCGCCTGGCCCGCGAGCTGCACGACGTCGCGGCCCACCACCTGTCGGGGATGGTGGTCCAGGCCGCGGCGGTGGAGCGGCTCGTCGGCCGCGACCCCGACGCCGCGCGGGCCGGGGCCGTGTGGTTGCGGGACCAGGGCCGCGAGACCCTCGACAACCTGCGACAGATGGTCGGGCTGCTGCGCGAGGACTCCGGGGAGGCCGGGGACCGCGACGGACTGGCGCCCCTGCCGGGGATCGCGGCGCTCGACCACCTGACCAGGACGGCCCGGGCCCTCGGGGACCGGGTGACCGTCGGGTTCGTCGGCGACCCGGTCCCCCTCCCGACCCTCGTGGACGTGTCGGTGTTCAGGGTGGCGCAGCAGGCCGTGACGAACGCCCGGCAGCACGCGGGCGGCGCGGAGGTGACGGTGCGGGTGACCTACGAGGTCGACGGGGTGGTGCTCGAGGTGCACAACGGTCCCGCCCTCGAGGGTCCGGCACCGGTCCGCGGCACGCACGGCGGGACCGGACTGGCGGTGATGCGCGAGCGCGCGGACCTCGTCGGGGGAACCCTCGACGCGGGTGGGACCGATGACGGCGGGTGGAGGGTGCGGCTGCGGGTCCCCGTGCCCACGGATGACGGGGGGCGCGCATGATCCGGGTGGCACTGGTCGACGACCAGGCGGTGGTGCGCGCCGGGTTCCGGGTGCTGCTGGAGGAGGCGGCGGACCTCGACGTGGTCGGGGAGGCGTCCAGCGGCCCCGAGGCGGTCACCATGGTGCGCCGCACCCGACCCGACGTCGTCTGCATGGACGTGCGGATGCCCGGCGGGGACGGACTCACCGCGACCCGGCAGATCGTCGCCGAACGCGACGGCGACCTGCCCGCCGTACTCGTGGTGACGACCTTCGATCTCGACGACTACGTGTTCGGGGCCCTGGAGGCCGGGGCCAGCGGATTCATCCTCAAGGACTGCGACCCCGCCGAGCTCGCGAAGGCCATCCGACGCCTCGCCCGCGGGGAGGGGATGGTCGACCAGTCCGTGACCCGGCGCGTGATCGCCGAGTTCGCCCGCCGGCGCCGGGCCCCCGACCCCGCGGAGGCCGCCGGCCCCCTCACCCCCCGCGAACGTGACATCGTCCGGCTGCTCGCCGAGGGCATGTCCAACGCCGAGATCGCGGCCGCCCTCCACGTGGAACAGTCCACCGTGAAGTCACACCTGGGGCGGGCCATGACCAAGCTCGGCACCAGGGACCGGCTGCAGACCGTGGTGTGGGCCTACCGGACGGGGGTCGCCGGCGGGGCGTGACTCCCGCTAGAGGATCGAGCCCGGGGCGTACCCGGCGGCCTCCGGGTACCGGGCCACGAGTGCCTCGACGCGGGCGGCCACGGCGTCGACCTGATCACCGGCGGCACCGATGAACGCGGCGCGATCGGCCAGTGCCCCCTCGAGCGCCGCGCGGTCCAGCGGCAGCCGGTCGTCGGCGGCGAGCCGGTCGACGAGGTCGGGCTCGCGGCCCTCCTCCCGCATCGCCAACGCCACCGCCACCGCGTTCTCCTTGATCGCCTCGTGCGCGACCTCTCGGCCGACCCCGGCCCGGACGGCCGCCATGAGGACCTTGGTGGTGGCGAGGAACGGCAGGTAGCGCTGGAGCTCCTTGTCGATCACGGCCGGGTACGCCCCGAACTCGTCGAGCACGGTCAGGAACGTCTCGAACATGCCGTCCAGCGCGAAGAACGCATCCGGCAGAGCGACACGACGCACCACCGAGCAGAAGACGTCGCCCTCGTTCCACTGCGCGCCGGCGAGCTCGGCGGCCATGGAGCCGTACCCGCGGAGGACCACCTGGAGCCCGTTGACCCGCTCGCAGGACCGGGTGTTCATCTTGTGCGGCATCGCCGACGACCCGACCTGGCCGGGCTGGAAACCCTCGGTGACCAGCTCGTGTCCGGCCATCAGCCGGATCGTGTGGGCCAGCGAGGACGGGCCGGCGCCCAACTGGACCAGCGCGGAGACGACCTCGTGGTCGAGGGACCGCGGGTACACCTGGCCGACCGAGTCCAGGGTCCGGGAGAAGCCCAGGTGCCCGGCGATGCGGCTCTCGAGCTCCGACATCTTCCCGGCGTCGCCCCCGAGCAGGTCGAGCATGTCCTGCGCGGTGCCCATCGGGCCCTTGATACCGCGCAGGGGGTACCGCTCCATCAGTGAGTCGACCCGCTCGAGCGCCAACAGCAGCTCATCGGCCGCGGAGGCGAAGCGCTTGCCCAGGGTGGTGGCCTGCGCGGCGACGTTGTGGCTGCGGCCGGCCATCACCTGGTCGCGGTGCGCCACCGCGTGCTCGGCCAACCGGCGAACCGCTGCCACCCCGCGGTCGCGGACCAACTCGAGGGAGCGGATCACCTGGAGCTGCTCGACGTTCTCGGTGAGGTCCCGGCTCGTCATTCCCTTGTGGATCTGCTCGTGTCCGGCGAGGGCGTTGAACTCCTCGATCCGGGCCTTGACATCGTGCCGGGTCACCCGCTCGCGCTCGGCGATCGACGCCAGGTCCACGCGATCGATCACGGCCTCGTAGGCCTCGATCACACCGTCGGGAACGGTGACTCCCAGATCACGCTGAGCGCGCAGGACGGCGATCCACAGCTGCCGCTCGAGCACGATCTTGTGCTCGGCGGACCACAGAGTGGCCAGGTCGGCGCTCGCGTAGCGCGAGGCGAGGACGTTGGAGATCCGGGGCTTGGTGGCCCGGGCGGGTACGGCGTTCTGGGCGGTCACGCCCCCAGTATCGCAGCCCGGTCAGGAGATCATCGAGCCGCCGGTGGACCCGGCGAGGATCTCGCGCGCGTTGAGGTAGACCTGATCCACCGTCAGCGGCGCCTCGAGCAACAGCCACGGGCGGGTGATGTAGACGATGGTGGTGATGATCTCGGCGGAACCCATGCGCCGACGTTAACCCGTGGGCGGCTGACGCGGGACCAGTACGGCCTCCAGCCGGTCCATCGCCTCGGCGATCTCGGCGGTGTCCCCGGCGAAGCTCAGGCGCACCGTGTGCCGACCGTCGACGGTGTCGAAGTCGACGCCGGGTGTCAGCGCGACCCCCGTGCGCTCGAGGATCTCGGCGCACCACGCCACCGAGTCGTCGGTCCACTCCGAGACGTCGAAGTAGGCGTAGAAGGCGCCGTCGGGAGGTGCGGTCTCCCCCACTCCGAGACCGGCGAGCCGGCGGAGTACGAGCTCGCGGTTCCGGGCGTATCGCTCCACGTGGGAGTCGAGCTCGGCGGCCGAGGCCTCGGTGAACGCGGCGACGGCGGCGAACTGGGCGTGCGCCGGCGGGCAGATGGTGAGGTTGCCGATGAGCCGGTCCACGGGGGCGCGCAGGTACCGCGGCAGCAGCATCCACCCGATCCGCCACCCGGTCATGGAGAAGTACTTGGACACCGAGCCCATCACCACGGACTCACGGCTGGTCCGCCACGCGCTCGCGCACTCCCGGCCGTAGGTGACACCGTGGTAGATCTCGTCGCTGACCAGCAACGTGCCGTTGGCCTCACACCAGTGCGCGAGGGCGGCGAGTTCGGCGGCGTCGATGATCGTCCCGGTCGGGTTGGCGGGGCTGGCCACGATGAGGCCGGCGGGTGGGTGGCCCAGCTCCACCGTGACCGCCTCGAGCTGCGCGACCGTGGGTTGGTACCGGGTCCCGGGCCCGCAGGCGATCTCGTGGACGCGGCAGCCCAGGGCCTGGAGGGTGTTGCGGTAGGCGGGGTACCCGGGGCGGGCCATGACGACGGTGTCGCCGGGGTCGAACGCGGCCAGGAAGAGCACCGTGAATCCGCCGGAGGATCCGGTGGTGACGACGACGTCGTCGGCGGTCACCTCGACACCGTCCACCCGCCGGTGGTGGTCCGCGATCGCCTCCCGGAGCGGTCGGATTCCGATCGCCTCGGTGTAGCCGAGGATCTCGCCGTCCACCGCGCGCCGTGCGGCCTCCAGCACCGGCCCGGGCGCCGGGGTCGAGGGCTGCCCGGCACACAGGGAGATCACGTCGCCGTGGGTCTCCTGACGCCGCGCCGCCGCGGCCAGGACACTCATGACGTGGAACGGCTCGACGGCCGACCTGAGAGAGGGGGTACGCGCGACGCTCATGCCCCCGACGCTATCGCCCCCGTCAGGAGGTCAGTCCGAACACCCACACCAGGAGGGTCATGGTGACGAGCGTGATGAGCACGATCCCCACGAGGTTGAGCCACACCCCGCCGCGGATCATCTGGCCGATCGCCACGTATCCGGATCCGTACGCGATGGCGTTGGGCGGGGTCGCCACCGGCAGCATGAACGCGCAGGTGGCGGCCAGGGCGACCGGGACCGCCAGCAGCATCGGGTCGAGCCCGAGACCCAGCGCCACCCCACCCGCGACCGGCAGGAACGTCGCGGCGGTCGCGGTGTTGCTGGTCAGTTCGGTCAGGATGAGGACCCCGCCGGCGGCGACGACGACCAGCAGGACGACCGGCAGGCCACCGAGGGCGGCGGACTTCTCACCGATCCAGTCGGTGAGCCCGGACCCGGAGAACTGGGCCGACAGCGCCAGCCCGCCGCCGAAGAGCAGGAGCACCCCCCAGGGCAGGGCGAGCGCGGCCTCCCACGTCAACAGGCGAACGCCACGCGCGGTGCCGGCGGGGAGCAGGAACAGCACGAGTCCGGCGATCAACGCGATCCCCGCGTCGGAGACGGGCGGGTCCTCCCACACCAACGGCACGGTCACCCACGCGACGGCGGCGGCGACGAACACGGCCAGGACGCGTTTCTCGCCCGACGAGATGGGGCCGAGGCTGCGCAGCTCGTCGTCGAACAGTTGCCGCCCCCCGGGGATCCGCTCCACCTCCGGCTTGAACAGCACCTTGGTGAGCAGGAACCAGGCGACCAGGAGCATCACGATCGACAGTGGGAGACCCACCATCATCCACCGGCCGAAACCCAGGATGATGCCGTGCTCGCTCTCGAGGTAGCCGGCGAGCAGGGTGTTGGGCGGGGTTCCGATGATCGTCGCCAGCGATCCGATCGACGCGGCGTAAGCGATGCCCAACATGAGGGCGGTCCCGAAGTTCGACCGGATGACGGCCTTCTTGACCTCGTCGGACGTCGGGTCCGACGAGGAGTCCATCCGGGGCATCGACCCCTCGGGGTCGTCCTCCTGCCCTCCGGACCCGTTCCCGCCCAGTTCGGAGGCGAGCATGAGGACGGAGACGCCGATCGGCAGCATCATCACGGCCGTGGCGGTGTTGGACACCCACATGCTCAGGAAGCCGGTCGCGATCATGAACCCGGCGATGACCCGTGTCGAGCGGGTGCCCATCGCCCGGACCGTCAGCAGGGCGATCCGTCGGTGCAGGTTCCACCTCTGCATGGCGATCGCGATGAGGAATCCGCCCATGAACAGGAAGATGATGTTGTTGCCGTACTGGGCGCCGACGTCGTCGACCGAGATGTCCTGACCCAGCACCGGGAACGCGATGAGCGGCACCAGCGCCGTGGCGGGGATGGGGATGCACTCGGTCATCCACCAGATCCCCAGCAGCACCGCCACGGCAGCGGTCAGTCGCGCGTTGTGCTCCAGGTCCCCCGGCATGACCGTGTAGACCAGCACCGCGGCCGCGACCCCGGCGACGGTCCCGACCACACTGCGGACGAACTCGCCGCGGGGCACGGCGCCGTCGCGCTCACCGGGCGACTTCTGCTCGATCTCCGCGCCGCGGTCCGGGTCCGGGTCCAGGCCGCTCAGGTGGGGGGCCATGACCATACTCCGGCCCCTCGGCCGATCACGGTCGCCGGTTGCCATCGCCTTCTCCGTCGCGCGCCACGCGTCCCGGAGCGGCCCCCCGGGACATTCGTGTACTCACCGTAAACGGGATCCCGGCGCGGGTCAGCCGATCAGCCCCCGAGCGACCCCAGCGGCGCCGAACCGAGCGCCCCCGAGCCCATCGAGAGCGACCCGTCGGGGGCCACCTCGAGGCCGAACACGGCCAGCTCGCGAGCCGGGCCGCCGGCGTCGCCCACGGACACGACGAGCTCGTACCGCCCCGGGGCCATCGGGGCAGCGGGGCGCAGGGTCAGCGCGCGGGTCACGGTCGCACCCGCACCGACGGCCTGGGGGACGGACGGCAGCGCCTGCCCGTCGACGAGCACGGGCAACGCGACCCGGCGCTTGTCGGGTCCGGTGAGCGCGGCGCGCAGGTCGCCGGAGTAGGCGGACCCCGTCGAGTCCATCCGGACCGAGGCGTCGAGCACCTGTCCGTCCCGGTCCGGCCGGAGCACCGCACCACCCACCGCCGTGAGCCGTACGGGAAGGGAGACGACGGGATCGGCGGACCGGGTCGAGGACGGGGTGCCGTCCCCGACCACGGGCCACCCGCCGACCCAGTCCAGGCGGTCGAGCATCATGTACCTCCGCTGCACCCCGTTGGGGAGCACGGCGCTGCCGCGGGGGGCGGCGTGATAGAGCATCCAGTCCTGCCCCGCGTCGTCGGTGGTCACGTCGACGTGACCCGGTCCCACCCAGTCGGCGTCACCCTTGAGGATCACGTCGCCGGGCAGCGGGGAACCCGGCCCCTGCACCAACGGGCGCTGTTGCCGATCGGAGTACGGGCCCATCACGTCGTCGGCGCGGCCACCCAACACCCGGTACTGGGACTGCTCGCCGTTGCAACACAGTCCAGCACTGGTGAACAGGTGCGTCCTGCCCTCGCGGCTGACGATGGCGGGGGCCTCGACGCCCGTACCGGCCACCAGGACGGGGTCGCCGATCAGAGCTGTCCCCGCTGGGTTCATCCGCACCGCGTGGATCCCCTCGAAGTTCCCCATGAACATGACCGGGCCGTCTGCCGTGAACACCACCTCGGGGTCCATCGGATCCAGATCCCGATAGGGCGCGTCGGCCCCGTAGCAGACGATCGGCGCACCGCCGTGGGTCCACGGGCCCTCGATCCCGGGCGCGGTGGCCATCCCGATACAGGGGGCCGGCCCGCCGGTCGTGTAGTACATGACCGCTCCGGCGTCGGCGACGTGGACGTCCGGCGCCCACAGGTACGACCCCGACGGTGCCCACGAGGGACGGGATCCGAAGGCGTCCCCCACGTACTCCCACTCGACCAGGTCGAAGGACCGGAAGTGCGGGACGAGCCGGTACCCGGCACCGTCCGACCAGTCGTCCGAGGACGCGTAGACGTGGAAGGCGCCGTCCGCTCCCCTCTGGACCGACGGGTCCGGGGCGATGGAGGAGATCACCGGGTTCGCGGCCGCGGGCACCGCCGCGGTGGCGGACACGAGGGGGACGACGACGGCCAGCGCGGCGGCGCCGAGGGCGCGCGCTCCTCGCGAGATTTTCATCGGCCGAGCATAGACCCATGAACCGTCTTTATGTGACCGTACGTAACTCCCGGTTGGAGCCCCGCTCCGCGCTCTCTATCTCGCCCCGCGCTCCTTGCGCAACAGGAACCGCTGGATCTTGCCCGACGGCGTCTTGGGCAGCTCACGGGCGAAGTGGACCTTCCGGGGGAACGCGTGGGCCGCGAACTCCGTCTTGACCCACTTCTGCAGTTCCTCCGCCTTGTCGTCGTCACCCTCGACACCCTCGCGCAGCACGACGTACGCCTCGAGTACCTCACCGGCCAGTTCGTCGGGGACGCCGATGATCGCCGACTCCAGCACGTCCGGGTGCTTGGCCAGGACGGACTCCACGTCGAACGGGCCGATCCGGTAGCCGGACATGATGATCACGTCGTCGTCGCGGCTGGAGAAGTAGAAATGACCGTCGGCGTCGAGCTTGGCCGCGTCGCCCGTGTAGTACCAGCGGCCGTCCGCGCTGAACCGCTCGGCCGTCTTCTCGGGCGCGTCGTGGTACCCCGTGAACCACATGAGCGGGCTGGCGGGGACGTCGATCGCGACGCGGCCGAGCTCCCCCACCGGCGCGGTTTCGTCGGAGTCGGCCGCGAGCACGGTGCACCCCCACCCGGGAAGCGGCACTCCCATGGACCCGGGACGGACGTCCTCGCGCAGCGAGTCGTGCCAGGGGTTGATGATGAACATCCCGTGCTCGGTCTGGCCGTACTGGTCCCGGACCTCGACACCGAACTGCTCGATCGACCACTCGATCACCTCCGGGGTGAGCGGCTCACCGGCGGCGGAGGCCCGGCGGAGCCTCACGTCCGGCGCGATGTCGCGCTTGGCGCGCATCGTCCGGTAGACCGTCGGCGCCGCCGCGAAGTTGGTGACCCCGTAGTACTGCAGGACGGCGAACGCCAACTCCGGGGTGTATCGGGCGTGGAGGAGCAGGCTGCGGCGGCCCACCGCCAGCGGACCGAGGATGCCGTAGTAGAGGCCGTACGCCCAGCCCGGATCGGCACCGTTCCAGAACACGTCGTCGGCGCGCACGTCCAGACCGGTCTCGATGTACTGGTGGAACGCGGCGAGCGCGCGGACGGGGACGACGACCCCCTTGGGGGTGCCGGTGGTGCCCGAGGTGAAGAGCATCACCATCCCGGCGTCAGGGCCGGTGACCGCGGCGCCGCGACCGGGCTCCTGGTTGCCGACGATCGTGTCGAGGTCGAGGTCTCCCTCCCGGGCACCGGGGCAGTCCGCCAGCCCGGCCACGACCACCGGGACGGACGTGCTCTCGAGCTTCCCCCGCTGGTCGGCGTCGGACACGATCACCCGGGCGTCGCCGCCGGTGATCCGCATCTCGATGGCGGGCCAGGCGAACGCGGTGAACAGCGGCATGTGCACCGCGCCCAGGCGCCAGATCCCCATGAGCGTGAACACCAGGTCCGCGGACTTGGCCATGAGCGTGGCGACCCGGTCCCCCTCGCCCACACCGAGGGCCGCCAGGGCGGCGGCCACCTTCTCGCTCCCGACCTTCAGCTCGCCGTAGGTGATGTCGCGACCGGACAGGTCGGCGTCGATCACGGTGAAGGCCACGGCGTCAGGGTCGTGGCGGTCGCACAGGAACTCCGCCGCACTCGCACCGGGGACGTCGTAGATCGCCAGGAGCTCGTCCGGGGACAGGGGCGTACCGGTGGGCGGCGTGGTCTCGGTCGTATCTGCAGACATGTCTGCAGATACTGCTGCAGAGGCCCGCCGCACACCACCCACCGACGGGCACCCCCGCTTTCGGGGCTGGTACGACTGCTCCGGAGCCGTGCACTCTAATGGGACCACCCGACGATTCCCGCACGTACCCGGAAGGACTCCCATGGCCGTCGACCGACTGCTCCCCAGCGACGAGGCGTACGAACTCCTCGACATGACCCGCTCGGTCGCGGACAAGCTGCTCGAGCCGATCGCGGCCGAGCACGAGCGGAACCACACCTATCCCGAGGGGCTCTTCGCGCAACTCGGCGAGGTGGGCCTGCTGGGGCTGCCCTATCCGGAGGAGTTCGGCGGCGGCGACCAGCCGTACGAGGTGTACCTGCAGGTGCTCGAGGAGCTCGGTGCCCGGTGGGCGGCTGTCGCCGTCGCGACGAGCGTGCACGGTCTGTCCTGCTTCCCCCTGGCCACCGCCGGCTCCGACGAGCAGAAGGCCGAGTGGCTGCCCGGGATGCTCGCCGGCGAGCAGATCGGCGCGTATTCGCTCTCGGAGCCACAGGCCGGGTCGGACGCGGCGGCGCTGCGGTGCCGCGCCGAGCGCGAGGGTGACGAGTTCGTGGTCACCGGCACCAAGTCCTGGATCACACACGGTGGGATCGCCGACGTGTACAACACCTTCGTCCGCACCGGCGAGGGGTCCCGCGGAATCTCGTGTCTCCTGGTCCCCCGCGACACCGAGAACCTGACGTTCGGGAAGCCCGAGGACAAGATGGGCCTGAACGGCGTGCCCACCACCACCGCCGCCTACGAGGGCGCCCGGGTCGACGCCGCCCGTCTCTTGGGCGCCGAGGGCGACGGACTGCGCATCGCGTTCTCCGCCCTGGACTCGGGCCGGCTCGGGATCGCCGCGGTGGCCACCGGCATCGCGCAGCGGGCACTCGACGACGCGGTCGCCTACGCCAATGAGCGCGAGGCGTTCGGCAAGACCATCATCGGCCACCAGGGCCTGGGCTTCCTGCTGGCGGACATGGCCGCGGCCGTGACCTCCGCCCGCGCCACGTACCTCGACGCCGCCCGGCGCAAGGACGCCGGCCGTCCCTACTCCCGCCAGGCCTCGATCGCCAAGCTCACCGCCACGGACGCGGCGATGAAGGTCACGACGGACGCGGTCCAGGTGCTCGGCGGCGTCGGCTACACCCGGGAGTTCCCCGTGGAGCGGTACATGCGCGAGGCCAAGATCACCCAGATCTTCGAGGGCACCAACCAGATCCAGCGACTGGTGATCGCCCGCGACCTCGCCGTCTGAGTCCCCGGCGGCCCGTCCGGCCCGGAGCGCCTAAGGTTGGCGGCATGTCCTCCCTCCCCGACGCCTCCGCTCCCGCGGGCACCGAGTACGTGGTCCTCCTCTCGGAGGACGGCCAGCCCGTCGGCTCCGCGGACAAGGCCACCGTCCACACCACCGACACCCCGCTGCACCTGGCGTTCTCGTGCCACGTGGTCGACGAGGAGGGCCGCGTCCTGCTCACCCGTCGCGCGCTGCACAAGCGCGCCTGGCCGGGTGTGTGGACCAACTCGTTCTGCGGTCACCCCGCACCGGGCGAGGACCCCGCCGAGGCGATAGTGCGACGGGCGGAACAGGAACTCGGGACGCGCGTGGACGGGATCGAGCCGGCGTTGCCGGACTTCCGGTACCGGGCGGTGGACGACTCCGGAATCGTGGAGAACGAGATCTGCCCCGTGTTCACCGCCCGCATCCGCGCCGACCTGGCCCCGCGGGCGGACGAGGTGTGTGCCCACCACTGGGCCCGGCCCGAGGACGTGCGCAAGGCCATCGACGCGACGCCGTTCGCGTTCAGCCCCTGGCTGGTCGCGCAGGCGCCGCGCATGGCCCTCTACGCTCGTTGAGGACGGGCTCGGTGAGGACAGGCGCGTTGAGGACGGCGGATCGGCCGTCAGCCCGGCGGGCTGCCGCGGTCAGCCCGGGATGCTGATGTGTCCCTCCTCGGCCGCCAGGCCGATGTCGCGACGGAAGTGACCGCCGCCCAGCTCGACCCCGTCGAGGATCCGGTAGGCCTCCGCGCGCGCGGCGGCGAGGTCGGGACCGGTCCCGACGACCGACAGGACCCGCCCCCCGGCCGAGACCAGTCGCCCGTTCTCGTCCCGGGCCGTCCCGGCGTGGAAGACCCCCGGCTGCTCGGCGCCCTCGATCACGTCCCCCCGGCGTGGCGAGGACGGGTAGTTCTCCGCGGCCAGCACGACGGTCACGGCGGCGCCGTCGCGCCACACCAGCGGAGGCAGCTCGGCGAGACGGCCGGTGGCCACCGCGTGGAGGGCCTGCCCGAGGGGCGACTCCAGTAGCGCCAGGACCGCCTGCGTCTCGGGATCACCGAAACGGCAGTTGAACTCCACGACCTCGGGGCCGGACGCGGTGATCGCCAGACCCGCGTACAGGAGACCGGAGAAGCCGCATCCCCGTGCGACCATCTCGCGGGCGACCGGCTCACACACCTCGGAGACGATCCGGTCGACCATCCCCTGCGGCAGCCACGGCAGGGGGGTGTAGGCACCCATCCCGCCGGTGTTGGGTCCGCGGTCCCCCTCACCGACACGCTTGTGATCCTGAGCGGGGAGGAGCGGGACCACCGTCTCGCCGTCCACGAGACAGAACAGCGACACCTCGGGGCCGTCGAGGAAGGACTCGAGCAGAACCGGGTGCCCGTCGTCCAGGCAGGCGAGCGCGTGGGCGTGCGCGGCGGCGCGGTCCGGCGTGACCACGACCCCCTTGCCGGCCGCGAGACCGTCGTCCTTGACCACCCAGGTGGGGCCGAACCGGTCGAGCGCCTCGTCCAGGTCGGCGGGCGAGTCGACGACCTCGGCGCGCGCCGTGCGGACCCCCGCCGCGGCCATGACGTCCTTGGCGAAGGCCTTGGAGCCCTCGATCCGGGCGGCCTCGGCCGAGGGACCGAACACCGGGACGCCGGCCGCGCGGAGGGCATCGGCCACCCCCGCCACCAGCGGCACCTCGGGGCCGATGACGACCAGGTCCACCTCGAGCCGCCGTGCCAACGCGGAGACCGCCGAGGGATCCGTCACCGACGCGTCGTGACACGTGGCCTGCACCATGCCGGGGTTGCCCGGCGCGGCGTGGAGCTCCGTCACCGCGGGATCCGTTGCGAGGGCGACGAGGATGGCGTGCTCACGGGCACCGGAACCGATCACGAGAATTCGCACAGCGACCACAGTAGTCGCGCCCCCCGGGCGACGTGACCCGGCACGGCCGGTGCGGGCGTCGTCGGGTGGACCTCAGCTCGGCAGGTCGGTCGCGATCCCGTCCGGCAACGTGGCCTCATCGCGGATCCGCAGCCCCTCCGCGGTGAGCATGTCCGTCATGCAGAGATCGAGCGTGCGCGCCGTCGCGTGGTCCGCCTCCGGGGTCCCCATCGGCTTGAGCCCGAACATCGCGTGCGAGCAGAGGCCGTCGATCCCCGCCCACAGGACGCGCTGGTCCCTGATCCTCGTCCCCGGACGGAAGATCCCCGCCGTGATCCCGCGGTCGACGATCTGCTGCATGATCTCGGCGACGTCCGAGGCCGCGAACGCGACCGTCGACGACTCCCCGAGAGTCTCGACCATCATCCGCGCCCAAGCGGGCTCCGCGACCGTGAACGCCACGATCGCGATCCCCGCGTTGCGGAGGTCCAGGTAGGCCGCGAGCCCCGGGGCCGACTCCGCGCCGGTGACACCCGGGAGAGCGACACGCTCACCCATCGCGGCGAACCCGCGGGCCGAGACCTCCTCGACCAGCTGCTGCCGGTTGGTGAAATGTCGGTAGGCGGCGGTGGCCGACACCCCGATGACCGGCGCGATCTCCCGCAGCACGATCGCCTTCTCCCCCGAGGACCGCGCACGCGTGGTGGCCTCGTGGATGATCGCGTTCCGCAGGTCACCGTGGTGGTAGGACTTCTTCTTGACGGTGTCGTCTGCCGTCGGTGCCGTTGCCTCGATCATCTGCCGTCCCTCCGCCATCCTCTAAGGACCGTTCGCCGCTCGATGTCCGGGTGGCGTACCCCTCATTACATCACGAACCGCCGCGCATCAGCGGCAAGCGGCCGCCCCGGATGGTTAGGCTGGGAGCATGTCGACCGTTTTCAGCAAGATCATCTCCGGTGAGCTGCCGGGAAGGTTCGTCTGGGAGGACCCCGAGGTGGTCGCCTTCCTCACGATCGCGCCCGTCGCGGCCGGCCACACCCTCATCGTCCCGCGAGAGGAGATCGACCGCTGGACCGACCTGGACCCCCGACTGTGGGCGCGGCTCAACGAGGTCGCCCAGGCGGTCGGCGAGGCCGTCGTCGAGGGTTTCGGGGCGTCGCGGGCCGGCTATCTGATCGCGGGGTTCGAGGTCCCACACACCCACATCCACGTCTTCCCCGCCGACGACATGTCCGGCTTCGACCTGTCCCGCGCGGACCCCGACGCCCCGGCGGAGGAGTCGGACGCGGCGGCCGCGACGATCCGTCGCGCTCTGCGGGAACTCGGCCACGACGAGTTCGTGCCCGGGGACTGACCGGCCCACCCCGACTCGCCGCCCCGGTGGTCGGGTCGGGCGGGTGACCGGCTCAGTGCCCGAGCGCGCGCGTCACCTCGCCCATGTCCTGGTAGTCGCACCATTCGCTGACCAGGCCGTCACGCAGCGTGAAGAACGCGCCGACGGCGAGTGTGATGGGTGTGCCCCCGATCGTGAGGAACGTGGTCCTGCTCACCGCGGCCGTGTCCCCCGACGACAGCACCCGGTGGATCTCCACCCGGACGTCGGTGGAGACCTCCTCGTTGAACTCGATCAGCTGGGCCAGCCCGTCGCGGCCGCGCACCACCTGGGTGCCCTCGATCCGCAACTCGAGGTCGGGCGTGCACAGCGAGGTCGCTGTGTCCACGTCACCACGGAACGTGGCCTCCACGAGCGCCCTGGCCACCTCTCCGGAGCCGCCGCGCCGTTCGTCCTGGTCCATCGGACCGCCCCCGTCCACCGTCTACTCCGAGATCGTGTTCAGAGTACGTAGGTCCTTGTAGTCCTCCCAGCGGGTCACCACACCGCCCTCCACCTCGACGAACGACAGGGCCGGGATCTCCACGCCCCCCTCGGGCAGCGTGTAGGTCTCCAGCCGCTTGAGCGCGACGATCCCCGGTTCCGCCACCGCCGACAGGACGGCCACGTCGAGGAACCCGGACAGACGCGCGAGATCCTCGATGATGTCACGCAGGCCGTCGTGCCCCTCGTAGAGACGGAGGTGGCCGCCGTTGGTGTAGACGATCGACGGCGAGGAGAGCGCCAGCGCGGCGTCCACGTCACATGAGGTGACGGCGCGCATCCACGCCTCGGCGATCCGCCGGGTGGACTCAGCGTCCACGCCCCCGTCCACGTCTCCGGAGCCCCCGCCGTCGCTGAACACCTGCCACATCCTACCCAGAAACCTGAGAAAACTAAACGTATACCGCGCGCGCGTGGCGTGCACTCCCGGCTCCCCCGGGCGGCGGGTGAGAGCTGGAGACGAGACTTGAACTCGCAACCGCCCGATTACAAGTCGGGTGCGCTACCAATTGCGCCACTCCAGCACGGCTCCGGCACGGCCGGGGTCCGGGTCACATCCTAACCGGACCCCGGGCCGCGCTCTCGACCGCCGCGGTCTTGACTACGGTGTCCACGTGGAGATCCGCGACGCACCCGCACCGTTCACCCGCCCCCTGGCGTGGCTGGGTCTGCGCAAGTCGACGATGGACCTGGCGGTCGAGCCGCCCCTGTCCCCGATGGCACCGGTCGACCTGGACGACGACGGCGCCGTCACCGACGTCCTGAACCTCGCCCTCGAGATCGCCGGCATCCTCCTGTCCTCCGGCGAGGGCGCGGCGGACACCGTCGCCCAGGGGGAATCGGTCGCGGCGGCGTTCGGCCTGCCGGGCGCCACCGTCGAGGTCACCTTCACCTCGTTGACCATCGGCGTGAACCGCCGACGTGGTCGCCCGCCGATCTCCGTCATCCGGGTGGTCAACTACCGCACGATCGACATGACCCGGGTGACCCGTGTCGCCCGGCTCACCGACCTCATCGTGCGGCGCCAACTGACCGTCGAGCAGGCCACGGCGGAGGTCGAGCAGATCATCGCCTCCCCGCACCCCCACTCGTTCCGGGTCGCGGTCCTGGGGTGGGCGATGCTCGGTTGCGCGGTCGTCATCCAACTGGGTGGCAGCCCGCTCGCCGGACTCCTGTCCATGGTGTCCACGTTCGCGCTGATGTACGCCAACCGCTATCTGGACGGCCACCGCCTCCCGAAGTTCTTCCAGCAGATCGTCGGGGGGTTCATCGCGGCCGCCTGGGCGCTGTTGGCCTACGTGTTCCTGAGCGACAACTTCGTGGACATCCAGCCATCCACACTCGTCGCCGCGGGAATCATCGTGCTCCTCGCGGGGCTCACGCTCGTCGGCGCGATCGAGGACGCCATCACCGGGTTCCCCGTGACGTCGGCCGGCCGCGGCGTGGAGACGATGATCCTCACCGGAGGGGTTCTCGGCGGCATCACGATCGCCCTGGCGGTGTTCGCGCGGCTGGGCATGTCCCCGCCCCCCATCGACCCGACCATCTCCGGCAACGCGCCCCTGTATCTCGCCGTCTTCGCGGCGGGGGTCGGGGCCGCCGGCTTCGCGGTGGCCAGTTACGCCACCGTGCGTGCGACGTGGCTCGCCGCGGCGGTCGGGGCGATCGGGATGGTCATCTTCCAGGTGGTCACGACGACCGGGCTGGGCGTGGTGGTGGGTTCCGCGCTCGCGGCCTGTGCGATGGGGTTGTTCGGCGGCATCCTCGCCCGTATCGCGACCGTCCCGCCACTGATCGTGACCATCGCGGGGATCACACCGCTCCTGCCCGGGCTGTCCGTCTATCGGGGACTGTCGGCCCTCACCAGTGACCAGACCGGTATCGGTGTGGGACTGATGTTCCAGGCCCTGGCGATCGCGGTGGCCCTGGCGGCCGGCATCGTGTTCGGCGAATGGGTCACGCGTAATCTGCGCAGGTCCGCCGCCGCCGACCAGTGACGTAAGATGACGTCGGACGCCTGAGCCCACACGGGCCCTGCGTCCCATACCGACCACGGGAGGACACACATGGCATCCGCCGCAGCGGCCAGCAAGGAGCCCGAGCTCGACGTCGACCTCGAGCCCGTCGCCGACGAGACCGCATATCAGGCCCAGAGGATCGTGGCCTCGTACGCCGCAGACGCCGACGAGTGCCTGATGCTGCTCGAGATGCTCGGGATCGGCCCCGAGAAGGTCGACCCTGCCGACGTCGACTAGCCGCATCACAGCGATCACGGAAGGGACGGGGATGACGCGCGCGACCGAGCAGACGCCGCCGGACGCCGGTGCGGACTTCGTCGTCGTCGCCAATCGGCTACCCGTCGACCTCGTCCGTGACAAGGACGGCCGGGAACACTGGAAGGCCAGCCCCGGTGGGCTGGTGACGGCCCTGGAGTCCATCCTCAAGGCCAACCACGGCGCCTGGGTGGGTTGGCCCGGAGTGGCGGACGCCGCCCCCGAGCCCTTCGACGCCGACGGCATCCGGCTGCACTCGGTCACGCTGTCCGCCGAGGATGTCGGGCTCTACTACGAGGGGTTCTCCAACGGCACGCTGTGGCCGCTGTTCCACGACGTGGTGGTCCCCCCCGAGTACCACCGCGAATGGTGGAACGCCTACGTCGCGATCAACCGCCGGTTCGCCGAGGCCACCGCCGCGGCCGCCGCCACCGACGCCACGGTCTGGGTGCAGGACTACCAACTCCTGCTGGTCCCCCGCCTGCTACGTGAGATGCGTCCCGACCTGACCATCGGGTTCTTCCTCCACATCCCGTTCCCCCCCGTCGAGTTGTTCATGCAGCTGCCGTGGCGAACGGAGATCGTCGACGGGATGCTCGGGGCCGATCTCGTGGGCTTCCACCTGCCCGGCGGAGCCGACAACTTCCGGATCCTCGCCAACCGACTCGGCGGCCACCCCTCCCTTCGGCTGCGTTCGACCCGGGGTCGGGCGTCCGAGATCCGCGTGGACGACCGCAGGGTCCGGGTGGGGGCGTTCCCCATCTCGATCGACTCGGCCGCCATCGACGCCGCCGCCCGCGACCGCGACACCCGCGCCCGCGCGGAACGCCTGCGTACCGAACTCGGCTCACCAGAGATCCTGTTGCTGGGCGTGGACCGTCTGGACTACACCAAGGGCATCGACGTCCGCCTGCGCGCGCTCGAGGAGCTGTTCGAGGAGGGGCGCCTGGAGCCCGCCGACGTCACCCTCCTCCAGCTGGCCACGCCGAGCCGCGAGCGGGTCGAGCAGTACCAGATCATGCGGTCGCGGATCGAGGAGTCGGTGGGCCGCATCAACGGCACGTTCGGCGAGATCGGGCACCCCGTGGTGACCTACATCCACCGGCCCGTCCCCAAGACGGAACTGGCGGCGTTCTACGCGGCCGCCGACGTCATGCTGGTGACGCCCGTGCGGGACGGCATGAACCTGGTGGCCAAGGAGTACGTGGCCTCGTGCACCGACGGCGAGGGCGCCCTGGTGCTCAGCGAGTTCGCCGGCGCCGCCGCGGAGCTACGCCAGGCGTACCTGTGCAACCCGCACGATCTCGACGGGGTCAAGGACGCCATCATGGCCGCGGTCCACGACTCCCCCGAGGACCGACGTCGCCGTATGCGGTCACTGCGTCGGCAGGTCCTGGGCAACGACGTCCACGCGTGGGCGCGCCGGTTCTTCGAGACGCTCGACGCCACCTCCGCCGGGTAGATCAGCGGGGACGCCGGGTAGACCAGCGGGGGCGCCGCATCACAGCGAATTGAGCTCGGCGAGCTTCCACGTCCCATCCTGGCGGACCATGTCCACGCTCAGCCGTGAGGCCGAACTGGCCGCCTCGGGCGCGTCCTTGGTGGAGACCATCCGGTTGAGCATGACCAGCACGGTGACGCGCTCGGCGTCCGTCACCTCCTGCGGCGCGGCGGCGGCGACGGTCGCGTAGACGGTGGCCTCCTGCTGCTTGGCGGCGGAGGAGACGGTCGGCATGGACTGCTCGACGAACTCCGACAGCGCCGGGTCGGCGAGCCGTTCCCGTACCGCTCCGAGGTCCGCGTCCACCGTCCGGTGGTCGTAGGTGAACATCTGGGTGGTGATCTCGCGCGCCGCGTCGGTGGCCGCCCGGGGCGCGGCCGCGATCTGTTCCTCGATCGCCGTCGCCTCGCGGGCCTCGACGTACTGCCACGTGGCCAGGCCGGTGACGACGACGAGGACCGCCGACACCAGCGCCAGGGCGGTGATCAGGGTGCGCCGACGGGCCGGGTCGATCGGTTCGCGGGACGCCGGCGCCGGCGAGGGCGTCGAGGTGGCCGGCCGGGCGGTCGCCCCGCCGGCGGTGTCCTCATCCGCTCGTGCGTCGGCGGTGTCCTCGTCCGCTCGTGCGTCGGCGGTCTCGGTGCGGGGCATGGCCTCCATGCCCTCGAACAGCCCACCGGCCCGTGCGGCCTCGAGGGCACGCTCGCGGGCGGCGTCGGCCTTGCGCTGGGCGCGGGCCGCGCGTTCGGCCTCGCGCCGGGCGCGACGGGTGGCGCGGATGTCGGAGTCGGGAGTGGTCATGGGATGAAGTTCACCCCCGTGACCTTCATCTCGCCGTCGTCGTGTCGGTTCACGGTCACGCGCACACGGTACTGGCGGTCCTGGTCCTCATCGGACTTCGGGTTGCCGATGGTCTGGTCGATCGCCATGATCACCTCGGCCCGGTCGGGGTAGGAGTGTTCGACGGCGGCGGCGGACACCACACCGTCGGCGACGACATTAGTGGTCTTGACGACGTCCTCGTACGAATCGCGGCGAGGCGCGAACTGCTCCGAGAAATCACCGTCGATCAGGCCGACGATCTCGTCGACGTCCTCCGACAGTGTCTCCTGCCTGATGGTCATGAGCTTGGTCATCACGGTCGTCGCGAAGTCACGGTACGAGGCGTCGAGTTCGGCGGCGGAGGCCCGGTCGGCGCGCACGGAGGCCGCCGCGTTCCGCTCACCCAGCCACAGCGACGTCGCGACGACGGCGGCCACGAGGCATACCGCCGCGACCACCGCGGTCACGGTGAGCCACAGGCGCCCACGGTCGGCGGGGTTGTCGTCCGGCTGTGGCACTAGGTCACTCCGTTCGTGAGGATGTCGGCCAGGTCGGCGTCCGCCGGGAGTCGTCCGGCATCACCGAGGTTGAGCTGACGATACGTCTTGCCGTCGGCGCCCAGGTATTCGCCCGTCGACGGGTCGTACATCGCGGCCGACGTGCGGATCTCCTGTTCTCCGGTGTCCGACGACGGCACAACGTTCCACCCGTTGGGGTTGTTCCCGGGCGGACCGACCTCGCTCGTGTCCGGGGGGTTGATCCCCTCGGGTTGGTAGTCGTTCGCCGCGCACTCGGCGGGCGACGCCGCCCGCCGGCCGGGGTACTCCATGCACGGCAGGTTGCGGGCGCCTCGCACGACCTGCTGCGAGTCCTGGGGCACCTTGCAGTAGATGCCGTTGATCAGCGGCGGCACCGAGAGGTCCGCCGGCGAGCGGCGTTGATCGGCCGGGAGGAAGCCGGTGGTGCACGGCGGGGTCTCGTTGATCTGGAGGTTGAAGTCCACCTTGATCTCACCGGTGTCCTTGGCGCCGTTGATGGCGGTGATGAGCGAGGACACCAGGGCGGGGTAGATCACGAGGAGCTGCTCGATGGAGCGGTTGTAGACGACGCCCACCTCGCCGACGCTCACCAGATTGGCGACCAGCACCGGCATGGTCGGCTGCAGATCGTTGAGGACCTTGGTCGCCCGCGCCAGAGAGTCCGGGCCGCGTTGGATGATCGAGGTCAGCTGGGGCTCGTTGGTCCGGAGCTGATCGGTCAGGTCAGCGAGGTTCCGGGTCCAGGCCCGGATCGAGTCCGACGAGCGGAGCTGGGAGTCCAGGACCGGCTCGGCGTCGGCGATGAGCTGACGGGTGACGTCCGTGTTGGAACGGGCCTCCTCGAGCAACAACTGGGCCGAGTCGAGGAAGCGCTGCAGGTCGCGCTCCGAGCCGTTGAACGCGTCGAACGACTCGGAGATCACGCGTCGCATCTTGGCATCGTCGATCGACGCCATGAGCACGGTGGCCTGGTCCAGTACCGGTCCGATTCCCTGGGGCATGTCGACCCGGTCCCGCCCGAGCACGGACCCGTCCGCCAGCTCGCCGCTCGGTTCGCCCTCCGGGACGAACTCCACGTATTGCTCACCGATCGCCGAGACGCTGCGGATCTGGGCCCGGACGTTCTGCGGGACATCGGCCCGCGCGTCGAAGTGCAGGTTCGCCACGACGTGCCCGGGTGTGAGGGTGACGGAGTCGACACGACCGATGACGTTGCCGAGGTACGAGACGTTGGCGTTCTGGTAGAGGCCGCCGGTGTCGGGCATCTCCAGGGCGACGTCCGTGCGCTGCCATCCGAAGGCCGTGGGCAGCTTGAGGTAAGACACCGACATGACCGTGAGGGCCAGAACGGTGACCACGGCGAAGATCGTCAACTGGATCTTGACGAGACGGGTCATCGCGGTGCCTCCTCGGTCGGGGTGGCGGACGGCTCCGCGGGTGCGGGGTCCCCGTCGGGCTGCTCCTGCGCCGGCGCGGTGGCGGCCCCCGCGGCCGCGGGCACGCCGTCGGGTGCGGGCGTGCCGTCGGGTGCGGGCTCCGGTCGGGGCACGTCGAGGGAGTACGGGTCGGCGCCGGCGAACGGGTTCGGGGCGAGTCCGACGTACCCCTCGACACCCGCCATCCGGTTGCCGAACTCGGTACCGAGGAGCATGGTCTCCGCCAGGCGCGGCATCGTCGCGTCAGCGTGAATGTAGAGGTTGGCGTAGTCCCCGCGCAGGAAGTTGTCGATACCCGCCTGCGGGAACGGGAAGGTGATCAACGAACTGAGCACCCGGGTCATGTCACGCCCGGCGTTCGCCAGCCCCTCGAGCACCGGGGTGAGATCGCGGAGGTTGTCCACGAGATCCTGTCCGCCGCCCGCATCGATGACCTGGTTGGCCTTGTTGCCGAAGTCGCCGAGCGAGACCAGGGCCGTGGTCAGCTGCTGCTTCTGATCATTGATCAACGTCAGCGCCTCCGGCATCTGGGCCAGGGCCCGGGCGAGGGTGTCGTTCTGCTCGTTGATCTGTCGCGACAGACGGTCGAGCCCCTCCATCGCGGCGATGATGTCGGCACGCTGGTCGTCGAGTCCGCTGACGGTGGTGTCCAGCTGCGTGAGGACCTCGTTGGCGTCGATCTCGCGGCCGTCCAGGGCGGTGTTGAGCTCGGTGGCGATGGTCTCGAACTGGGCCAGGCCGCCGTCGGTGAGGACGACCGACAGCGCCGACAGGGTCTGCTCGGTGGTCGGGTAGACACCGGCGCGGGCCAGCGGGATGACGTCACCGTCCGCCAGTGTGCCCTGCGGGTCGCCCTCCGGCGGCGGGAAGAGCTCGAGGTGCTGGGAGCCCAGGAGGCTGGTCTGCCCGATCTTGGCGTGGGCGTTGGCCGGGAGCCTGACCTCCTCGTTGAGGCTGATCGTGACGATCGCGGTGTAGTCCTCCACCCGCATGGCGGTGATGGAACCGACGTTGACATCGTTGACCCGCACCGGGGAGTTGCGGGTGATGGTCGTGACGTTGGGCATCTCGATCGTCACCTCGTAGGCACCCTCACCCTTGCCCTGGGCCCCGGGGAGCGGAAGGGAGTTGAGACCCTGCCACGAACACCCGGCCCCCGAGAGCAGGACCACCGTGCCGAGCGCGCCGACCGCCCGCAGGCGGGATCCGGATCCGTTGCCGAGCATCAGGCACCTCCCGTCACGAGCAGGGTGTCGGTGAGGTTGTCCCCACGGTTGACGACGTTGACCAGCGGGTCCGGGCGGTCCGACACCGGCTGCACACCGGGCGGGGTCCGGGTCCCGGGCTTCTGGGAGTCCCAGATCTGGTGGGGCTCGGCGGTCGGGGTGATCGGCGGGGTGACCGCGCCGTACGGGTAGTTGGAGGTCAACGAGTTGAACAGCGGACCCATGTACTCGGCGCACAATTGCGCATCGGACTCGGCGGTGTTGTTGGCCAGGCCGGCGATGGCGCCGCAGATGAAGTTGGTCGGGTTGGCCATCTGGTTCATGGCCAGGACACCGGTGAGCACACCCTGGTACGGCCGGTAGATGTTGTAGAAGTTCGACATCGCCGTCGGCCCCACGTGCAGCACGCCCTCCAGTTCCGCCCGGCGGTCGCGGACGACCTCGGTCGCCCGGCCCAGCTTGTCGACACCGGTGGTGACACGGTCGCCGTGGTTCTCCAGGAACCGGTTGATGTCCATCACCGCCAGATCGAGATCGCGCAGGGCCGCATCGATGTCCGCGGTCTGGTCGCCCAGCACCTGGGAGACGCTGGCGAGCCTGCCGCCGAAGGAGACGATCTGATCCTCGCTCTGGGACAGAGCCGTGACGAAGAGCTGCAGGTTCTTGAGGGTGGTGAAGAGGTTCTCCCGGCCGTCGGACAGCAGCGACATGGTCTGCGAGACCTCGTTCAGGGCGTCCCGGATCTCCGCCCCGTTACCGTCGAACATGGCGTCCGCGGAGTCCACGAAGTCGCTCATCGGCCCGGTCTGCTCCCCCTCCTCGGGCCCGAGTGCCGACGAGAGTTTCATGAGTTGGTCCTTGACCCCGTCCCACTCGACCGGGACGGCCGTCCGCTCGACGGGGATCGTCCCGCCGTCGGGCATCTCCTCCCCACCGGTGAAGGCGGGGGTGAGCTGGATGAAGCGCTCGGCGACGAGGGACTGCGCGACCAACAGTGCGTTGGCGTCCGCCGGGATGGCGACGTCGCGATCGACCTCCATGGTCACCTTGGACTTGCCGTCCTCGGTGGCGATGTCGGAGATGCTGCCGACTCGCACACCCAGGACCCGCACGGTGTCGTCCTCGTAGACACCCCGGGTGGACGGGAAGTAGGCCGTGATCGTCTTGGTGCGGGCGGTGAAGAACCACACCGCGCCCACGACGATCGCGATCACGGCGAGCAGCGCCACGACCTTGGCCGCGGTGGAGGACAGGAGTCGACTCATCGGGGCAACCTCTTCTCGCCCCAGCCGGGGTGCTCGTCCATGAACGTCAGCTCGGGAGTACCCGGCATGGTGGGTTCACGGACCAGACCTGGTTCAGGCTGGACGCGGTCGTCGATCAGCGGCATGACGTCCCGGAGGATCGTCTGCTGGTAGTGGCCGAGGGACAGGTTGGATATGTAGGCGTTGAACCACGGGCCGGAGGCGACGGCGTCGCCGAGCGCCGTGGAGAAGGGGACGATCCGGCGCAGGCCCAGGTCGATGTCGTCCTTGTTGCGGATCAGTAGATCGGAGACCTGCTCGAGCTTGTCCAGGGCGGGCCCGAGTTGGGCCTCGTTGTCCTGGACCAGCCCCGACAGCTGACGCGCGAGTTCGTCGATGTTCATGATGAGCTCGCTGAGAGCACGACGCCGCAGGTCGAGTTGTGTGAACAGGGTGTTGCCGTCGACCATGAGCTGGTTGATCTGGTCGCTGCGCCTGCCCAGCACATCGGTGGTACCGGCCGCCTTCTCGAGCAGTTGTCGGACCCCCTCGTCGCGTTCGTTGAGGGAGCGGGACAGACGGGTGATCCCGTCGATCGCACCCCGGACCTCGGGAGACGACCCCTCCATGGTCTCGGCGAGAACGGTCAGGGCCTCGTCCACCTTGTCGGTGTCCATGGCCTCGACGGTGTCGCTGAGGTCGCCGAGCGCCGACGTGAGCGAGTACGGGACGGAGGTCCGCTCGATCGGGATCGTGTTGTCCTCGAGATCTCCCCGGCCGTCCGAGAAGACGCCGAGCGCGCGGCGGCCGAGAATCGAGTCCGTCTTGATCTGCGCGGAGGTGTCGGCACCGAGTTCGACACCCCGGTTGATGGCGAAGCGCACCCTCACCCGGTCACCGTCCAGCTCGATCTTGCGGACCGTCCCGACATTCATCCCGGCGACCTGGACGTGGTCCCCGGTGTCGAGACCCGCGGCGTCGGCGACGTAGACGGTCGCGTCGCGCATGCCGTTGACGTAGGGGATGCGGTCGTAGTTGAGGGAGATCCCCATCAACGCCACGGCGCCCACTGCTCCCCACACGCCGAGCTTCTTGGGATCGCGGTCTCGGAACCGGAGTTGACCGCGGGGCGCCTTGGGGGGCGCCTGGCTTGAATCGTCACTCATCGGGGAAGGCACACCGTCCCGTCGTCTGCTCGTACTGCGGCATGTAGAGCCCCTGCCCGGTGGCGGGGTCGGTGATCTGCACGATGTTGCCGCACAGGTAGAACTGGAAGAAGCTGCCGTAGACGCCCAGCCGACCCATCTTCTCGAAGTCACTCGGCAGTCGGTTGATCACGTCCTCCACGAAGGGCTCGTCCTCGTTGATCAGTGTCGCCACCCTGTCGAGCTGCGCGACGTCCTCGCGCAGGGCCGGCCGGACATCCGCCAGGAGGGTCGTCATGTTGGCGCTCGCGTCGTTGAGGCGCGAGACCGACTCACCGATCGGTTCGGAGTTGGCGGACAGCCCGGAGACGAGCTGCTGGAGGTCGTCGACGATCGAATCCACATTGTCCTGGTTGTCCGCCACCGTGGTGAGCACTCCGTTGAGGTTGGTGATCACGTCGCCGATGAGCTGATCGCGGTCCGCCAGCGTCTGTGTCAGGGATGACGTCGCGGCGAGCAGGTCCTGGACGGTCCCCGACTCCCCCTGGAACACCTTGACGATGGACTCGGAAAGCTGGTTCACCTGGCCGGGATCGAGCGCCTTGAACAGCGGTCGGAACCCACCGAGGAGCGCGTCCAGATCCAGGGCCGGCGATGTCTGGGACAGCGGTAGCGTCCCGCCGACCTCGAGCGGGGACTGGTCACCCTCCCCGCGTTTGAGTTCCAGGTACCGGTCCCCGGTGAGGTTCTCGTAGCGCACCATCGCCTCGGTGCTGGTGTGGACCACCTGGTCCCCGGCCACCGAGAACTCCACGGCGGCGGTGTTCCCCTCCGCCAGTTCGATGCTGGCGACCGTGCCCACCTCGACGCCGGCGATCCGCACCTTGTCCCCCGGTTCGAGACCGGAGACGTCGGTGAAGGCGGCGTTGTAGTCCTCGGTGTCACCCGACCGGTACTCGCTGAAGACCACCACCAGACCGATGAGGACCAGCGCCATCACCGTGGTGAACAGCGTCAGCTTCACCACGGTGGCGCGGAGGTCGCGCGCTGCCGCGCGCCCCGCGCTCACGGGGTGCCCCCGTCCATGCCGAGCATGACCTGCAACAGGGTCGGCGGGGCGGGTACCCCGGGGACGGTCGGACGGAGCGGACCGAAGAGCGGCGCGGGGCGAGAGGTGAACACGTCGGGCATACCCTCCACGGGGTTGGAGCCGGTGTCGGTGACGACGAACGGGGCGTGGACGTCCGGGTCCGGGAACGGCAGTCCGTAGCAGTTGGGCCCGGTGCTGGCGTTGACCTTCGGGAGGTCCTTGGGGTACTCGTACGCGCGCGCACCCTGCTGGAAACCGGCCTTGAACACGAGGCCCGGCTGGTCCTTGCCACCGAAGGCGGACATCGCGCCCTCGACACCCTGGTTGAGCCCGACGATCAGACAGGTCAGCATGGGCGAGTACTCGGCGAGCAGGCTGGTGGACGCCCGCAGGTCCGACAGTGTCTTGACGAGCTCGTTGCCGTTCTCCGACAGCAGCCGCTTGCCGGTCTCCCCGGTTCCGATGCTGGAGGCCAGCAACTGCTCGAACCGGGCCTGGTTGTTGACCACATTGGCGCCGACGTCCGTGCCGGAGTCGAGCAACCGCATCAGGTCGGGCGTGACGTCGGCGTAGAGGTTGGCCACCCGGGACCCCTTGGCCAGGTCGCGCTGGAGGGTCTCGATCTGCGGGTTGATCTCCTGCAGGTAGTCGTTCAGATCGGTGATCGTGCGCCCCACCTGCTCGCCCCGGCCGTCGACAGCGCCCGAGATGGCGCCCAGCGTGGCGTTGAGCTTCTCCGGCTCGATCGCCTCCAGCAGGACGGTGAGGTCCTCGAAGAGGGTGTTCACCTCGGTGGTGACGTTGGACGTCTCGACGACGGCCCCGGCCTCGAGGGCCGTCGGGGCAGGGCGCGCCGGGGGTTCGAAGTCGACCGACTTGGCTCCGAAGACCGTATTGGACCCGATCGTCACGACCGAGTTGGCCGGGATCGCCTCGAGAGCGGCGGGATCCACCTCGATGTCGAGGGTCGCACCGTCGAACTCCTGGCGGATGTCGGTGACATTGCCGATCTCGACGCCACGCGAACGCACCTTCGCGTCGGCCTCCATGACCAGACCCGCGCGATCGCTGCGCACGGTCAGCGGCACCCGGTCGTCGAAGGCGCGCACGAACATCAGGAGCGAGAGCGCGACCACGACGACGATGAACAGCGCCAGGCTCGCGGCCGCGATGCGCCTGGGCACCGCGTCGCTCTGACTCACCGTCCTCGCCATCTGTGTCTCCTATCCCGACAGGTTGAAGTTGCCGTCTCCGCCGTAGATCGCGAGGGAGACGAGAAGGGTTACGGTCACCACGGCGATGAGCGAGGTGCGGACGGCGTTTCCGACGGCGGTGCCGACTCCGGCGGGACCGCCGGCCGCGTTGTAGCCGTAGTAGGTGTGGATGAGCATGATCGTGATGGCCATCGCGATGGCCTGCACGAAGGACCACAGGATGTCCGTGGGGATGAGGAACGTCGAGAAGTAGTGGTCGTAGACGCCCCCGGACTGTCCGTAGATCTCCACGGTCGCGAACCGGCTCGCCAGGAACGAGGCGATGACGGCGAGGGAGTACAACGGCACCACGGCGATCATCCCGGCGACGATCCGCGTGGAGACGAGGTAGGTGACCGAGTCGATCGCCATCACCTCGAGTGCGTCGATCTCCTCCGACACGCGCATCGCGCCCAACTGGGCGGTCGCACCGGCCCCGATTGTGGCCGCCAACCCGATGCCGGCGATCACCGGGGCGGCGATTCGCACGTTGATGAACGCCGCGAAGAAACCGGTGAGCGCCTCGACCCCGACATCCGTGAGCGACGAGAACCCCTGGACGGCGATCACGCCGCCGGTGGCCAGGGTGAGGAACCCGACGATCACCACGGTGCCGCCGATCATCGCCAACGCGCCCGTACCCATGGCGATCTCGGCGATGAGCCGCAGCGTCTCCTTGCGGTAATGCGTGAGCGCCCGCGGCGTGGCCAGCAGCGCTCGCCAGAAGAACAGGGCGATGCCGCCGAAATCGTCGATCCTGCCGACGGTGTGGTGCCGGGCCCGCGCGAGGCGCGGGAACCGGGTGGTCTCGATGACGGTCACCTCACGCCCCCAGGACCTTGACACCCACGGCGGTCACCACGGTGTTGACGACGAACAGCGCCATGAACGCGAAGACGACGGTCTCGTTGACCGCGTTGCCGACCTCCTTCGGACCACCGCGGACATAGAGCCCCTTGTAGCAGGCGACCAGCCCGGCGAGCATCCCGAACAACCCGGCCTTGACCTGCGCGAGTATCAACTCGCCGAGGCCGGTGAGCAGCGTGATGCCGTTGACGAAGGCCCCCGGGTTGACTCCCTGGAGCAACACTGAGAAGAGGAACCCGCCAAGGATGCCGATGGTGCACACCAGCCCGTTGAGCAGGAGGGCGACGAAAGTCGACGCCGCGACCCGGGGCACCACCAGGCGCTTGACCGGATCGATGCCGAGCACCTCCATCGCGTCGATCTCCTCGCGGATGGTGCGCGCTCCGAGGTCTGCACAGATGGCGGTCGCGCCTGCGCCGGCGACGATGAGCACGGTGACCATGGGGCCCACCTGCGTCACCGCGCCGAGAGCGGCTCCGGCGCCGGACAGGTCGGCCGCGCCGATCTCGCGCAGCAGGATGTTGAGCGTGAAACTCACCAGGACCGTGAAGGGAATCGCCACCAGAACGGTGGCCAGCATCGAGACGCGGGCGATGAACCAGGACTGCTCGACGAACTCCCGGCCCTGTCGCACGATCGTCGGGAAGGAGACGAAGGTGTCCAGCGTCATGGCGACGAAGTCGCCGATCCCTCTGAGCGGCGCATCGATAACCCTCGCCATGGCGCCCCCTCCTGTCTTTCATCCCCCGGGCCACGCGCGATCGGCCACCGTGGCCTGGACTACCCCGGCCTGAACAAGTGACCGTTTCGTGTGATCCCGATTACACAGTATCTAGAACGCGTTCTATCTGGCAAGGGCTTCCCCATCCCCCCGACCGGTGCCCCTGCCAGCTCGTGTCGGGGGAATCTAACACGCCCGACACACCAATAAGTCGTCCCCGGCGCGATCGATGTCGATCACGCCGGGGACGGGCCCGCCACTCAGAGCTTCATGATCTCCGCAGCGGAGAAGGACTTGCCCTCCGGGCGGCCTGACCAGTGCCCGGAGATCGCATCCGCGAACTCGCGACGGTCCCATACGCCGCCCTCTGCGTCGAACCTCTTCTCCACGACGGGCGCCTCCACGAGCGCCACCATCCCGCCGTATACCACGAACAGCTGACCCGTGACGTCCGCGGCAGCGGGCGAGGCCAGGTAGGACACGAGGTCCGCGACCCGGTCCGGCGAGAGCGGATCCGGCCCTTCGGAGGGGTCCCAGGGCTCGAAGACCGCCTCCGTCATCCCGGTGCGACCGCGCGGGGCGATCGCGTTGGCGGTGCAGCCGATGCGCTCCAGCACCCGCGACGCGGACAGCGTCAGCGCGGTGATCGCGGCCTTGGCCGCGCCGTAGTTGGCCTGGCCGGGCGGGCCGAAGAGCCCCGCCTCCGACGAGGTGTTGATGAGCCGGCCGTAGACCGGCCCCCCGGACTTCTTGCTCTCCTCGCGCCAGTGGGCGGCCGCATTGCGGGTGAGCAGGAAGTGACCGCGCAGATGCACCTTCACGACCGCGTCGAAATCCTCGTCGGAGAGGTTGAACAGCATCTTGTCGCGCGTGATCCCGGCATTGTTGACCACCACGTGCAGCCCACCGAGCTTGAGGGCCTCGGCCACCATGGCGTCGGCGGTCTCCCGCTCGGAGACGTCGCCCACGACGAGTGCCGCCTTGGCTCCGGCCGCCTCGATGTCCGCGATCACCGCGTCTGCGGCTTCACCGGCGCGGATGTCGTTGATGACCACCGCGGCCGCGCCCGACCTGGCGAGCTCGACCGCCTCGGCCGCGCCGAGACCCGAGCCGGACCCGGTGACCACGGCGACCCGCCCGTCGAGTGAAAGGTCCGCGTCGAGCTTCTCCCGACCCATCCCCGCGGTCACTCCGCGGCCTTCAGCGCGGCCATCGGGCACTTCTCCACAGCCTTGAGTGCGCGCTTCTGCAGGTCCTCGGGGACCTCGTCGACGATCACACGCACGACCTCGTCGTCGTCGTTCAGCTCGAAGACCTTCGGCGCCAGGCCGACGCACACGGCCTGCCCCTCGCAGCGGTCGGGATCGACTTCAATCCTCATGCCGTCCTCCTCGGTCGCACCCACGGCCACCATGGCCGCGAGATGGTTGGATACTATGTGAGACACGACACTAGAACGTGTTCCACTCACCGATGAGCTTAGGGCATATGGACATCACCTACACCACCGACCAGGAACGTCTGCGCGGGGAGTTGCGCGAGTATTTCTCGGCACTGATGACCCCTGAACGACGCGAGGCCTTCACCTCCACCACCGGCGAGTACGGGCACGGCGACGCGTACCGCGAGATCGTCGCGGAGATGGGCCGAGACGGCTGGCTGACACTGGGGTGGCCCGAAGAATTCGGCGGGAAGAACCGGCCGATGATCGAGCAGCTCATCTTCACCGACGAGGCCGCGATCGCCGGCGTCCCGGTGCCGTTCCTCACCATCAACTCCGTGGCGCCCACCATCATGGCGTTCGGCTCCGACGAGCAGAAGAACTACTTCCTGCCCCGGATCAGCCGCGGTGAGCTGCACTTCGGCATCGGCTACTCCGAGCCGGACTCCGGCACCGACCTCGCGTCGCTCCGCACGCGGGCGGTCCGCGAGCCCGGGACCGGTGAGCACGAGGGCGGCGAGGTCTACCGGATAAACGGTCAGAAGATGTGGACGTCGCTGGTGGCGTACGCCGACTGGATCTGGCTGGCCGCGCGCACCGATCCGGACGCCAAGCGCCACAAGGGCATCTCCATGATCATGGTGCCCACCGACGCCGAGGGCTTCTCGTGGACCCCGGTCCACACGATGGCCGGCCCGGACACCAGTGCCACCTATTACCAGGACGTGGTGGTCCCGGCGAGCAACCTCGTGGGCCCCGAGCACGGCGGCTGGCCGCTCATGACCAACCAGCTCAACCACGAGCGCGTCGCCCTGACCTCGGCGGGGCCGCTGCAGGCCTCACTGCGGCAGGTCGTGCAGTGGGCGCGCACCACCCGCTCGGCGGACGTCGGCATGCCCGGGGACGGCACCGTCATGGACAACGAGTGGGTGCGGACCCACCTGGCCCGCGTCCACGCGATGGCCGAGTACCTGGCCCTGCGCAACTGGGAGATCGTCTCCGCGGACACCGCCGCGCCCACCCGCATCGCCGCGTCGGCGACCAAGGTGTACGGGACCGAGACGGCGTGCGAGGCCTACCGGTTGCTCATGGAGGTCCTCGGATCGAGCGGCTACCAGCGCTCCCACTCCCCGACCGCCGCCCTGCACGGGCGCATCGAGCGCCTCCACCGATCGGCGCTCATCCTCACCTTCGGGGGCGGCACCAACGAGGTGCAGCGCGACATCATCGCCACCGCCGGATTGGGGCTGCCCCCGGCGCCACGTGTCGCCCCCGCGCCGTCCGCCAGCACCGCCCGGAAGGAGCGCTGACATGGATTTCTCCGTCGACGACACCACCGCGGAGCTGGCCGCCCTCGTCCGTGACATGGGCGAGCGTCTGGTCACCGACGACTCCCTGCGAGAACTCGACGCCCGGTTCGGCCCCGGCACCGAGTCCGGCGGAACCGACCGCGACACCGCCCGGTTCCACGCCCGATACTGGGAGGAACTGGTCCGGGCCGGCGTCCCGGCCGCCCTCGCCCCGGAGTCGATCGGCGGCGCCGGGCTGGGGGTGATCGGCGAGGCCCTGGTCCTACGCGAGTTGGGCCGGGTCGTCGCCCCGGTTCCCCTGTCCCCCGCGATACGCGCGGCCCACCTGCTCGAGGCGGCCGGGCAGACCGACCGCGCCACCGCCGTGGCGGAGGGGCGCGAGATCGCCGCTGTCGCCGACGGCTGGTCCGTCTCCGCACCGGAGGTGGACTGGGCGCCGATCGCCGATGTGATCGTCCGGTCTTCGGCCGACGGCCTACACGTGACGGACGGCGCGGCGGTCACCGTGGAACGCACGGTCCCCGTCGACTACTCGTGCAGCGGGCTCGTCACCGGTGACCCCGGCGACGCCACCGCGCTCGCCGCCGGGGCGCTCGAGTTCGATGCCCTGCGCCGCCGCGTCCACCTTGCCGCCCACCAGTGGGGCGTGATCGAGGCCGCGCTCGAGCGCACCGCCGCGTACGCGAGCACCCGCCACCAGTTCGGTCGCCCCATCGGCACGTTCCAGGCCGTCGCCGCCCGCCTGGCGGACGGGTCCATCGACGTCGACGCCGTCCGGTTGAGCACCCTGCGCGCCGCCTACGAACTCGACGCCTGTAGCGGCGACCCCGGACCGACCGCACACGCGGCGGTGGCCTCCGCCCACTTCTGGGCCTGCGACGCCGGCCACCGCCTCGCCCACACCGCCGTGCACGTCCACGGCGGCGTCGGGCTGGACCGCTCCGAGCCCGCCCACCGCTACTTCCTCGCCGCGAAGGCCGACGAGTTCCGCCTCGGCGGCGCCACCCGGCAACTGCTCGACCTAGGCGACGTGCTGGCCACCGCAGGCGACCCCTGGGAGTACTCGGCGTGAGCGGCGCGGTGAAGACGATCGCGGACGTCGCCGCCCAGCCGTTCACCTCCGTCGCCGACGCGGTGCACGCCCTGTCCGCCGTCGGCGACCGCGGAATCTGGTCCGACGGTCGGCTCACGCCCTGGTCTGACGCCGTCCGCGCGGTGGCCGTGCGGATCGCGGCGCTTCGGGACCTGATGGGCTCGTCGTCGTCGCAGTCACGAACCACGACCACGACGCAGACGGCTCCCCCGGCGCGCCCGCCCCACGTCGGCCTCCTCCTGGCCGGCACTCCCGAATACCTCCACCTGCTCGGTGCGGCGGCGTGCTCGGAGCTCGTGGTGGCCGGGCTCAACCCCACGAGGCGCGGCGAGGCGCTGGCCCGCGACGCGGCCCTCGCCGACTGCGCCCTCATCCTCACCGACACCGACAACGAAGCCCTCCTCGACGGGCTCGGCCCCGACGTCCAGGTGGTCAACGTGGACTCCCCCGAGTGGGCCGCGCTGCTGGACCGGCACGCCGACGCCGCGCTCCCGGCGGTGGCGGACGTGCCGACCGGCCCCGACGACCTGGTCGCGCTGGTGTTCACCTCGGGCACGAGCGGCGACCCCAAGGCCGTCCGGATCACGCAGAGCAAGATCTCCGTCCCGGGGCGCATGCTCGCCGAGAGGTTCGGCATCGGGACCGGCGACTGCGTGTACAGCGCGATGCCGCTCTTCCATTCCAACGCCGTCATGGTGGCGTGGCCGATCGCCCTGTACTCGGGGTGCTCGATCGCCCTCCGGCGTCGCTTCTCCGCCTCCAACTGGCTCGACGACGTCCGGCGACACGGCTGCACCTTCGCCAACTACGTCGGCGCACCCCTGTCCTACATCCTCGCCACCCCCGAGCGGCCCGACGACGCCGACAACCCGATGCGCGTCGTCTACGGCAACGAGGCGCCCGCCGATGTGCGTCGCGAGTTCGCCCGGCGATTCGGCGTCACCGTGGTGGACGGGTTCGGCTCCAGCGAGGGTGGCATCTCCGTCACCCGCACGCCCGCGACCCCCGATGCCGCGCTCGGCCCGCTGCCGGACGGGGTGCGGATCGTCGACCCGGAGACCGGGGACGAGCGCCCCCGCGCCCGGTTCGACGACGCCGGCGTCCTGCTCAACGCCGACGAGGCCGTGGGCGAGATGGTCGCCGACGGGCCGGGCCTGTTCGCCGGGTACTACGGCGACCCCGCCGCCGACGCCGAGAGGATGCGTGGCGGCCGGTTCCACTCCGGTGACCTCGCGTACGTCGACGACGAGGGGTGGGTCTACTTCGCGGGCAGGTCCGGTGGCTGGATGCGCGTCGACGGGGAGAACCTGGCGGCGGCCCCCATCGAACGCGTGCTGCGGCGCCACCCCGATGTGGCCGAGGTCGGCGTGTACGCCGTGCCGGCGGAGACCGTGCGCGGTCCGGCCGCGATCGGCGACGCCGTCGCGGCGGCGGTGGTGCTGCGCGAGGGGGTCGACGCCTGGGCGGTGGCGGACGGGTTCGGCGACTTCCTGGCCGCCCAGACCGATCTCGGTCCCAAGCAGTGGCCGTCGCTCCTGCGGGTGACCGCCTCCCTGCCCCGGACGGCCAGCTTCAAGTTCCGGGCGCGCGATCTCACCTCGCTGGGCGCCGAGTCAGCCGGCGACAGGGTCTGGGTACGCGACGGTTCCACGGCGGGATTCACCCCCGTCTGACGTCCTCGGTAGGTTTGGCGTGTGGACCACGCCGTGAACCCCGACCTGCAGCATCCCGCCGGCGACGGCATCAACGATGACGGCGTCGCCGGCGAGGACGACTTCGGCATCTCCGCGCCCGTCCCGCCCAAGCCGCTGCTTCGCGGGTGGATCCACGCCGGCACCCTGCCCGTGGCGATCGCGCTGGGCGTCGTGCTCACCGTGCTCGCCGAGGGCACGGCGCTGACCTGGGCCAGTGCCGTGTTCCTGGCGACCTCGTCGCTGCTGTTCGGAATCTCGGCGCTCTACCACCGTCTCAACTGGGGCCCGCGGGCCACCGCGCTGATGCGCCGGCTGGACCACTCCAATATCTTCCTGCTCATCGCCGGGACGTACACGCCCATGACGGTGGCGGCGCTGGAGCCCCCGACCAGCACGATCCTGTTGACGCTCGTGTGGTCGGGCGCCCTGCTCGGCATCATGTTCCGCCTGTTCTGGCTGTCCGCGCCGCGGTGGCTGTACGTCGTTCTGTACATCGGCCTCGGTTGGACCGCGGTGTGGTTCGCCGGCGATCTCATCGACGCCAACCTGGCCGCCGTCATCCTGGTGCTGGTCGGTGGGGTCGCCTACACCGGCGGCGCGGTGGTCTACGGGCTCAAGCGACCCGACCCGTCGCCGGGCGTCTTCGGCTTCCACGAGGTGTTCCACACCTGCACCGTCATCGCGTTCGCCTGCCACTGGGCCGCGATGCTGCTGTTCGTCCTGACCAGCTGATGACCTGCTGACGACCTGCTGGCCCGATGGCAAGCTGGGCGACCGCTCCGGCGAGCCGCCCGATACAGAAACGAGAATCCGCTATCCCGATTCCGGATCCGCTACCCGAATTGGGCTGGCGGATCCGGAATCGGAGTAGCGGATCTGGCCGATGACGGCGAGACGGGCCCGTCCGGTCAGGCCAGGGTCGCGCGCAGCCGCTCGACGGCGGCCTCGTACTCGGCGACGATCTGCGCCATCGTCTCGGCCACGGGCACCACGCCCTCGAGGGAGCCGATGATCTGGCCGGCGGGCATGGCCACGACCTCGGGATCCTGCGCCTCGGAGATCCGCTGGTGGGCCTCCGCGACGAGGATGTTCTGCAGCGGCATGGGCAGCGGGTCCGGCGCGTCGTCGGCGGCCCACGCCTCGGTCCACTTGCTCTTGAGCAGCCGTGCGGGCTTGCCCGAGTAGATACGGGTACGGACGGTGTCGCGGCTGGTCGCGGCCACGAGCGCCTTCTGCATGGCCTGCGACCCACCGTCCTCGGCGTACTCGGCGGCCGTGAGCCAGCGCGATCCCATCCAGGCGCCCTGCGCGCCCATCCCGATCACGGACGCGACCTGGGTCCCGTCGCCGATGCCACCGGCGGCCAGCACCGGGGCCCGGCCGTCGAGGGCCTTGACGATCTCGGGGACCAGCACCATCGTCGCGACGTCGCCGGTGTGACCTCCCGCCTCGCCGCCCTGGGCGATCACGATGTCCACGCCGTTGTCGACGTGGGCCAGGGCGTGCTTGGTGGCGCCGGCGAGGGCGGCGACCTTCATCCCGTTCTCGTGGGCGAGGTCGATGATGTGCTTCGGCGGCGAGCCCAGGGCGTTGGCGATGAGCACCGGCCGGTGCTTGAGAGACATCTCCACGTGCGACTGGGCGACCGAGTGGAGCCACCCGATGACCCCTGCGTTGTGCTCGGCGTCATCGCCGAGCGGCGGCACCCCGAGATCGTCGAGGACCCGGGAGACGAACGCCTTGTGCTCCTCCGGGATCATCGCGGCGATGTCGGAGGGACTGCCCTCGGTGGGCACCTTGTTGGGCATGACGATGTCCACACCGTAGGGCTTGCCGTCGGTGTTCTCGTCCATCCAGGTGAGCACCTCGTCGAGCTCCGCGGCGTCGTTGTAGCGGACGCACCCGAGGACGCCCATGCCGCCGGCACGGGTCACCGCGGCCGCGACCGCCTTGGACGGGGTGAAGGCGAAGACCGGGTACTCGATCCCGAATTCCTCCGCGAGGGAAGTGCGAATGCTCACTTGCTGATCTCCTGGCTGTCGTCTGCGGGGCGGGACGCGGCGATGTCCGCGGCCCACCGGTAGTCGGGCTTGCCCGCGGGATTGCGCTTGACCGAGGTCTCGACCCACAACGCGCGCGGGCACTTGTAGCGGGCGATCTCCTTGCGCGCGTGCTCGTTGATCTCCTCGATGGGCGGGCACTTGCCGTCACGGGTGTGCAGCACGGCGGCGACCTTGTGGCCCATCCGCTCGTCCGGCACCCCGATCACCAGGGCGTCGAACACGTCGGGATGGGTCTTGAGCGCCGCCTCGACCTCCTCCGGGTGGACCTTCTCGCCTCCGGTGTTGATGGAGACCGATCCGCGACCGAGCATCGTGACGGTGCCGTCCTCCTCGACCCGGGCGTCGTCGCCGGGGATCGAGTAGCGCTTCCCGCGGTACGTTTTGAACGTGGCCGCGGTCTTGACCTCGTCCTTGTAGTACCCCACCGGGATGTGCCCGGTGCGCGCGACCTTGCCGATGACCTCGGAACCGGGCTGGACCTCGTTGCCCTCGGAGTCGAGGACCGTGGTCTCCCCGTCGATCTTCACGCGGGGCCCACCGGTGTGGGTCTTGCCCTTCTCCGCGAGCGCGATGCCGGAGAAGCCGGTCTCGGAGGAACCGATCGAGTCAGAGAGCATGACGTTCGGGAACGCCTCGATGAACTGGTCCTTGACCGACGGCGAGAACAGGGCCGCCGAGGACCCGATGTAGAACACCGACGACGAGTCGTACTTCTCCGGGTCCCATGCCTCGATCAGCGGACGTGCCATGGCGTCTCCCGTGATGAACAGGAGATTGATCTTGTGCTCGGTCACGGTCTGCCAGACGGTCTCGGCGTCGAACTCCGGGATGAGCACGCTGGTGTGGCCGGCGAAC
>NZ_BAAAQG010000006.1:76630-172961 GCF_039531545.1 Dietzia cercidiphylli
GGCCCTGACCAGCACCCCGCCGTCGACGGCCTTGTTCGCCAACTCCCACTCGTCGGCGACCCGCTCCCCCGTGAGGAAGTCGATGCCACCGCCCAGGACCATGAACACGTCCTCCTGGCGCCACATGACGCCCTTGGGCGAGCCCGTGGTGCCACCCGTGTACAGCATGTAGATGTCGTCGTTCGAGCGCTCGCCGAAGTCCCGCTCGGGGGACTGCGCCGCCAGGGCGTCCTCGTAGTGCGCCACGGAGACGCTCTCGGGGACCACCGGGTCCGGTCCGTCGGTCCCGTCCTCGAACACCAGGCAGTGCCGGACCCCCGGGGTCCTGGGCAGGGCCTCGGCCAGGGTCTGCGAGTACCGCCGCTCGTGGATCACCGCGACGGCATCGGAGTTGTCCAGCAGGTACTCGAGCTCGGCCGGGACGTAGCGGAAATTCACGTTGACCATGACCGCGCGGATCTTGAAGATCGCCACCATGGCCTCGACGGCCTCGATGGTGTTGCGGCTGTACACCGCGACCTTGTCATCGGGCCCCACCCCCACCGACTGCAGGTGGTGGGCGAGTCGGTTGGCACGGTCCTCGAACTCCCGGAAGCTGAGCTCGCGATCACCCTGGACGAGCACGAGCCGGTCGGGGACACGGTCCACGCTGTGTTCTACGAGATCTCCGATGGTGTACGCCATGCCCCCAAACTAGAACGTGTTACCTTCCCGTGGTGTGGGTTACATCGAACCCGGCATAAAGAAATCCTCCAGGAGGCCGAAGATGACCAGCGCCGCAACCCCCGAGGACCAGCACCTGCTCACCGAGCGGCGGGGGCACGTCCTGATCGTCACCATGAACCGCCCCGAAGCCCGGAACGCCCTGTCCGGGCCGATGATGCGGGGCATGGAGGCCGCCTGGGACCTGGTGGACTCCGACCCCGACATCCGGGCGTGCATCCTCACCGGCGCGGGCGGGTTCTTCTGCGCGGGCGCCGACCTCAAGGCCATGAACTCCGACGCCCCGGGGGACAAGTTCGCCGGCGGCGGCTGGGATCTCACGACGCTCCCGGCCCTGCTCAAGGGCCGTCGACTGAGCAAGCCGCTCATCGCCGCGGTCGAGGGGCCGGCCATCGCGGGCGGGACCGAGATCCTGCAGGGCACCGACATCCGCGTCGCCGGACGGTCCGCGAAGTTCGGTGTCTCCGAGGCGCGGTGGGGCCTGTACCCGCTCGGCGGTTCGGCGGTCCGGCTCGTGCGCCAGATCCCGTACACCGTCGCGATGGAGGTCCTCATGACGGGCCGCCACCTCACCGCGGAGGAGGCCGAGCGTTTCGGGCTCATCGGCCACGTGGTCGACGACGGATCGGCCCTCGACAAGGCCCTGGAGATCGCCGACCTCATCGCCGCGAACGGTCCGCTGGCGGTCCGGGGGATGATCGAGACCATCCGTCGCACCGAGGGCATGCACGAGGAGGAGGCCTTCCGCGTCGACGCCGAGGTGGGCGGGCGGGTCTTCGCCTCCGCCGACGCGAAGGAGGGCCCGCGGGCGTTCGCCGAGAAGCGCACGCCCGAGTTCCGGGGGGAATGACCTCGCCCCGTCGGGTCTGTCGATAAAGTCGGCACGACAACCAGAGAACAGAGGGGCGGGGCGAACCAGTGACAGGACCAGGGCCGCGGGTCGTGATCGCCGACGACGACGACGACATCCGTGAGCTCGTCGCCTTCAAGCTCGACAACGCGGGATACGAGATCCGCACCGCCCGCGACGGGGTGGAGGCCCTCGAGGCGATCACGAGCTTCGCCCCGTCACTGGCCATCCTCGACATCATGATGCCCGGCCTGTCCGGTCTCGACGTCCTCCGTCGCCTGCGGGACGGAGAGGGCCCGGAGGACTGCCGCGTCCTGCTGCTCACCGCCCGAGCCCGGGATGCCGAGGTCGACGCGGGGTTCGCGGCGGGCGCCGACGACTACGTCATCAAACCCTTCAGCCCCCGGGAGCTCCTCCGCCGGGTCGACGCGCTGCTCGGCCGGTAGAACCGCGGACCGCCCGGTGCTCCCCTCGTACGACGACCCCTCCCCCTCCCTGCTCGACGACGTCGCGCCCGAGGTCGCGTCCAGCGTGCTCACCACATCGCTGTGGATCCTGGTCGCCTCCATCGCCGTGCTGATCATCGTGATGCTGTGGGCCCACGCGGCGCGGATCAGCCGTGGTCGTCGTGTCGAGCGCATCCTGCGGCCGATCCGGCCCCGGCTGCTCGCGCTCGCCGCGGACGAGGAGCCGACCGACGAGCCCACCGGCAGGCTGAGCGGGTACCGGGCGCGCGTGGTCGACAGGGCCGTTCTCGACCTGCTCGGCAAGGTCCGCGGCGGAGCCGTCACCGCGCTGGTCGACATCCTCGATCGTCACGGCACCGTCGACGGCGCGGTCCGTGGCACCCGCTCGTGGTCGTCCACCACCCGGGCCCGGTCAGCCCAGGTACTCGGGGCGACACGGCGCCGTGAGCACGCGTCCACACTGGCGGGCCTGCTCTCCGACCGGGACCGCGCGGTCCGCGCGACCGCCGTGCGCGCCCTGGGGGTCATCGGCGACGCCACGTTCTCCGACTCGGTGCTGCGCGCTGTCCGCGAGGTCGACGGCATCTCCGGGGTGCCCGCCTACGTCGCCGCGGATGCCCTCTTGGCCATGGGCGACGACGTCCGCGAGGCGGTGCGACGGGGCCTCGACGACCCGGATCCCGGCGTACGGTACGTCGCCGCCACGGTCGCGGCGCGCGGTGGCATGGCCTCCCTGCTGCCCCGGCTCCTGCAACTCTTCCGCACCGACCGCGACGAGCGGGTCCGCGCGGCCGCCGCGCGCACGCTCGGGATGATCGGCGACGGTCGGGTCATCGACGACCTCGGGCGGGCCCTCGGGGCCCACGAACCGGCGACCGTACGCCTGGCCGCCGCCACCGCCCTCGGGGAACTGGGCGCCCCGGCCGCGATCCCGCCCCTGCGTTCGGTCCTGACGGACGCCGACCGGCGACTGGCCGAGGTGGCCGCCGCTGCGCTCGCCTCCCTCGGCCGGAGGGGTGAGGCCGTCCTCGTCGACGCCCTGGAACGCGGCACCATCCCGCCGGAGATCTCCGTCCGGGACACCTCGACCGTCTCGGACGACGACCTGGCGGCCCTCGCCTCACTGGGCGCCGTGACGGCCATCGGCATCCGCGAACGCAAGCCCGACCTGTACGATCTCGCCACGAGCGCCCGGCGGGCCGGCGAGCCCACCCATCAGGATGCCCACCGGGACGAGGAGCCGGCCCCGTGATCGAGACACTCCGCGTGGTGATCGCGACGCTGCTGGACCTGATCGCCTGGCCCATCCTGCTCTACTTCGTGCTCATCAACTCCTCGTACCTGGTGCTCGTGATCGCCGCGGCCGTGGACTTCCGGAGCACGCGTCGTCGTCGTCGTCATTCCGGTCGCGTCGAACGTCTCGGCAGCCACACGGCGCCGGGGGTCTCGGTGGTCGTCCCCGCCTACAACGAGGCAGCCGGCGTCGTCGAGGCCGCCCGGTCACTCCTCGGACTGCGCTACCACCGCCACGAGGTGATCGTCGTCAACGACGGGTCCTCCGACGAGACCCTCCGCGTCCTCGTCGAGGCGTTCGACCTGGTCCGGGCAGACCGCGAGGTACCCCACGACATCCCGACCCGGCAGGTGCCCCGCGGTCTCTACGTCCCGCGCGACGGATACACCCGGCTCACCGTCATCGACAAAGCCAACTCAGGGCGCTCGGACTCCGTCAACGTCGGCATCAACACCGCGGTGGAGGACCTCATCATCTGCGTCGACGGCGATTCACTGTTGGACCCCGACGCGCTGCTCATCGTCACCGAGCCGTTCGCGGACGACCCGCTCCGCACCGCTGCCACCGGCGGTGTCGTGCGAGTCGCCAACGGGTGCACCATCCGGTCCGGGCAGATCGTCGACGTCCGGATGCCACGCAACCTCCTCGCCCAGATCCAGGCGCTCGAATATCTACGGTCGTTCTTCCTGGGCCGCTCCGGGTGGTCCAAGCTGCGGGCGCTGATCCTCATCTCCGGCGCCTTCGGCTGCTTCCGACGCGACCTGCTCGTGGAGGTCGGTGGACTCGACCCCGACTCCATCGGCGAGGACTTCGAACTCGTCATGCGCCTCCACCGTCTACTCCGCGAGCGCGACGAGGACTACCAGGTGACGTTCGTCCCCGAGCCTGTGTGCTGGACAGAGGTGCCGGAGACCCTGAAGGTTCTCGGCAAGCAACGCGCGCGATGGCACCGCGGGCTCTGGGAGACGTTGGTCAAACACCGCGTGATGTTCGGCAATCCGCGATACGGACGGGCCGGCACGCTCGCCGTCCCCTACTACTGGGCTTTCGAACTGTTCGCGCCCCTCATCGAGGCGGTCGGCCTGGTGCTCATGGTCCTGGGGTTCGTCCTGGGCCTGGTCAATCCCACCACTTTCTGGTTGTTCCTCGCCGTGGCCTACGGGTATGCGATCGTCGTCGCACTCACCGCAGCCGCCGTAGACGAGGTGTACTTCTCTCGTTACCACAGGTTCGGGAGCATGCTCTCCCTCATCGCCTCGTCGGTCCTGGAGAACATCGGCTACCGCCAGCTCCACGTCATCTGGCGCCTCCGGGGCTGGTGGCAGGCGCTGCGCGGGAGCGAGCAGCAGTGGGGCGTCATGACGCGCCGCGGCTTCACCACGGAGGGGGCGTCGTGACGGAGGCAGCGACGACCCCGGATTCCGGACGGCCCGCCGAGAAGGTCTCCGAGGTCCTGCGCCGCAAGAGCCGCAGCATGCTCGTCCTCGTGGTGGTGATCGCACTGCTGGGGCCCACCCTCCTGCTGGTCCAGTTCTACTTCTCCCAGCGCACCAGCTCCATCTATACCCCCGTCGTCGACACCACCAGCCGGTTGGTGATCGCGATGCGGTGGGCCCAGTCCGATCTGCGGATGGACCGTGCGTACGGCCTGCCCGGCGCGGAGGACAGGCTAAGGGTTCGCGAGACGGAGTCGCGGGAGGCCCTTTCCGAGCTGCAGCGTCTGGCCGGGGACGACGACGCGTTCTCCCCCGCCCTCGGCAAGCTCACCGCGGCGTCCGAATCGTGGTGGCGCTACGCCGAGGCGGTCGTCGGGACGACGCCCGAGCTCGCCGCCGGGGAGTCCCCCCTCAGCCAGCAGGAGAACATCGACGCCGTCATGGACTTCACGACGATGGTCACCGCCGCCGACACGCTGCTCTCCGTCGCCATGGACAAGCGCGTCGAGATGCGCAACTGGCGGACGGTCACGCTGTGGAGCGGGTCCGCGCTGACCTTCGTGATCATCTTCCTGGCCTCCACCGCGATCATCCGTGACACCCGCCGGACCGCCCGGACGATCGTCGATCCCATCGAGGAACTCGCCGAGGTGGCCCGGAACGACACCGAGGGCGGACGAGGTACCCGCGCCCGCACCGACGAGGGCCCGACGGAGGTCCGCGCGCTCGCCGCGGCGTTCAACGTGCTGTTGGACGCCAGAGATGACTACGAGGCGGGCCGGGAGGAACACGTCCGCAGGCTCGAGGAACTGGACCGGCAGAAGGACGACTTCGTCTCCACGGTCAGCCACGAACTCCGCACGCCGCTGGCCTCGATCATCGGCTACACCGAGATGCTGTGCGACGGCGACGGCGGCGACCTCACCCCCGCCCAGCATCGTCTGGTCTCGGTGGTCCAGCGCAACGCGGACCGGCTGCGGGGGCTCATCGAGGATTTGCTCACGCTCAGCCGGATCGAGGCCAGGGGCCTCGACATCGACCACGACCGGCTCCACCTCGACGCCGTGGTGGGTCACGTCCTCGAGTCTCTCCGGCCCGTGGCCGCCCGCGCCGGCCTCACGCTCGCCGAGCGGGTCGAACCGGCCGAGGTCACGGGCGACTCACTGCAGCTCGAGCGGGCGGTGACCAACCTGGTGAGCAACGCCATCAAGTTCACCCCGGAGGGTGGGTCGGTCACCGTGACCGTCACCGCGGACGACGACATGGCGACCGTCACCGTGTCCGACACCGGCATCGGTATCCCCGAGGCCGAGCACGAGCACCTGGGTACGCGGTTCTTCCGGTCGAGCACCGCCCAGCGTGGGTCCATCCCCGGGACCGGGTTGGGGCTGAGCATCGTCCAGGCGATCGCCGAGGGGCACGACGGCGGCCTGAATTTCGACTCGACGGAGGGCGAGGGCACCACCTTCCGGCTGACCGTGCCGCTGCACCACGTCCGCACCCCCGAGGACAGCGCCCCCGGGGGCCGCGGCCCGACTACAGCTTGAGCCGTGTCCGCACCTGCATCGCCCCCAGATAGCCCGAGGCCATCCGCTGTTTGTCCTTGGTGAACGGCGGCACCATCATCTCCGAGACGTTGTAGGAGAACGAGTGGTGCGCCACCGCCCGCTCGTGGGTGAACGTCCGGAAGCCGTAGTGGCCGTGGTACCCGCCCATCCCCGAGTTGCCGACGCCGCCGAACGGGATGGCGGACGACGCCATGCCGATCCCGAAGTCGTTGCCGTAGATGTTGCCGGAGCGGGTGCGGTCGGCGACGGTCTCGAAGCGGTCGTTCCTGTCCCCGTACCAGTACAGGACGAGCGGGCTGGGCCGGTCGTTGACGTAACGGATCGCCTCGTCGAGACCCTTGTAGCCGAATACCGTGAGGACGGGGCCGAACACCTCCTCGGAGTCGATCTCCCTGTCCGGGGTCACGCCGGTGAGCAGTGTGGGCGCGATCTTGCGGCTGACCGGGTCGGGCAGCCGTTCGCCGGCCGGCACGGCGTCGCGCTTGCCTGCGCCTTTCTTCACGGCGTCGTCGATCAGCCCGACGATCCGCTCGTAGTTCGAGGTGTTGACGGTCGCCGTGTACTCGGTGTTTCCGACGATCGCGGGCAGGCTGGTGCGCCACTGGTCGAGCACGGTGTCGCAGAACGCGTCCAGTCGGTCCTCGGGGACGAACACGTAGTCCGGGCACATGCACACCTGACCGCCGTTGACCAGGCGGGACGAGGCGATACTGCGGGCTGCGCGGTCGATGTCGGCGCTGGTGTCGACGATGACAGGGTTCTTGCCGCCCAGTTCGAGGGTGACGGGGGTGAGATTCTCCGCCGCGTCCTTGGCGACGGACTTGCCGACCCCGGGCGAGCCGGTGAAGAACAGGTGGTCGAAGGGCAGGACCGAGAAGTCCGAACCACGGCCGTGTTCGGGTCCGGCGATCGCGAGTTCGTCGACGGCGAAATATTCCGGTGCCAGCCGGCACAGGGCCTCGGTGGTGTGCGCGGTGACCGAGGACGGCCGGATCATCACCCGGTTGCCGGCGCCGAGGGCGGAACCGGCGGGCACGATCGTGAGGTACAGCGGGAAGTTCCACGGTCCGATGATGCCCACGACCCCCTTGGGGTCGTGCCGGACCTGTTGGGTGAAGCCCACCGCCTCCAGGGCTCGGGACACGCGCGTGGGGCGCATCCACTTCTTGATGTGGCCGCGCTGGTGGTCCAGGTCCGGGATGGACGAGGCGATGTCGGTGAGGGTGGAGAACGTTTCCGGCCGGGAGCCGTAGTCCTCGCGCATCGCCTCCGTGAGGTCCGCGGCGTTGTCCAGGACGAGGCGTTTGAGGCGCAGGATCCGGTCGCGCCGGATCTTCGCGCCCGGCTGGGGGTCGGCGAGGAAGGCCTGACGCTGGCGTTCGAGGATCTGGTCGAGTGTGAGGTCGCGCGCGGTGGGAGTCCTGGTCATGCGTCCAGGGTAGAACGCGTTCTCGCCCCGCGTCGGGGATCCGACGACGACGAGGGCCCGCCCCTGCCCAGACCTACTTCGCGTCCGCCCAGTACGGATCCTTCAGCGTGCGCTTCATCAGTTTCCCGTTGGCCTGGCGGGGCAGCTCGTCCACCACATCGATCGACCGCGGCATCTTGAACTTCGCCAGCCGACCGGACAGGTCCTCGAGGATGTGTGCCTTGAGCTCGTCGGACTCGGGGTAGCCCTCGGCCAGTTCGATGACGGCCTTGACCTCCTCACCCCAGTCCTTGTGCGGGATACCGAACACGGCGGCGTCGCGGACCGCCTCGTGGCGGGTCATCTCCGACTCGATCTCTGCCGGGTAGATGTTCACGCCGCCGGAGATGATCATGTCGTTCTTGCGGTCGCACAGGAACAGGTAGCCGTCTTCGTCCACGTAGCCGATGTCGCCCATGGTGAAGAGCTCGCCGACGTAGGTCTTCGCGGTCTTCTCCTTGTCCTGGTGGTACTCGAACTTCGACCCGTGCATCTGCAGGTACACATTGCCGATCTCGCCGGTGGGCAGCTCGTTGCCGTCGTCGTCGAGGATCTTCAGGGTGGTGGTCTTCCACGGCCGCCCCACGCTGCCGGGCTTGCGCAGCCATTCCTCGCCCGTGATGGTGCACCCACCGCCCTCGGTCCCGGCGTAGTACTCGGTCAGGACCGGGCCCCACCAGTCGAGCATGGCCTGCTTGACGTGCTTGGGGCACGGCGCGGCGCCGTGGACGATCGTGCGCAGGCTGGACACGTCGTACTTCGCGCGCACATCCTCCGGCAGCTCCAGCAGCCGCGAGAACTGCGTCGGCACCATGTGCGACTGGGTGACGCCGTGGGCGTCGATGAGTCGCAGCATCTCCTCGGGCGTCCACTTGTCCATGAGCACCACGGCCTGGCCCAGATTGAGCGAGATGGTGACGAAGTTGAGCACGGCCGTGTGGTAGAGCGGCGAGCCACAGATGTGGACGTTGTCCGGCGCCTGGATGTCGAAGCCGGCGAAGAAGTAGTAGTTGGGGACCGTCACTTGATCCGGCGAGGCGCCGGTGAGGGGGCGCCGCACGCCCTTGGGGCGGCCGGTGGTGCCGGAGGTGTACAGCATGGGGCCGCCGAGGGTCCGCGACGACGGCAAGGGGTCCTCCCCCGCGGCTGGGACCGTGAGCTCGGGCAGCGGACGGAATCCGGGAACCTCACCGATGGCGTAGCAGCGGGCGGGGTCGAACCCGGCCTCCCCGGCGGCTACGGTCGCGACGTCGGCGAACCGGGTGTCCGCGATGAACACCGTCGATCCCGAATTCTCGAGGATGTACGCCACCTCGGGGCCGGTCAGGTGCCAGTTCGCCGGGGCCACGTAGAGCCCGATCTCCATGGCCGCGTAGTAGACCTCGAGGAATTCAATGCTGTTCGGCGCCAGCAGGACGATGCAGTCACCGGTCTCCAGTCCGAGCTCGCGCAGACCCCGGGCGTAGCCGTGGGCGGCGTCGGCGAGCTGGCCGAAGGTGACCTGCCGACCGCCCGCCTCGATTACGGCGATGCGGTCCGGATCCGCCTCGGCGATCCGGTAGACGCTGGTCACGTGCTCGCCGGTCCGCGGATCCAGGATTCCGGCGTCGGCGGGGACGGAAGGCGTGGGTGCACTCATGACCCCATAGTAGAACGTGTTCTATCGCGATGGCGGGCTTTCCCGGCGACCGTGACCAGACCACGGCGAGCCGCCGGTGGTTACCCTCCTGCCCATGGCGCAGCATCGGATCCGCGCGAGCGACCCCCAGCGCGTCGCGGCGTGGGAGCAGCTCGACGCCGCCGCTGCAGATGGGCGCCTCGACCCCCTGGATCACCTTCACCTCGGGTGGCAGGTGCGGTCGAGCGGATACGTCGATGAACTCCGGGCGATCCTCGCGGACCTGCCGGCCCCGGCCCGGTCGCCTTCCGAGGTGGCGGGCACCCGCTCCACTCCGGTCGCCCGGTCCCGCCGCGCGCCACGCGACCCGCTCGACACCGCCAAGTTGGTCGGCGCCTCGACCGTGGCGGGGCTCGCCCTTGTCGCCGGCGGGGTCCTCGCGCTGCGAGACGGTGCGTTCACCGGCCTCGTCGGCGGCACCGAGGACACGATCACCTCGAGCAGCGTCGATGAGGTCATCTCGTCTGCGCGTGCGAGGTTCGGCGACGCTCGTGTGGCCTCGCTCGACATCAGGGGCGACTACGCCCTCCTCCTCATCGAGGATCCGACAAACCCCGGGGCGGTCGACTCGTGGCGACGCGACGACCTGGGCGAGTGGGCCGCCGAAGGGGAGGCTTTCCGCCCCGTTGACGACCTCTCCGTTGCAATGGAGTCCATCGATGTACCGGCCGCCCTGGAGGCGGCTCGGGCCTCCGCGGCGGAGAACGGGCTCTCGGACGCAGATCTCGTGGGGATCGACGTGGGCCCGGACGCGCTCGCCCAGCCCACATACGAGATCACCGTGAGTCGTGAGGGTGACTGCGGGCACATAGTGGTGGGGCACGACAGGATCGTGAGAGAAGTCGGCGTCCCCCGATGAGCGCACCGCCCCCGCCCCCCGGTGGGCCCGCCCCGGAGCCGGCCACCGAGGACCGCAGGCGAGCCGTGTGGCAGATCCTGGACAACGCCTACACGGACGGCCGGATCGGCCCCCTCGAACATGGCGAGCGCAGCCGCGACGCCGCCCTGTCGACCACCCGCGACGACCTCGACTCACTGGTGGCCGACCTCAACAGGCGCTTGTTCGAACTGGAGGTACGCAGCCGGGGCCTGTCAGCCGACACCCCGCTCTCGGTACGGCGGACCAACGCGCGCGAGCGGATCGTCGCGAAGCGACCGCCCGGGCCTTCGACGCGGGGGCCGGCGGGGCGCAGGCGCCTGGCGAGCGGGCTGCTGCGCGCGGTCCTGGCCAGCGCATTGACCGTCGGCCTCATCGCCGGTCTGGACCACCTCGCCGGGAACGCACCCTCCCCGACCGGCGGCACGGTGGACCGCCCGGCCTCCGTCGAGGTGATCCGCACGGCACCGGGACCATTGCTCACCGCCGAAGGGGTGACCCGCGTCATCGATGCCGCACGCGACCAGCTCGACGACCCCACCGCGGAGCGGCTCGTTATCGAAGGCGAGACCGCGCACCTGAGCCGCGCCGATCCTGACGGCGCGGAGACGACGCTGCGACACACCTTCCACGGTCGATGGCGGGACGGGATCACCAGTCGGCTGCCCGCGTCGACCGGTTTTCCTGTGGCCGCGGTGGACGCGGAGACCGTGATGTTCGCGATCGAGGCGACGCCCGCCCTGTTGGGAGCGCCCGGGGCCGTTCCGGACAGGGTGGTGATCTCTCCGGGTTCACCCCCCTCCGACTCCGGGCCCCCGCCCGTCTACGCGGTCAGGGTCTCGCTCACGGACCGACCCGGCTGGGTCACGGTCGGCCCCGGTCGCGAGATCCTGGAGGTCGGCGACGGCGGTTGACCCCCGGGCCCGGCCCACGTCAGTCGATGAACTGCGCGAGCGTCTCGATCTCCTCGACCGACCGGGCGGTCACCACGAGCATGGTGATGCCCGCGGCCTCCCACTCGGCGATCTGCGACCTCACCGAGTCGGCATCCCCGATGATCGCGGTGGCCTCGACCATCTCGTCCGGCACCGCGGCGGCGGCCTCGTCCTTGCGGCCGGAGCGGAACAGTTCGGTGATGCGGTCCACGTCGTCGCCGAAGCCCATGCGACGGAACGCCTCGGCGTGGAAGTTCTTCTCCTCGGCGCCCATGCCGCCCGCGTACAGGGCGGTGAACGGCTTGTACGCGTCGAGGACGCCGCGGCGGTCGTCCGTCACGTGGAGCTGGCACAGGAAGGCCACCTCGAAGTCCTCGCGGGTGCGGCGCGCCCCGGGTCGGGCGAACCCCTCGTCGAGCCACCCGTTGAACTCGTGGGCGGTGCGCGGCGAGGCCAGGAAGCCCAGCCAGCCGTCGGCGATCTCTGCGGCCAGGGCCACGTTCTTGGGCCCCTCCGCGCCCAGCCAGATCGGCACGTCCTCGCGCAGTGGATGCAGGATCGGCTTGAGCGGCTTGCCGAATCCGGAGGCGTCGTCGCCCTGATAGGGCAGGGCGTACGCGGGGCCGTCTGAGGTGACGGGCGCTTCGCGGCGCAGGACCTGGCGGATGATGTCGATGTACTCGCGGGTCCGCGCCAGCGGCTTGGCGAACGGCTGGCCGTACCACCCCTCCACCACCTGCGGCCCGGACACACCCAGCCCCAGCGCGAAGCGTCCGCCCGACAGGTGATCGAGCGTCATGGTGCTCATGGCGGTGGCCGTGGGCGTACGGGCCGAGAGCTGCACGACGGCCGTCGACAGCCGGATGCGCTCGGTGAGCGAGCCGTACCAGGCCAGCGGTGTGAAGGCGTCCGAACCCCAGGCCTCGGCGGTGAAGACGGTGTCGAAGCCCGCCCTGTCCGCCGCCACCACGAGGTCGGCGTGATCGGTGGGCGGCTGGGCGCCCCAGTATCCGAGTTGCAGCGCGAATTTCATGCGCATCAGTGTGACCCACGCCGCTGGCCCGTGGTGTCCCGCCCGGGGAAACCCACACAACCCGCGGTGGAACGTGTTCTACTCGAGGGCGTGACATCCAGAGAGATCGTTGTCGATATCACCCCACCGGACGAGCCCGTACTGTCGGCGTCCCTGGCCCCGTCGTTCGACTACACACGGTCGACCGGCCCGGTGCTGGGAGCGTTCTTCACCGGCCTCCGCGATCGACGCCTGGTCGGTAACCGCGATTCGGCCGGCACCGTGCACCTGCCGCCGGTCGAGTTCGACCCCCACACACGCCGGGCCCTCACGGAGACCGTGGAGGTGGGTTCCGGTTCCGGGATCGAGGGCCTCGTCGTCGCATGGACCTGGGTCCCCGATCCCACCGAGGTCAACCCCCTGGACTCCCCGTTCGCGTGGGCGCTCGTGCGGTTCGACGGCGCGGACACCGCCATGCTCCTTCCGCTGGCCGTCGACGGCCCCGACGCGGTGAGCACCGGGATGCGTGTTCGCCTGCGGTGGGCCGCCGAGCGCACCGGGACCATCCACGACATCGCGTGCGTGGTGCCCGCCGACGCCCCGGTCGACGCCGGTGTCGACGACGACGAGGTCCCACAGCAGACCGACGACCCGGTCACCACCGTGGTGACGCCGATCGGCCTGTCGGTCACCCACACGGCCGGACCCGCCGAGAGCGAGTACCTGCGTGCGATCGTGCAGGGCAAGGTGCTGGGGCGGCGCCGCTCCAACGGCCCCGAGGTCTACGTGCCCCCGCGTGACTACTGCCCGTCCGACGGCGTGGCGATGGGCGAGTACGTGGAGGTGTCCGACATCGGCACGGTGACCACGTTCGGCATCGTCAACGTGCCGTTCGCCGGTCAGCAGATCAAGCCCCCGTACGTCACCGCTTACATCCTGCTCGACGGCTCCGACGTCCCCATCCAGCACCTGGTGCTGGGCTGCGAGGCGTCCGAGGTGCGGATGGGGATGCGCGTGCGCGCCGTGTGGACGCCCGAGTCCGAACGGCCCGCCTCGATGAAGGCCATCGCCCACTTCGAGCCCACCGGCGATCCCGACGCCGACCCCGACACCTACGCCGATCACCTGTAGAGGACACCACCCGTGACCCCCAACGCACCCCGGGACGTGGCCGTCGTCGGATTCGCCCACGCCCGCCACACCGAGTCCACCTTCGGCACCACCAACGGTGTCGAGATGCTGGCCCCCGTTTTCGCCGAGTGCTACCGGCAGACCGGACTGGATCGCACCGACATCGAGTTCTGGTGCTCCGGATCCTCGGACTACCTCGCCGGCCGCGCCTTCTCGTTCATCTCCGCGGTCGACTCGATCGGCGCGGTCCCGCCGATCTCCGAGTCGCACGTCGAGATGGACGCCGCCTGGGCGTTCTTCGAGGCCTACCTCAAGATCGCCTCAGGCCAGGCCGACACCGCGCTGGTCTACGGGTTCGGCAAGGCCTCGGCGAGCACCGACCTCGACTCGGCGCTGGCGCTGCAGCTCGACCCGTACACCGTGGCCCCGCTGTGGCCGGGCCGCCACCACATGGCCGCTCTCCAGGCCCGCGCCGGGATCGACGCGGGCAAGTGGTCCGAGGGCGAGATGGCCTCGGTGGCCGCCCGCGCCACCGGCCGGGACGAGCGGGAGCTGCTCGCCGAACCGTATGTGGCCGACCCGCTGCGCCGGCACGACTGCCCGCCGGTCACCGACGGCGCCGGCGCGATCATCCTCGCCTCCGGCGACCGGGCCCGCGAGCTGGTCGACACCCCGGCCTACGTCACCGGGATCGAGCACATCGCCGACTCCGCCGAGTTCGGCGCCCGCGACCTCACCGACTCGCCCTCGGCCCGCGCCGCCGCCGTGCGCGCCACCCGGTCCACGGGCGAGCGGCCCGACCTCGGGGGCGTGACCGTCGCCGAGCTGCACACCCAGTACACGCACCAGGAACTGCTCCTGCGTGCCGCGCTGGGCATCGGCGATCACGTGGCCGTGACCCCGTCCGGCGGATCGTTGCTCGCGGACCCGCTGTTCTCCGCCGGGCTCGAGCGCGTCGGCTACGCCGCCAACGACGTCATGGAGGGCCGCACCGAACGCGCCCTCGCCCACGCCACCAGCGGACATCTGCTCCAGCAGAACCTCATCTGCCTCCTGGAAGGACGCCCCGCATGAGCGCCCACAGCACCGGTCTCCCAGCGGCCGTTCTCGGCACCGGACAGACCCACCACGTCGCCCGGCGCACCGACGTCTCCATGGCCGGCCTCTGCCGCGAGGCGATCGACGCCGCCATGGCCGACGCCGGCGTGGGATGGGACGACATCGACGCGGTGATCGTGGGCAAGGCCCCCGACCTGTTCGAGGGCGTGATGATGCCCGAGCTCATGATGGCCGATGCGCTCGGCGCGGTCGGCAAGCCGCTCCTGCGCGTCCACACCGCCGGCTCGGTCGGCGGCTCCACCGCCGTGGTGGCCGCCTCGCACATCCAGTCCGGCCGCTACCGTCGCGTGCTGGCCGTGGCGTGGGAGAAGCAGTCCGAGTCCAACGCCATGTGGGCGCTCAGCCTGCCCGTGCCGTTCACGGCCCCCGTCGGTGCCGGTGCCGGCGGGTACTTCGCCCCGCACGTGCGCTCCTACATCCGCACCACCGGGGCCCCTGAGCACGTCGGCGCGATGGTGGCGGTCAAGGATCGGCTCAACGGGTCCATCAACCCCCACGCCCACCTCAAGCAGCCCGACCTCACGGTGGACAAGGTGCTGCAGGGGCAGATGCTGTGGGACCCCATCCGGTTCGACGAGACCTGCCCGTCCTCCGACGGCGCCTGCGCGATCGTCCTCGGCGACGCCGAGGCGGCCGAGGCGGTCGAGTCCACCGGCCGGAACGTCGCCTGGGTGCACGCCACCGCGCTGCGCACCGAGCCCGGCACCTACGCGTTCCGCAACTACCGCAATCCGCAGGCCGGCCGCGACGCCGCCGCCGCGCTCTGGGCCGAGGCCGGGATCACCAACCCGGCCGAGGAGATCGATGCGGCCGAGATCTACGTCCCCTTCTCCTGGTTCGAGCCCATGTGGCTGGAGAACCTCGGGTTCTGCGAGGAGGGCGAGGGCTGGCGCATGACCGAGTCCGGTGCCACCGCGCGCGACGGGTCCCTGCCCGTCAACCCGTCCGGCGGCGTGCTGTGCTCCAACCCGATCGGCGCGTCCGGCATGCTGCGCTTCGCCGAGGCCGCCCGGCAGGTCATGGGCCGCGCCGACGAGCACCAGGTCCCGGGGGCACGCAAGGCCCTCGGTCACGCCTACGGCGGCGGGTCCCAGTACTTCTCCATGTGGGTCGTGGGGACCGACCGTCCGGAGCGTCACTCATGAGCAATCCGTACCTCGATGAGACCGGCCAGTATCGGCCTCTGGAGATGAGCGACGCCGCCCTGGCCAGTCCCGCCTTCGCCGCCGCGCGCCGCTCGTGGGCCGCGACCAACGCCGGCGACCGCGACGCCTGGATCGCCGGATGGTCTCCCGAGGGCACCATCGAGGATCCCGTGGGTCCGTCGATGTTCGACGCCGAGGGAATCGGCCACACCGGCACGACGCGACTCCTGGAGTTCTGGGAGAAAGCCGTGGCCACCCCGGACCACATCGAGTTCCGCTTCGATCGGGGGATCGCCGCGGGCGACGAACTGCTCTGCGTCGGCACCATGCGCACCCACATGGGCTCCAGCATCATGGAGATCGACATCGCCGTGGACTACCGCGTCGACGCCGACGGTCGTCTGGTCTCCCTTCGCGCCTTCTGGGAGCAGGACGTGGCCATGGCCTCGGGACTGCGGCCGCTCACCGACGACGACAGGGCCGCCATCGCCGGCGCCGCCGGAAAGGGCCAGTGACCATGGGCCGCGTAGTGGACGCCGAGTTCTCCGTCCCCATCTCCTTCTCCCCCGTCGATCAGATCATCGATATCGCCCGCGGTGCCGAGGCCGCCGGCTTCGACCGGATCGTCCTGCCCGACTCGCTGTTCCACCCGCGACGCCAGGACGAGGACTACCCGTACACCCCCGACGGCTCGCGCATGTGGAACGAGGACACGCAGTGGGTAGAGCCGCTCATCGCCTCCGCGGCCATGGGCGGGGCCACCTCGACCATCCGCTTCTGCCCGCAGGTGCTCAAGGTCGGCCCGCGCAATCCGCTGTTGCTCACCAGGCAGGTGGCCTCAGTGGCGTTGCTCACCGGGAACCGCTTGGACCTGGGCGTGGGCATCGGCTGGGACCCCAACGAGTTCGAGTGGTGCGGCGCGCCGTTCAAGGGCCGCGGCAAGCGCACGGACGAGTCGCTGGCGATCATGCGCCAGGCCCTGCGGGGTGAGTGGATGGAGTTCCACGGCCAGCACTTCGACTTCGACGAGCTGATCTTCACCCCCGCGCCCAGCGAGCAGGTGCCGTTCTACGTGGGCGGACACACCGAGATCGCGCTCAAGCGGGCCGCGCGCGTGGGCCAGGGCTGGACCAGCGCCATGATGGGTTACGACGAGATCGTGGCCACCGTGACGCGCCTGGGCGAGCTCCTCGAGGCCGACGGGCGCTCACTGGCCGACCGCGGCGACGGCAAACCCTTCGCCATCCAGGTGGTGTGCCTGGACCGCTTCGGCACCCGGGGCTTCACGGAGCTGGCCGAGGCCGGGGTCACCGACATCATCGTGATGCCCTGGATGGTCGACGGCCACGGGTTCGACTGCTCCACCGAACAGAAGCTCGAGTCCATCGCCGCCTTCGGCGAGAAGTACGGTCTCGGTTCCTAGCCCTGCCCAGGTCTCGTCAGCCCCCGGCCAGCCTGCCTGGCGGACATGCCCCCGCGGTTGGCGGACATGCCCCCGCGGTTGGCGGACTTCCCCCCGCGGTTGGCGGACATGCCCCGCGGTTGGCGGACTTGCCTCCGCGGTTGGCGGACTTCTCGTGCGATTCCGGGCCCATTTTGGCACCTCCTGCCCGCCAGCTGAGGAAGCATGTCCGCCAACTCGGGGAGCGGGTCCGCCCGGTCTGCCGGACCGCCACGTGAGCCAGGCGGACTGAACTCGTCGTAGTTCCTGTGAATCGTCGTCATCCCTGTCCACATGGACGTCGTCACCCGCCGGTCGACACGTGATGACCGGTCAGGATTGGCGCCATGAGACGCGACCGGCGATTCCGAGACACCCGGCCTCCCACCCCGCTCCCCGCCTCGTTGGCGGATGCGGTTGCAGGCGGGCAGCCATTCGCGGCGAGCCAGGCTCTCGAGACCGGACTGGTGACGAGATACGCGCTCCGATCGGCGTTCAGAATGATCGTCCCCGGTGTGTACGCCGCGAAGGGGGCACGGCTGAGCAGGTGGGACTTCATTCGTGCGGTCGACATCTGGGCGCCTGCAGACGCGGTGATCGGAGGGTGGTCCGCCGCGTACCTCCATGGGGAACACTGGTACTCGACAGAGCGGGGCAACGGCGTCGTCGATGTCTTCACCTCAGCCGAGCCCCGCGTGCCGACCGGGGTTCGGGAGCGCCGGCTGCGGCAACCCATCCCGGCCGCGGACGCGTGCGAGATCGGCGGAGTACGAATTACCGCACCAGCCCGAACCGCGGTCGACGTGGCAAGGTGGTCCACTGGCGCTGATCGGAGGATCTGCATCGTGGACTCCGTGTGCTTCGCCACCAACACCAGCGTGCGCGCGGTTGCCGACGCTGCAACCCGGATGCCCGGCCAACACGGGGTCTCGAGGGTGGTTCGACTGCTCGACGCCTGCGACGCGGACGCGCACTCTCCGCAGGAGAGCCTCCTCCGGCTCAGAATCGAGCGCTCCTCACTGCCTCAGCCTGTCTCGCAGTTCGAGATATGTGAACCGTCGGGACATCTCCTCACAATTGCCGACCTCGCGTACGCCCGCGAGAAGGTCGCGATCTTCTACGACGGCAGACATCACGGAGATCCGGAACAGTGGCGCCGGGACCTCCGGATCACCGCTCGGTTGGCGGACCTTGGCTGGCAGGTCGTCCGTGTGACAAAGGGAATGCGCCCGGAAGAGGTCATCGGCCATATCGCGAGTGCCCTGACCCGCGCCCGACGAGACCTCCAGCACCTGACTTCATCCTGAACGAGCCCTCGCGTGGCAGCTGGCGGGCACCCCACCCCGCTTGGCGGCCATGTCCTCGCCGGGCGGACACCCCTCGCAGCTGGCGGACCCGATATGCGAAAACCGGGCCTGAAACGCGAAAAATGTCCGCCAACCCGGAGCCCCTGTCCGCCAGCCCGAAGCCCCTGTCCGCCAACCGGAAGCTCGTGTCCGCCAACCAGGCTCGGAGCAGTCGAGGGGCGTGCTGGAGAGGTAGTCGGGTGCGAGCTCGGGCGGGGGCGGGGTGACATGCGCCAGCCGAGTGCCTCAGGCAGGAACGGCGGCCGCGATGTCCGCCAGGCAGGCGAGGATCTCCCGGTGGGTGTCCTCCGTGGCCTCCAGGTGCATGAGATGCCCCGCCGGTGAGGAGATCGCCCGGACCATCCGCACATCGTCGTGATGACGCCCCAGCTTGGAGAGCGGATCCCGGCCGTGGAAGCCCTCGAGGTCCGGGTCGTGCTCGGAGTAGAGGAAGTAGAACGGGACGGGGTTGGTCTGCCGCTCGAACTCTTTGCGCGCGAACCACGACACGTCCATCGCCCGGTACCACTGCAGCGGGCCGGCGAACCCGGTCCGGGCGTACTCGGCCTCGTAGACGTCCATCTCCTCGACGGACAACCACGGCCACGGCAGCGGCGGCGCCTCGGGCAGTGCCTCGAGATAGGTCGACCCCGGGGGGTGCTGCCAGACGTCGAGGTAGTGGTACTCCGCGGACAGGGCGTAGAAGACCCGGGTGAGGAACTCCCGCTCGCGACCGGCGAGATCGGCCTCCGCCACTCCCGGCTGCGTGAAGTAGTTCAGGTGCAGGAAGTGCTTCTCGGCCATCATCGCCGAACCCTCCAGCGGCGGCACCGACCCAGCGGTACCCATGAACGGGTTCTCCATCCCGATCACCGCGCGCACCCGCCCCGGTTCCAGATGGCAGGTGTCGTACGCGACGCCCGCGCCGAAATCGAAGCCCACCACCACCACGCGCGCCGCACCCTCGGCGTCGCACACCGCCAGGACGTCGTCGACCACCTCGCCCGGCGAGTAGGCCTGGACGTCGGCCGGCGCATCCGAACCACCCATGCCGCGCAGGTCGGGCGCGATGACCCGCCACCCGGCTGCGGCGAGGACGGGGATCATGCGGTGCCAGGTGAACCAGAAGTGCGGGAAACCGTGGAGGAGGACCACGGTGCCCGGGGGGCCGTCCGCGGAACCAGGGTGGCCGTCCGCGGATGCCGTGTCCGGTTCGGCGACGACGTAGTGGAGACGGACGCCGTCGCGGTCGACGTAGCGGTGGTCGAGCATGTCTTTCACACTGCCTCCTCCGGCCTCCGCCCGACGGGGTTCGGCCTAATCGATGGAGCCTCTCCGAGGGATGACGACGAGGCCCGCCCGGAGAGAACCGCGGCCCCGACCCGGCCTGGCGAGAAGGCGGGGTCGGGGCCGTGGGCCGGGCCGTGTGTGGGGGCTCGGGTCAGCGCATGACCGGGCACTTGTAGTCGACCGACCACTCGGTGATGCCGTTGAGCCACCCCGAGCGGATGCGGGAGGGCTCCCCGAGGGCCTCCAGGTTGGGGAGGTGATCGGCGATGGCGTTGAAGATCAGTTCGATCTGCAGCCTGGCCAGGTTCGCCCCGATGCAGTAGTGCGGGCCGTTCCCGCCGAAACTCAGGTGCGGGTTGGGATCGCGCAGGATGTTGAACGAGAAGGGGTCCTCGAAAACGTCCTCGTCGAAGTTCGCCGAGCCGTACATGATGGCGGCGCGGTCGCCCTTCTTCATGGTCACGCCCCCGATCTCGACGTCCTCGGTGGCGGTGCGCTGGAACGACGTGATCGGCGAGGCCCAGCGGAGGATCTCGTCGTACGCGGTCGCGGGGCGCTCGGCCTTGAACAGCTCCCACTGGTCGGGGTTGTCGAGGAAGGCGACCATCCCGTGTGTGGTGGCGTTGCGGGTGGTCTCGTTGCCGGCCACGGCCAACAGCACCACGAACCAACCGAACTCGTCGGCGGTGAGCCTCTCGCCGTCGATGTCGGCCTGGATGAGCTTGGTGACCAGGTCGTCACGGGGATCGATCTCGCGCTTGGCAGCGAGGTCCTGCGCATAGGACAGGACCATGGCGTTGGCCATCTGCGACTCTTCGACCTTGCCGGGTACGTCGTAACTGGTCATCTGGTTGGACCACTCGAAGATCTGATGCCGGTCCTCGAGGGGGATGCCGATGAGCTCGGCGATCGCCTGCAGAGGCAGCTCGGAGGCCACCTCGGTGATGAAGTCGCCGCTGCCCTTGGCGGCCGCGGTCTCGACGATGACCCGCGCCTTCTCGGCGAGGTGGTCCCGGAGCTTCTCGATGTTGCGCGGGGTGAAGCCCTTGGAGATGGTGCGCCGGTACTTCTTGTGCTCTTCACCGTCCTGGTTGATGAACAGCAGGCGGGTCAGCTCGACGATCTCGCGCTCGGTGCCCGGTGCGAAGCGCGGGATCGCGGTGTTCTCGAAGGTGGAGAACACCTCGTTGGTGCGCCGGGAGATCTCCTTGACGTCCTCGTGCTTGGTGACCACCCAGTACCCGTGGTCGTCGAAGCCGTCGGCCCCGGGCTCGTTGGCGCACCACCGGATCGGTTCGGTGCGACGGAGGTGAGCCCACTCCGGATGCGGGAGCCGCTTCTCGTAGAGCTCCGGGTCCGTGAAGTCGAAACCCTCGGGGATGGTGACTGCCTGCACTGGTACTCCTTGACCGCGTCGGATGCGTCTCGTGCTCGTCGACCGACGACCCCGGGATACTGCGAACCCGGGACCCGAGCGGTAATCTAGAACACGTTCCACCCACCATACTAGAACACGTTCCCCCTGGGTCCCTGTTTTCATCGGGCCCGGTCACCCGGAAGGACCACCATGGGCAATCCCGTCATCGTCGAGGCCGTTCGCTCCCCGATCGGCAAGGCTCGCGGCGCACTGTCGGGCCTGCACCCCGCACACCTGCTGGGCGCCTCCCAGAAGGAGGTCATCCGGCGCGCCGGGATCGACGCGTCGCTGGTCGAGCAGGTCGTGGGCGGCTGTGTCACCCAGGCCGGTGCGCAGGGCAACAACGTCACCCGCGGCGCGTGGCTCGCCTCCGGACTGCCGTGGCAGACCGCGTGCACGACGATCGACTGCCAGTGCTCGTCCGCTCAGCAGGCCAACCACTTCATCGCCAACCTCATCCACGCCGGCGCGATGGATGTCGGGATCGCCTGCGGAGTGGAGTCGATGAGCTGGATCGCCCTGCGCGCCGCCGTGGGTGACGGTTCCAACGGCATGCCCCGCCCCGACGACTGGACGGTGGACCTGCCGGATCAGTTCACCGCGGCCGACCGGATCGCTAACCGGCGCGGGATCACCCGTGAGCAGCTCGAGGAGCTCGGCGTCCGGTCCCAGGCCAACGCCAAGCGGGCGTGGGACGAGGGACGCTTCGACCGTGAGACCTTCGCGGTCGACGCCCCCGAGCGCCTCAAGGACGGCACGTACACCGGCGAGACGGTGTCCGTCACCCGCGACCAGGGCCTGCGCGAGACCACTGCGGAGGCGCTCGCCGGCCTCACACCGGTGCTCGAGGGTGGCCTGCACACCGCGGGCACGTCCAGCCAGATGTCCGACGGTTCGGCCGCGGTCCTGCTCATGGACGAGGACGTCGCCAAGGCACACGGACTCCGACCCCGCGCGCGGATCGTCCACCAGGCACTGGTCGGCGGCGAGCCCGAGTACCACCTCGACGGCCCCGTCCAGGCCACCCAGCGCGTACTCGACCGGTCGGGGATGTCCATCTCCGACTTCGACCTCTTCGAGTGCAACGAGGCCTTCGCCTCGGTCCTGCTCAGCTGGGCGCAGGTTCACGGGCCGGACATGGACAAGGTCAACGTCAACGGCGGCGCCATCGCGATCGGACATCCCGTCGGTAGCACCGGCGCTAGGCTAATCACGACCGCCCTGCACGAGCTCGAGCGCACGGACGGCGACCGCGCCCTCATCACGATGTGCGCGGGCGGCGCCCAGGCCTCGGCGAGCATCATCGAGAGGATCTGACATGAGCAGCAACGCCATCGAGACAGCCGCGGCCCGCAGGAGCGAGGTCTTGGCCCTCGCGTCAGTGGAGACCAGGCAGGACGCCGCAGCGGCACTGGCCGACCTCCTCTCCATCTCCTCCGAAGAGGCCGAAGACGTACTCCGGGCGCCGCTGGAGAACCTTCTGGGCCAGCCGGGCGACGCATCCGCTCCGACGGGACCGGGCGGGTTCACCCTGCACCCGTTCCGCGACTCGGAGCACCACAAGTCCCTCTTCCACTCCCGGTCCTCGGACGAGACCTCCGCGACCGGCGGCGCGTGGGACGAACAGAAGACCGAGGCCGAACTGCGCGAGGGACTGCGGCGCGTCGAGGCCGAGTCGGCCATGTGGTTCGTCGCGGTGGATACCTCTCGCGACCAGCCGGTGGGCCTGGTGTTCGGTGAGCAGATCGACGACGGCGATGTCGACGTGGCCATCTGGATCCACCCCGAGGAGCGCAAGAAGGGCTTCGGCCTGGCCGCACTGAAGGAGAGCCGACGCGAGCTGGCGGCGTTCTTCCCGGGCAAGCACGTGATCGTCCGCGCGCCGCTGCCGGGGTCGAAGTGAGCGAGAGGCATCCCGGGGTGGAGACCGGCGTGGACGATCCCCGGCGGTCCAAGCCGTGGGTCCTCGGCATCATCAAGGTGATGTCCCGCGTCAACACCTGGACGTACCGCGTCTCCGGCGGCCGTATCGGAGGCAACTGGCGGGTGGGATCGGCGTTGAAGGCACCGGTTCCGGTCTGCCTGGTGACCACGACGGGGCGCAAGTCCGGCGAACCGCGCACGGTGCCGCTGCTCCATCTCCCCGACGGTGACCGGGTCCTCCTGGTCGCCTCACAGGGCGGACTGCCCAAGCACCCACAGTGGTACAGGAACGTCCTGGTGAACCCCGAGGTCACCATCCAGGTCGGGCGGAGGACCCGGGCGATGACGGCGAGGGAGGCGACCGCAGAGGAGCGCGCCGAACTCTGGCCCCGCCTCGTCGAGCGCTACTCGGACTTCGCCTCGTACCAGGCCAACACGAGCAGGGTCATCCCGGTGGTGATCTGCGAACCGCTCGGCTGACGTCGGCGTTCCTGCCCCGGCCGGGGCCTCTCCTCCCGAGAGGTCCCGGCCGCGTGCATTTCGCACCACGAACACCATTAGTCACACGAGTTGCAAATCGCGAGTAAGGCATTGACAGCGGAACCTGCTTAGAGGATTCTCATGTGAGTCTAAGTTTATCGCCTGGACCCACGGGTTCACATGCGGTTCGAGTTCGAGTGGGCCGCTTCGAAGAAAGGTACTCTGATGAGGAAGTCCAGCAAGGCCGTCGCGGTCGCCGCTAGCGCGGCTCTCGCGATGTCCGCGACCGCCGGCACGGCCAATGCACAGAGCGGCGACAGTTCGCTGCCCGTCGGGGTGACACAGGGCTCCATCGAAGACTGGCTCGGTGGCACCCTTCTCGGCCCCCTGATCGGGGCGGTCACGGGGTCTGCCGGTGACGCCGCCGGTTCCGGTGGCGATCTCGCCGGCGGATCCGCCGTTCTGGATCCACTCGGTGGATCGACGGCTCTACCTCCGCTGAGCACGCAGCCCCTCTCCGGCTCGTCCCAGTTGGCGCCCCTCAGCGCCGACCAGCCCCTCGGCGGTTCGACCCAGTTGGCGCCCCTCAGCGCCGACCAGCCTCTCGGTGGTTCGACCCAGTTGGCGCCCCTCAGCGCCGACCAGCCCCTCGGTGGCTCCCAGGCCTTCACCTCCTCCGATCTGCCTGACGCCCTCTGGGGATCCCTCGGCACCTCGCCGTTCTCCACCGAACTCAACCTCTTCGATGGATCAGCGGCTCTGCCCCCTCTGCCACTCGGCGGTTCCGCGGCTCTGCCCGCCGCCCTTATCGGTTCCTCAGGCATGGAGCCGCTGTCCACCGAACTCATCACCGGCTCGGGCGGCTTCACCTCCTCCGATCTGCCTGACGAGCTCTGGGGATCGCTCGGGACCTCGCCGTTCTCCACCGAACTCAACCTTCTCGAGGGGTCCTCGGATCTGCCGGTGTCCCTTGTCGGGTCCCTGAACAGCCCCCTCACCGGCTCCACCGGAATGGGATCCACGGACATGGCCCCGCTCTCGACCAACCTCCTCGGCGGCTCGGCAACGCCGGCGCCGCTCGGATCGATCGGGATGGCACCGATCGTCAGCTCGCTGGGTATGGAGCCACTGTCCACCGAGCTCAACCTCCTCGGCGGGTCAGCGGAACTCCCGCCGCTGTCCGCCAACTTCCCGGACGGGTCGACAGAGGGCATCGGCGGCTCCGCCGAGCTCGTCGGTGAGGGGATCGCCGGGTCGTTGACCAACGGCTCCGCCAACCAACTCGCCGGTTCGGTGGAGAGCAATTCCGCCGACCCGATCATCGGCTCTATCGCCGATGGTGGGATCCTGCCCGCACTGTCCGGTTCCATCGAGGAGGTCTCCGGATCCCTCTCGGGCAACAGCGGCTCCACGGGCCAGAGTTCGGACCTGATCACCGGATCCACCGGTGGCAGCGCCGACGTGCTGACCGGCTCCTTCGGTGAACTCACCGCGGTCAACGGCTCGCTCACCGCGCTGACCGGTTCGCTGGAGAACGGTTCTCTCCAGGGCGTCGGATCGACGAACCTCGGGTCCGAGATGGGCGCACTCAGCTCCCTGGAGGCCGCGGCCAGCCTGGGCGGCGAGAGCGGTTCGGGAATCGCCCTGCTGCCGGTCCTGTCCCTGGGCGGGACGCTCGTCCTCGCGGGCGCCGCGATCAATGGTGGCGTGGCGCTCCCCGCCCTGCCCCCGATGCCCGGCCTGCCGCCGCTGCCCACGATCTGCGACCTGCCGCAGGAGCAGGTCGACCAGCTCGCGAACGCGGGATCGGTTCACGCGCAGGACTGCCCGGATCCCGAGAACTGAGTCACCTGATGCCGGGCGCTGAGCCCGGGACCAGAGAAGGAGCCCCGCACCGTGATGGTGCGGGGCTCCTTCTCGCAGTTCAGGCCGGGCGCAGGTCAGGCCGGGCGGCTCAGCGAGCGCCGTACACGGGCACCGGCGCCGGCGACCCGGAGAGCAGTCGCGGCACCACCGATCCGAGCTCTGCCGGGTCCCACTTGGCACCCTTGTCCTCGGACGCGGCGCGCTGCCATCCGTCGCACACGGTGACCTTTCCTCCCTCGACCTCGAACACGCGGCCGGTGACCTCGGCCGACTCCGCCGACCCAAGCCACACGACGAGCGGCGAGACGTTGGCCGGGTCCATGGCGTCGAAGGACCCGTCCTCGGGCGCGGCCATCTGAGAGGCCATACCCTCCCCTGCGGAGGTGGTCATACGGGTACGCGCAGCGGGGGCGATGGCGTTGGCGGTCACGCCGTACCCCTTCATCTCCGCGGCGGTCTGGATGGTCAGCAGCGCGATGCCCGCCTTCGCGGTCGCGTAGTTGCCCTGTCCCACCGAGCCGAACAGCCCGGCTCCCGACGAGGTATTGATGACCCTGGCCTGGCGGGGGCGGCCGGCCTTCGACTCGGCGCGCCAGTACTCGGCGGCGTGACGCAGCGGCGCGAAGTGGCCCTTGAGGTGGACGGTGATCACGTTGTCCCAGTCCTGCTCCCCCATCCCGACAAGCATCTTGTCGCGGAGGAAGCCGGCATTGTTGACCAGCACGTCGAGTCCCCCGAAGTGGTCGATCGCCTGCTGGACGAGCTCGCGTGCACCTTCCCACGAGGAGATGTCGTTGCCGTTGACCACGGCCTCACCGCCGGCTGCCCGGATCTCCTCCACCACCTGCTCGGCCGGGGACTCCCCCACGTCCGATCCGTCGAGCCCGGCGCCGAGGTCGTTGACCACGACCCTGGCCCCCTCGGCCGCGAAGGCCAGTGCGTGCTCCCGGCCGATCCCGCGGCCGGCGCCGGTGACGATGACGACGCGTCCGTCGCAGATTCCCATGGTTCTCCTTGGATAGTTGTTCGGTGATGTCAGGGACTGGTGTTGGCGTTGGCCGCCGAGAGGAACGCCGGCTTCTCGCCGCCCCCGTGGACCAGGAGTTCGGCGCCCGTGATGTAGGCCGCCAACGGCGAGGCCAGGAACGCGGCCGCCTGGCCCACGTCCCGCGGGTCCGCCATCCGGCCCATCGGGATCGTGGCGTCCACCGCGGCCACACCGTCGGAGTCCCCGTAGTGCAACTCGGCGAGCTCGGTCTTGACCGGGCCCACCACCACGGAGTTGATCCGCACCGCGGGCGCCCACTCGACGGCCAGGGACTGCGTGAGCGAGTCGATGCCCGCCTTGGCGGCCCCGTACGAGGCGGTCCCGGGCGAGGGCCGGTGGCCGGAGACCGAGGAGATGTTGACGATCGCCCCGCCGGTCGGCTGCATGACCCGGTTCGCCTCCTGGGCCACCGTGAGCGCGGACAGCAGGTTCAGCGCGATGATCTTGGAGTGGAAGTTGGCGCTGGCGTCGGCAGCCAGGGCGAACGGGGCGCCGCCGGCGTTGTTGACCACCACGTCCAGCCGACCGTGTCGTTCCACGATCCGGTCGACCATCGCCCGCACCGCGTCGGGGTCCCGGAGGTCGACGGAGTGGAACTCGAGATCCGAGACGTCGGACCCCTCGTCGGCGGGGCGACGCGCGCAGGTGACGACGACGGCCCCGGCTTCGCGGAAGACCCTGCTGATCCCCGCGCCGACGCCACGGACGCCGCCCGTGACGAGGACGACCCTGCCCGCCAGACCCAGATCGATGTTCGACATGCGTGCTAGCCTACCAAGCAAGCGTTTGGTTAGTCACCCGACCGCTGAAGCACAGCGGCGGCGTGCGAAGGGAGCACCATGGGCATCAGTGTCGACAAGGGATCGGACGGCATCGCGACCGTCACCGTCGACTTTCCCCCCGTCAACGCCATCCCGTCCGCGGGGTGGTTCGAACTCGGCGAGCAGATCCTCGCCGCCGGGCGCGACCCGGAGGTCCACGTCGTGATCCTCCGAGCCGAGGGCCGGGGATTCAACGCGGGCGTCGACATCAAGGAGATGCAGAACTTCGAGGGCCACGACCACCTCCTGGCCGCCAACCGTGGCTGCTATGTGGCGTTCAACGCCGTCTACGAATGCGCGGTCCCCGTGATCGCCGCGGTGAACGGGTTCTGCGTCGGCGGCGGCATCGGGCTCGTGGGGAACGCCGACTGCATCGTCGCCTCCGACGACGCGGTGTTCGGGCTGCCCGAGGTGGACCGGGGAGCGCTCGGCGCCGCGACCCACCTCGCGCGCATGGTCCCGACGCACATGATGCGCACGCTGTACTTCACCTCCCGCAACGTCACCGCCCAGCAGCTGCACAGCTGGGGGACGGTGTACGAGGTGGTGCCCCGTGACCGACTGGACGCGGCGGCGCGTGACCTCGCGGAGACGATCGCCGCCAAGGACACCCGGGTGATCCGCGCGGCCAAGGAAGCCATCAACCACATCGACCCGGTCGACGTGAAGACCTCGTACCGCATGGAGCAGGGCTTCACCTTCGAACTCAACCTCGCCGGCGTGGCCGACGAGCACCGGGATGAGTTCGTCAAGACGGGCCGCAACCTGGACAGACGAGACAACAGAGCCGAGAGGACGGGCGAGAACAAGTGACGACGACCCCCACCCCGCGCGACAAGCGCACCAGTCTCGACGAGGCCGTGGGACGCCTCTCCAGCGGCATGACCATCGGCATCGGCGGGTGGGGCTCACGGCGCAAGCCGATGGCGCTCGTCCGCGCGATCCTGCGCCGCGAGGACCTGACCGACCTCACCGTCGTCACCTTCGGCGGCCCGGACCTGGGGCTGCTGTGCTCGGCCGGGAAGGTCTCCAAGGCCTACTACGGCTTCGTCTCACTGGACTCCGCGCCGTTCTACGACCCCTGGTTCGCCCGCCGACGCACCGAGGGGGCGATCGTCTCCCGCGAGATGGACGAGGGCATGGTCCGCGCCGGCCTCACCGCCGCGGCGCACCGCCTGCCGTTCCTGCCCACGCGCGCCGGTCTCGGCTCGGACGTCTTCCGGTTCTGGGGCGACGAGCTCAAGACCGTCGACTCCCCCTACCTCGTCGACGGCCAGACGGAGACCCTGGTGGCGATGCCGGCCCTGCGTCTGGACGCCGCCCTGATCCACCTGGACAAGGCCGACAGGCACGGCAACGCCGCGTTCACGGGCGTCGACGGCTACTTCGATGACCTCTACGCGATGTCCGCGGACACTGTCCTCCTCGAGGTCGACGAGGTCGTGGAGTCGGCGGATGCGCTGATGAACGAGGTGGGCCCGCAGCGCATGCTGCTCAGCCGGATGTTCGTCGACACCGTCTCCGAGGCGCCGAACGGCGCGCACTTCACGTTCGCCGGCGGCTACGGCCGTGACGAGGCGTTCCAGAGGCACTACGCCTCCTCGGCCAAGGACGACGCGTCGTGGGAGGCCTTCGTCTCCGAGTTCCTGTCCGGGTCCGAGGAGGACTACCAGAAGGCGGTCACCGCGTTCGCGGATAAGGCCGCCGCCGAGAAGGCCGCTGCCGCCGCAGACAAGGGAGCCAAGTGATGACCGACACCACCACCCAGTCCGTCAGCCGGGCCGAGTACTGCGCTGTGGCGTGCGCGGAGATCTTCGCCGGTGCCGGTGAGATCTTCGCCTCCCCCATGACGCCGATGGCCACCATCGGCGCGCGCCTCGCGCGTCTCACCACCGAGCCGGACCTGCTCATCACCGACGGCGAGTACCGCTTCCTCGGCCAGACCCCGCCGTTGGGCAAGGTCATCGACTTCGAGGGGTACATCCCGTTCCCCCGCGTGTTCGACGTCCTCCAGGCCGGCACCCGCCACGTGGTGATGGGAGCCAACCAGATCGACCGGTTCGGCAACCAGAACCTGTCGGCCTTCGGTGACGACGTCCAGAAGCCCGCCCGCCAGATGTTCGGCCTGCGAGGGGCCCCGGGTAACTCGATCAACCACGCGACCAGCTACTGGGTGGGCAAGCACTCCACCCGCGTCTTCACCGAGAAGGTCGACATCATCTGCGGCGTGGGCTACAACCGCTACAGCGAGGGCGACCCCGCGTTCCGGTACCACCACCTTCACCGCGTCGTCTCCAACCTGGGCGTCTTCGACTTCGGCGGATCCGATCGCGGCATGCGGGCGGTGAGCCTCCACCCGGGCGTCACCGCGGACGAGGTCGCGGATAACACCGGGTTCGAGATCGAGGGGCTGGCCGAGGCCGGCGTCACCCGTGACCCGTCCGCCGAGGAGCTCCGCATCATCCGCGAAGTCCTCGACCCACGCGGATTCCGCGATCGCGAGGTGCCGGCCGCGTGAACGCCCCCACCATCACCACGGCCTTCACCGAGCTCGTCGGCGTCGAGTACCCGATCGTCCAGACGGGCATGGGGTGGGTGTCCGGTCCGGAGCTCACCGCGGCCACCGCCAACGCCGGGGGGCTGGGGATCATCGCCTCGGCCACCATGACGTACGCGGAACTCGAGAACGCCATCGTGCGCACCAAGGAGCTGACCAGCAAGCCCTTCGGGGTCAACCTCCGCGCCGACGCCGAGGACGCCGCCGAGCGGTGTGAGCTCATGATCCGCCACGGGGTGAGGGTCGCGTCGTTCGCCCTCGCTCCCAAGCCGGAGTTGATCGCCAGATTGAAGGAGAACGGCCTCGTCGTCATCCCCTCCATCGGCGCGGCGAAACACGCCGTCAAGGTGGCCTCCTGGGGCGCCGACGCGGTGATCGTCCAGGGCGGCGAGGGCGGCGGTCACACCGGCCCGGTCGCCACGACGCTGCTGCTCCCGAGTGTCATCGACGCCCTCGGTGGGGCCGGGAACACCTCCATCCCCGTGATCGCGGGTGGAGGGTTCTTCGACGGACGTGGCCTGGTGGCCGCGCTCGCCTACGGGGCCGCCGGCGTCGCGATGGGCACGCGGTTCCTGCTCACCAGCGATTCCCGCGTCCCGGACGCGGTCAAGCAGCGGTACCTGGAGAAGGGGCTGCAGGACACCGTCGTCTCCACCCGTGTCGACGGCATGCCGCACCGCGTCCTGCGTACCGGCCTGGTCAACGCCCTGGAGTCGGGCAGCCCCGTCAAGGGGATGTTGGCGGCCGTCCAGAACGCCAACAAGTTCAAGTCCATGACGGGCATGAGGTGGCAGGCACTCGCCAGGGACGGCCTCAACATGAAGAAGGCGTCCGACCGCACGTGGCAGCAGATCGTCATGGCCGCCAACACCCCGATGCTGCTCAAGGCCGGCCTGGTCGAGGGCAACACCGAGGCCGGTGTCCTGGCCTCGGGGCAGGTCGTCGGCATGATCGACGACCTGCCCAGCTGCGACGAGCTGATCCAACGGATCATGACCCAGGCGCACGAGCGCATGGAGGCACTCCGCAGGCTGGGCTGACGCGCCAACCGCCGGTCCACGAGTCGCCGAGTCGCGCCCGCCACCCGCTCCGGGGGCGGGCGCGACTCGTCGACTCATTCAGCACTTCCTCAGGTCTTTCTTGGTTTACCCTGAACGCCGAGTCCGCGTTTCGCGGGCCTCACTTCCCGCTTGCCCCCAGGAGCTCCCATGACTGCCCCCCGCACCGCCGTCCGGGCCGCCGCCGTATTCGGCGCGGCCACCGCCCTCACAATCGCCGGAGCCGGCGCCGCCATGGCCACCACGGCCGACACCGCCACCGAGGGCAACACAGTCTCCGTGACCTTTACGCTAGACGGAGGCGGCCTCGCCGACGGAGACGCCTGCGGAGCGCTCCTCGCGCCGACCTCGACGGCCACCACGCTCGCCGGACAGCTCGCGAGCGCCACCGATTCGAATCTCCTGGCCACACTGCAGGCGATCAGCGATGCCCCCGGTGTGGAGCTGCTGAAGTCCTCGACGCTCAACTCTCCGGTCGTCCTGCTTGGGACCTTCGCTGACATCGGACTGGCATCGGCCACCGTCTCCGCCACCGTCGACTCCAACGTCTACGCGCTGGTCACCTACTGCGCCTCCGATGACGCACCCAAGGTCAACCCGTTCCTGATCGTCGGCAACCCGCTCGAGGCGATCATGGGCAGCGTCTCGTCCGGCAGCGAGGGTGACCTGCTCGGCACCGCCTCGGCAATGCTCGGCGGAGGCGGCGAGGGCGGGGGGCTCGGCCTCGACACCCTCTCGGCGGCCGGAGGCACCGAAAACTGACCTCTCGCGCCTCAGCGCGCACGTCTGCACGATGCCCGGCCGAGTCCACCGGCCGGGCATCGTCAACTCACGGGCCCAGGTAACGGCTCGAAACTCCTCAGCGATGAAGTGACCGAGATCACATTCCTGTCGGACACACAGAGGAGCGTCTCATGTCCATCCTGAGAAGAACCGTCGCCGGAGTCGCCGTCGCCGCCACCGCCGCAGGTCTCACGATCGCCGGATCGGGCGCCGCCAGCGCCGCGGTCGTCACCCCCGCAGTCCAGGGAACCACCGTGCAGGTGAACATCACCGAGCCGCTGCCGGGCCAGACGTGCCTCGGAATGCTCGTCCCTCCCTATGTCGCGATCCACTTGATCGCCCCGGCTGCCAGCGGAGACCTCATGGAGGTCGTCCGGGCCCTGGGTGCGCGTGACGACGTCATCGCCATGCGGACTCCGGGCCCCATCCGCCTCCCCGTGACCCTTCCTGGTCTGCCGGGCACCCTCTCCGCCGAGAACGTCCCGCCAAACATCTACGCGGTGACCGTGTTCTGTATGCGCAGCGACGGTCCCGTCGAACCGCACCTGTTCCCGGCAGTGGTCGGCCCAGGGCTCGACCCGATCATCGGAAGCGTCGAGGGCAGCACCGGTTCCTGAACGGCGGCCGATGCCGACGGGAGCGAAACGGGCCCCGCACCAGTCGGTGCGGGGCCCGTCCCGTTATGGAGCCGCGGCTGAGCCGTCAGGTGTCCAGGCGCTCGATGATCGTCACGTTGGCGGTGCCGCCGCCCTCGCACATCGTCTGCAGGCCGTAGCGGCCGCCGGTGCGCTCGAGTTCGTTCAGGAGCGTGGCGAACAGTTTCGCGCCGGTGGCACCGAGCGGGTGACCGAGGGCGATGCCGCCGCCGTTGGGGTTCACCCGGGCCGGGTCGGCGCCGATCTCCTTGATCCAGGCCAACACGACGGGGGCGAACGCCTCGTTGATCTCCACCACGTCGATGTCGTCGATCGTCAGTCCGGTCTTCTCCAGGGCCCACCGGGTGGCGGGGATCGGCGCGGAGAGCATCATCACCGGATCGTCGCCGCGCACGGTGAGGTGGTGGATCCGGGCCCGCGGCGTCAGGCCGTACTTCTCCACCGCCTCCGCGGACGCGAGCAGCCCCGCGGACGCCCCGTCGGAGATCTGTGACGCCACCGCGGCGGTCAGGGACCCTCCCTCGGCGAGCACCGGCAGTGAGGCCATCTTCTCGAGTGTGGTCTCACGGGTGGTCTCGTCCGACTCGAGTCCGGCCAGCGGAACGTACTCACCAGCGAACCGGCCCTCGGCGATCGCGGCGCGGGCGCGGGAGTGCGACTGCAGCGCCCACTGCTCCATCTCCTCGCGGGAGATGTCCCACCTGTCGGCCATCATCTGCGCGCCGTTGAACTGCGAGATCTCCTGGGCGCCGAAGCGCTCGACCCACCCGGTGGAGCCGGTGAACGGGTCGTCGAACCCGTACTCGCGACCCGCCAGCATGGCCGACGAGATGGGCAGGGCGCTCATGTTCTGGACTCCACCGAACAGCACCACGTCCTGGGTCGCGGACATGATCCCCTGGGCCCCGAAGTGGATGGCCTGCTGGCTGGATCCGCACTGGCGGTCGACGGTCGTGCCGGGCACGCCGAGGGGCATCCCCGCCGCGAGCCACGCGGAGCGCGCGATGTTGCCCGCCTGGGGGCCGATGGCGTCCACGCAACCGAAGATCACGTCGTCGACGACCTCCGGGTCGATTCCCGTGCGCTCGACGACGGCGCGGATGACGTGCGCGGCCAGGTCCGCCGGGTGCTGGCCGGACAGGCTGCCGCCGCGCTTGCCCGCGGGCGTCCGGACTGCGTCGATCACGTAGGCCTCGCGGCCGGTCACGCTGGTCATGTGTCTCCTCGTGGGGGTATGAGATCAGGATGGGGTGGTGCTGATCAGTCGACGGCCAGGCCGTCGAGCACGATGCGCAGGTACTGGTCCGCGATCGCGGCGTGGTCGTCGGCGTCCTCCGGCCGGTACCAGCGCACTGCCACCCAGACGGTGTCCCGGAGGAACCGGTAGGTGAGCCGGATGTCGAGGTCGGGACGGAACTCCCCGGACTCCATTCCCCGACTCAGCACGTCGGTCCACATCTCGCGGAACTCGGTGTTGCGCTCGCGGAGGTAGTCGAACCTCGGATTGCCCCGGAGATGCTTGAGCTCGTCCTGGTAGATGGCCACCTCGTCGCGGTGGCGGTGGATGGCCTCGAACGAGACGCGCACCAGCCCCTCGAGGGTCTCCCGGGGCGACGACCCCGCGTCGACGATCCGCTGGTAGTCACCGAAGAGCGAGTCGAGGAATCCGCGGAGGATCTCGTCTACGATCGCCTCCTTGGACGTGAAGTGGTGGTACAGGCTGCCCGAGAGGATGCCGGCCGCGTCGGCGATGTCTCGCACGGTGGTGGCGCGGAGGCCGCGCTCGGCGAAGAGCCCGGCGGCGATCGCCAGGAGCTCCTCACGTCTGGTCGTGCTGGTCATTCGGCCACCCTACCAACCAAGCACTTGCTAGGTACAGGACACCGCGACCCGAGGCCTGCGGCGGCCGCGTCGGTCCGCCCGCCGGCGCGGCCGACTGCCTAGACTCCCCACCATGCGCCCCACGATCTCGTCCCCACCGCGCCGAGCCGGTCGCCGTGTCCTCGCGGCCTCGGCGGCGTTCGGCCTCGCCCTGAGCCTCACCGCCTGCACGATCGGCGAGACCGGCGACGACGACACCCCCGCGGGCACCACCACCGCGGTGGCCGAGGCGCCCCGGGACCAGCCGACGAGCGCACCGGGCGCGCCGGACGCAGGCGTCGACCAGTTGGTGCTGAACGCCGACGACGCCCCCGAACTGGGCCTGTCCCCCGTCTCGTCCGAGGACATCGCGGGAGGGGTCGGCGCGCTGGAGGACATCGCCGCGGGGATCCGTGTCGACCCCGAGCGTTGCGCGGACTTCAGCCAGGACGCCTTCCTTGCCCAGGCCGAACCGGGCGCGATGGCGATCCAGGCGGGCCAGAGCGGGAACTCCGCGTACGCGGTGTCCGTGACGACGGTGACCGACAGCCTTCCCGCTCGTGAGCAGCTCATCGCCGACTGCCCGACCATGACGGTCACGATCCCCCTCGAGGGGACCGAGGTGACCACCCGGGCCGAGAACTCGCTGCTGGAACTCCAGGCCCCCGAGGGCGTGGAGCACTTCGCCGCCATTTCGCAGACCAACACCATGGACATGATGGGTCAGGAGATGCTCACGGGGAACGTCCTGATCACCGGGGTCGTGCGGGGGATCGGAGTCTCCGTCACGGTCGCCAACGGTGTGGGGCCGGTCTCCGACGTGGAACGGGACACGGCTGTGGACGCCTTCGGCAAGCAGGTCGAGAAGATCCGGAACGCCTAGCCCCGGGCCCGGGGCCACCAAGGGTCAGGCCCGCTGGGACGAGATGGAGACGACCTCCCCGGTGAGGTAGGTGGTGTAGTCGCTGGCGAGCATGGCGATGGTCGCGGCCACCTCCCAGACGTCGGCGGCCCGCCCGAACGCCTCCTTGGCGGCGAGCTCGTCGAGGAGCTCGGCGGAGGCCGACTTCTCCAGGAACGCGTGGCGGGCGATGGAGGGCGCGATCGCGTTGATGCGCACGCCGAAGTCGGCGCCCTCGATCGCGGAACACCGGGTGAGCGCCATGACGCCGGCCTTGGCCGCCGCGTAGTGCGCCTGCGCCCGCTGCGCGCGCCACCCCAGCACCGAGGCGTTGTTGACGATCACCCCGTTGTGGGGCACGTCGCGGAAGTACCGCAGCGCCGCGCGGGTCGCGCGGAACGTGCCGTTGAGCGTGATGTCGAGGACCCGGTCCCAGTCCTCGTCGGTCATGTCGACCAGCTCACCCTCGCCTCCGAAGCCGGCGTTGTTGACCAGCACGTCGATGCGGCCGAGCTTTTCGGCGGCGCCGGAGATCAGCGCGTCGACGTCCGAGGTCGACTGCACGTTGCAGGTGATGGCCTCGAACCGCTGCTCGGGGAACTCGGCGGCGAGCGTGTCGCGGGCCTCGTTCATGCGGCGCTCGTGGAAGTCCGACACCAGCACGTCGGCACCCTCGAGCGCGGCGCGACGTGCGGCCGAGAACCCGATCCCCGTGCCGGCGGCCGCCGTCACCACGACCTTCTTGCCCGCGAGCAGCCCGTGTCCCGGGGTCTCCTCGGGCACCGTGGACAGCGGGGACGCGGCGAGGGGGGACTTGTGCTGGGTCATGACGGCCTGGCCTCTCGGGGTAGTCCGAGCACGCGCTCGGAGATGATGTTGCGCTGGATCTCGTTGGATCCGCCGTAGATGGTGTCGGAGCGGGTGAACAGGAACAGCCGCTGCCACCGCGCCAACTCGAGATGCTCCGGGTCGTGCAGGTCGTTGGCCGCGCCCTCGGAGTCGTGCGTGGGCCCGGTGAGCGACTCCGCCCCCTGCACGGTCATCGCCAGCTCGCCCAGATCGCGGTGCCAGGTGGCCCACAGGAGTTTGGCCGCGGAGGCGTTACCCCCGGAGGCGTCGCGCTCGGCGAGGGTACGCAGCGCATGGGCGCGGATCACCTTGAGCCCGACCCAGGCGCGCGTGATCCGTTCGCGCACCGCGGGGACCTCCGCGCTGCCGTTGGACCGGGCCATGGCCACGATCTGGTCGAGCTCGCGGGCGAAGCCCACCTGCTGACCGAGCGTGGACACACCCCGCTCGAACTCCAGCAGGGTCATGGCGACCTTCCAGCCCTCGCCCCGCTCCCCCACGATCATCCCGGCGTCGGTGACGGCATCGTCGAAGAAGACCTCGTTGAACTCCGAGGTCCCGGTGAGCTGCTGGATCGGCCTGATCTCGACGCCCGGCTGGTCCAGCGGCACCAGCAGGAAGCTCAGGCCCTTGTGACGGCTGGTCCCCTCCTCGGTCCGGGCCACGACGAACACCCACTGGCTCAGGTGCGCCAGGGAGGTCCACACCTTCTGCCCGTGCAGATGCCATCTGCCGTCCTCGCCCAGGCGCGCGGTGGTGGACACGTTCGCCAGATCGGATCCAGCGCCGGGCTCGGAGTACCCCTGCGCCCACAGTTCGGTGACGTCGAGGATCCGCGGCAGGAAACGGTCCTTCTGCTCCTGCGTACCGTGCGCGATGAGGGTGGGCCCGAGCAGCGTCTCGCCCAGGTGCGACACCCGCGCCGGGGCGTCGGCCTTGGCGTACTCCTCGTGCACGCGGACCTGCTGGCTCAGGGATGCCCCGCGGCCGCCGTACTCGACCGGCCAGCCCACGCAGGTCCACCCGGCCTCGGCCATGTGCCGCTCCCAGGCCAGGCGTCGGGCGAAGAACTGGTGCTCGCTGCCGGGCCCGCCGGTGCCCTTGATCTCGGCGAAGTCTCCGGTCAGGTTGTCGTCCAGCCACGTGCGGAACTCCGCGGCGAACTCGTCGTCGGTCATCTCCGACGCCGGCCTGGTGCTCTGGGTCATGGGGCCACTCTACCAAGCACTTGCTTGGTTTGCCGGAACCGGCCGCCCCCACTGACCGCGTCGGGTGTGATGGTCGACATGAGCACACCCGTCACGCCCCTGGAGGGCAAGGTCGCACTGGTCACCGGCGCCGCCCGGGCACAGGGCCGGGCCCACGCCGTCCGTCTCGCCTCGGAGGGCGCGGACGTCGTGGTCACCGACATCTGCGCCCCGGTGTCCGAGTCCGTTTCCTACCCGGCGCCGACACCGGACGATCTCGCCGAGACCGTTCGCCTGGTCGAGGAGGCCGGGGGCAGATCCCTCTCGGCCGTCCTCGACATCCGGGAACTGGGCGCGCTGCAGGACCTGGTCACCCGCACCATCGCCACCTTCGGCCGGCTGGACATCGTCGTCGCCAACGCCGGCGTCCTCAACTGGGGCCGGCTGTGGGAGCTGCCGGAGGACGACTGGGACATGGTCATCGGCGTCAACCTCAGCGGCACGTGGCGGACGATCCGCGCGGCGGTGCCGGCGATGATCTCCGCGGGCAACGGCGGGTCGATCATCATCGTCAGTTCGTCGGCGGGCCTCAAGGCCACGCCGGGCAACGGGCACTACTCGGCCTCCAAGGCCGGCCTGGTCGCGCTGACCAACTCACTCGCCCTCGAGGCGGGCGAGTTCGGCATCCGGGTCAACTCGATCCACCCGTACTCGGTGGACACGCCGATGATCGACCCCGACGGCATGGCGGAGATCTTCGGCCGGTTCCCGTCGTACCTGCACAGCTTCTCGCCGATGCCCCTCAAGAACGTCCTCGCGGACGGCGTCAGCACCCTGGCGGACTTCATGCCCCCCGAGGAGGTCGCCGACGTGGTGTCGTTCCTGGCCGGGGACGGTTCCCGCTCGATCTCGGGGGTCCAGGTCCCGTTCGACCGGGGCGCGCTCAGGTACTGAGCACGGGGCCGACCAAGCAGGTGCTTGGTACCGTGGTGGGCGCCACACTCGCAGCACCCGAGGAGTCCGCGATGAACGACAGCTCCACCGCCGCCCCCCGCGACGTCGAGACCACCCGCGACGTCGAGACCACCGCCGCGGCCCTGCGCCGGGCGGCGGCACTCTGGCCGGATCGCGAGGCGGTCGCCGACGTCCAGCCCGGTCAGGACACCCGGTGGACGTGGGCGCAGCTGCTCGACGAGGTCCGCCGCTTCGCCGCGGGCCTGGTCGCGCGCGGGGTCGAGCGGGGGGACCGCGTGGTGATCTGGGCGCCCAACACCCGCCACTGGATCGTGGCCGCGCTCGGGGTGCAGTACGCCGGCGGGACGGCGGTCCCCGCCAACACGCGCTACACCGGTAGTGAGACCCTCGAATTGGTCCAGCGGACGCACGCGACCGCCGCGGTCGTCGCGGGCGCCTTCCTCGGTGCCGAGCGGATCGCCGACCTGTCCTCCGCGGCGGGCGGGTCGCTCGCCGGCGCCACGCGACTGCGGACGCTCGTGAGGATCCCGCTCGACGGCGGCGACGCCGCGACCGCCGACCTCGCCGTCGTCGACTTCACCGACCTCCAGGCGGAGGCCACCGACTCCGCGCTCGCGCGGGCCGACGCCCGCGCCGACTCGGTGACGGGCGACGACGTGGCCGACATCCTGTTCACCTCCGGCACCACGGGAAAGAGCAAGGGCGTGGTGGCGCTGCACCGCCAGACGGTCGCCGGCGCCCGCGCGTGGGGCTCGAACGGCGGACTCACCGAGCGCGACCGGTACCTCATCGTCAACCCGTTCTTCCACAGCTTCGGCTACAAGGCCGGCTTCCTGGTCTGCACACTCTTCGGCTCCACCGTCATCCCGCTGGCCGTGTACTCCCCCACCGAGACCATGCGGCTCGTACAGGACGAGGGCGCCACCGTCCTGCCCGGTGCCCCCACGATCTTCCAGACGATCCTGGACGCCCCGGACCGGGCGGGATTCGATCTGTCCTCCCTGCGCCTGGCCGTGACCGGCGCCTCGGTCGTCCCGGTGGTCCTGGTCGAGCGGATGCAGTCCGACCTGGGCCTGGAGACCGTCCTCACCGCCTACGGCCAGACCGAGACGATGGGCTTCATTACCACCACCACGGCGGACGACGACGACGTCACCGTCGCCACCACGTGCGGGCGGGCGTACCCCGGCATGGAGATCCGGATCGGGGACTCCGGCGAGATCCTCACCCGCGGCGAGATGGTGATGCAGGGGTATCTCGACGACCCTGAGAACACCGCGGAGGCCATCGACCCCGACGGCTGGCTCCACACCGGCGACGTGGGCGAGATCGACTCCCACGGCAACCTGCGGATCACCGACCGGCTCAAGGACATGTACATCACGGGCGGGTTCAACGTGTACCCCGCCGAGGTCGAACAGACGCTCGCGCGCCTGGACGGGGTGGTCGAGACCGCTGTCATCGGCGTCCCGGACGACCGGATGGGTGAGGTCGGCAAGGCCTTCGTGGTGCGCCGCGAGGGCTCGTCGCTCACCGAGGAGGACGTCCTCGGGTTCTGCCGCGAGCACCTGGCCAACTTCAAACGCCCCCGCGCCGTGGAGTTCGTGGAGTCCTTCCCGCGCAACGCCTCGGGCAAGATCCTCAAGACCGACCTCCGATGAGCACGGGCCGCCGGGCGGGTGCCGTCGTGGTCACCGGCGCCTCGGGCGGCATCGGCCGCGCGGTGGCCCGGCGCCTGGCCGGTGAGTTCCCCGCCAACCCCCTGGTGCTGGGGTACCGCTCGACCGAACCGGTGGACCTGGCGGCGGAGCTCTCCGGCCCGGGGGTCACAGGTTCCGGGGCCACCGGCCCGGGTGACCACACCGAGGCCGCCCGACGAGGCGTGGAGTGCGTGAGACTGGCCCCGGGACGCGACGGGACCGACGACGACGAGGTGGCGGCCTCGATCGATCAGATCGCCTCCCGGTACGGCGGGATCGCCGTCCTCGCCCACTGCGCCGGCCCGCACGTGCCCATGGTCCACCTGTCCCGGACCAGCCCGGCCGAGCTGCGCGCCCAGCTGGACGCGGACGCCGCCGGGTTCTTCGCGATCGTGCACCCGGCGCTGCCGCATGTGCGCGCGGTGGGCGGCACCGTCGTCGTCGTCACCACCGCCGCCACCACCCGCTACCCGGTCCGGGACGGCCTGTCCGCGGTCCCCAAGGGCGCGGTCGAGCAGCTGGTGCGGGGCCTGGCGGCGGAGGAGGGCCGGTTCGGGGTCCGTGTGAACTGCGTGGGCCCGGGGATGCTCACCGACGGGATGGCCGAGAGGCTCATCTCCTCCGGCGACCTCGACGACCGCGCCCTCGAGGTCACCCGCCGCAACATCCCGCTGCGACGGTTCGGGACCGCGGTGGACGTCGCCGAGGCCGTGGCGTTCCTCGCCTCCGACCGGGCGGGCTTCATCTCCGGCCAGAAGCTCGACGTCGATGGTGGTTACGGCGTCTGAACGGCGGAGGCCACGGCGTCTGAACGGCGGTGGTGACGGCGTCTGAATCCGATCCGGCGAGCGGGTCCGGTACAGTACCAACCAAGCACTTGCTAGGTAAGGAGATCCCCAGCTCATGACCGACGCACCCATCCCCCCGGTCCTCGGTGTCGACGACCTCGGCCCGGACACGCAGCCGGTCGCCTACGAGGTCACGGGCGGCACCGCCTACGTCACGCTCAACCGCCCCGACTTCCGCAACGCGCAGAACTCGGTCATGACGTACTCGCTGGACAACGCCTTCATCAGGGCCGTGGAGGACGACGCGGTCAAGGTGATCGTCCTGCGGGCCAACGGCAAGCACTTCTCGGCCGGCCACGACATCGGCACCACCGAGCGCGACCACCACGTGGAGTACCCCAACCGCGCCTCGATCTGGTGGGACCACACCACCCGCGGCGGCGGCGACCGGCGGCTGGCCCGCGAGACCGAGGTCTACGTCCAGATGTGTCGCCGCTGGCGCGAGATCCCCAAGCCGATGATCGCCCAGGTGCACGGCGCGTGCATCGCCGGCGGCCTGATGCTGGCGTGGATCTGCGACTTCATCGTGGCCTCCGACGACGCGTTCTTCTCCGACCCCGTGGTCAAGATGGGGATCCCCGGTGTCGAGTACTTCGCCCACGCCTTCGTCCTGGGCCCCCGCCGTGCCAAGGAGATCCTCTACACCGGTCGCAGATTCGGTGCGGCCGAGGCGCTGGACTGGGGCATGCTCAACCACGTCGTGCCGCGCGAGGAGCTGCAGGCGAAGGTCGACGAGATCGCCGGTGAGATCGCCGCGATGCCCGCCTTCGGCCTGACCCTGGCCAAGAAGGTCATCAATTCGAACGAGGACCAGATGGGCCTGCAGACCTCGCTGGACACGGCGTTCGGCTGGCACATGTTCGCCCACTCGGCCAACGCGGAGCCCGACGACACCGACTCGTTCTCCGCCTCCCTCGGCGGGATGGACGCGCGCTCGATGCGCGACAGCGCCAACACGGGCTCGACCGGCGGCCCCGCCCCGACCGGCGAGCAGAAGGGCTGACGCCGTGGATCTGGATCTGGACGCCTCGACACGGGAGTTCCGCCTCGAGGTGCGCGACTGGCTCGCCGCGAACGTGCCGTCCGAGCCGCTCCCACACATGGACACCCGCGAGGGCTTCGAGGCCCACCGCGAGTGGGAGCGAAAGATGGCCGACGCCCGCATGTCGGTCGTGTCGTGGCCCGAGGAGTTCGGCGGCCGCGACTGCGGACTGGTCAACTGGGTGGTCTTCGAGGAGGAGTACTTCCGCGCGGGCGCACCCCTGCGGGTGAGCCAGAACGGCATCTTCCTGCTCGCACCGACCCTGTTCGATCACGCGACCCCCGAGCAGTTGGCGCACATCATGCCGCGCATGGCCCGCGCCGACGACATCTGGGCGCAGGCCTGGTCCGAGCCGGAGGCGGGGTCCGACCTGGCGTCGCTGCGCTCGACGGCTACGCGTGTGGACGGCGGCTGGCTGCTCAGCGGCCAGAAGGTGTGGTCCACCCGCGCCTCGTTCGCCGACAAGGGCTTCGGGCTGTTCCGCACCGACCCGGACGAGCCCCGCCACAAGGGCCTGACCTACTTCATGTTCGACCTGCGGGCCGAGGGCGTCACCGTGCGTCCGATCGACCAGCTCGACGGCCTGCCCGGCTTCGCGGAGCTGTTCCTCGAGGACGTCTTCGTGCCCGACGACCCGGCGGATCCGGCCGAGTCCGGCGTGATCGGCGAGGTCAACCAGGGCTGGAAGGTGGCGATGTCCACCGCCAACAACGAGCGCGGGCTCTCCCTGCGCTCCCCGGGGCGGTTCCTCGCCACCACCGACCGACTGCTCGAGCTGTGGGGTTCCCGCCGGGCGGACCTGGACGAGCGCAGCCGGGGCGCCCTGGCCGACAAGGTGGTGGACGCGTGGATCGGCTCGCGCGCCTACGAGCTGAGCACCTGGAAGACGGTCACCACGCTCACCGGCGGCGCCAACCTGGGCTTCGAGTCCTCGATCAACAAGGTCTTCTGGTCGGACTGGGACATCGCCACCCACGAGACCGCCCTCGACCTGCTCGGCACGGCCGGCGAGCTCGCCGGGGAGCAGTGGATGGACGGATACCTGTTCGCCCTCGCCGGGCCGATCTACGCCGGCACCAACGAGGTACAGAAGAACATCATCGCCGAGCGCCTCCTCGGCCTTCCGCGCGGCTGACGGGACACGGAGCACCATGAGATTCGCACTCGACCCCGAGATCACCGACTTCGCGGCGAGCATCGACTCGCTGCTGACACGGTCCGACCTGCCGTCGGTCATCCGCGCCTGGAGCGCGGGCGACACCGGCCCCGGCACCACCGTGTGGGGCAGGGTCGCCGAGACCGGCGCCGCGGCCCTGCTCATCGACGAGGACGCCGGCGGGGCCGGGGCCACCGCCGTCGAGGCCGTCGTCGCACTGGAGGTCCTGGGGCGCCACGCCGTCCCCGGGCCGGTCGTCGAGACCGTGATGGTGGCACCCCGCATCGCGGCGGCGCTCCACGGGACAGCGCCGGACATCGCGGCCGAGCTCGCCGGCGGCGCCCCGGCGTCGGTCGCCGTCCCGGGTGTCTCCCCGTTCGCGCCGGACGCCCATGTCGCCGCGCACCTGTGGGTCGCCGACGACGACACGGTGTTCACCGGCGAGGCCGGCGAGGCCCGTCGCTCGGTCGACCGCGCGCGCACCGTCACCACCCCGACCCGCGGCGAGCAGGTGGGCTCGGCGAGCACCGTCGACCTGGTCAACCACGGTGCGCTCGGGACGGCCGCCCAGCTCATGGGCCTCGGGCAGGCGATGCTCGACATGAGCGTCGCCTACGCCACGCAGCGCTCGCAGTACGGCAAGCTCATCGGCCAGTACCAGGCGCTCAAGCACCAGCTCGCCGAGGTCGCGATAGCGCTCGAGATGGCCCGACCCCTGCTGTGGGCCGGCGCCCTGGCCCTCTCCGAGAACCCCGACGACCCGGCGGCGGCGGTCCGCGACGTCTCCGCCGCCCGCGTGGCCGTCGCCGACGCCGCCTACCTCTCCGCCCGCACGGCGCTGCAGATCCACGGGGCGATCGGCTACACCCTCGAGCACGATCTGGGACTCCTGCTCACCAAGACCCGTGCGCTGCAGACGGCGTGGGGCACACAGGGTTACCACCGCGGGCGCGTCCTGGACTGCCTGGAGAGCGCGCGATGACCGAGCCCACCGCCTCACCCACCGCCTCACCCACCGCCTCACCCACCGCGTCACCCGGCGTCGACACCGAGGAGCAGGCCGCGCTCCGGCAGTCGGTCGCCGCGCTCCTGGACAAGCGCTCCGACCCGGCGGCCGTGCGGGCGGCCATGGCCTCCGAACACGGTCACGACCCCGCCCTGTGGTCGACCCTCGTCGAGCAGATCGGCGCCGCCGCGCTGTCGATCCCCGAGCGGTACGACGGTGCCGGCGCCACCTGGGTGGAGACCCACCTGGTCTGCGAGGAACTGGGCCGACGGCTCACCCCCTCTCCCCTGCTCGGCTCGGCGGTACTCGCCGCCCAGGCGGTGCTGGCCACCGGCGACGACGCGGCCTGCGCCCGGATCCTGCCCGGGATCGCCGCCGGCGAGCAGGCGGCCCTGTGCTGGGCATCGGAGGACGGGTGGGCGACGCCGGGCGTCAGGGCGTCCGGCGACGACGATCCCACCCTCAGCGGCACGGCCCACCACGTCCTGGGCGCCGACACCGCCTCCACGTTGCTCGTCATCGCCATCTCGGGCGGGGGCGTGGGCCTGTTCGAGGTGCCGGCCGGCACCCCCGGCGTCACCGTGACCCGTGTTCCCGTCATGGACCCCACGCGCACCCTGTCGCGAGTGGAGTTCGACGGCGCCGTGGCCACCGCGATCGCCACCCGCCCCAGCTTCCTGGCCCGACTCCGCGCAGCCGGGTGGGCGGCGATCTCGGCCGAGCAGGTCGGCGCCGCGCGCGCCGCCCTCGACGCGACGGTGCGGTACACGCAGGAGCGCAGGCAGTTCGGCCGGACCATCGGCTCGTTCCAGGCCCTCAAGCACCGCATGGCCGACATGTACGTCAGGGCCGAGACCGCGGCGTCGCTGTCCTACTCGGCCGCGGCGATGGTCGCCGCGGCGCAGTCCCCCGGTGACGGGCCCGACTCCGACGACGCCGCCTACGCCGCCGAGATCGAGGCCGCCGCGGCCAAGGTGTACTGCTCCGAGGCTTTGCAGTGGATCACCGGCGAGGCCATCCAGCTCCACGGCGGGGTCGGGATCACGTGGGAGTACGACGTTCACCTGTACTTCAAGCGGGCCCACGGCACCGCTCAACTGCTCGGCCAACCCCACGAGATCCTGGCGGCGCTCGAGGTGGCCGCGGGCCTCTAGAATCACCTGCATGAGCCCCTTCCCCGAGCACGGACGGACCAACGACCAACGACTCGCCGAGGACCTGGCCGCACAGGCCGGACGGCTGCTCACCGACCTGAGGGTCTCCCGTGTCGCTCCGGAGGAACTCGGCGACTTCGCCGAGGGGGAGGCCCGCGCCGTGATCCTGGACCGGCTCGCGGTGGCCCGCCCCGACGACCTCGTGTTCGGCGAATGGAACCCGGACTCCCGGGCCCGCCTCGAGGCGGACCGCGTGTGGATGATCGACCCGCTGGACGGCGTCAGCTCGTACCGCACCGAGGGCCGCCCCGACTGGGCGGTGCACGTGGCCCTGTGGGAACGCGGCCCCGACGGCACCGGCGGGATCACCGCCTGCGCGATCGCCATGCCCGCGTACGGGCGGGTGATCACCGGCCGTGGTGCCACCACCTATCAGCCGATCTCCATCATCCGCGGGCCGCGCCCCGGCCCGCTGGTCCCGCCGCGTGAGGACGACCGCCTGCGCATCGCCGTCTCGGAGGCCGATCCCCCGGCGTTCGCGGAAGAACTCGCCGAGACCCTCGGCGCCTCCCTCACCCGCCTCGGCTCGGGCGGGGGCAAGACCGCCACCGTGGTGGAGGACGAGTGCGACGCCTACATCCACACCAGCGGCCACCACCAGTGGGATTCCGCCGCCACGTACGGGGTGGTACGCCAGCGCGGACTGCACGCCAGCCGACTCGACGGCTCCGAGCTGGTCTACAACGTCGAGGAGAACGAGTTCCCCGACCTGCTCGTGTGCAAGGAGGACGTCGCCGACCGCATCATCGAGGCGGCGCGGGCGTACCTCTGACCTGGGTACCTCTAGTCCAGTACCTCTAGCCCTCCAGGCCCCGGTAGCCGTCGAACCGCTCGGCGACCTGCTCCTCGCTCAACCCGTAGTCGGCGAGCGTGTAGCGGTGGGCGGGCGCCCGCTCGCCGGACAGACTCCTGGCGTTCTCCGTCTCGACCGCCTCCCGCACTCCCTCGTCGAGCTCGGTACCGATCGCGGAGTACACCCGCTCGACCACTCCCGCCGGGTCCTCGATGAGCTCCCGGTGGTTGACGTCCACGAACGTCGCCCGCGAGCCCGGGTCGGCCTCGTGCCGGGCGCGGACCGCGTCGAACTCGGACACGCCCCGCGCCCACAGGTCGAGCTGCGAGGACCCGATGTACTCCGGGGTGAACCGGGTCGACCAGTCCGCGGCGGTCCGGTGCGCCAGCGAGAACATGGACGCCATCGACTTCCGCGGATCGCGGTGCGTCTGCACCACCACGGCGTCGGGGTACACCTCGAGCAGCGCGTCGAGCGCGAACAGGTGGCTGGGGTTCTTGAGGACCCACCGCCGCCCGGGGGCGTCCGCCCCGATCAGCTGGAGGTTGCGCTTGTGCCGCCGGTACGCGGGCACCCAGTCCACACCCTCGAGCCAGCGCGAGTATCCGTCGAGCCTGGCCAGGCACTCGTACGAGGCGGCCGTCGCAGATTGCCGGAGCAGCTGCCAGCACTCCTCCAGGTCGTCGGCGGAGATGTAGTGCACCCCTCCGTAGTCGGGGTTCTCCGACATGAACCCCGCGTACAGGTCGCGCAGGCCGCGGTAGGTGGGGTCGTCCTCCCACTGCTCCCTCGGCGGCCGCGGCTTGGGCACCTCCGTGAGCCACAGTTCCAGCCCCTGGTTGGCGGGGTCGGCTCCGAGGAGCCGGTGCAGCGCCGTGGTCCCGGTGCGGGGAAGCCCGGTGACGACGACGGGCCGCTCGATCTCGACGTCCGCCTGGGCCGGGTCCGCGGAGAAGCCCGCCTGTGAGACGAGCCGCGCCACCATCGCGCCCTTGAGCACGGAGCGCCAGTACTTGCTCCCCGCCGGGGTGAGGCCCGCGTCGGAGTGCAGGGAGTCCAGCAGCACGCCCAGCGCCTCGCGGTGGCGGTCCTCGCCGTCGCCGAAGTCCTCCAACCCGATCGCCCGCGAGGCGCTTGCGTGCAGGTCCTCGACGGTGCCGACGTGCACCCGCTCCGTGTCGCTCACGGCCGACCCGGTCATGACAGCCCCCTCCGCGCGAACGCGTCCTGCCGCGCGGCGATCCGCTCGCGCCACTGCTCGGCGGTCACCCGCTGGTCGTCGTACCCGGGTACCTCGTCGGCGAGCCGGTCGAACGGCACCACCTTCACCGAGGGGCCGAGCTCCGGCGTGACGGGCTCGCTCACCCGCTGCCAGCGGAACTGCATGATGCCCTCGCGGTGGCCCAGGGTCTCGATCCAGTTGGCCAGACCGGGATCGCGGTCGGCCACGACGAGGTGGATCATCCCGTCCGCGCCGACGTGCGCCTGGTCGGCGGTGAGGCTGGTCTGGTGGTGCACGTACTCGAGCGAGGCGTACCACATGCTGCCCAGCTGGAAGCCCTGGTAGGGCGCCCCGGCGACGGGCACCGAGATCACCATGGCCTCGTCCGGACCGAGCTCGAAGACGCCCGCGGAGGAGAACTGCGTGGTGAGCCCACCGGGGGTCTGTCGCGGTTCGTTGAGCGTGTTGCGGACCTGGTCGCCGAAGAACCACTCCGGGAACGCCAGCCACGTCCGCAGCCGCCCGACGAGAGCCTCGGCGAGTTTGGCGTAGAACTTCTCCTGACCGGCGAGTGTCACCGGCTCCGGCGCGGTGCCCACCGTGTCGACCCTGCGCAGGATCGCCGACCCGGCGACCTCACGGCTCCAGTCGGAGTAGACCTCGCGGACGGCGATCATCGAGGTCCCCGGGTGGAGCACCACGTATCCGGCGTCGCCCTCGTCGTCGTCGTACCTCGCCGGCCCCAGTCGGAAGCGATACCGTCCGTCGGCGTCGATCTCCAGCGCGCGGTCGTCGAACGCCGCGTGCGACGCGGCGCGCTCGTCGGCCGAATACGTCCCGGCCATCACCTGGAACGACAGGTCCGCTGTGGTGCCGCGCCGGCCCTCGATGACGTACTCGGCGCCGTCGGTGAGGTTGGCGTAGAAGTACAGCGTGTCCGGGTTGTCCAGGCCCATCTTGGTGTACGGCCCCGTGGCCTGGAACAGCTGCGGGTGACTGCGCCCGCGGTGTTGGCCGGTCTCGATGGCGCCGCGGATCGTCCCGAGCAGGTAGTCGAGCCCCTCCGCGACGTCCGCCTCGGTCCGCACGTGCGGCGCCGACCGGATGATCTCCTCGGCCTCGGCCAGGGCGCGGGCCAGCGGGCCGGTCGCCCCGGCCCCCTCCACCGGGTCCTCCTCCACCGTGCTCTCCCCCACCGTGCTCTCCCCCACAGCGCTCTCCCCCACCGTGCCGCTCACAGCCACGTGTAGGAGTCGGCGGAGGTGATGAAGTTCTCGAGCTCTTCCTGCTCGGGCGTCGGATCCACGACGTCCTCCTCAATACTCAGATAGGCGCCGCGGTAGAACAACAGCGGCCGGACATCCCGCTCAGTCGGTCCGAGGTGGGCGACCCGCCCCAGGACGATCCAGTGATCGCCGCCGTCGAGGACCTGGTCGATCTCGCAGTCCAGCCACGCCATCACGCCGTCGATGACCGGCGAGCCGAGCGGGCTCGGCGACCAGTCGATCGAGGCGAACTTGTCGTCGCCGCGACGGCCGAACGTGGAGGACACGTCCTCCTGCTCCTCGGACAGGATGTTGACGCAGAACCTGCCGGCCGCCTCGATCCCCTTCCACGACCCCGACGTCTTCATCGGGCAGAACAGGACCAGGGGCGGCTCGAGGGAGAGCGCGGAGAAGGACTGGCAGGCGAACCCGACCGGCGCGTCGTCCCTGACCGCCGTGATGACGGTGATCCCGGTACAGAACTGGCCGAGCGCGTCGCGCAGTTCCCGGTTGGAGAAGCTCTGCCCCTCCGGGGGGTGGTCGGTGCTGCTCATCTGAAGTCGGTCCTCCCTGGACTCGGTCGTGCGCGGGCGTCATCGGGCGTCCCGGGCTCAGCTGGTCGACAACCCTGCTGCCCGGGAAACCAGCCTAGGCGTCTACTTGAAGCCGACGGAGAAGTCGTGGCCCCACAGGCTCACGGCGGTGGACTCCCGTGCCACCCAGTCCGAATCGTCGACCTGCACGCCCTCGCAGCCGTACTCGCAGTCGAATCCACCGGGCGTCTTCATGTAGAAGCTCAGCATCTTGTCGTTGACGTGCCGGCCGAGTGAGGCCGACATCCTGACCTTCTTGCGCAGTGCCCGGTCCAGCCCGAGTCCCACGTCGTCGGCCGACGCGACCTCGACCATCAGGTGGATGATCCCCGTGGGGTTGGGGAACGGGGTGAACGCCAGCGAGTGATGGCGGGGGTTGCAGCCGAGGAAACGCAGCCACGCGGGCTCCCCGTCGGCCGGTCGACCGACGATCTCCGGCGGCAGGCTCATCGAGTCACGGAGGGCGAACCCGAGGACGTCCCGGTAGAACTCCAGCGCCGCCGCCTCGTCCGGGGTGGAGAGCACGATGTGGCCCGCCCCCTGGTCGCCGGTGACGAACTCGTGCCCGTAGGGGGTCGGGATGCGGCGGTGCTGCAGAGCGATGGTGTGGTAGATCTCCAGCGTGAACCCGGCCGGGTCCTGACAGGTGATCAGCCCCCGCACCTTCCGGTCCCGCTTCACCTCGTCCGGGGCGTCCTGCCAGGCCACCCCGGCCTCGTCGAGACGTCGCCTGACGTCGTCGAGCTCCGCCTCGTTCGCGCACTCCCAGCCCACCGCGGCGAGCGTGTCCTCCGGCCCGGGGACGATGATCCACCGGTGCGGGTTCTCGTCCATACGGAAGTAGAGCGCATCCGGGTCGTCGCCCTTGCCCTCGACGAACCCGAGCACCTTGGTGCCGTACTCGCGCCAGGCGTCCATGTCGGTGGCGTAGATCCGGACATATCCGAAGTTGCTTATTGCCATGCCAAGTCAGTCCTCTCGATCCGCTAGGGCGGATCAGACCATCGAGTCCGCGACCTTTTCGCCGAACTCGTTCTGTCCGTACATGATGTACGCCTTGGTCGCCTCGTTGGCCGCGTGCACCCGACCGGCGTTGGCATCGCGCCAGAAGCGCTGGATCGGCGAGGTGTCCTCGAGCGCGCGGGCGCCGGAGTTCTGGAACAGCAGCCCGATCGCGTCGATCGAGCGCTGGGTGGCGCGGACCTGGTCCCGACGGGCGCGGGTGCGGATGTCCATACCCGGGACGTCGCCGGCCTTGATCAGGTCCATCTCCTCGCGGACGTTGCGCATGAGCTGCAGCCACGCCGCGTCGATGTCACCCGCGGCCTCGGCGAGCCGGACCTTCGCGAACGGGTCGTCCTTCACCTTGGTGCCGAATGCGGCACGGACCCGCGCGCGCTGGTGCTCGCGGTGCACCTCGTAGCACCCGAACGCCATGCCGACGATCGGGGTGGAGATGGTGGTGGGGTGGATGGTGCCCCACGGCATGCGGTAGATCGGGTTGGTGTTGACCTCCAGCCCCGGGCTGGTCGTGTTGGCCATGTCACCGAAGGACAGCACGCGGTGCGCGGGGATGAGGGCGTCCTTGATCAGGATGTCGTTCGACCCGGTGCCCTTGAGTCCGGCGACGTGCCAGACGTCGAGGATCTCGTACTGGGACTTCTCCACCAGGAAGGTGCAGAAGTCGATCATCTTGCCGTTGCCGTCCAGCACGGGACCGCCCACGAACACCCAGTCGGCGTGGTCGCAGCCCGAGGACCAGGACCACTTGCCGTTGAGGAGGAACCCGTCGTCGGTCTTCGTGGCCGCGCCCATCGGGGCGTACGACGACGAGATGCGGACGGTGGTGTCCGAGCCCCACACGTCCTCCTGCGCCTGCTGCGGGAACAGGGCCAGGTGCCAGTTGTGGATTCCCAGGATGCTGGCGCACCACCCGGTGGACGGGCAGGCCGTCGCGATGGTCATGGCGGCGGTGTAAAAGGCCTCCATGTCCGCCTCGTACCCGCCCCACTGGGCGGGCTGACAGAGCTTGAAGAAGCCGGCCTCGTCGAGCTCCGCGATGTTCTGCGGATGGACCCTGCGCAGGTCCTCGGTCTCCTGCGCACGCTCGGCGAAACCGGGCAGCAGTGCTTTGATCCGGTCGATGACCTCGTGGTTGGCGTGCTCGCTCATGTGATCCCTCTCTGGCTTTTGTGGGCCGCTTGGCCTTAGACTAGAACACGTTACAGTTTTCCACCAGACTGAACCGCCCGGAACTCAGGCTATGGCACCCCGTGCCAGCGCCGACAGGGATTGGTTGTGACCGGCATCCCGATTCTATAACCTGTTCTCATCCGGCTCACGCCCTCAGGAGGATCATCATGACCGCACACGGCTCGGCCCCCGGAGCTGTCCGCGAGATCGACACGGGCGAGACCCGGGATCGTTACGCGCGCGGCTGGCACTGCATCGGCACCGTCAAGGAGTTCAGCGACGGCGCCCCCCACTCCATCCAGGCCTTCGGCACCAAGCTGGTCGTCTGGGCGAACGACGAGGGTGAGATCAACGTCCTCGACGCCTACTGCCGGCACCTCGGCGGCGACCTCTCCGACGGCGAGGTCAAGGACGGCAACATCGCGTGCCCGTTCCACGACTGGCGGTGGGGCGGTGACGGCAAGTGCAAGGGCATCCCCTACGCCAAGCGCGTCCCGCTGCGCGCCAGGACCCGCGCCTGGATCACCAACATCCAGTCCGGCCAGGTCTTCGTCTGGCACGACCACGAGGGCAACCCGCCCCTCGACGAGGACGCGATCCCGGTCATCGCGGAGTACGGCACCGGCGAATGGACCGACTGGGAGTGGAACCGCCTCGTGATCGAGGGCTCCAACTGCATGGAGATCGTCGACAACGTGGTCGACATGGCCCACTTCTACTACATCCACTTCGCGTTCCCCACGTACTTCAAGAACGTCTTCGAGGGTCAGACCGCCACCCAGTACCTCAACACCAAGGGCCGGCCGGACCACGACCCGACGGGCGGCAAGTACGGCGACACCCTGCTCGAGTCCGAGGCGTCCTACTTCGGTCCGGCGTACATGATCAACCCCCTCAAGCAGATGTACGGGGACTTCGAGACCGAAGCGATCCTCATCAACTGCCACTACCCGATCGACCAGAACTCGTTCGTGCTGATGTACGGGCTGTCGGTGAAGAAGCCGGCGGGCTTCGACGACGCGACGGCCGCCAAGATGGCCGCGAAGATCGCCACCTTCTTCGGCGAGGGCTTCCTCCAGGACGTCCGCATCTGGCAGCGCAAGTCGCAGATCGCCAACCCGCTCCTGTGCGAGGAGGACGGTCCCGTCTACCAGCTCCGCCGGTGGTACGAGCAGTTCTACGTGGACCGCGACAAGGTCGAGCCCGAGATGCAGGAGCGGTTCGAGTTCGAGGTCGACACCACCGCCGCCAACCAGTACTGGGAGGGCGAGGTCGCCGAGAACATGCGCAAGCAGGAGGCCGGTGAGGCCGAGATCTCGGACGAGCAGACCCAGTACACCGGCATGGCCGAGGTCGCCGGGGAAGCGAGCGCCTCCCGCGCGGAGAAGTGATGTTCAAGCAACACGACTCGCGGCGCGCGCCCACCTGGGACGAGACCGACCCGGCGCGCGCCGCGCGACTGCACGGTGACACCGATCTGGACCGCGAGACCTACACCCGAGCGGGTTTCCACCCCGTCGAGTGCCGTGCGTGCGGCACCTGTGTGTCCGTCCGGAAGAACAGCGAGAAGCACACCTCCATCCAGTGGACCGCGAGCAGTGACCGCGCGTGCCCCGTCCTCGCCGAATGGCGGGACGGCGGCGAGCGGCCGCAGGGCGAGGACACCTGCCCCCGGATGCTCGCGAGCATCCGGTACGCCTACGCGGAGGGTCTGATCACCCTCGCCGACGGCGTGGATCCTGCTGACGCCGATCACATGGTCAACCCCCTGTACGTCCCGGAGTGAGACGTCCCAGAGTAAGACGTCCGGGAGTGATCTCCCGCCCCGCCGCATTCAAGCGATAGGCTCCCAATCCATGACCGCCACCCCACAACTCGGCTCTTTCGTGCGCGAACTCTCGATCGCCGAGGTGATCGAGGAGACCGCCGACGCCAAGTCGATCGTCTTCGAGATCCCCGCCGGTGCCGAGGAGGACTTCCGGTACACCCCCGGACAGTTCCTCACCCTGCGGATCCCCAGCGACAAGACCGGGTCCGTGGCGCGCTGTTACTCGCTCTCGAGCTCCCCCACCGAGGACTCCCGACTCAAGGTGACCGTCAAGCGAACGGTCGACGGGTACGGATCCAACTGGCTGTGTGACAACGCCGAGGTCGGCATGACCATGCACGTGCTGGCCCCGTCGGGCATCTTCACGCCCAAGAACCTCGACCAGGACTTCATCCTCCTGGCCGCCGGCTCCGGGGTCACCCCGGTCATGTCGATCCTCAAGTCGGCGCTCGCCCAGGGCACCGGTCACATCGCCATGGTGTACGCCAACCGTGACGAGAAGTCGGTGATCTTCAAGGACGAACTGCAGGCCCTGCAGCGGGAGAACCCCGATCGGCTCACCGTGCTCCACTGGCTCGAGTCGGTGTCGGGCATCCCCTCCCCCGAGATGATTGGCAATCTCCTGCACCCGGTGGCGGCCAAGCGCCAGTCGTACATCTGCGGCCCGGCGCCGTTCATGGAGACCGTCAAGGACGGGCTCCGCCGCTCGGGTGCCGACATGCACCTCATCCACACCGAGGCGTTCTCCTCGATCGAGGGCGATCCGTTCGCCGAGATCGTGATCGACGACTCGCCTGGAGACGACGGCGCCGGGCCGGCCACGGCGATCGTGGAGCTCGACGACGAGACCCACGAGATCTCATGGCCCCGCAACACCCCGCTGCTCGACGTCCTGCTGTCGAAGGGGATCAAGGCGCCGTTCTCCTGCCGCAAGGGCGAGTGCTCGGCCTGCGCCTGCATCCTCAAGTCCGGCGAGGTCGAGATGATCCACAACGGGATCCTCGACCCGGAGGAGGTCGAGGAGGGGTACGTCCTGAGCTGCCAGCTCCTGCCCAAGACCGATCGCGTCGAGGTCTCGTACTCCGAGTGACAGACTCCAGGGTGTGAACCACCCTGTCGTCGCCTTCACCTCCCGATACGGCTCCACTCAGAGGTACGCGGACGCTCTCGCCCAGAAGATCGGGACGCGCGCCGTGGATCTCGCCTCGATCGGGGACGCGGCCGCCGCCGACCCGTTGATCGTCCTCGCACCTCAATACGTCACGACGATCCTCGGTCGGCGACGCATCATCCGGGCGATCCGCTCGGCTCCGGGCCCCGCGGCCCTCGTCGTCGTCGCCCTGTCCCCCGCCGACGACCCCGGTCGCGGCACCCTCGCACAGAAACTCGTGGCGGCCTCCGGTCGCGAGGTCACCGTCTTCCAGTTGCGCGGCGACCTGGACCCGGACCGGCTGCGGTGGGTGGACCGCGTGCTCATGGCCGCGCTGCGCAGGGAACTGCGCAAGACACCGGACGAACCGATGGCCCGCCTCCTGCTCAATCGCGAGCGGGTGGAGTTCGTCGACGAGTCCACCCTCGGACCGATCGTGGACTGGGCGCAGGGGCACACCACGACCGGCACCTGACGGGACCGTCGACGAACTGCCGCGTTCTGTACTGATGCGGCCTAGACGCCCGCCTGCTCCTTCTGGATCTCCAGCGCGATGTCGATCAGCTGGTCCTCCTGTCCGCCCACCAGGCGGCGCTCGCCCGCGCGGATGAGGATCTCCGATGACGGCACGCCGTACCGGTTCGCGTGCCCCTCGGCGTGCTTGAGGAAGGACGAGTAACAGCCCGCGTATCCGAGCATCAACGCCGACCGGTCGACCACGCACTCGGTCGGCATGAGCGGCCGCACCACGTCCTCGGCCGCGTCGGCGATCTTGAAGAAGTCCACGCCGGTGGTGATGCCGAGCTTGTCGCACACGCCCACCAGCGCCTCGACGGGTGTGTTGCCGGCGCCGGCGCCGAAGCGGCGGGTCGAACCGTCGATCTGCTGCGCGCCGGCGCGGATGGCCATGATCGAGTTCCCGACGCCCACGTCGAGGTTCTCGTGCCCGTGGAAGCCGACCTGCGCGTCGTCGCCGAGCTCCGCGACCAGCGCGGCGACCCGGTCTGACACCTGGTCCATGACGAGCGCGCCCGCCGAGTCGACGATGTACACGCACTGACACCCCGCATCGGCCATGATGCGGGCCTGCTTCGCGAGCACCTCCGGGGGTTGGGTGTGGCTCATCATGAGGAACCCGACGGTCTCCAACCCGAGCTCACGGGCGTATCCGAAATGCTGGATCGAGACGTCGGCCTCGGTGCAGTGGGTGGCGACCCGGCAGATCGACCCGCCGTTGTCCCGCGCGGCCAGGATATCGTCCTTGATCCCCAGTCCCGGCAAGGTGAGGAACGCGATCTTGGCCTGCGTGGCGGTCTCGGCCGCCACCTTGATGAGGTCCTGGTCGTAGGACTTGGCGAAGCCGTAGTTGAAGGACGCACCGCCGAGGCCGTCGCCGTGGGTGACCTCGATGACGGGGACCCCGGCCCCGTCGAGCGCCGCGACGACCTCGCGGACGTCGTCGACGGAGAACTGGTGCCGCTTGTGGTGCGAGCCGTCACGCAGCGACGAATCGGTGATGCGGATGTCGAGTTCAGGGCTGTACGCGCGGGCGTCTGCGTTGTACGGGTTGGTCCTGTCCATGGTCCTCACACTCCGAGCGTGGTGGTGGTGAGCTCGGTCCTGCCGAGCCTGGTCCGGGCGATGTCCTCGCCGACCTTGGTGGCGGCGGCGGTCATGATGTCGAGGTTCCCGGCATACGGCGGCAGGAAGTCCCCGGCCCCCTCGACCTCGACGAAGATGGCGACACGCGCCATCCCCCCGGTGATCTCGGTGGGCGGATCGAACTGTGGTTCCTGGAGCAGCCGGTACCCCGGCACGTACTCCTGGATCTCCTTCTCGCGCTTGCGGATGGCGGTGGTGATGAGGTCCTGGTCGGCGCCGGAGGGGATCGCGCAGAAGATGGTGTCGCGCATGATCATCGGGGGCTCGGCGGGGTTGAGGATGATGATCGCCTTGCCCCGCTTGGCGCCGCCGACCTTCTCGATGGCCAGCTTGGTGGTCTCGGTGAACTCGTCGATGTTCGCGCGGGTGCCCGGCCCCGCCGACTCGGAGGAGACCGAGGCGACGATCTCCGCGTATTCCACCGGGACGACCGAGGAGACCGCGTGGACCATCGGGATGGTGGCCTGGCCGCCGCAGGTGACCATGTTGTGGTTCGGCGCGTCGACGTGGTCGTGCAGGTTGGCGGGCGGGATGACCATCGGACCCACCGCGGCGGGGGTGAGGTCGATGGCGGTGATGCCCGCGGCTTCGTAGCGGGGCGCGTAGGCCTTGTGGACGTAGGCGCTGGTGGCCTCGAACAGCAGGTCGGGCTTCTCGCCTCCCGCCTCGATCGCGGCCAGCAGTTCATCGGCCCCGCCGGACATGCAGGTCAGTCCGTGGTCTGCGGCGCGCTTCATCCCCTCGGACTCCGCATCGATACCGATCATCCACTTGGGCTCGATGAACTCGCTGCGCTCGAGCTTGTACATGAGGTCGGTGCCGATGTTTCCCGACCCGACTATCGCGGCGGTGAGCATGGTCTTCTCTGTCATACCGACAGTCTCTCCACCTGTCTTCTCCGCCACAATCAGGCGTGCCGCTCAGCGGAACAGCTTGCGTGACGGAACCCGGAGTCGCCCGTCAGGCGGGGTGGGTGCGGTGGGCGCCTGGTGGGTTGGTGAGGTGGCCGTCGTCGGCGAAGAGGCGGTCGAGGTGTTCACGCCATCGGTGGTCGAGGATCCGATCGCGCGCTTGGGCCAGTGGGCCGTGTGGGGTGGTGCGGTGTTCGTGTCCGGTTTCGGTGATGATGGTCAGTTCACCGAGTGGGCCGGGCCGGTAGGCGCAGTGGCCGAAGGTCTTTTCGCGGTGGTGCTTGCGGCACAGGCAGATCAGGTTCCACTCGGCGGTGGGTCCGCCCAGTTCCGGGCGCAGGTGGTCGAAGGCGATGACGTGATCGATCTCGCAGTCGTGGGCGTCAACCGTGCAGCCGGGGTGGCGGCAGGTGCCGTCGCGCAGCCGGATCCGTTCGGCCAGCGCCGGGGTGATGAAGTACTTGAGCACCGCATCCGGTGTGTCCTGGACGCCGGGTTGCGGGTCGATCAGCTCGAACCGCACTGTGGCCTCGCCGCCGGAGAGCAGTTCCTCGCACAGCCAGTCGAAGCTGGCGTAGGCGCCGTTGACGAACTGCACCCGGTTGGGCAGGCCCTGGGCGATGCTGTCGATGACCGAGATCCGGACCGGCTTGTCGGTGCCCCACGACGCACCCGGCCGCGAAGCTCCCGGCCGCGTAGCGTCCGGCGGCGTGTCCGTGCCGGCGCTACCTGTGTTGTCGGCGCGGTGGAGGTCCTCGGGGTCGTGCAGGGCGGTGCCGATGTCGTCGGTGTTCGGGTCCCCCAGGGCGCACAGGGCATCGGCGCGCAGTTGGTCGCGGGTGCGGGGATGGCCCGAATCGCAGGCGGCGCGGGCGGCGGCGTCGACGCGGCGGCGGAGTTTCTCGGCGTCCCCGCTGGGCAGGTGGGCCCACATGCTGGTCATGCCGTCGCGGCCGGGGCGGAACCGGACGGTGCGCCGCTCGACGGCCTCGGCCACGGCGTCCTCGGCGGCCCGGGGGTCGTGACGTTCCCTGGCTGCGTCGACCGCGGTGTCCAACGCTGTGCGGCTGGGGCGGTGGCCGCCGTCCAGGTCCCGGCACAGGGCTCCGATGACCTCTGATTCCACTGCCGCGATGATCTCATCGGGGATGTCGGCCAGCCGGCAGGCGGTGTCGATGGCCAGTTGCTCAGGGAACAGTCCCCGATCGACGGCCTTGCGCAGCAGCGGAAGGCGGGTGTGGATCTGCACCCCGGCGGTCACCAGACGCCCGGCGTGCCACCCGGTCAGCGACATCGCCGCCGCCAGGTGATCACGCGCCCGATCAGCCGGATCCAGGCGGGCAAACGCCGGACGCGGACGCACCTTGTCATCGTGGGTGGCCTCGTCGAGCCGGCCCATCGCCTCCACGAGGTGATGCGCGGCCTGCAGTCGGGTGGCCGCGGCGAGGTTCTGCGCCAGAGTGGCCGACCGCGCCACCTCGCTCAACGCCTCGGCGCCCAACGTGTCGAGAGCCTCCGGCACGGCGCGAAGCGCCCCGAACGCCGCCGAACTCGTCGTCGTCGCACTCATTACCGACCACCCTCCCCCCGCGGCGCCTGTATCGAACATATGTACTACTCTAACGTCACCACTTCACTCGCGCAAGTGTTCGGATCATCCGTCACTCGATGTCGGACCTCCGCGCTACACTCACCGCATGACCGAACCGCCCGTCTCCCCCGTCGACCGCGCCTTCGACGTACTGCGGGTGACGGCGGCGGGAACCGGCCTGACACTGAGCGAGATCTCCCGCGAGGCCGGGTTGGCCAAGTCCACGACCCTTCGCCTCCTGACCGCACTCGAGCGAAACGATGCGGTCACGCGAATCGGCCAGCGCTATCGACTGGGGCCGCTGGTGCATGAGCTGGATCCGATTCCTGCCTCGCCGGCATACGAGCGGACCCGCCGCGTACTCACACCGTTCCTCGCGCACCTCTTCGAGGCGACCCGGGCAACGGTGCACCTGGCCACGCTGCACGGTGACGAGGTGGTGTACCTCAATAAGCTGCACGGTCCGCGGCCGATCCCATCACCGTCGCGGATCGGCGGCGGGCTTCCGGCGTACTGCACCGGAGTGGGCAAGGCGATGTTGGCGTTCGACGACGCCGCCGCCGAGCGGGTGTCGCAGGGCCCGCTGATCGCCTGGACCGACACCACGCTCACCTCGCCGGATGCGCTCGCCGTGGAGCTGGCGGAGATCCGGCGCAGAAGGCGATCGGTGGATCGCGCCGAGCTCACGCCCGGCCTCTACTGCGTGGCCGCGCCCGTGTTCGACGACGACGAGGACGGCGCCTGCGGAACACGAGCGGTGGCGGCGCTCTCCGCTAGCGCGGCGGACAGTGCGGCACTCACTCGACTGGAGCCACTGGTCACCAGGGTGGCCGCGGCCGCCAGTCGCGCGATGGCGACGGACCGGACGTGACGAGGGCCGAGGGAACGTGAGCGCCGCAGCCGAACCCCCGCACTGGCTGCACCCCCGCGCTAGCGGAACTCCATGGTCACGTCCCCCAGGCCCGCGAACTCGGCGCGGAAGGAATCGCCGGGCGCGGCGTCCATCGCGCGGATCGCGGTGCCGGGCAGGATCACGTCTCCCTTGCGCAGGCGGACGCCGAACTTGGCGACCGTCGAGGCCAACCAGCCCACCGAATTGAGCGGGTTGCCCAGGACCGCGTCGGAGCGGCCGGACGCGAGGAACTCGCCGTTCTTGTAGAGGGTCGCATCGATCGCGGCGACGTCCAGGTCCGTCAGCCGCACGCGCTGCTGCCCGACGACATACCCGCAGGACGACGCGTTGTCGGCGATCGTGTCGGGCAGGGTGATCTTCCAGTCGCGGATGCGCGAGTCGATCAGCTCGATCGAGGGCACGACCCACTCGATGGCGGCGGCGGCCTCCTCCTGCGAGCACCCCTCCGGCGGGATGTCGGCGCCGAGGATGAAGCCCACCTCGACCTCGACGCGCGGGAAGCAGAACCGGGCAGCCTCGACCGGCGCCCCCTCCGGGTACTCCATCGTGTCGAGGAGATGGCCGTAATCGGGTTCGTCGACGCCCATCATCTCCTGCATGGCCTTGGAGGCAAGACCCACCTTGTGACCGGTGACCACCGCGCCCGCCTCGAGCTTGCGGCGGATGTTGACGAGCTGGATCTCGAACGCGTCATCCGGGGTCATCTCGGGATGGTCGGCGGTGAGCGGCGCGATGGGCGCCACGTCGGCCTCGGCGTCCCAGAGTCGCTGGGCGAGTGTGGCGCGGGTCTCCTCATTGAGCATGACCGGGATGCTACCTCGACCGTGTGGCGCTCGAGCCCCCGGTTCTATAACGTGTTCTACATGGCAGACCAGGAGTTCGACGTCGTCGTCGTCGGTAGCGGTGGAGCAGGCATGACGGCCGCCCTCGCAGCAGCGAAGAAGGGCCTCAGCGTGGTCCTCGTGGAGAAAGCACCGCACTATGGCGGCTCCACCGCCCGTTCCGGCGGCGGCGTGTGGATCCCGGGGAACTCCGTCCTCCGACGGGACGGCGTCCAGGACACCCCGGAGGCCGCCCGGACCTACCTCCGGGCGATCGTCGGCGACGTCGTGCCCCCGGAACGGATCGACGCGTACGTCGACCGCGGCCCCGAGGTCCTGGACTTCGTCCTCGCCAACTCCCCCCTCGAGATGGAGTGGGTGGTCGACTACTCGGACTACTACCCCGAGTCCCCGGGAGGACGACTCGGCGGCAGATCCGTCGAGCCCAAGCCGTTCGACCTGCGCCAGTTGGGTTCCGAGGCCGCGCGGCTCGAGCCCCCCTACGCCAAGGCTCCGGCGAACATGGTGGTCAAGCAGTCCGACTACCGCTGGCTCAACCTCCTCCAGCGCCCCACCACCAAGGGTTTCCGGCGCTCCGTCCGTGTGACGATGCGCATGCTGCTGGCGAAGGCCCGGGGGGCCAACATGGTGGGCATGGGCCGCGCGCTCATCGCCGCCATGCGCAAGGGCCTCCTGGACGCGGGTGTCCCGGTGTGGCTCAACACGCCGATGACCGGGCTGGTCACCGAGGGCAGCGGGCTGGACGAGCGGGTCGTGGGCATCACCGTGACCCGCGGCGGCGAGGAGCAGACCCTCCGCGCCCGACGTGGCGTGATCATCGGCTCGGGCGGGTTCGAGCACAACCAGGAGATGCGGGACAAGTACCAGCGTCAGCCCATCCCCACCTCGTGGACGGTCGGCGCCGCCGGCAACACCGGTGAGGGGATCGAGTACATGGAGAAGGTGGGGGCGGAACTGGCCTTCATGGAGGACGCCTGGTGGGGTCCCACGATCCTGCTCCCCCGCGGTCCGTGGTTCGCGCTCGCCGAGCGCTCGCTGCCCTGTTCGTTCCTCGTCAACTCGCGCGGCGAGCGGTTCATGAACGAGTCGCTGCCGTACGTCGAGGCCGGGCACCGGATGTACGGCGGGGAGTACGGGCAGGCCCCCGCCGACCAGCAGGGCGCCGAGGGCGAGAACGTCCCGGCCTGGATCATCTTCGACCAGGAGTACAAGAACCGGTATCTCTTCGCCGGATTGCAGGCGAAGCAGCCGCTGCCGAAGAAGTGGCTCGAGACGGAGAACTTCCACAAGGCCGACACGCTCGCCGAGCTCGCCGGACTGATCGGCGTCCCGGCGGACGCGCTGGAGAAGACGGCCGCCCGGTTCAACGGCTTCGCCGAGAGAGGCGTGGACGAGGACTTCCAGCGGGGCGTCTCGGGGTACGACCACTACTACGGCGACCCCACCAACAAGCCCAACCCGAGCCTCGGTCCCGTCCGCAAGGCACCGTTCTTCGCCGCCAAGATGGTGCCCGGGGACCTCGGGACAAAGGGCGGGGCGAACACCGACGTCCACGGCCGCGTCCTCCGCTCGGACGGCTCCGTGATCCAGGGGCTCTACGCCGCCGGCAACGCGTCGTCGCCGGTCATGGGCCACACCTACGCCGGGCCCGGGGCGACCATCGGCCCCGCGATGGTCTTCGGGTACCTCGCGGTCGAGCACATGCTGGCCGGCGCCGCCGCCGGGTCCACCACCACCGAACCGACCACCACCGACAAGACGGGAGTCTGACCGTGCCGATCGACCTCTCGATTGCCCTGGGGGCCGAGCTTCCCTCGCAGGAGTTCTCCTGGACCGCCTCGGACGTGGCGCTCTACGCGCTCGGAGTCGGCGCGGCCGGGGACCCGATGGACACCGCCGGGCTGGACTACGTGGACGACCTGCGCCCCAAGGTGCTGCCGTCGTTCGCCACCGTCGCCGCCACGATGAACGTCACCGAGGCGCCGCGGGTGTCGTTCCCCGGGGTCGAGATCGACCTGGCCAAGGTCGTGCACGGTAGCCAGTCGGTCGAGTTGCACCGCCCGATCCCCGCGGACGGCACCGCCGTCACCACGACCAGGATCGCCGAGATCCAGGACAAGGGTTCGGCCGCGGTGATCATCCAGGAGTCCGAGACGGTCTCCGCCGAGGGTGAGAAGCTGTGGACCTCTCGATCCGGGATCTTCGCCCGTGGCGAGGGAGGCTTCGGTGGCGAGCGCGGGACCTCCGAGAAGGTGCAGTACCCCGAGCGGGACGCCGACCACACCATCGAGGTCGCGAGCCTGCCCCAGCAGGCGCTGCTCTACCGCCTCTGCGGGGACCGCAACCCCCTGCACTCCGATCCCGCGTTCGCCGAGGCGGCCGGGTTCCCGCGCCCGATCCTCCACGGTCTGTGCTCCTATGGCATGGTGCTGCGGGCCGTCGTGGACGAAGTCCTGGGCGGCGACGTCGAGCGGGTCCGCGGCTACGGCGTGACGTTCGGCGGCATCTTCTTCCCCGGCGAGACCATGCGCGTCCGCGTGTGGGAGGACGGCTCGCGACTGCTCGTGGCGGCCACGGCCGCCGAGCGGGACGACGCCCCCGTGCTGAAGAACGTGGTCGTCGACCTCACCTGACCGCGCGACGCGCCCCCGATACCCCACTCCCGATACGACGAACGCCCCGCAGCCACCGCCGCGGGGCGTTCGTCGTGCCGGCGTTCGTCGTGCCGGCGTTCGTCGTGCCAGGGGTTCAGCAGAGCGCGCGGAACCGCTCCACCAACCGGATCCGGCCGGGGGCGTCCATCGCCATCGGTACGACCGTGAGGGTGGTGGCCCCGGCCTCGCGGAACGCCTCGACCCGCTCGGCCACGTACGACTCGGGGCCGATCAGCGAGACCGACCGGACCAGCTCGTCGGGCACCGCGGCCGCGGCCTCGTCCTTCTTGCCGTCCAGGTACAGGTCCTGGATGCGGGCGGCCTCGTCCTCGTAGCCGTAGCGGCACGCGAGCTCGTTGTAGAAGTTCTTGCCGCGGGCGCCCATCCCACCGATGTAGAGGGCCAGGTGCGGGCGCACGAAGTCCAGGTAGCCCGGCACCTCGTTCTCCTCGCAGATCGCCAGCGGGGGTCCGGCGTAGACCTCGAGCTTTCCGAGAGAGGGATCGCGCTTCTCACGCCCCTTGGCCAGCGGCTCACCCCACGCGAGGTGGGCCTTCTCGGGGTGGAAGAAGATCGGCTGCCAGCCATCGGCGATCTCGGCGGCCAGCTGCACGTTCTTCGGCCCGAGCGCCGCCAGCACGATGGGGATGTTCTCGCGCACCGGGTGGTTGATGAGCTTGAGCGGCTTGCCCAGGCCCGTGCCCTGGTCGGCGGGCAGCGGGATCTGGTACTTGGCCCCGTCGTGCACGAGCTTCTCCCGGCGCCACACCTTGCGGCAGATCTCGATGACCTCGCGCGTGCGGCCCAGCGGCGCGTCGTAGCGCACGCCGTGGAAGCCCTCGACGACCTGCGGGCCGGAGGCGCCGAGGCCCAGGATGAAGCGGCCGTCGGAGACGAAGTCCAGCCCGGCGGCGGTCATGGCAGTCAGGGTGGGTGTGCGGGTGTAGATCTGCAGGATGCCCGAGGCCAGCTCCATGGTCGAGGTCTTGGCCGCGAGGTACCCGAGCTGGCTCACCGCGTCGAACGAGTAGGCCTCGGGGACGAACGCGATGTCCAGCCCCGCCCGCTCGAGGTCCGCGGCCTCCGCGGCCGTCTCGGCGAAGCCGCCGCTGTAGTTGAGAGCCATTCCGATGCGCATGCGGGTAACGCTACCGGGGGGCCGCGGCACCCCGTCCGCGGGCCGCCACGGCCCCGGCCCGGGCCGCCACGGCCCCGGCCCGGGTCGCCCCGGTCCCGGCCCGGATCACCGCGTCGACCTCGCCCCCGACCCGCACGAACACCCCGACGCGTCGGCGCAGCGGCGAGTCGGTCCGCTCGTACCCCATGAAACGCATTCCCGCGCCCGTGGCGACGTCCAGGACGGTGGACTCGGGCAGGTCGACGTCCGAGGTGGGGACGACGACGAGGTCGGCGGACCCCAGCATCCGTGCCAGCCGCAGACGGCGCGCCTGTTCGTCCCCCCGGCGACGCAGTGCCCGGCGCACGGCCACCGCGGCGAGGGCCACCAGCCACGCGGCGAACGGCAGCAGGGCCACCAACACGAGCACCCAGCCGACGCTCATCGGGGATCCGCCGGGCTGGTCGGGGCCTGCCGGGTGAAACGCATCGGTTCCAGCCACGGTCCGCGTCGCCCGGGCTCCCCGGGGCCTCCCACGGGTTCCAGGCCCCTGGTCCGGGCCGCGGCGAGGATGACCGTCCGGGGCAGTCGCAACTCCCAGGGGCGCACGACCACCTCGTCGTCGTCGACCTCCAACAGGGCCGCCAGCGCGCGGGCCCGGCGGCCGTGCCGCTGGCGATACGACCGCGCGGGATCCACGCCCCTCAGGCCGCGGATACGCTCCGCCGGGCCGATTTTCCGCATGCAACGGATCGTACTGGGCCGTAGGCTCGCCCCCATGTCACCGATGTCGCGCCACAAGCCCGACCAACACCAGGCCGACCCCCACCGGTCCGATCCCCGACACCCCGAGCCCGAGCTCACCGACGACGGTCACGTGGTCGAGCCCAGCGCCGACAACTACCGGCACGCGGCCGAACTCGAGATCGATCGGGACTGGTACAAGTCGGCCGTGTTCTACGAGGTCCTGGTCAGGGCGTTCAACGACTCCGACGGCAACGGCACCGGGGACCTCCGCGGGCTCACGGAGAAGCTCGACTACCTGGAGTGGTTGGGGGTCGACTGCCTCTGGCTGCCGCCGTTCTACGACTCGCCGCTCCGCGACGGCGGGTACGACATCCGCGACTTCCGCGCCGTGTTGCCCGAGTTCGGGACCGTCGAGGACTTCGTCGACTTCCTCGACCAGGCGCACCAGCGGGGCATCCGGGTGATCACCGACCTGGTGATGAACCACACCTCCGACACCCACGCCTGGTTCACCGAGTCGCGGTCCGATCCGACCGGGCCGTACGGGGACTTCTACGTGTGGTCCGACGACGACACCCGGTACCCGGACGCCCGCATCATCTTCGTCGACACCGAGACCTCCAACTGGACCTACGACCCGGTGCGGGGGCAGTTCTACTGGCACCGCTTCTTCTCCCACCAGCCCGACCTCAACTACGACAATCCCGAGGTCCAGGACGCGATGATCGACGTCCTGCGGTTCTGGTTGGACCTGGGGATCGACGGGTTCCGCCTGGACGCCGTGCCGTATCTGTTCGAGCGCGACGGCACCAACTGCGAGAACCTCCCCGAGACGCACGAGTTCCTGCGCAAGTGCCGGGCGGTGGTGGACGAGGAGTACCCCGGTCGGGTGCTGCTCGCCGAGGCCAACCAGTGGCCCGAGGACGTGGTGGCGTACTTCGGCGAGCCCGAGGTGGGCGACGAGTGCCACATGGCGTTCCACTTCCCGCTGATGCCCAGGATCTTCATGGCGGTGCGGCGCCAGTCCCGGTTCCCCGTCACCGAGATCCTCGCGCACACCCCCGACATCCCCTCGTCCGCGCAGTGGGGGATCTTCCTGCGGAACCACGACGAGCTCACGCTCGAGATGGTGACCGACGAGGAACGCGACTACATGTACGCCGAGTACGCCAAGGACCCGCGGATGAAGGCCAACATCGGGATCCGCCGCCGCCTGGCCCCGCTGCTCGACGGCGACCACAACCAGCTGGAGCTGTTCACCGCGCTGCTGCTCAGCCTGCCGGGGTCGCCGGTGCTGTACTACGGCGACGAGATCGGGATGGGCGACAACATCTGGCTCGGCGACCGCGACGCCGTCCGCACGCCCATGCAGTGGAGCCCCGACCGCAACGCCGGGTTCTCCCGGTGCGACCCGGGCCGGCTCTACCTCCCGGTGATCATGGACCCGCAGTACGGCTACCAGGGCGTCAACGTGGAGGCGCAGCTCAACTCCACCGCCAGCCTGCTGCACTGGACGCGACGCATGATCCACGTGCGCAAGAGCCACCCCGCGTTCGGACGCGGCGAGTTCACCGATCTGGGTGGCTCCAACCCGAGCATCCTGGCCTATCTGCGGACGATGGGGTCCCCCGAGGAGGACCCCCGGGCGGACGTGATCCTGTGCGTCAACAATCTCTCGAGGTTCCCGCAGGCCGTGCGCCTGGACCTCTCGGAGTTCGCCGGACGCCGGCCCACCGAGCTCACCGGCGGGGTCCCGTTCCCCGAGATCGACGCCGACCCGTACCAGCTCACCCTGCCCGGCTACGGCTTCTACTGGCTCGAGCTGCGCAGTCCCACGGACACCCCGGCATGAGAGGCGCGGCATGAGCATCACCCCCGTCGACGACGACGCCATGGTCAGGTTGCTGACCGAGTGGCTCCCCGGACAACGCTGGTTCGCGGGAAAGGGCCGGCGACTGTCGGCGGTGCGGATCGCCCGGCGGGCGGTGCTGCTCGACCACGTCGACGTCCTGGTGGAGCACCTGCTGGTGGACGTGGAGGTGGACGGGCGACCACAGCGCTATCAGGTCCCACTGGCCACCGCGCGGACCCTGCCGGACGACCGCCGGACACTCCCCCTGACCCCCGACGGCGCCTCACCGGTGGTCTACGACGGACTGCGTGATCCGCGCGGGACCGAGTCACTGGTGTCGCACCTCTCCGCGCAGGACGAGGTGGGAGGGCTGCGGTTCCGCCTGGTCCCGGGCGCTCCCGCCCCCGAGCCCGCCCGGGGCAGGTTGCTCGAGGGCGAGCAGTCCAACTCGTCCCTGGTGTTCGGCGACGACCTCATGGTCAAGGTGTTCCGACTGGTCCAACCCGGCCTGAACCCCGACGTGGAACTCCACGCCGCGCTGGCCGACCGGCGGTGCCCGGCCGTCGCGTCGCTGCGGGGCTGGGTGGAGCTCGACGACGACGGGGGCGACCCGGACGCCGACGACGAGGCCGGCCCCACGACCCTGGCGATGGCCCAGGAGTTCCTCGCCGGCGCCGCCGACGGGTGGGCGATGGCCACGGCGAGCGTGCGCGACCTGTTCGCGGAGGCCGATCTCCTGGCCGATGAGGTGGGTACCGACTTCGCCGACGAGTCCCGGAGGCTCGGGGCCGCCGTCGCACAGGTCCACGACGACCTCGCGGCAGCGACCGGCGCCACCACCCGGGACGGTGCCGAGATCGTGACGGGCATGCGGGCGCGACTCGACGGGGCGGTGGCCGAGGTGCCCGAGCTCGCCGGGTTCGCCGATGCCGCCCGGGCGGTCTTCGACGAGGTCGCCGGGTCCGGCCCGGTGCCGGTCCACCGCGTCCACGGCGACCTGCACCTGGGCCAGACCCTGCGGGCCCCGGACCGCTGGATCATCATCGACTTCGAGGGCGAGCCGGCCGCCCCGCTGGCCGAACGCCGGGTGCCGGACTCCCCCGCCCGCGACGTGGCGGGGATCCTGCGCAGCCTCGACTACGCCGCCCAGCACACGCTGGTGGGGGTCGACGACCGGCAGTTGCGGTTCCGGGCCCGCGAGTGGCGGGACCGTAACGTCGACGCCTTCTGCGCCGGGTACGCCGAGGTGAGCGACTCGGACCCCCGCGACTCCGGTGCGCTCCTCCGGGCGTACACGCTGGACAAGGCCCTCTACGAGGTGGTGTACGAGTCGCGCAACCGGCCCAGCTGGGTGGGGGTCCCGCTGGGCGCGGTCGAGCGCATCCTCGCGACGGACTAGCGCCGTGCCGTCAGCTCGCGGGCAGCTGGTCCTTGGCCCACTTGTAGTCGGCCTTGCCCGCGGGCGAGCGGCGGATCTCGGGCACGTCGACGATCACCTTGGGGACCTTGTAGTTGGCCAGTGACTGACGCAGGAACTCGGACAGCTCGTCCTGCTCCACCGACTGCCCCTCGCGGAACGAGACCACGGCGGCGACCTTCTGGCCGTAGCGCGGGTCCGGCGCCCCGGCGACGAGCGCGTCGTGCACGGCCGGGTGCGCCTTGAGCGCCTGCTCGACCTCCTCCGGGAAGACCTTCTCGCCGCCGGTGTTGATGCACCCCGAACCGCGGCCGAGGAACACGATGGTGCCGTCCTCGCGGAGCTGTCCCATGTCGCCCAGGACCGAGACGCGTCGACCGTCGACCACGGGGAACGTCTTGGCGGTCTTCTCCGGGTCGTTCCAGTAACCGATCGGCAGGTGACCGCGGCGGACGATGTAGCCGATCTCGTCCGAGCCCGGCTCGATGGGATGGAAGTCCTCGTCGACCAGGCCGAGCTTCGGGCTGGCCGGGATGGTCATCTCGCCGGACTCGCTCATCCCGAGCTCGCCGTCGTTGCCGGCCTCCGAGGCGCCGAAGTTGTCGCGGATGATGATGTTGGGCAGCACCTCGAGCACGCGCTCGCGGCTGGACTTGGACCAGATGCCGCCGCCGGAGGCCATCATGAACAGGGTGCTGAAGTCCATGGTCTCGGTGCCCTTGACCAGCTCGTCCGTCAGCGGCACCGCCATGCCGTCGCCGACGAACATGAGGATGTGCGCCTTGTGCTCGGCGGTCGCCCGGATGATCTCCGCCGCGTCGAACTCGCGGAACATGATGAGGTGGCCGCCGAGGTTCACGAAGGTCAGCAGCGTGAACAGGCCCGCACCGTGCATGAGCGGGGCCGAGATGACCACCTTCATCCCGCCGTCGGGCGAGACGTTGTCGGCGACCTCGGCGGGGCTGTGCCGCTTGTCACCGTAGGGGTTGCCCCCGGACAGGCACGCGTAGAAGTAGTCCGACATGTGCCACTGCACGCCCTTGGGGAAGCCGGTGGTCCCGCCGGTGTAGACGATCCAGTGGTCGTCGCCGCGGACGGGCTCGAAGTCCCGCTCCGCCGACTGTGCCGGCCACTCGGTGTCCCCGTCGACCACCGTCAGGCCCTTCTCGGCACACGCCGAGGCCAGGACCTCCGGGACGCCGCCGAACACGATCACGGTACGCACGGTCTCGAGCTTCGGGACCGCTGCGGCCATGGTCTCGGCGAACTCGGCGTCGACCAGCACGGCGATCGACTTGGAGTCGTTGAACAGGTAGACCAACTCGGGCGCGGTGTACCGGTAGTTCACGTTGATCCCGGCCACCCGGGTCTTCATGCACCCGATGATGGCCGCCATGTGCGCGGTGCTGTTCTTCATGTAGAGCGCGACGTGGCTGAGCGGCTCCGCACCGTGGGCGCGGAGCAGGTGCCCCATCTGGTTGGCGAGATCGTCGACCTGACGGTAGGTGTAGTCGACGCCGTCCATGGTCAGCAGTGCGTTGTCCGGGATCTTGTCGGCGACGGCCTCGAACACCGCGGCCTCGTTCATCTCCGGGTTGGTTCCGGCGAGCGGATCGGTCGAATGGTCAGCAGCTTCGGTCATGGCAGAATCCTTCGCGAGGGCGGACGAAATGTGGCTGTCCTCACATTGTGACCTGAACTTGTTCTCATGTCCAGACGGCACCCTGATCAGGTCAAACTCTCAATAAGTAGAACGAGTTCTAGAGAAGTTCGTGTCCATGGCAACGATTCTGCGTGACCCCACGCCCCCGAGCGCCTACATTTTGGACATGAGTTCACGGCGGTCCCCGCAGAGCGGCGCGCCCTACGACGGGGGCCTGATGCTGCCCCACGCCACCCGGACGGGGAGCGTCCCGGTGGACGGTCGCCGATCGGCCGCGCCGGAGGCGGATCGGCCCTCCGGCCGGAGGCCGGTGCTGACGGGCCCCGGGGCGCAGGGGACCCTGCGGTCCCGCGGGCTGGCCGGCGGGCTGAGGATGTTCGTCCGACCGGCCCTCGACATGATGCCGGCGACCGACGCGTCCCTCGGACGGCTGCGCGCGCTGACCTCGGGGGCCGGGCGGGCGGCCGCCCTCGAGACCACCAACGACTGGTCCTCGGACGGCCCCGTGCCCGGACTCTGGGTGGGCCGCAAGCGGTTCTTCCACTCGGACAAGGTGATCTACCACATCCACGGCGGCGGCTTCACCTTCGGATCCCCCTGGTCGCACAAGGCACTCGCGTCACGGATGGCCAGCGAGACCGGCGTGCCCGTCTTCCTGCCCGACTACCGGCTCGCACCGGAACATCCGCACCCTGCGGCCACGGAGGACACCCTCGCCGGCTGGGAGTGGCTGCTGAGCATGGGCTTCCGGGCGGAGGACATCGTGGTGGCCGGCGACTCCGCCGGCGGCAACCTCGCCCTCCAGCTCGTCGCGCAGCTCGAGAAGGAGCAGGCCGCGATGCCGGCGGGGGTCGTCCTGCTCTCACCGTGGGTGGATCTGGACTTCACCGACATGACCGCCCGCGACCGCGCCCGTAAGGACCCGTTCCTCGCCCTCGGCCTGGCCGAGCTCTGCCGACGCCAGTACGCGCCGGGAGTGGACCCGGACGACCCCGCCATCTCGCCGATCAATCACGTCCCGTCCCCCGACTGGCCGCCGTTCCTCATCCAGTGCGGCGGCGAGGAGATCTTCTGCGGGGGGATCGAGCAACTCGCGGAGCGTTTCGCCGAACACGGGGTCCGGCACGAGTTCCAACTGTGGCCACACCAGTTCCACGTGTTCCAGGTGTTCCACCCGCTCGTCCCCGAGGCCAAGGTCGCGGTGCGCGACATCGGCTCGTTCGTCCGCGGGTGCCTGCGCGGCTGAACTCCCCGGTCAGACCGTCAGCACCAGGCCCGAGGTCGGCACGCCCGTACCCGCGGTCACGACCAGCTTCTCCGCACCCGGCACCTGGTTGACCGAGTCGCCCCGCAGCTGACGCACACCCTCCGCGATGCCGTTCATGCCGTGGATGTAGGCCTCACCCAGCTGGCCACCGTGCGTGTTGAGCGGCAGTCGGCCACCCACCTCGAGCGCGCCCGGCTCGCGGACGAAGTCCTTGGCCTCCCCTCGGCCACAGAAGCCCAGTTCCTCGAGCTGCATGAGGACGTACGGCGTGAAGTGGTCGTAGAGCACGGCCATGTCCATGTCCTGGGGACGCAGGCCGGACTGGGCCCACAGCTGGTCGCCGACGATGCCCATCTCGGGCAACCCCGCGAGCTCCGGGCGGTAATAGGAGGTCATGATGTACTGATCCGGACCCGAACCCGAGGCCGCCGCCGCGATCGACACTGGCCGGTGCGGCAGATCCCGCGCCCGCTCGGGGGTCGTCACGACGATCGCCTGCCCGCCGTCGGACTCCTGGCAGCAGTCGAGCAGGTGCAGGGGCTCGGCGATGTAGCGCGAGTTCTGGTGGTCGTCCAGCGTGATGGGCGTGCCGTGGAAGAAGGCCGCCGGGTTGACGGCGGCGTGCTTGCGGTCCACCACCGCGACCCGCCCGAAGTCCTCGCTGGTGGCGCCGTACTCGTGCATGTAGCGCTGCGCGACCATCGCCACGAAGCCCGCCGGCGTCGACAGTCCGTGCGGGTAGGAGAAGGCGTTGTCCGTGCCGGAGGAGTTGACCTGCTGCACGAGCGCCGAGTTGACCTGGCCGAACCGCATCCCGGAGCGCTCGTTGAACGCGCGATAACAGACCACCACCTCGGCCACGCCCGTCGCCACGGCCATCGCGGCCTGCTGCACGGTCGCACACGCGGCGCCGCCGCCGTAGTGGATGCGGGAGAAGAAGTTCAGCGAGCCGATGCCGGCGGCGCGGGCGACCGCGATCTCGGTGTTGGTGTCCATGGTGAACGACACCAGGCCGTCGACGTCCGACGGCTGCAGACCGGCGTCGGCCACCGCCGTGCGCACGGCCTCGGCGGCCAGGCGCAGTTCGGAGCGGCCCGAGTCCTTGGAGAAGTCGGTGGCGCCGATCCCGACGATCGCAGCCTTGTTAGCCAGCGTGCTCACTGGGGGTCTCCGTACATGTAGAGGGTCGCCGTCGAGGTGACGTGCGCGCCCAGTGAGTCCGTGCCGACGATCTTCACAGTGACCAGCCCGTCGCCGTCGACCTCTGTGACCTCTCCGGTCAGGGTGAGGGAGTCGTACGCGTACCAGGGCACGCCGAGCCGCAGCTTGATGGACGTGATGCGGGCGCGCCGGCCCGCCCAGTCGGTGACGAACCGCTGCACCAGGCCGGTGTCGGTGAGGATGTTGACGAAGATGTCCTTGGAGCCCTTGGCGTGGGCGAGGTCGCGGTCGTGGTGGACGTCCTGGAAATCCCGGGTCGCCAGCGCCGAGGCCACGATGAAGGTCGGGGTCCCCTCGATGGTCAGCTCGGGGAGTCGGTCCCCCACCGCCACGGCGGGCGGCTCGGCGGGGCAGATCACTCGATCGGTGCTCACTTGGCAGCCTCTTCCTTCACCTCGGGCATCTGACGCTCCACCGGCGGGGCGCCGGCGGGTCGCCACGCGTACAGGGTCCACGGCTCGGTGCCGAACGCGGCGTCCTCGGCCGGGTCGCCGGGCATGTCGAGGAACTCGACCTCGACCTCCATGCCGATCCGGACCTCGGCCGGGTCGACGTCGCGCAGCTCGCCGAGCATCCGCACACCCTCCTCCAGCTCCACCAGTGCGATGACGAACGGGAACCGCGTGCGACCCGGCACGCGCGGGGCGTGGTGGGTGACGAAGCTGTACACCGTGCCGCGGCCGGAGGCCACGACGTAGTCGGTCTGCTCGGACCTGTCCTTCCAGAGCGCCGGGACGGGCGGGTGCTGCAGCGAGCCGTCCTCGCGCGTCTGGATGCGCAGCTCGTGGGCACGGACCCCGTCCCAGAAGAAGCGGGTGTCGTGCGAGACCGACGGGCGCAGGACCTTGCCCACCACCAGGTCGTCGGTGGCCGAGCCGGAGCTGGAGACGATCTGGTCCGCGGGCGCCGGCGCGGGCTCGGCGGTCGTGGCGGTCGCGGCGGTCGTGGCGGTCGCGGCGGTCGTGGCGGTCCCGGCCGGCGGGCGGAACTTGAGGATCCGGAAGTCCATCTCCGCCACGACCTCGTCGCCGACCCGCCAGTAGTTGCGGGTGGTGAAGAACCATCCCTCCCCGAGGCCCGTGGTCTTGGGGCCGACCACGTCGAGCAGGACGGACTCGATGGTCACCTCCTCTCCCGGGCGGGTGTAGCGGTGGTAGGTCGAGTCGCAGTTGGTGGCCACCACGGAGGTGAAGCCCTCGGCGTCGAGGATGTCCGTCATGCGGCCCAGTGGATCGTCGGCCTCGCGGGTCCTGCCGAGCCCCCGCATGGTCCAGACCTGCGCCATCGCGGGCGGGGCCACCGGACCGTCGTGACCGGCCGCGCGGGCCGCGGCCTCGTCGGTGTAGATCGGGTTGACGTCCCCGATCGCCTCGGTCCAGTTGCGGATCATCGGCGTGTTGATGGGATCGCGGCCCGCGCGGCGCGCGCTGCCGCCGGAGGCGCGGACCTCCTCGGCGGCGGCCAGGATGCGGGCGGCCTGCTCGTCACTCATGAGTGCCTTCTCGTTCGGTCGTGGGCGGGCTGACGGGGGGTCGGGTCAGCGGGCGGTGCGGGGCATGCCGAGTCCGCCCATGCAGGTCAGTTCGCGCATCACCTCGTTGACCCCGCCCCCGAAGGTGATCACGACGTTGCGCTTGTTCATCATGTCGAACCACCGCTGGAGTCTGGCGGTGTCGGGATCGGTGGGGTCGCCGAAGCGACCGAGCAGCTCCTCGATGATCCGGCCGACGTGCTGGATCTTCTCGGTGGAGAACACCTTGGACGCCGCCGAGTCACCCATCGACGGGTTCTCCCCGGCCGAGGAGACCTGCCAGTTGAGCAGTTCGTTGAGCCGGACGAACGCGAAGATCTCGGCGAGCCCGCGCCGCACCTCGGGCCGGTCCAGGTGACGGACCCCGTCGGCGCCGGTGCCCCGGGCCCAGCCGACCAGCTCGTCGTAGTACCCGCCCGGTCGACCGGACGGGGCCAGCATCACGCGCTCGTGGTTGAGCTGGGTGGTGAGCATTTTCCACCCGCCGTCGACCTCGCCCACCACCATGTCCGCCGGGACGCGCACGTCCGAGTAGTAGGTGGCGTTGACGTGGTGGGCGCCGTCGCAGGTGATGATCGGGGTGAACGAGAACCCCGGATCGGAGGTGTCGACGATGAAGATGGTGAGCCCGCGATGTCGGGAGTCCGGGGTACCGGTCCGCGCGGCCAGCCAGATGTAGTCGGCGTGGTGACCGCCGGTGGTCCACATCTTCTGCCCGTTGATGATCCAGTCGCCGGTGGCCTCGTCCCGCCTCGCGGTGGTCCGCAGCGCGGCGAGGTCGGTGCCCGCGTCGGGCTCGGAGTAGCCGATCGCGAAGTGGATCGAGCCGTCGAGGATCCCGGGCAGGAACTTCTCCTTCTGCACCTCGGAGCCGTACTTCTGCAGGGTCGGCCCCACGGTCTGCAGCGTGACCGAGGGGAGCGGGACGTCAGCGCGGGTGGCCTCGTTGGTGAAGATCAACTGTTCGATGTGGCCGAAGCCCTTGCCGCCGAACTCGGTGGGCCACCCCACCCCCAGCCACCCGTCCCGGCCCATGCGGGTGATGATCTCCGCGTAGGTGTCGCCGTGGCGGGTGGTGGCGATGTCCGCCGCCTCCTCGGGCGAGATGAGCGTGGAGAAGTACTCGCGGAGCTCGGCCTGCAGCGCCCTCTGGTCTCCGGTGAGGTCGATGAAGGTGCCGTCCGGGGCCGCACCGGCGTCGGCGTCGGTCGAGGCGGGGGCCACGTGCTCGACGGGGTCGGACGCCACCGCCGACGCGAGGTCGTCCAGGTGGAGCTGCGCGCCGCCGACGAAGCGGGCCAGGTCCTTGACGGCCGAGGAGTACCGGAACATGGGGTAGGTGATGTCCACCCCGACCCCGCCGTGCAGGTGGTGCAGGATCTGCACCGCACGCGGTCCCTCGGTGGCCAGCCAGTAGGCACCGATCGTCGGGTCGGTGGCGTACCGGTCGGCCGGGCCGGTGCGCCCCTCCGAGACCCGCCAGGTCACCGACTGGGAGATCACGTGCAGCGTGCGCGAGATGATGTAGACGTCGGCCAGCTCCTGCTGGACCGCCTGGAACGAGCCGAGCGGCTTACCGAACTGCACACGCTGCTTGAGGTAGTCGGCGGTCATGTCCAACGCGCCGGAGACCAGGCCGTCACCGTGGGCGATGCACGCCGACAGGACGAGCCGTCGGAACTCGTCGAGGACCGATCCGTCCCCCGGGCCGCGGATCACGTCGTCGTCGTCGACCGGCGTCGCGTCGAACCGCATCGCGTACTCCGGCACGCCGAGCGACCCGAGGGTCGGGGTCAGGGTGACCCCGGGGGCGTCGGGGGCGACGACGACGAGGACGGGGGCTCCCCCGGCCGTGGACACCGGCACCAGGACGGACCGGGCCTGGGCCGCGTAGCGGACCGCGGTGACGGTGCCCGTGATCGTCCCGCCGTCGAGGCGCACGGTCGGCTCGAGCGGGAGCGGGCTCCCGGGTTCGGCGAGGGCGGCGGTGAGGATGCGACCGTCCTCGATCCCCTCGAGGAGCGCCTTCTGCTGGTCCGCGGTACCGAGGGCGACGATCGGCAGGACGCCGAAGCCGAGGGTCTCCAGAGCGGGGATCACCACCCCGGACCGGCCGACCTCCTCGAGGACCACGGCGACGTCGGCCACCGAGAGGTCGTCGCCGCCGAGCGCCGCGGGCAGGCCCAGCGAGAGCAGGCCCGATCCGGCGAACGCCGACCACAGTCGCTCGTCGTATCCGGCGTCGGCGACACCGCGACTGGGCAGGGCGGTGAGCAGCTCATCGGCCGGGGCGGCCGTGGTGAGCGCCCCGGCCACGGCCTCGGCGACGGCGACCTGGGTCTCGGTACGGGTGAAGTCCACGTCAGATCAGTCCTTAGTCGGGAGAGGGTCGGGCACGGGTTCGATCAGTCCCTGGGCAGGCCGAGGATGCGTTCCCCGACCACGTTGAGCAGCACCTGCTCCGTGCCGCCGGCGATGGACAGGCAGCGCACCATGAGGAACTTGCGCCCCTGCTCGGTGAACTCGACCCCGCCGGTGCCGGTGAGCTCGAGTCCGAACTCGGCGATGTCCTGACGATGGCGCACGCCCACGATCTTGCGGACGGACGACTCGGCGCCCGGGCCGGAGCCGGAGAGGGTCCGCAGGGCGGTGCGCAGGTCGAGCAGACTCCCCACCACACCGTCGGCCACGTGCTTGCCGAGCTCGTCCAGCACCAGGGCGTCGTCCTCCGCCCCCGCCGCGCGGATGAGGCCGACGATCTCCTCGGCGGCGTCGCCGAGCGAGGAACCGCCGCCCATGGCCACTCGCTCGTTGGCCAGGGTCGTGCGGGCGATCTTCCAGCCGTCGTTCACCTGGCCGACCTGGAACTCGTCGGGGACGAACAGGTCCTCGAGGTAGACCTCGTTGAACAGGGCCTCGCCGGTGATCTCGCGCAGCGGCCTGGTCCGGATGCCCTCGGACTTCATGTCCACGAGGAAGTAGGTGATGCCCTTGTGCTTGGGGGCGTCGGGATCGGTGCGGGCCAGGCACATGGCCCAGTCGGCCTCGCGCGCCAGGGACGTCCACACCTTCTGGCCGTTGATCCTCCACCCGCCGTCGACCTTCTCGGCGGTCGCGCGCAGCGCGGCGAGATCGGAGCCGGCGCCGGGCTCGGAGAACAGCTGACACCACTTGATCTCGCCGGCCATGGTGCCGCGGACCAGCCGGTCGGCGTGCTCGGGCGCGGCCTGCAGGATGGTCGGCACGGCCCACCCGCCGATGGTGATGTTGTGGCGGCTCACGCCCGCTGCCTCGAGCTCCTCGTCGATGAGGAGCTGCTCGGCGGGCGAGGCGCCCAGTCCCCACGGCTCGGGCAGGTGCGGCATGAACAGGCCCGTGTCGGCCAGGGCCCGCTTGCGCTCGTCACCGGACACCGCGGCGACCTTCGCCACGAGGGTCCTGATCTCCTCACGCCTGGCGTCGAGACCCTCGACCTCCGACAGGTCGATCTCGAGGTGTCGGCGCGTGCCGGCCAGGGTGAGCTCGGCCAGCGAGCGCCGCCAGCGGGCCGACCCGCCGATCGCCTGGCGCAGTGCGCCCGCCCGCCGCATGTAGAAGTGGGCGTCGTGCTCGAAGGTGAAGCCGATGCCGCCGAGGATCTGGATGCAGTCCTGGGAGTTGCGCACGGCGTTGTCGAAGGCCAGGGCCCCGGCCACCGACGCCGCGACGGGCAGCTCCGAGTCCGCGGCGAGCAGGTCCTCGGCGGCCGACGCGGCGTCCCACGCCAGGGCGCGGATCTGCTCGGTGCGGCAGAGCATGTCGGCCGCCAGGTGCTTGATGGACTGGAACGACCCGATGGTCCGGCCGAACTGTTCGCGGATCTTGGCGTACTCGACGGCGGTGGTGAGCGTGTAGTCGGCGACCCCGGCGGCCTCCGCGGCGGCGAGGGTCACGAAGAGCTGGTGGACGAGGTCCGTGGTGATGCCGTCGAGGATCCGGTCGGCCGGGATCCGCACGTCCTGCAGGGATACGTGACCGATGGAGGCCGACAGGTCGTAGGGGGTCGCGGGGGTCACGGAGAGCCCCTCGGTGTCCCCGTCGAGCAGGGCCCACCGGGTCCGCCCGTCCAGCTCGACCGGCAGGAGGATCCCGCCGCCCGTGGTCCCGCCGTAGGCGACACCAGGATCGCCGGTCACCGTGGTCGATCCCGCTGTGGTCGATCCCGCTGTGTCCGAGCCCGCTGTGTCCGAGCCCGTGAGCGTCGCCGTGCCGAGGCCCAGGCAGACGCCGACGGGCAGTCCGCCCTCGGCGATGGTCTCGCCCAGCGCGGAGGCCACCCGGCCCCCGGCACGCGAGACCAGGACGCCCGCGAGGGCGGTCGACAGGATCGGGCCCGGGGCCATCCGGGCGGTGGCCTCCTCGAGCATGCAGGCCAGGTCGACGATCTCGGCCCCGGCCCCGCCGTGCTCCTCGGCGACGGCCACGCCGAAGATCCCCAATCCGGCCAACTGCGGCCAATGCGCCTTCCAGGCGTCCGGGTCCGTCTCCTGGGCGCGTACTGTGTCCACGGGATCGACGGACTTCGCCCAGGACTTGATCGAGTTCTGGATCTCGGTCTGATCCGGGGTGGTGGCGATGCTCACGGTGGCTCCTCGTCGAGACGGGGTTCGAACCGGCGCCGGTCCGCGGACCGGCGCTCTCCCCCATAGTAGAACGTGTTCTAACAACCGTGTTCTAGAATGCACCAGCAGGACGTGAACACCGAACCCGGCCCCCATCGGCCGCTCGCCAGCCCAGGAGGCTCGCCTCATGACCAAGAGCTCGACCGAGACCGGTTCCGGTCCTGCCGCGTCTGATCCCGCGCCCCGCGGCGACGAGCCCAGCACCTCGTCGCAGCGGGAGCGCCGTCGCCGGATCCTCGACGCCACGCTGGCCCTGGCCGCCAAGGGCGGGTACGAGGCGGTGCAGATGCGCGCGGTGGCCGAGAAGGCCGAGGTCGCGGTGGGCACGCTCTACCGCTACTTCCCCTCCAAGGTCCACCTCCTGGTCTCCGCACTGGCCCGCGAGTTCCGCCGCCTGGACCAGCGCACGGAGCGTTCGGCCCCGCCCGGGGACACCGCCCAGGAGCGCATGAAGGTCGTGGTGGACATGATCACCAAGTCCATGCAGCGCGATCCCAACCTCACCGAGGCCATGACCCGGGCGTTCATGTTCGCCGACGCGTCGGTGGCCAACGAGGTCGAGGAGGTGGGCTTCTACATGGACCGGATCATCGCCCGCGCCATGGCCCAGGGGGAACCGGACGAGGTCCAGCTCTCGATCGCCCGCGTGGTCTCCGACGTGTGGATGTCCAACCTCGTCTCCTGGCTCACCAGGCGGTCCTCGGCGGCGGACGTCAACAGCCGCCTGGGCCTGACCATCGATCTCCTGCTGGGCACGGACGACTCCCCCCGCCGGGCGCGGCTGCACACCGCCATCGGCAAGGGGAACGGGGCGTCCGAGGAGAACGGGGTGTCCGAGGAGAACGCGGAGGCAGGGGCCGAGCCCGGGGCCTGACCGACCTCCTCACCCACCCCGCCGCGACCGCAGCCGCACACGGTCTTCCCGTGTGCGGCTGCGGTGGTCGCGCGCCTGGGGTGCTCAGACGGCCAGGGGTTCGAGCCCCCTCGGTCAGGGCACCACGACCGTCGGGACCTGACGCACCAGGTGCGAGACGTCCGCCGTCCACCGCACCGGGCCGTCCGCGGGCGTCCAGGCGGTGAGAAGGTCCGAGACCTTGGCCGTCATCTCCCGGCTGAGCCGCAGGAACGAGGTCCCGGGCTGCTCGTCGACCTCTCCGAGGATCAGCCACCAGGCCCAGGCCACCGCGCCGGCGTTGGCCACGAAGTCCGGCAGCACCGCGATCCCGCGCGCGGTCAGGTCGAGTTCGGCGTCGATGGTGGTGGCGGCGTTGGCGGCCTCCACCACGATCGACGCGCTGACGGACGCGCAGTTGTCCGCGGTGATGGCGTACGAGACCGCGGCGGGGACCAGGACGTCGACGTCCATCCCGATGATCTGGTCCCGCTCCAGCCGCTGGACGCGGGCGGGGACGGCTCCCCGGTCGATCTCACCGAAGCGGTCGCGGGTGGCCAGCAGCGCGGGGATGTCGAGGCCCGCCGGGTCGTAGAGCGTCCCGGCGGCGTCGGCCACCGCCACCACGGTCATCCCGGCCTCGTGCAGGTACCAGGCGGCAGCGCCGCCCATCGTGCCCACGCCCTGGACCGCGACGGTGGTGCGTCCGACGTCCCAGCCGCGCACGTACGCCGCGGCCAGACACGCCTGCGCCACGCCGTACCCGCCGATCACGTCGCCGAGCAACCCGCCGGGCACCTCGGCGGTGAGCCCGCGGAAGATACGTGCGGCGGTCGCGGCGGGATCCTCGGAGCGCTCGATGGCGGCGTGGTACGACTGCCGCATCCCCAGCCCGGCGAAGACCTCGTCGATCAGGTGCTGCGGAACCCCCAGGTCCTCGGCGGTCACCCAGTGACGGTCGAGGAACGGGCGCATCGCCTCGCAGAACCGGCCCAGCACCTCCACGGCGCGGGGATCCTTGGGGTCGAAGTCGATCCCGCCCTTGGCACCGCCGACGGGGAGGTCGAAGGCCGCGGTCTTGCGGGTCATGCCGCGGGCCAGGTCCTCCACCTCACCCAGGGTGCAGCCGGCCCGCATCCTGGTCCCGCCGGTGGCCAGGCCACCGACGAGGGTGTCCACGACGAGGAACCCTCGGGCGCCGGTGACGTCGTCCTTCCAGTGCAGCCGCAGGTACGGTTCGCGGGTGGCGGGACCCTCCGCGGGTGGAGCCGGCACTGCCACCGGCACCGACCCGGTTGTCGCGGTGAAACCCGGAATCTCGATGGATGTCATGGTGCTCGCCTCCTGAAACGCCTCGTCCCGACTCTCCGGCGGGGTCCCTCAAGCATGGGAGCGGGGACGGGCCCGGGTCCAGCGAGAATCGATGGACCCGACCGTTCACTTTTTCTGCACTGTCCCCGGTCAGCCCCTACGCTCGGGGCCATGGAGCCGTCACTGCACCGACTCAGACTGCTCCGCGAACTCGAGCGTCGCGGGACCGTGACCGCCGTCGCCGGGGCCCTGGACTACACGGTCTCCGCTGTGTCCCAACAGCTCGCTCTTCTCGAACGGGAGGCGGGGACCCCCCTGTTCGAGCGTCGTGGCCGCCGGATCGGGCTCACCGAGGCCGGGTTGGTCCTGGCCGGGCACGCGGAGACCATCCTGGCCGCGGTGGAGGACGCCGGGCACGCGATGGAATCGGCCCGGGCCGGGGTCGGGACGACCCTCACGGCCGGGGTCTGGGCATCGGTGGCCACGACCCTGCTGCCCGCCGGGATCCGGGTGCTCGCCCGGGACCACCCGGGGATCGAGGTGCGCAGCCGCGAGCTCGCCCCGGAGGACTCCACGGGCGCGGTCCGGGACGGCTCCCTCGACCTGGCCTTCGTCCTGGACTACTCCAGCTACACGATGGCCCGGGTCCCCGAGCTCACCCGGACACCCATCGCCGTGGAGTCACTGCACCTCGTGGCCCCCCGCGGGTCGATCGACGCCGGCGAGGTGGCGCTGCGCGACTTCGCGGGCAAACCCTGGGTGCTGGCCCACCCGCGCTCGCACTTCGGCAGGGCGGTGCGGCTCGCCTGCCGGGAGGCGGGGTTCGAACCGGACATCCGTCACGAGGCCGGTGAGCAGTCGACCGCACTCGCCCTGGTCGCCGCGGGCCTCGGCGTGACCCTGGCCTCCGACCTCGGGCTGGGCACCTCGACCGCCGAGGTGGACGTGCTGCCACTGAGCGACACCCTGACCAGGACGGTCTCGATCGCGTACCGGGAGCGGGACGCCCGGCGTCGACCCCTACGGGCCTTCGTCGACGCGTTCACCGAGGCCGCCCTCGGCCTGGGGCTCGACGCCGCGGAGGCGCGACCGGTCAGCCGCTGACGTATCCCCGGTTCTTGTCGACCAGCGGACCGGGCTCGCCGCCGTCCGCCCAGGTGCGCAGGTGGTCGAGGAACTGCTGCGAGAGGGTGTCCCGCCAGCCCACCACGTCACCCGACATGTGGGGGCTGACGTGCGCGCCGTCGAGGGTCCACAGCGGGTCGCCGTCGGGGAGCGGTTCGACGACGAGGACGTCCAGGTGCGCCGAGAGTCTGCCCGCCGCGATCTCCTGCGTGAGGGCCTCCTGGTCGACCAGTTGGCCCCGCCCCACGTTGATCACGTGGGCGCCGTCCGGGAGCGCCGCCAACTCGGCCGGCCCGAGCATCCCGCGGGTGGCCTCGGTCAACGGGGCCACCATGACCAGGTGGTCGACATCGCCCAGGTGCTCGGCCAGTCGGGCCGAGTCCAGGACGACGCCGAAGTCCTCGTCGTCGTCGGAAGGTCGACGCCCCGCCCCACGGACGTCCACCCCCACCGCCCTGAGCAGCCGCGCGGTGGCCCGGCCTATCCCCCCGGTTCCCACGACGAGCGCGCGCCGTCCCGCCACGCGGGTGGTCTCCCGGTGGCGCCACACCCCCGCACGTTGCAGCGCCTCCGTCCGGTGCAACTGCTTGTCGTGGGCGAGGACGCAGGCCAGGACGTATTCCGCGATGGGCCCGTCGAACACACCACGCGCGTTGGTGACCGAGACGTCGGAGTCGCGCAGCTCGTCGAACAGCAGCGTGTCGACCCCGGCGGCGGCCACGTGGACCCATCGCAGCGCGTCGGCGGCGTGCCAGGCGGAGGCCAACGCGTCGGAGAAGATGTCCCACACGAACAGCACCTCGGCGCCGGGCAGCGCCTCGGCCAGGGTGTCGGCGGTGCACTCCCGCACGTCGGCGAGTCCGCGGAGTTCGTCCAGGTGGGTGGGCGGGACGACGCCGTCGGCGGTGAGGAGGACGACTGTCGGTCGCGTGCCCGGGGACCGGTGCTGCTGCGTCATGGACACACCGTAGCGTGCCCGCGACAGCCCCCGCAGATCGTCGGATTGTTGACAATCTGCCCGGAGGGGTCACACACTGGCCCCATGACCGCGCATCTGTCGCCCCTTCTCAAGCAGGCCACGCCCGTCGTGGTGGACCACGCCCTCGGCTCGTGGATCCACGGCACCGACGGCCGCGACTACCTGGACTTCACGACCGGCATCGGCGTGACCAGCACCGGCCACTGCCACCCCGACGTGGTCGCCGCCGCGCGGGAGCAGTGCGGGAAGATCATCCACGCGCAGTACACGACCGTCATGCACCAACCGCTGCTGCAGCTGACGGAGAAGCTCGGCGACCACCTGCCCGAGGGGATCGATTCGGTCTTCTACGCCAATTCCGGCTCCGAGGCGGTCGAGGCCGCCGTCCGGCTGGCCCGCATGGCCACCGGCCGGCCCAACATCGTCACCGTCCAGGGCGGCTTCCACGGACGCACCGTCGCCGCCGCGAGCCTCACCACCGCCGGGACGCGCTTCTCCGCCGGCTTCTCCCCCCTCATGGGCGGGGTGGTGATGACCCCGTTCCCGCACGCCCTGCGGCACGGGTGGAGCGAGGACGACGCGATCGACTTCGCGCTCGCCGAGCTGGACTACCTCATGGCCTCCCGCGTCGACGCCCGCGAGATCGCGGCGTTCCTCATCGAGCCCGTGCTCGGCGACGGCGGCTACATGGCCACCCCGCCGCGCTACCTGCAGGGGCTGCGCGACCGCGCCGACCGGATCGGCGCGCTGCTCGTGCTCGACGAGGTCCAGGCCGGCATCGGGCGCACCGGCCGGTTCTGGGGCCATCAGCACACCGAGGGCCTGGTCCCGGACGTCATCATCACCGCCAAGGGGATCGCCTCGGGCTTCCCTATCTCCGCGATCGCCGCTCCCGAGGCGATCATGGCCAAGGCCTGGCCCGGATCGCAGGGCGGCACCTACGGCGGCAACGCCGTGGCGGCCGCGGCGGGCGTGGCGACCCTCGGGGTGGTCGCCAGGGAGGGTCTGGTGGCCAACTCCGCCGAGCGCGGAACCCAACTCCTCGAGGGACTGCGGCGTAGCCTCGGCGACGTGGGCGAGATCTGCGACATCCGCGGGACCGGGCTCATGCTGGGCGTCGAGTTCGGTGACCCCACCGCTCCCGCGGGCAGTGCCGGTGCGGTGGAGGCCGCCCGCCTGGCCGGAGCGGTCCAGCAGGCGTGCATCGACGAGGATCTGCTCACCCTCACCTGTGGCCCCACGGGCTCGGTGGTGCGCCTCATCCCCGCGCTGGTGGTGACCGCCGACGAGGTCGACGCCGGCGTCGAGCGGTTCACCCGCGCGGTCCACCGGGTGTGCGACGGGGCGGCGTGACCTCCCGCGTCGCGCCGGCCGCGCGCGGGCAGGCGCACGCGGGCGCCGACGGGCGGGTGGGCGCGCTCGTGGATGCGCTCGTCGGCGCGGGCCTCGCGCCCGAGTCGGACCCCCGCCGGATCGCCGAATACTCCTACGACGCCTCCAACTACCGGGTCGTGCCGGCGGCCGTGCTGTTCCCCCGCTCGGAGTCCGAGGTCGCCACCGCGCTGGCCGTGTGCCACCGACTGGGCGTGCCGGCCACCGCGCGCGGCGGCGGGACGTCCATGGCCGGCAACGCGATCGGCACCGGGCTGGTGATCGACCTGTCCCGGCACATGAACCGGGTCCTCGGGGTGGACGAGGGCGCCCGGACCGTCACCGCCGAGGCCGGGTGCGTGCTGACGGCCCTGCGCGCGGCCGTCCACGCCGCCACGGACGAACGCCTGACCTTCGCCCCCGATCCGTCCAGCCAGTCCCGGGCGTGCCTGGGCGGGGCGATCGGCAACGACGCCTGCGGCAACCATTCGGTGCGCCACGGCAGGACCGCGGACCACGTGGTGTCGCTGCGGATCGTCACCGCCGACGGCCTGCGCCTGACCGCGACGCGCACCGGGGTCGAGGCCACCGACCCGTCGGACGCGGCGGCCACGGCCCGGGCCGAGCACCTCGACGCGCAGCTGCGCGACCTCGCCGCCGACCACCTGGCCGCCATCCGCACCGAGCTCGGCCGTCTACCCCGCCAGGTGTCGGGGTACCACCTGCGCCACCTGCTGCCCGAGGAGGGCTTCGACGTCGCGCGCTCCCTAGTGGGCTCCGAGGGCACGTGCGCGGTGGTCACCGTCGCGACCATGCGCGCGGTCCCGCGGTCCGCTCGGACCGGGCTGCTGGTGGTGGGTTACGCCGACGTGGTGGACGCCGCCCGGGACGTCCCCGCGATCCTGCGGCACCACCCCACCGCGGTCGAGGGTATCGACGAGGTGATCGTCGAGACCATGCGCGAGCGGCGCGGCGCCGACGCCGTGGCGGCCCTCCCCGCGGGCAGGGCGTGGCTGTTCGTCGAACTCGACGAGGACGGTGCCCCAGCCGGCGCCACTGCCGACGCCACAGCCGACGACGCGGCCGGCGCCGCGGACGGGACGCTCGACGACCGGGTCGCCGGACTGGCCGCGGATCTCACCGGAACCGGCCACGCCGTCGAGTCGCTCGTCGTGACGGATCCGGTGGCCCGCGCCGACCTCTGGCGGGTACGCGAGGACGGCGCCGGGCTGAGCTCGAGACTTACCGACCCCTCAACCGGGGCGACCATCGAGTCCTGGCCCGGCTGGGAGGACTCGGCCGTGGCACCCGACCGGCTGGCCGACTACCTCGCCGACTTCCGGCGGCTGCTCGACCGGCACGGCCTCACCGGGGTCATGTACGGGCACTTCGGGGCCGGGTGCATGCACATCCGCATCAGCTTCGACCTGCGGTCCGAGGAGGGCCGGGGCGTCATGCGGGCCTTCTGCACCGATGCCGCCCACCTGGTGGTGAGCCACGGCGGCTCGCTCTCCGGGGAACACGGTGACGGCCGGGCCCGCTCGGAACTGCTGCCGGTTATGTACTCCCCCGAGATGCTGGACACCTTCGCCCGCTTCGCCCGCATCTGGGACCCCGCGGGGATCCTGGCCCCGGGCGGGTTGACCGCCACGCGACCCCTCGACGCCGACCTCGCCCTGGCCGGGGTGGGCCGCCGCGACCTGGGGCTGCTGACCTCCGCCGACGGCGCACACCCCGTTCAGGCCTGCATCGGGGTGGGCCGGTGCCGCACCTCCTCCGGCGGGGTGATGTGCCCGTCCTTCCGCGCCACCGGGGACGAGAAGGACTCGACCCGGGGTCGGGCCCGCGTCCTGCAGGAGGTGGTGCGCGGGACGCTGCCCGTCGACGACCCGGCGGTCGAGGACTCGCTCGACCTGTGCCTGGCGTGCAAGGCCTGTTCCTCGGACTGTCCCACCGGCGTGGACATGGCCACCTACAAATCCGAGGTCCTGCACCGCCGCTACCGGCGCCGGGTCAGGCCGATGGCACACTACTCACTCGGCTTGTTGCCGCTGTGGCTCCGCGGGACGGTCCGCGCCGCCGGGCCGCTCAACGCCCTACTGGGCACCCGCGCCGGCCGCGCCGCGGCACGGATGGGCGGCCTGAGCACCGAGCGCACCATGCCCCGCTTCGCGTCCGCGCCCGAGCTGCACGAGGAGCTCGACCGGGTACCGCAGAGCGTGTGGACCGTCCGCGAGCCGGAGCCGGGGCGCACCTCCGCGGAGGTCGTGTTGTTCCTCGACTCGTTCACCCGCGGACTGCGCCCCGCGGTCGCCGGGGCCGCCGCGCGCGTGCTGGGCGGCGCGCACACCTCCGTCGCCTGCACCGCCGACCAGTGCTGCGGGCTGACCCACGTCACGACAGGCAGGCTCTCCGCGGCACGTCGCACCATGAGCGCGACCGCCCGGCACCTCGACGCGATCCGCGGGCCGGACGGGGGCGAGGTCCCCGTCGTCGTCGTCGAACCCAGCTGCGCGGCCACCCTCCGCGAGGACCTCCCCCGCCTGCTCGCCGACACCCCCGACGCCGACGTCGCCCGCCGCGTCGCGGCCCGCGTCCGGTCGGCGGCCGATCACCTGGGCCGCCTCGCCGGCGAGGGGCGCGCCCCCGCCTGGCCCCGCGGCGCGGCCCCGGACCGGGTCACCGTGCAGACCCACTGCCACGAGTACGCGACGTTCGGCAACCGCGTGCAGCGGGCGACGCTCACCGCGCTCGGCGTGGGGTCGGTCAGGGAGGCCACCGGCTGCTGCGGCGTCGCCGGGGACTTCGGGTTCACCGCCGGCCACGAGGCCGTCACCGCGGCCGTCGCCGAGCAGGCCCTGGCCCCGGCCCTGCGGGCGGACCCGGACGCCCCCGTACTCACCGATGGATTCTCCTGCGCCACCCAGGTCGACCACCTGGGCGCCACCGACCCCACCACCGGATCCGGCCGCGCCGGCCGGCACCTGTTCGAACTGCTCGACCCGGACCCTCGTCCCCGCCCCGTTCCCAGCCCCGTTCCCAGCCCCAGCCCCAGCCCCAGCCCCGCGCCCACCAGGAGGCCCACATGACCCGATCCGTCACCGACATCATCGCCGCGCTCGGCACCGGCGTCCACGTGGACGGGGCCTGGCGCGACGCGGCCTCCGGCGCCACCTTCGAGGTGGTCAACCCCGCGACCGGTGAGTCCATCGCGACCGTCGCCGACGGCGGGGCCGAGGACGCGGCCGCCGCGATCGAGGCCGCCGGGCGGACGCAGCCGGAGTGGGCGGCCGTGCCCGCCCGCGACCGGGCCGAGATCCTGCGCCGCGCGTACGAGCTGATCCTCGACCGCGCCGACGAGCTGGCGCTGCTCATGACCACCGAGATGGGCAAACCGCTGGCGGAGGCCAAGGGCGAGGTCACCTACGGGGCCGAGTTCTTCCGCTGGTTCTCCGAGGAGGCCTGCCGCATCCGCGGGGACGCCCGCCGTTCGCCCGACGGCAGGACCCGTCTCATGGTGACCCACGAACCGGTCGGGCCCTGCATCCTCATCACCCCGTGGAACTTCCCCCTGGCCATGGCCACCCGCAAGATCGGCCCGGCCGTCGCCGCCGGCTGCACCATGGTGTTCAAACCGGCCAACCTCACGCCCCTGACCTCGCTGTACGTGGTGGACCTCCTGCGCGAGGCGGGGCTCCCCGACGGCGTCCTCAACGTCGTGTGCACCACCGAGCCGGGCAGTGTGGTGGAACCGTGGATCGACTCCGGGATCGCCCGCAAGCTGTCGTTCACCGGGTCCACGCCGGTCGGCCGGATGCTGCTGGAGCAGTGCGCGCGCGGGGTGCTGCGCACCTCCATGGAGCTCGGCGGGAACGCCCCGTTCGTGGTGTGCGAGGACGCGGACATGGACACAGCCGTGGCCGCCGCGATGGCCGCCAAGATGCGCAACATGGGCGAGGCCTGCACGTCGGCCAACCGGATCCTCGTCCACCGTTCGGTCCTGGACGAGTTCGGTCGGCGCCTCACCGAGAAGATGTCCGCCCTGACCGTCGGCGACGGCACGCGGGACGGCACCGACGTGGGCCCGTTGGTCGAGGAGAAGGCCGTGGCGAAGGTGGTCGACCTGGTCGACGACGCCGTGGGGCGCGGGGCCGAGGTGCTGTGCGGCGGATCGCGGACCGAGGGACCCGGGTACTTCTACCCGCCCACCGTCCTGACCGGAGTGGCGGCCGACTCCGACCTCATGTCCACCGAGATCTTCGGTCCCGTGGCCGCCCTGATCCCGTTCGACTCCGACGACGAGGCGGTGGCCCTGGCCAACGACACCGAGTTCGGCCTGGTCTCCTACGTGATGACCGAGAACCTGGACCGCGCGATGACCATGTCCGAGCGCCTGCAGGCGGGAATGGTGGGCGTCAACACCGGGATCGTCTCCAACCCGGCCGCGCCGTTCGGTGGCATCAAGCAGTCCGGGCTCGGCCGCGAGGGCGGGCTCACCGGGATCGAGGAGTTCGTGGAGACCAAGCTCGTCGCGATCCCGGTGCGCTGATCGCCCGCCGCCCTCCGCCGGTGGGCGGTTCGGCGGAAGGCGGTGGTCGGTCAGCCGGTGGGCGGTCAGCCGGTGCGGACCCGCCCGGCGAGCCGGTGCCGCTCGGCCTCGGACATCCCGCCCCAGACGCCGTACAGCTCGCGGTGGGCCACGGCGTGCGCGCGGCACTGTTGGATGACCGGGCACTGCGCGCAGAGCTTCTTGGCCGCCGTCTCCTTGCGCCGGCGCAGGCTCCTCGACTCGTTCTCGGAGTTGTAGAACAGGTCCGGTACGTCCTGGCACATCCCGTACTCTGCCCAGGCCCATCGTTCGTCGATCCTTCTCGTCGCGGTCGTCATGGCACTCCCCCCGTCGGAACCAGCTTCATTCACGCTCGAGGGAGTTCGGCACACCCCCAGGGGTGGGACGGGTCACAACTGTTAAAGTTCCCAGATGCCGGTCAGGGTCTCGGTGGAGAACGACTACACACTGGTCATCGCCGGTGTGCACGCACTGCTGGCCGCGTACCCCGGCCGCGTGGAGGTCGTGGTGAACGGGCCCGGCTCCCGCGCAGGTGTGCCCGTGGACGTGGTGCTGTTCGATACCTTCGCCTCCCCGGTCGACTGGCAGGCCCGGTGCTCGGCCATGGCCCTCGACCCGGCGATCGGGGCCGTGGCCGTCTACTCGTTCGTCACGGATCCGCGCGCTGTCGACGAGGCCTTCGCCTCGGGGGCGACGGGGTATCTCTCCAAATCACTGTCCGGCGAGGAGCTGCTCGGGGCCGTGGAACGGGTCGCGGCGGGTGAGCGGGTGCGCCTGCTCGGCCGCGACGGCGAGGACACGTCCCCCGGACTGTGGCCGACCGGCGACGTGGGCCTGACCCCCCGGGAGTCGGAGATGCTCGCGCTGATCGCCCAGGGCCGGTCCAACGAGGAGATCGCCGCGGCCTGCTACCTGTCGATCAACACGGTCAAGACCTACATCCGGGAGGCCTACCGCAAGATCGGGGTGACCACCAGACCGCAGGCGGTGGCGTGGGCGATGCGCAGCGGGCTCGCGGTCTCCCGCTGATCGCGCCACTCACCGGTCCCCGCCGCCCTCGCGGACCCGCGCGAGCCCGTCCCTCATGTGGTCGACCAGCAACTCCCTGGCCCGATCCGGGTCCCCGGCCCGCACGGCGTCGGCGATCGCGCGGTGTTCGGCGAGCCTGGACTCGGCGTCCGAGTAGGTGCCGCGCATGGCGTGCAGGCACATGCTCGTCTCGACCAGGACGGTCTCGTGCACCCGCGACAGGCGGGGGCTCCGGGCCGCCTCGACCAGGACGTGATGGAAGTCCAGGTCCGCCTCGACCATGGCCTCCGACCGTGGCTCGTCGGCGAGGGACGCCATCGCGGCGACGGCGGCGTCGAGCGCGTCGGCGGTGTCGACTCCCCACCCCAGCGCGAGCACGCGGTCCAGCGCGGCGGTCTCGACGGTCGTGCGCAACAGGTACATGTCCTCGACCGCCTCGGCGGAGAGGTCCGGGACGAAGAGCCCCCGGTTGCGGTGCGAGACGAGCAACCCCTCCTGGGTCAGCCGCTGCATGGCCTCCCGCAGCGGCCCGCGGCTCACCCCGAGCGAACGCGCCAGCGCGGCCTCGCCGAGCTGGGCGCCCGGGGGGAAGGTGCCGTCCGAGATCGCGCGGCGGAGGGCGCGCGCGATGAGCGCGGGGGTCGACTCGCGGACGACCGGCTCCAGCCCGGCGGCGGCCTCCGGACCGGGGTCCGGTCCGATCGCGGTCATCCCCCGGTACCCCCGGCGGCGGACGCGTGGACCCGTGGGGTGGGGACGACCCGCCCCAGCGCCGCCTCGAGCGCCGCGCCGACCCGCACGACGAGGCGGTCCTCGAACCGTGCTCCCACGATCTGGATCCCCACCGGCAGCCCCGCGTCCGTGGTCCCGCAGGGCAGGCTGAGGGCCGGCTGCTGGGTCATGTTGAACGGGTAGGTGTACGGGGTCCACGAGGTCCAGTCGGGACTGTGCCAGCCCGGGGGCACATCCGATCCGGCGGCGAAGGCCGGGATCGGGGTGGTGGGTGTGATCAGGATGTCGTATCCCTGGTGGAAGTCCGCCATCCGGGCGCCCAACGCCATCCGCACCGCCACCGCGTCGAGATAGTCGGCCGCGGAGTAGTCGTGGTACCGGCCCAACGCCTCACGCATGGACGGATCGACGTGGTCGATCGCGTCGGGGCCGTGCGGCGCGAGCACCGCGGCCAGGCCCGCGAACCACAGCACGTGGAAGGCGTCGACGGGATCGCTGACCCCGGGGTCGACCGATTCCACCCGCGCCCCCAGGGACTCCAGGACGCCGACGGCGCGCGTCACCTCGCGCTCCACCTCGGGGTCGTTGGTACCGAACCCCAGGTCGGGGCTGTACGCGACCCGCAGACCCTCGAGCGGACGATCCCCGTCGACGCCCTCCGTGGCCGCGGCGAGGTACCCGCCCGGGCCAGGGGTCGTGGCGCGGGCCGGGACCGCCGACCAGTCCCGGGGGTCGGGGCGGAGCAGCGCGTCCATGAACGCGGCGGTGTCGGCGACCGTCCGGGTCATCGGTCCGGCGTGGGCGAGCGTGCCGAACGGACTCGACGGGAACATGGGGATCACGCCGTACGTGGGCTTGAGCGCGACGATGCCGCAGAACGCGGCGGGGATCCGGACCGAACCGCCGCCGTCGGTGCCCAGGGCGAGGGGGCCGAGACCGGCCGCGACGGCAGCCGACGCGCCACCGCTCGATCCGCCCGGGGTGAGGTCGGGGTCGTGGGGGTTGCGGGTGACACCGGTGAGGGTGTTGTCGGTGACCCCCTTCCACGCGAACTCCGGGGTGGTGGTCTTGCCGATCACCACGCAGCCGGCCTCGTGCACCGCCGAGGTCACCGGGGCGTCGTCGGGCCACGACCCGGGGTCGGCGGCACCGGGCTTGTCGGCGAGCAGTCGCGAACCGCGCAGCGTCGGCACCCCACGGGTGTAGAAGATGTCCTTGATCGAGGTGGGGACGCCGTCGATCGGGCCGAGGGGCTCACCCCGCCGGTAGCGGTCCTCCGATCGACGGGCCGCGGCGAGGGTCGACTCGGGGTCGAGGTGGCAGAAGGCGTTGATCTCGCCGTCGACCCGTTCGATCGCCTCGAGGGCGTGTTCCGCGGCGTCGACCGGGGACAGCGCGCCGCTGCGGAAGCGCTCGGAGAGCTCCAGGGCCGTCAGGGACGTGGTCATCCATCTACCTTCCGTCGGATTGTCGACAATCCTACAGTCGACCACCGATCCGTCAACACGCCGGCCTCCCCCGACACCGCGGGCGCGTCACCGGACACCACACCCGGAGCGACCCGGCCTTCTACCCTGGGTGCCATGACCCCAGCTGACGACGCCACCCCCGACGGGCGGTCCGCGCTCCACCCGGACGCCGATCCCCCTGCCGCCGTCGACCTGTCCCCCGAGCTCGCCGACGCCCTGGGCCGCGCGGCGCGGACCCCCACCCTGGTGATCGCGTGCGACTACGACGGGACCCTGGCGCCGTTCGTCGACGACCCGACCCTCGCCGTCCCGGCACCCGGCGCCATCGACGCCCTCGATCGGCTCGCCGGGCTGCCGCGGACCACGGTCGCCCTGTTGTCCGGCCGCAACCGTGAGGCACTCGCCCGGGTGAGCGGTGCCGTCGCGCCGCTGGTGCTGGTGGGTAGCCACGGGTCGGAGTGGGAGGGCGGGTTCGACACGCCCCTGGACGACGACGAGCTCGCCCGGCTCGACCGTGTGGGTTCCGAACTCTCCGAGATCGTCTCGCGCACCCCCGGCGCCCACGTCGAGCACAAGCCCACGGCCGCCGTCCTGCACGTCCGCCCGGTCGAGGACCCGGCCCTGCGCCAACGGGCGATGGCCGAGGCGATGGCCCGACCCGCCGCCCTCGACGGCGTGTTCGTGACCGAGGGCAAGAACGTCGTGGAGATCGCGGTCCGCGAGGCGAGCAAGGGCGCGGCGATCGAGAGGCTGGTCGAGCAGACCGGGGCGGAGATCGCGATCTTCATCGGCGACGACGTGACCGACGAGCGGGGTTTCGCGCGCCTGCGCGACGGGGACATCGGGATCAAGGTCGGAGACGGCCGGACTCTCGCCACACACCGCGTGGCCGACATCCCCGCGGTGGTGGGGCTGCTCTCCCGGCTCGCCGAACTGCGGGGCTGACCTCCGGGCCACCCCGCGGTTGACCCCGTCGGCGAGGATCAACATACACTTAACGACAACGGTTCCCATTGCTACGAGAGCGGTCTTCGCCATGTCGTCATCCAGCCTGTCCCGCACCCCCCTGCCAGCCCGGGCCGCGGCGATCGCCGCCGCCGCGCTCCTCGGAGGAGCCGTCCTGACCGCCTGCGGGTCGGAGGACGGTTCCGGCGAGGGCGCCACGGCCACCGGACCGACCGTCGTGGCCTCCACGAGCGTCTACGCCGACATCGCCGAGCAGGTGGCCGGGGACAACGCGACAGTGGAGGCCGTGATCTCCGACCCGGCCGCCGACCCGCACTCCTACGAGGCGAGCCCGGCCGACGCGGCAGCGGTCAGCGGCGCGGACCTCGTGGTCTACAACGGCGCCGGGTACGACTCCTTCGTGGACCGGGCCCTCGAGAACGCCGCGGACGTCCCCGTGGTCCGGGCGGTCGACGAGTACGAACGCGTCACCGGCGAGTCGATCGCCGAGCACTCCCACGGCGACGAGCACGGTTCGGACGACCACGGTGCGGACGAGCACGGGCACGACGACGATCACGGTGCCGAGGGCGGTCACGGTGCCGAGGACGGTCACGACGGCCACGGATCGGACGACGATCACGCCGGCCACGACCACGCGTCCGACACCAACGAGCACGTCTGGTTCAGTCTGCCCACCGCGGCCGCCGTGGCCGAGCGGGTGGCCGAGGAGCTGGCGGCGATCGACGAGGAGAACGCCGAGGAGTACCGCGAGAACGCCGACCGGTTCGCCGACTCCCTCGCCCCCCTCGAGGCCGAGCTCGACGCGATCCACGACCGCGGGCACTTCCCCTACGCCCAGACCGAGCGGGTCGGCGCCCACCTGTTCGACGCCGCCCACATGGTCGACCTGACGCCGCGCGGATTCCTGGCCTCGATCGAGGACGACACCGACCCGTCCGCGGCCGACCTCTCCGCCATGCTCGACCTGATGGGCGAGCGGGAGGTCGCGTTCCTCGCGTTCAACACCCAGACCGAGACCACCGTGACCGCCCGCGTCCGTGACGCCGCCGAGTCGGCGGACGTCGCCGTCGTCGACCTCACCGAGACCCTCCCCGAGGGCATGGACTACACCACGTGGATGACGGGGATCGTCAACTCGCTGTCCTCGGCCCTCGACGGTGCGACCCCGGTCGCCGATGGTGGACACTGACCAGGTGACATCTCACTTCCGCGGCGAACCCGGCCCCGGGACGGTCGTCTCCCTGGAGTCGGTGACGGTCTCGCGCGGCGGGCGCACCCTCATCCGCGATCTCGACCTCGAGGTGGCCGCCGGGGAGTTCGTCGCCGTGCTCGGCCCCAACGGAGCCGGCAAGACGACCCTGCTCAAGGTGCTCCTCGGCGAGCTGGCACCCGATTCCGGCACCGTGCTGGTGGACGGCCGCGCCCCCGGCGACCGCGGAACCCACCTGGGGTACGTGCCCCAGCAGAAGGCGTTCGACCCCGGGATCACCCTGCGAGGACGCGACCTGGTCGGACTCGGGATCGACGGGACCCGCTGGGGTCCGGGGTGGCCGTCCCGGCGCGGCGAGAAGCGTCGGGTGGTCGACGCCGCGCTGGACCGCCTGGGGGCCGGGCAGCTGGCGGACAAGCCGCTCGGTCGCATGTCCGGAGGCGAGCAGCAACGCGTCCGGGTAGCCCAGGCCATCGCGTGCGACCCGTGCGTCATGCTCTGCGACGAGCCGCTGCTGAGCCTGGACCTCACCGGCCAGCGCACCGTCGCCTCGGTACTCGACCACCGCCGTCGTCACCACGGCACCGCGGTCCTCTTCGTCACCCACGAGATCAACCCGGTCCTGCCGATGGTCGACCGGATCGTCTACCTCGTGGACGGGCGCCACCGCATCGGCACCCCGGAGGAGGTGTTCACCACCGAGGTCATGTCCGACCTCTACTCCTCGCCCGTCGAGGTGTTGCGGGTCCGCGGCCAGATCATCGTGGTGGGCGACACCCAGCACCTGTGCGCCGAACCCTGGTCCACCGGCCACCACCATCACGACGACACCCACCCCGGAGCGCACTGATGGACCGCCTGCTCGAGATCGCCGGGACGATCGCCGACACCGAGGTGACCGCGCACCTGCTCCGCCAGGACTTCGTGCTCTACGGATTGGTCGCGATCGCGCTGCTCGGCCTGCTGGCCGGGGCGATCGGGCCGTTCATCGTGATGCGGCAGATGTCGTTCTCCGTGCACGGCGCCAGCGAACTCGCCCTCACCGGCGCCGCCGCCGCACTGCTGTTCGGCCTCAACCTGGGCCTGGGTGCGATCCTCGGATCCGTGGTGGCCGCGCTGATCTTCGGACTCATGGGCGCCCGCGCCTCCCAGCGCGACAGTTCGATCGGCGTGGTCATGGCGTTCGGCCTCGGCATGGCCGTGCTGTTCATCCACCTCTACCCGGGCCGGTCGGGGACCAGCTTCTCCCTGCTGACCGGGCAGATCGTGGGCGTGTCGGAGCACGGCGTGGTCCAGATGGCGGTGGTCGCGGCGATCATCTGCGTCACGTTGATCGCGCTCTACCGTCCGCTGGTCTTCTCCTCCGCGGACCCCGAGGTCGCCGAGGCGCGGGGGGTTCCCGTGCGCGCGATCAACCTGGTCTTCGCGGTACTGGTGGGCCTCGCGGCCGCCCAGGCCGTCCAGGTGGTGGGGGCGCTGCTCGTGCTCTCGCTGCTCATCACCCCTGCCGCCGCCGCGGCCGCCGTCACCTCGAGCCCCGGGCGCGCGATCGCCCTGACCATCCTGTTCGCCCAGATCGCCGCGGTCGGTGGGATGCTGCTCTCGCTCGCGCCCGGGGTGCCCGTCTCGGTGTTCGTCACCACCATCTCCTTCGTCATCTACCTGGCGTGCCGGGCGGTCGCGGCACTCCGGAGCTGAGCACCGACCGGCCCGCGTGACTACCGTCGGACGGGTGCCCATCGACCCCGACCCCCCTGCCGAGCGACCCGCCGGACCCCCGGCCGACCCCCCGGACGAGCGCAGCGCTGAGCTCGACGCGATCCGCGCCGCGTTCCCGACCCTCGCCTGGGACTCGGCGTCGTGGATCGACGAGGGCTGGGACCACGTGGTGGTGCTGTGCCGCGGGTGCCGCGGGGCCGACTCCCTCGGGCACCGGGAGCTGGTGTTCCGGTTCCCGACGGACGAGCAGGCGCTCGCCCAGCTCCCGCAGGAGATCGCCGTCCTCGACCACCTGTCCCCCGGTGTCGACGCCGCGATCCCCCGGTACACGCACGTCCCGTCGGGCGGCGGCTTCGCCGGGTATCCGCTGGTGGGTGGGGACAGGCTGACCCCCGAGCTACTCCGCGGTCTGCCCACGACGGACAGGACGTCGGTGGCCGGGCAGCTCGGTGCCCTGCTGGCGGCGCTGCACGCGGCCGACACCTCCACCCCGCCGCTGGACCGGGTCCCGGACTCGTACCAACCCGAGAACCTGGACTTCGTGCGGGGGATCGTGGCCCACGACCTCCCTGCGGTGTTCACCGAGGACGAGATGCGGACCGCGCGGGAGATCTGTGACGAGGTCGCCGCGCTCCAGTCCACCCTGCTGCCCAGGGTCTTCCTGCACAACGACGTCTACGTCCGTCACCTGTACTGGGATCGGCGGACGTCCCCGGGCCGGCTGGGGCTCATCGA
>NZ_BAAAQG010000006.1:173024-281608 GCF_039531545.1 Dietzia cercidiphylli
GCTTCGTCGACGAGGTGCTCGCGCGCTACGTCGGTCGGATCGACTCGACCTTCCTCGACCGGGCGTGGACCTACCAACGGTTCGCCGGGCTCTACATGGTCGTCGGGCACCTGTACTACGGCGAGGAGACGTGGGAGTACGCACGGGCGACGTTCGATCGTTGTCGATCGCCCCGCCGCCCGCCGGGCTGAACGGGAACCGAGGGGCCCGTCAGCCCTTCACGCGACGCTGGCGGGCGAACTCGGACAGCACCACGCCGGCGGCGACCGAGGCGTTGAGGCTCTCCACCCCTCCGGAGATCGGGATCGAGAGGATCGAGTCGCAGTTCTCGCGCACCAGCCGTGAGAGACCCTTACCCTCGGAGCCCACCACGACGACCGTGGGGCCGGTGCCGTCGTAGGTGTCCAGGGTGGTGTCGCCGTCGGCGTCCAGACCCACGAGCTGCACCCCGGCCTTGGCCCAGTCAAGAAGCGTGCGGTTGAGGTTGGTCGCGCGCGCGACCGGCAGCCGGGCGGCGGCACCGGCCGAGGCGCGCCACGCGACGGCCGTGATGGACGCACTGCGCCGCTCCGGGATGAGGACGCCGTGTCCGCCGAACGCGGCGACCGAACGGATGACCGCGCCGAGGTTGCGGGTGTCGGTGATGTTGTCCAGGGCCACGAGCAGCGCGGGTTCGGATGCTCCCATCGCGATGTCGAGCAGGTCCTTGGGATCGGTGTACTGGTACGGCGGCACCTGGAGCCCGATCCCCTGGTGCATCCCGTTCGACACCATGCGGTCGAGGTCCGTGCGCGGCACCTCGAGAATCGAGATGCCCTTGTTGGCGGCCAGGTGGACGGCCTCGGTCAGTCGCTCGTCGGCGTCCGAGCCGACCGCGACGTACAGCGCGGTCGCGGGCACGCCGGCCCGGAGGCACTCCACCACCGGGTTGCGGCCCACCACGTACTCCGGACCATCGGCCTGCTTCTCGGCGTACCGGCGCCGCTGCTGCGTGGTCTCCGCCTTCCGCGAGGCGGCCTTGGCCTTGCGGTGCGCGGAGTGGTACGTGCGGTCCTCGGCCTTGGGCGTGGCGCCGCGGGCCTCGAGGCCCCGCCGCCGTTGACCGCCGGATCCGACGACCTGGCCCTTCTTGGTGCCGGATTTGCGGATCGCTCCGCGTCGGGCCGAATTGCCAGCCATGTCAGTCCTTCCGGTTGGCGAGCGACCATCTCTGGCCGTCCGCGGTATCTGCCACCTCGACGCCGGCCGAGACCAGACGGTCCCGGATCGCGTCGGCGGTGGCGAAGTCCTTGTTCGAACGCGCGATGTCGCGCGCCTCGAGTTCTGCGCGCACGAGCGAGTCGAGCGCTGTCGTCGCGGCGTCGTCCGCGCCGCCCTCGGCCACCCAGTGGGGGTCGAGGGGATCGACGCCCACGACCGCCGTCATCGCCCGCACGGCCGACGCGGCCGTCAGCGCCGCGTCGAGGTCGCCGGACGCCAGGGCGGTGTTCCCCTCGCGCACCCGACCGTGGATCTCCGCCAGTGCGGCGGGGACCCCGAGATCGTCGTTCATCGCCGCGGCGAACCCGTCCGTCCAGTCACCCACGGGCACCTCGACGCCGGCCTCGGTCACGCGCCGCACGAACGCCTCGATCCTCCGGTACCCGGCGGCCGCCTCCTGCAGTGCCTCCGGCGAGTACTCGAGCATCGAGCGGTAGTGCGCGCTGCCGAGGTAGTAGCGCAGCTCGACGGGTCGCACCGCGCTGAGGATGTTGGGCACGCTGAGCACGTTGCCCAGCGACTTGCTCATCTTCTCCCCCGCCATGGTGACCCACCCGTTGTGCAGCCAGTACCGGGCGAAGCCGTCTCCGGCCGCGTGGGACTGCGCCGCCTCGTTCTCGTGGTGCGGGAACTGCAGGTCCAGACCACCGCCGTGGATGTCGAAGGTCCCACCGAGGTACCAGGTCGCCATGGCCGAGCACTCGAGATGCCAGCCCGGACGGCCCTCCCCCCACGGGGTGGGCCAGCTGGGCTCCCCCGGCTTGGCCGCCTTCCACAGCGCGAAGTCCCGCGGGTCCCGTTTGCCGCGCAGGTCCGCCGCCTCACCCTGGTCGACCTCCTCGAGGCGGTGTCCCGAGAGGTGGCCGTAATCGCCCTCCGGTGCGGCCGACCAGGCGGCCACGTCGAAGTAGACGCTGCCCTCGGCCGGATAGGCGAAGCCGCGCTCGATGAGCCGCTCCATGTAGTCGATCATCTGCGTCACGTGCCCGGTCGCCCGCGGCTCGGTGGACGGCGGCAGGACCCCGAGGGCGTCATACGCCCTGGTGAACTCGCGTTCGTGCGTGGCGACCCACTCCCACCACGGCCGGCCGTTCTCGGCGGCCTTGGTGAGGATCTTGTCGTCGATATCGGTGACGTTGCGGACGAACGCCACGTCGTAGCCCGTGGCCAGCAGCCAGCGGCGCAGGACGTCGAAGGCGACCCCGGACCGGACGTGGCCGATGTGCGGCACGGACTGGGGGGTGGCTCCACAGAGGTAGACGGACGCGTGCCCCTCCCGGACTGGGGTGAACTCCCGGAGGGAGCGGGTGGCGGTGTCGTACAGATGGAGCGTCACGGGTAGCGAGTCTACCGGTGACGCACCCTCCCGCCCGCTTCGTCAGCTCCGGAACACCAGGGCCGTCGCCACGGCGGAGACCCCCTCACCGCGACCGGTGAAGCCCATGCCGTCGGTCGTGGTGGCCGAGACGGAGACCGGGGCGCCGATGATCGCCGAGAGGGTCTGTTCCGCCTCGACCCGCCGCGGGCCCATCTTGGGGCGGTTGCCCACCATCTGCACGGCGGCGTTCCCGATCGCCCACCCGTGCCCGGCGAGTTCCGCCACCGCCTCGCGCAGGAGCCGCTCACCCGAGACGTCGTCGTACTCGGGGCGACCGGTGCCGACCAGGGTGCCGAGGTCACCGAGACCGGCCGCGGACAGGAGCGCGTCGACCAGGGCGTGGGCCACCACGTCGCCGTCGGAGTGCCCCTCGCACCCGTGGTCGTCCGGGAAGTGCAGGCAGGCCATCATGCATCGCTTGCCGGGCTGCACCTGATGGGCGTCGGTGCCGATGCCGACGCGCGGGATCACGGGTCCGGTCACGGGTGCTCCTCCGGGTTCTCGCGTGCACCGGGCTCCTGCGGTGCGCCGACTTCGTGCAGGGCACGGGCTTCCGACAGGGCACGGACTTCGTGCAGGGCTCGGACGTGGTCCGATGCCGTGGTGATCTTGAAGGCGAGCGGGTCGCCGTCGACGGTCGCCACCGTCCCGCCCAGCCGCTCCACCAGCCCGGCGTCGTCGGTGGCCACGTCCCCGGCCGCGTCGTAGGCGGCCAGCAGCACGTCGGGCGCGAAACCCTGCGGCGTCTGGACGGCCCGGAGGGCGGCGCGGTCGGGCGTACCCACCACGTATCCGGCGGCGTCGACCTCCTTGACGGTGTCGACCACGGGGAGGACGGGCACCACCGCGACCTCTCCCGATCGGACCGCCTCCACCACCCGCACGATGGGGCCCGCGGGGGTGAGGCAGCGCGCCGCGTCGTGGACCAGGACGACGTCGTGTACCGACGTACCGGACCGCGGGAGGCCGGCGGTGAGCGCCGCCAGGCCGTTGCGCACCGAGTCGGTGCGCTGCGCGCCGCCCGTGGTGACGACGACGAGGTGGTCCCCCGTCCGGAGAGGGGCGAGCAGGGCCTCCGACTCGGCGACGCGGTCGTCCGGGACCACGACCACCACGTCGTCGACGGCCCCGCTGGCCAGCAACCCGGCGACGGCCCGTTCGAGCATCGTCCGGCCCGACACCTCGACGAAGGCCTTGGGCACCCCGGCTCCCAGCCGTAGTCCGGACCCCGCCGCGGGAACGACGGCGGCCACCCTGCCCGTGGGGGCCGGGTGGCCACTCGATCCGTTCCGCGTCACAGAGGACCGGGTCACTCGCGCGGGTCGCGTCAGGCCGGCGCGGCCGCGGCGGCCAGGACCTGCTCGAGGAGCTCGTCCGCACGGTGCTCGTCCGCACGGTCGGCCAGCGCGAGTTCGCCGACCAGCACCTGCCGCGCCTTGGCGAGCATGCGCTTCTCGCCGGCGGACAGTCCCCGGTCCAGGTCGCGGCGCCACAGATCGCGGACGACCTCGGCGACCTTGTTCACGTCCCCCGAGGCCAGCTTCTCGCCGTTCGCCTTGTAGCGGCGCGACCAGTTGGTCGGCTCCTCCGCGTGCTCGGTACGCAGGACATCGAAGACCTTGTCGAGCCCCGCCTCGTCGACCACGTCGCGCACGCCCACGTACTCGGCGTTCTCGGCCGGAACCCGGACCGTGAGATCGCCCTGTGAAACCTTGAGGACGAGGTATTCCTTCTCGGTGCCCTTGACCGTCCGCATCTCGATCGCCTGGATACTTGCGGCGCCGTGATGCGGGTAGACGACAGTGTCGCCGACCTTGAACTCCATGAGTGGCTTTCCCCTTTCGACTGAGCCATCTTAGCACGCCCTCAGCGCTGGGGTTATCCGTTTATGCAGGTCAGCAACCCGAACGGCCCGACCGGCGCATCCGGGGGGTGCGAGGGGCGCACTCTGGCGCCGGTCACGACCGGCCGTGGACTACGATGAGACCGGCCTGAGAACGACCATCTCCCGAGGAGCCTGACGTGACTTCACCGAACACCGGCCTGCGCCGCACCGCGCTCGTAGTCCTGGCCGTGGGTACCGCCGTCGGTATGTCCGCGTGTGGCGCCGGCCAGATCTCGCAGACGGCCGGTCAGGTCGCCGCGGTGGACGGTGGACAGGGTTCCGCGGGCGAGCTGTACGTCAACGACCTCGTGGTGGTCCTCCCCGAGACGGGGGAGGCGCGTCTCGGGTTCGTCGCCTCCTTCACCGGGACCGGCATTGGTGAGTCGATCTCCCTCGACCGTCTCGAGATCGACGGGATCGAGGCGCAGATCGGCGAGTCGCAGCCCCTCGAGCGCGGGTGCTCGCTGATCGTCTCGGCGGCGGAGGACGCAGAGCCCGTCCCCGGCGGGGACGACCTCTGCGTCGAGCGGACCACCGCCACCCTCCCCGGTGCGGACGACCTCCAGATCGGCACCTCGGTGCCGGCCACCGTCTCCTTCTCCAACGGCGACCAGATCGAGATGGCGGCAGCCGTCATCGCCGAGGTCCCGGCCAGCGACGAGTACACCCGTCCGGTCGAGACCCACTCCGAGGGGCACTGAGACGTCCGCCCTGTCCGCCCGCGCGGCCGACGGCTCCCCCGCCGACGCGGCGGTGCGCGCCGTCCTCCGCCGTCTGGCCCCGGGCACGCCGCTCCGTGACGCGCTGGACCGCATCCGGCGCAGCGGCACCGGCGGTCTCGTCGTGCTGGGTGACGACCCCGCCGTCCGGGAGATCTGCGACGGTGGCGTCTCGCTGGACGTGGAGTTCACCCCGGCGAGGCTGCGCGAGCTGAGCAAGATGGACGGCGCCGTGGTCCTGTCCACGGACGGCCGGCGCATCACCCATGCCAACGTCCACCTGGTCCCGGATCCCTCCCTCCCGGCGGTGGAGACCGGGACCCGGCACCGGGCGGCCGAGCGCACCGCGCTGCACACCGGGGTCCCGTCCGTGGCGGTCTCCGCCTCGATGACCACCGTGACCGTCTACGCCGGCGGGCAGGCGCGCGTCCTGGCCGACCCCGTGGTGCTGTTGGCGCGCGCGGATCAGACCGTCGCCACGATGGAACGCCACGGCGCCCGCACCGCCCGGGCCCGCGCCCGACTCGACCGCGCGGAGATCGGTGGCTACGCGTCCGTCCGCGACGTGGTGACGATGGCGCAGCGCCTGATCCGTCTGGATCGCCTCGGCGCGGAACTGGCCGAACTCACCGTGGAGATGGGCGAGTACGGCCGCCAGACCACCCTCCAGCTGGAGGAACTGCTGGCCGACACCCCGGACGAGCTGTGGGGCCTGGTCGCCGATCACCTCGCCGTGGACCCCGCGGGCGGGAGCACGGTCCCCACCGCCGACCAGGTGACGACCGGCCTCGAGCGCCTGGCCGCCCTGACCGACGCCGACCTGCTCCTGCCCGGCCCCGTCGCACGCTGCCTGGGGCTGCCCGCGGAGCCGGAGGACCTCGACGAGCACGTCACCGCACGGGGTCACCGGATGCTCGCCCACATCCCCAGACTCCGGCCCGTGCAGATCTCCGCCCTGGTGGAACGGTTCGGCTCGGTTCCGGCGCTGCTCGCCGCGGAGCAGACGGACTTCGCGGACGTGGAGGGTGTGGGCGCCCTGTGGGCCCGGCACGTGCGCCAGTGGCTCACCGGCCTCGGGTCGACCTAGCGGACGGCGTCCGCGGCGCCTGCCTCAGATGCCAGTCGCGCCCGACACCCCGAACGGTCAGTCGCCCTCGACCACGTTGAAGGTGGCCGCCGGGCTGAAGACGTTCCCGACCAGCGCGTAGACCTGGTAGGCGCCCACCTCGACCGGGGTCCGATCGGCCTCCGAGCAGGCGCCCTCCGCGGACCGGCGGCCTGTCCAGTCGATCTGGCGGGGCTCGGGCTCACCGGGGCGGAGGTCGACCTCGTCGTCCTCGCGGGGGGTGGTGCAGTCGATGCTCGACCACACCTTGACGTTGGTGTCCAGGCGGTAGACCTCGAAGGACAGCGGCGCCTCGGAGAGGTCGCGGTCGCACGTGGTGTCCGAGGTGTTGAGGATGTTGACGAAGAACCGGACGTCCTCGCCGACCGGGACGTTGGGCTCGGCGGACCAGACCTCCAGGCTCAAGTCCTCGTCCGCGCACCGGCCGCGCGAGGCGCCGCCGTCATCCCGGGCGGTGGTCCCGGTGGTCGTGGTCTCCGAGGTGGTGGCCGCCTCGGCCGTGTCGACCTCGCCGCCGCCCGCCGACTCCTGGGTGTCCGTGCCGCTGTCCCTGGAGGCCAGGAACAGCGCCAGCACCACGGCCAGGACGGCGACGACCGCGATGGCGACGGCGGCGACGCGGCGACGCACATAGACTTCGCGCGGTAGGGAGCCCTGGGGTTCGTGCACGGGCCCAACTCTAGGGCCGAGCGGGCGCCGCACCGGATCCCCCTCGCGGCGTGTCCCTAGACCGCGATCATCTCCTCACCCGGACCGTGGGGGGTGTCCTCGACCTCCCCCAACGCGCTGCGCAGATACGCGCGCCCGTCCGAGAGCTTGTACGTCACACCGACGATCGCGAGCCGCCCCGCGTCGATCCGGTCACTGATGATCTTGGAGCGCTGCTGCAGGAGCTCGCCGGTCTCGAGGACGTGGCGCGCCTCGAAATCGTCGATGGTGCTGAGCCCCTCGCGGCGACCGTTGAGGATCGAGGGCGAGACCTTCTCCACCACGTCACGCAGGAACCCGGGCGGGATCTCACCGGTGTTGAGCGCGTCGACCGTGGCCTTGACGGCGCCACAGCTGTCGTGACCGAGCACCACGATCAGCGGGGTCTCCAGGACGTGGACCGCGTACTCGATCGAGCCGAGCACCGCCGAGTCGCTGATGTGGCCGGCGGTGCGGATCACGAAGAGGTCCCCGAGACCCTGGTCGAAGATGATCTCGGCCGCCACCCGGGAGTCCGAGCAGCCGAACAGGACGGCCTTGGGGTGCTGCGCCGCGACGAGCTTCTCCCGCCGCTCGGTATTCTGGCTGGGATGACGCATCTGCCCTTCGACGAATCGATGATTGCCGTCGCGGAGCGAGGCCCAGGCCTTGATGGGATCGGTATGAGGCATGGCTCATATTGTGCACACCCCGCTCCCGCGGAGACACGGTGACCTCCGTCGACACCTCCGCCCTGCTGTCCTGGTTCGACCGTGCGGGCCGCCCCCTCCCCTGGCGCGGCCCGGGTGTCGGCGCGTGGGAGATCCTGCTCTGTGAGGTCATGAGCCAGCAGACCCCCGTGGCACGGGTGGAACCGGTCTGGCGGGCGTGGCTCGAGCGGTGGCCCGGTCCGGCCGAGCTCGCCGCGGCGCCGGCCGCCGATGTGATCCGGATGTGGGGCAAGCTCGGCTATCCCCGCCGCGCCCTCCGACTGCAGGAGTGTGCCCTCGTCGTCGTCGACAGACACGACGGCGAGGTCCCCACCGACGTCGAGGCCCTGCTCGCGCTCCCGGGCGTCGGCGACTACACCGCCCGCGCGGTGGCGTGTTTCGCCCACGGCCAGCGCGTCCCGGTGGTCGACACCAACGTGCGACGGGTGGTCGCACGCGCGGTGGGCGGCGCGGCCAAGGCCGGACCGCCGTCCACCCGGCGCGACCTCGCGGAGGTCGACGCCCTGCTGCCGTCGGGCCGCGAACGGGCGGTCGCCTTCTCCGTGGCCCTGATGGAGCTCGGGGCGCTGGTCTGCACCGCCCGGGTGCCGCGGTGCGACGACTGCCCGCTGGCCTCCTCGTGCGCGTGGCTGGCCGCAGGCAGGCCCGAGTGGGACGGGCCGCGGCGCCGCACCCAGACCTTCGCCGGGACCGACCGCCAGGTACGCGGCCTGCTCCTCGACGTCCTGCGCGACGGGGACGGCACCGCCGACCGGGACCGTCTGGCCGCGGTGTGGCCCGACCCGGTCCAGCGCGGCCGCGCACTCGACTCGCTCGTGGCCGACGGGTTGATGGTGCGGACCGGGGACGTGTACTCGTTGCCGGGTTGACCGGCCGGGACCGCGGCACCAAAGCGTAGGCTCACCTACATGGCCGTCGTCAAGATCAATGCCCTGTCCGTGCCGCCCCAGGCCGGTGCCGAGCTCGAGCGTCGCTTCGCCGAGCGCGCCCACACCGTGGAGAACTCCCCCGGTTTCCTCGGCTTTCAGCTGCTGCGCCCCACCGCCGGAGAGGAGCGCTACTTCGTGGTGACCACCTGGCAGGACGAGGCGTCCTTCGCCGCATGGCGCGACGGCGACGCCCGGACCGCCCACGCCGGTCAGCACGGCAAGCCCGTCGCCGAGGGGGCCACCCTCCTCGAGTTCGACGTCGTGATGGACGTCAAGCCCTCCGCCTGACCGGGCCCTCCACCGCCGCCGCGCCTTCATGGACCGGATCTCGGAACAGCCGTTCGCCGTCGCCTTCGGCGCGCTGTTCGTCATCGTGATGCTGCGGGCCAACGCCACCTACTGGCTAGGCCGGGGAGCGCTGAACGGAGGGAGACTGAGCCGGAAGGCCGCCCGCCACCTGGACGGGCGGCACATGCAGCGGGCCCAGCGGCTGTCCGCGCGCTACGGGGTGATCGCGGTTCCGCTGTCCTTCCTCACCGTGGGCGTGCAGACGGCGATCAACTTCACCGCCGGGTTCACGCGCATGCCGCTGACCCGGTACCTGCCGGCGGTCACCGTGGGTGGGCTCATGTGGGCGACGCTCTACTCCACCGTCGGGATGGTCGGCTGGGCCGCGATCGCCACACTCTGGTCCGGGATCACCTCGTAGCCCGGCCGGGCCCGGTCCGCTAGCTCCCGGGCAGCGGCCCGACCACCGGCCCGAGCACGTCCTGGAACCTGTCGTCGACCAGTGCGTCCACGTCGACGGCGGCGATCTGCCCGTCCTCGGTGAAGACGTCGGCGAGTTCCTGCTCGCCGGGCACCGTGTCCGCCAGCGCCACCGGTCGGCGGGTGCTGCGACTCTGCGAGAGTTCGGCGGCCTCGGGGGTCAGCCCCACCGCCTCACCGTAGAACGCGGCCCACCGCGCCGGGTTCTCCGCGCTCCAGGTCCCCGCCTCGGCCAGCCGGACCAGGAGGTCCGCGATCGCCGTCTGGCGGCGCGCGTCCGCGAGGGCGTCGTGGGAGGCGAGCCCGAACCAGAATCCGTTGGACGCCTCCGCCGCGGTCGCGATGGTCCGGGCGTCGGTGGTGGTCTGCGTGATGGCCGTGTACGGATCCCAGATGGCCCAGGCGTCGGCGTCGCCGCGGGAGAACGCGGACCCCGCCTCGGCCGGCTGGAGGAAGACCAGGTCGACGGACTCCGGCGAGACCCCGGCCCTGCGGAGCTGGAGAAGCAGATGCCCGTGGGCGGAGGTCCCCTTGGCCACCAGCACCTTCCGACCCGCCAGATCGGCCACGGTCCGCACGGACGAGTCCCCGGGGACGAGGATCCGGTCCCCCTCCCCGCCGTTGGCGTAGGCGGAGACGATCGACGCCCGCGCCCCGGCGGCCGCGCCGAACACGGGCGGGGTGTTACCGGTGACGGCCACGTCGATCTGACCGGCGTTGAGCGCCTCCACCTGCGGCGGCCCGGAGGTGAACGTGGAGAACTCGACCTCGTACGGCAGGTCGTCGAGCTGTCCCGCCGCGGTGAGCAGGGCCTGGGTGCCGCCCTTCTGGTCGCCCACCCGGAGGACGAGGTCGGACAGGCCCGCGAGGTCGACCCGGTCGGGGACGGGTGCCGCGGCCTCGGAGTCGCGGGTGGCGCACCCGGCGCCGACGAGCAGCACGATCAACGCCAGCGCGAGCAGCGCGACACCGATCGCGGGTCGTCGGTGGATCGGGGAGAGTGTGGTGGTCATATCGAGTAGTCCTCGTCTGTGTGGTCGACGCCCAGCGCGTCGAGTAGGCGGCGGCGGTGGTGGCTCGTCCCGCCCCCGCCGCGGGGTCGGTCGATGGCCTCGGTGTGGCCGACGACGCCGTCGTCCAGGACGAGCACACGGTCGGCCAGGGCCACCGCCTCGTCGACGTCGTGCGTCACCAGCAGGACCCCGAGACCGTGGTGCGCCCACAGCCGCAGCAGGAGGCGGTGCATGGTGCGCCGGGTGAGGGCGTCGAGCGCGCCGAAGGGCTCGTCGAGCAGCAACAGCGACGGCTCGGCGACGAGCGCCCGGGCGAGCGAGGTCCGCTGCGCCTGCCCGCCGGAGAGTTCCCCCGGGTAGGCGCCCTCGCGGCCCCCGAGCCCCACCTCGGCGAGGATCCCGGTGACCCGGTCGGTCTTTTCCCCCCGTCCGACGTCGACCCGGTTGAGGCCGTGCCTGACGTTCTCGGCGACGGTGCGCCAGGGCAGCAGCCGGGAGTCCTGGAACACGACGGCCGGGGGGCCCTCGATGTGGACGCTCCCTCCGTCGAGCTCCCGGTCCAGTCCGGCGAGGATCCGCAGCGCGGTGGATTTGCCGCTACCGCTCCGACCGAGCAGGGCGACGATGTCGCCGCGGGGGATCGTCAGGTCGAGATCGCGGAGAACGACGGTGTCGCCGAAGCTGCGGGTGACATCTCGCAGCGCGCCCGCGGGGGCGAGGGTGGTGGTCATGACTGTGGCTCCTGGGTGGTGGTCGGTGGTCACCGGTAGTGGCGCAGCGCACGGGCCTCGGCGACGCGGACCACCGCGTCCGTGAGGATGCCGAGCAGCGCGTACACGACCAGGCCGACGATGATCACGTCGATCCGGAAGTAGTCGCGGGCGTTCATGATGAGGTAGCCGATGCCGTTGGTGGCGTTGAGCTGCTCGGCCACGATGAGCGTCAACCAGGCGATCGCGAGCGACTGCCGCACGCCGACCAGGACCTGGGGCGCGATCGACGGGAGGATCACCTCGGTGAGCCGCTGGCGTCGGCTGAATCCGAAGACCGTCGCCATGTCCTGCAGCCTGGGATCCACCTGCCGCAGGCCCGAGGCCGTGTTGAGGTAGATCGGGAAGACCACACCGAGTGCGATGAGCAGCACCTTCGGGGTCTCACCGATGCCGAACCACAGGATGAACAGCGGTATCAGCCCGAGGTGCGGCAACGCGCGGAGCATCTGGAGCGGGGGGTCGACGAGGGCGTCCGCGATCCGCGAGGTTCCGACGATCACCCCCAGGACGAGTCCGGCCACGGCCCCCAGGACGAACCCCTGGACCACGCGGACGCTCGAGACGGCCAGCGCGTCGGCGAGCTCACCTGAGGCGATGAGCTCCAGTGCGGAGGAGGCGATGAGCTGCGGGGCGGGAAGGATCCGCTCCGGCAGGATGCCGGTGGCTCCGGCGATCTGCCAGATGAGGATCAGTACGACGGGGCTGAGCCAGCGCAGCCAGGTGGTCCGGCGGCGGGGCCGGCGGCGGCCGACAGTGCCGCGCCCGGGAGCCGGCGTCTCCGCGGTGGGGCCGGCGGCCACCTCACGCGGGCCCGTCGGCGTGGAGGCGAGAACGGTGGTCATGGTGAGGTCTCCTCGTCTCGTCACCCGCCGACGGTGGCGGGCTGCCCGGGCCAGATGTCGGTCCCGCTGGCATCGGCCGCGGTGGCGTCGGTGGTGGTCGCGTCGGTGGTGGTCGCGCTGGTGGTGGTGGTGGTGGTGGTGGCGGTGGCGGTGGCGAACGGCACGGACACGGTCTCGCGGCGCCGATCAACCGGGGTCCACAACCCACGACGGGCCAGGACGGGCAGGACGCCCTCCCCGAAGGTGTACGTCTCCTCCAGGTGCGGGTACCCGGAGAGGACGAAGTGCGTGAGGCCCAGCTCGGCGTACTCGGCGATCCGGTCGGCGACCTCCTCGTGGGAGCCCACGAGCGCGGTCCCCGCGCCCCCGCGGACCAGGCCGACACCGGCCCACAGGTTCGGCGAGACCTCGAGCGACCCGGTCCGGCCGCCGTGCAGGTCGAGCATCCGGCGCTGGCCCTCCGATTCGCTGGCGGCCAGCGAGGCCTGCACCCGTGCCACGTCCGCGGGGTCGATCCCCGCCAGGAGCCGATCGGCCTCGGCCCACGCCTGCTCCGAGGTGTCCCTGGAGATCACGTGGAGCCGGATCCCGAACGAGGGTGTCCGGCCGTGAACGGCCGCGGCGTCCCGGACCCGGTCCAGCTTCCCGGCGACGGCAGCGGGGGGTTCGCCCCAGGTCAGGTACGTGTCCGCATGGCGGGCGGCGACGCGGATTCCGGCCGCGGAGGAGCCGCCGAAGAAGATCGGCGGCGCCGGGTCCGGTCGACGCGCCAGGACGGAATCGACGACGGCGAGGTGGTCACCGCTGTAGGAGAGCGGGTTCTCCGAATCCCAGAGTCCTCGGACGATCTCGAGGAACTCGTCCGCCCTGGCGTATCGGGCCTCCTTGTCCAGGAAGTCCCCATAGGCGCGTTGCTCGCGGGACTCGCCTCCGGTGACCACGTTGAGGAGCAGGCGGCCACCGGTCTGCCACTGGAAGGTGGTCGCCATCTGCGCGGCGAGGGTGGGACTCATGAGCCCCGGGCGCAGCGCCACGAGGAACTTGATGCTGTCGCTCGACTCGGCGAGCAGAGCGGTGGTGATCATCGCGTCCTCGCACCAGGCGCCGGTGGGAGTGAGGAGGGACTCGAACCCGTTGTGCTCGGCCGCCGCGACGATCTGCCGCAGATACGGCAGGGTCGCCGGACGGTCCCCCGACATCAGCGTGCCGTGCCCACCGGCCACGAGGTTGCGCGAGTCCCCGTAGGTGGGCAGGAACCAGTGGAAGTGCAACCCAGTCTGGTCGGGGTTCGGATGAGTCGGGTCGGTGGCCACGGACGGCTCCTGAGGTGTCTCGGGTCGGAGTGCGGACCGACACATCGTGCGGCCGGACGGAGACGGGGGGCCACAATTGCCGTCACCGGGAAGGAAACCAATTACACGAGTAGACCGATCGGTCTATAGGCTGTGGTACCCTCTCCCCCATGACACCCCGATCACCCGCCCCTGACCTGCGTTTGTCCGACGTGAGCTCGGCCAGGGTCATGCGCACGATCCGGTTCCGGGGGCCGGTGACCCGTCCGGAGGTGGCCGCGTCCACGGGCCTGTCGGTGGCGACGGTCAGCCGAGCCACGGCAGCGCTGCTGTCCTCCGGGGTCATCCGCGAGCGACCCGAACTCATGCACGACGGTTCCGTGGGCCGGCCGAGCATCCCCGTGGAGATCGATCCCGCCGGGCCCGTGGTGGTGGCCGTCCACATCGGCCTCAGCCGGTGCGTGGTCGCCATCAGTGATCTCGCCTGCCGGATCCTGTCCGAGTACGCGATCCCCACCCCGGGCCGGGATCCGGAGGTGATCGCGGACGAGCTGTCCGCGATCGCGTTCCGGCTCCTCGACGGCCACCGGGACCGCCGGCTGGTCTGGGGCGGCGTGGCCACGGCCGCGAGGATCACCGCGCCGGGCAGGATCGACCACGACCTGCTGGGGTGGCGGGACGTTCCGGTGGCGGACCTGTTCGCCGATCGAATCGGGGTGCCCTTCTCCGTGGCCCCCCACGTCGAGGCGATGGCCGCGGCGGAGCTGCTCGTGGGGCACGAGTCCCACACGGGCACGACGCTGGTCGTCTACGCGCGGGAGCATCTGGGCTCCGCCCTCGTGATCGACGGCGCCGTGCACCTGCCACGGGCCGGCTCGGCGGAACTCGCCCACCTCCCCGTGGGGCCGACCACCTACCTCGACGACCGCGGCGGTGGCCTCCTGGACGTGGTGGGCGATTCCGGACTGGTCCGGGCTGCGGCCGCCCGCGGGATCACCGTCGGGTCGGTGCCGGAGCTCGCGGCCCGGTCACACGGTGACCCGATGGCCGACGCGATCCTCGTCGAGCGGGCGACCATCCTCGGCCGCCTGGTCGGGTTGGTCTCGGCCATCACTCGGCCGGATTCGGTGGTGCTCTGTGGACAGGCCTTCACGGACCACCCGCGCTACCTGGGACCCCTCCTGCGAGCCTCACGGGAGACCCCTCTCGCCGGCGGGGCACCCGAACTCAGGGTGTCGACGGCGGGCGGGCGGATCCAGCAGCTGGCGGCCATGGCGGTGGCGCTCGACACCATCTCGGCCGACCCCACGAGCGCGCTGCCGTCGAGGCTGCTGTCGGTGTCCTGACCCTTTCCGGTCACCGCGACAGTAATGTTCGACATCCGTAGCGGACCCCCACAGACTTCTCGTATGACCGAACGAAGCCTGTCCACCGCTCACCAGTCCGTCCCGGCGGAGACCCATCGGCGGGCGATGCGTATGCATCCCGCCGGCGTCACGATCATCACCCTCGACGGCGCCGACGGGCCGGTGGGGTTCACCGCGTCATCACCGTCCAGCCTGTCGTCGAGGCCCGCCCTGGTGAGCTTCAACGTCGGGATCTCGTCGTCCAGCCTGGCGGCGGTGCTCGACGCCCGGACCGCGGTGATCCACCTGCTGGGCGAGGCCGACCGATCACTCGCGCTCCGGTTCGCCGGCCCCTCCCACCGCCGGTTCGCCGACCACTCCCTGTGGACCCGGGCCGAGACCGGTGAACCGCTCCTCCACGGCGGGCGGGCGCGACTCCGGGTCGCCCTCGATCGTCTCGTCCCGGCGGGCGACCACGTCCTGGTGGTCGCGCGGCTGCTGGACGCCTGGTTCGACGAGGAGGATCCCGGCGATCCGCTCGTGGTGCTCGACGGCGGCTTCCGTGCGGTGCCCACGGCCCACGAGTGACCACGTCCCACGACTGACCACGACTGACCACGAGGCCGACCGACCACGAGATCGGCCGACGACGAGGCGGCCCCCGCTCGATGAGCGGGGGCCGCCTCGTGTCCGTGCCGCGTGTCCGGCCTAGGTGGTGGCGGGAGCCGCCCCACCGCTACCCGACGGGCCGCCGGGGGCTGCGCCACCGAAGCCGCCCGAGCTGGGCGGGAGCGAGTCGCCCGGGCCGGCCTCACCGGTGGGTGCGACGCTCGCGGTGATCTCCTCACCCTCGCGGGACCCGGCGTCCGGGCGCTGGACCCCGGTGAACGTGAACCGGGCGTCCTCGGTCTTGTCGGACTCGCCGTCCCAGCCCTCGACGTCGACGGTGATGAGCTCGCCGGCCGCGACCTCGCCGAAGAGGATCTTCTCCGACAGCGTGTCCTCGATCTCGCGCTGGATGGTGCGACGCAGCGGCCGCGCACCCAATACCGGATCGAAACCCCTCTTGGCGAGAAGCTCCTTGGCCCGGTCCGTGATCTCGATGGTCATGTCCTTGGCCTTGAGCGCCACGCCGACGCGGCTGACCATGAGGTCGACCATCTCCACGATCTGAGCCTTGGTGAGCTGGTGGAACACCACGATCTCGTCGATGCGGTTGAGGAACTCGGGCCGGAAGTGCTTCTTGAGCTCGTCGTTGACCTTCTGCTTCATCCGCTCGTAGGCGTCCTCGGTGTTGTCGGAGGACTGGAAGCCCATCCCGACCGCCTTGGAGATGTCCCTCGTGCCCAGATTGGAGGTGAAGATCAACACGGTGTTCTTGAAGTCCACCATGCGGCCCTGCCCGTCGGTGAGACGGCCGTCCTCGAGCACCTGCAGCAGCGTGTTGTAGATCTCGGAGTGGGCCTTCTCGATCTCGTCGAACAGGACCACCGAGAACGGCTTGCGCCGGACCTTCTCCGTGAGCTGGCCGCCCTCCTCGTAGCCGACGTACCCGGGAGGTGCGCCGAACAGACGGGACGCGGTGAAGCGGTCGTGGAACTCGCCCATGTCGATCTGGATGAGCGCGTCATCCTCGCCGAACAGGAAGTTCGCCAGCGCCTTGGAGAGCTCCGTCTTACCGACACCGGACGGGCCGGCGAAGATGAACGAACCCGAGGGCCGCTTGGGGTCCTTGAGACCGGCCCGCGTGCGGCGGATGGCCCGGGAGACAGCCTTGATGGCGTCCTCCTGGCCGATGATCCGCTTGTGCAGCTCGTCCTCCATGCGGAGCAGACGCGTGGTCTCCTCCTCGGTGAGCTTGAACACGGGGATCCCGGTCCAGTTGCCCAGGACCTCCGCGATCTGCTCCTCGTCGACCACGGCGGCCACATCCATGTCGCCCGCACGCCACTGCTTCTCGCGCTCCGAGCGCTCGGCGATGAGCTTCTTCTCCGTGTCCCGCAGGCCCGCGGCCTTCTCGAAGTCCTGCGCGTCGATCGCGGACTCCTTCTCACGGCGGGCCTCCGCGATCTTCTCGTCGAACTCCCGCAGGTCCGGCGGAGCGGTCATCCGCTTGATCCGCATGCGGGCGCCGGCCTCGTCGATGAGGTCGATCGCCTTGTCCGGGAGGAAGCGGTCGTTGATGTACCGGTCCGCGAGCTGGGCCGCCGCGGCCAGGGCGGCGTCCGTGATGGTGACGCGGTGGTGGGCCTCGTAGCGGTCCCGCAGACCCTTGAGGATCTCGATGGACAGCTCCACGTTGGGCTCCGGGACCTGGACCGGCTGGAAACGACGCTCGAGCGCCGCGTCCTTCTCGATGTGCTTGCGGTACTCCTCGAGCGTGGTGGCGCCGATGGTCTGCAGCTCACCGCGGGCCAGCTTGGGCTTGAGGATCGACGCGGCGTCGATCGCACCCTCGGCGGCACCCGCGCCGACGAGGGTGTGGATCTCGTCGATGAACAGGATGATGTCGCCGCGCTGGTTGATCTCCTTGAGCACCTTCTTCAGGCGCTCCTCGAAGTCTCCGCGGTAGCGGGAACCGGCCACGAGCGACCCCAGGTCGAGCGAGTAGACCTGCTTGTCCTTGAGGGTCTCGGGGACCTCGTTGTTGACGATGGCCTGGGCCAGGCCCTCGACGACCGCGGTCTTGCCCACGCCGGGCTCGCCGATGAGCACCGGGTTGTTCTTGGTGCGCCGGGAGAGCACCTGCATGATGCGCTCGACCTCCTTGGCGCGGCCGACGACCGGGTCGAGCTTGCCCTCCATGGCGGCCTGCGTGAGGTTGCGACCGAACTGGTCCAGCACCGTCGAGGACGACGGCGTACCGGACTCGCGACCACCGGTGCCGGCGGGGGCGCCCGTGGCCTCGGCCTCCTTGCCCTGGTAGCCCGACAGCAGCTGGATGACCTGCTGGCGGACCCGGGTGAGGTCCGCTCCGAGCTTGACCAGCACCTGGGCGGCGACGCCCTCGCCCTCACGGATGAGGCCGAGCAGGATGTGCTCGGTGCCGATGTAGTTGTGGCCGAGCTGCAGCGCCTCGCGCAGGCTCAGCTCCAGGACCTTCTTGGCCCGCGGCGTGAACGGGATGTGCCCGCTGGGCGCCTGCTGGCCCTGGCCGATGATCTCCTCGACCTGACTCCGCACCGCTTCCAGCGAGATCCCCAGGGACTCGAGTGCCTTGGCGGCCACTCCCTCGCCCTCGTGGATGAGACCCAGCAGGATGTGCTCGGTGCCGATGTAGTTGTGGTTGAGCATCCGGGCCTCTTCCTGGGCCAGGACGACGACGCGACGCGCGCGGTCGGTAAACCGTTCGAACATCGTGCTACCTCACATTCCTCGGGTTCCGTCCACTCTAGTGGCCGTGCTTGACGCGCTGCACCGCAGGAGCGGGAGCGGGTCCGTCACCAGGGTTCAACGCGGCAGGTCGGGGATCCATTGCAGATCCGTGTACGCCGACAGCGAACGCCGCCGATCCGTGCGCCGGGGGACGGACTTCCGTCGTCGGCGCCTAGGGTCGTGGACATGACACGGGTGGACGGAGCGGGGACGTGACCCCCTTCGATCTGGACCGGATCGGCCACGGACTGCCCTTCGCCGCCGCGCTGCCCGCCCTCCGGGACGCCCTCGCCACCAGGGGGACCGCGGTCGTCCAGGCCCCGCCCGGCACCGGGAAGACGACCCTCGCCCCACCGGCGGTCGCCTCGGCGGACGGGATCGCGGGACGGGTCGTCGTCACCCAGCCCCGACGGGTGGCGGCCCGCTCGGCGGCGCGACGACTGGCGGCGCTGACCGGGACGGGGGTCGGCACCCTGGCGGGCTACTCCGTGCGCGGGGACTCCAGCGTCGGCCGGGACACCCTCGTGGAGTTCGTGACCCCGGGGGTGCTGGTACGGCGCCTGATCGCCGACCCGGACCTGCCCGGGACCGCGGCGGTGGTGCTCGACGAGGTCCACGAGCGGGACGTCGAGTCCGACCTCGCCCTTGCCCTGCTCTGCGAGCTGCGCCAACTCCGCGACGACCTGCCCGTGGTGGCCATGTCCGCGACCGTCGAGGCCGGTCGCTTCGCGCGCCTGCTGGGCGGCGCCGGAACGGAGGCCTCGGCGCCGGTGATCGACATCCCGGCCGTCCTTCATCCGCTGGAGATCCGCTACCGCCCGCCCCTCGCTCCCCGACTGGATTCCCGTGGGGTGACCGACGGTTTCCTCGACCACGTGGCCACCGTGGCGGCCGACGAGGTGACCGCGAGCGGGTCGGACACCCTGGTCTTCCTCCCCGGGGTCCGCGAGATCGACCGCGTGGTGCGCTCGCTCACGGCACGACTGGGCGGGCGCGCCGAGGTCCTGCCCCTCCACGGCGGGCTCGACGCGGCCGAGCAGGACCGGGCGGTCTCGGGATCCGGCCGCGGGGACCCGACCCCGGGCCGGGGCGCGGCCGGACCCCGGCCCCGGGTGGTGGTCTCGACCGACCTGGCGGAGTCCTCCCTCACCGTCCCCGGGGTTCGGGTGGTGGTGGACGCGTGCCTGAGCCGCGAACCCCGCAGGGACGCCGCACGCGACATGACCGGGCTCGTCACGGTGTCCGCCTCCCGCGACTCCTGCGTGCAGCGCTCGGGCCGCGCGGCCCGTCTCGGCCCGGGGATCGCGGTGCGCTGCCTGTCCGAGGACGAGTTCTCGCGCGTGCCGGCGCACCGCACGCCGGCGATCGCCACCTCGGACCTGACCGCGTTCGCCCTGGACGTGGCCTGCTGGGGCGCCCCGCGGGGCGAGGGTCTGGCACTACCCGACCCCCCACCGTCCGGGGAGATCCGCCGTGCCCAGTCGGTGCTGCAGAGCCTGGGCGCGCTTGACGCCCTGGGCCGCGCCACCGACCGCGGGCGCGACCTGGCCCGGGTCCCCGCGGACCCGCGGCACGCCCGCGCGTTGCTCGACGGCGCCCCCGTGGTCGGCCGCGCGATGGCGGCGGAGGTGGTGTCGTTGCTGACCTCGGGTCGCCGCTCGCCCGCAGGCGACCTCGTGGCGGACCTGCGCGCCCTACGCGGGGGCCGCGCGGCGGACCACCGGACCTGGGAGCGCGAGGCCCGCCGCCTGGAACGCGTGGTCCGAAGCGGTGGCGGGCCGGGCGGGATGCCGATCGAGGACGCCGTCGGCCTGATCGTGGCCCTGGCCCATCCCGATCGGGTGGCGCGCCGCCGGGGCGGGCAGTACACCTTCGCGTCGGGCACAGGGGCGGTCCTCCCGCCCGGGTCCGCCCTCACCGGCCACGAGTGGCTCGCGGTGGCCGAGGTCGCACGGGCGTCCGGACGGGCCGCCGGGGAGGCGGGGGCCGTGATCCGGGCCGCCGCCCCGGTGGACCGGGAGGGAGCCGAACGAGCGGCGGCGGGTCTACTCGACGACGACGAGGCGGCCACCTTCTCGGGCGGCGCACTGACCGGACGCCGGATCCGCCGGCTCGGGGCTATCGAACTCTCCGTCACCCCGGTGCGGCCGGGCCCCGCCGCCGCCGTGTCGGCCGTGGCGGCCGCCGTCCGCTCCGACGGCCTGTCCGCACTCGGACCCGACGACGAGGCTCTACGCCTGTGGCGCCGGCTGGCTCTCGCGCATCGGGAACTCGGACCGCCCTGGCCCGAGGTGTCGGCCGAGGCGCTCGCGGACCGGCTGGCCGAATGGCTCGGGCCGGAGGTCGACGCCCTCACGCGTGGCGGGAAGCTGGCGGGACGCGGCGTCGGCCCCGCGCTGCGGCGGCTGCTCCCGTGGCCGGAGGCGACCCGGTTCGACGAGCTGGTGCCCGACCGCCTGCAGGTGCCCAGCTCGTCGTCATACCGTGTCGACTACCCCGAACCCGGATCCGACGCGGCACCGGTGCTGGCGGTCAAGCTGCAGGAGTGTTTCGGGTGGACGACCTCACCCCGGATCTGCGACGGGCGGGTCCCCGTGACCGTCCATCTGCTCTCCCCCGCCGGACGGCCACTCGCCGTGACCCGCGACCTGGAGTTCTTCTGGCGCGAGGCCTATCCCGGTGTACGGGCGGAGATGCGGGGCCGCTATCCCCGGCACCCGTGGCCGGAGGACCCGATGGGCGCCGAACCCACTCGTCGGACCAACCGTCGACATTGAGGATCCCGTTACCATAACGAACCGCCCTGCCGCACTGCCCCGGAGTTGTCCGCCTCATACCATGTGAGTCAGCGCACCTGCGTCCGTCGACCCCGCCCGGAGCGTGATCGCCATGCCCGCGTACACCCCACCCGCACCCCACCGGGTCCCCCTCCCGACCAGGACCCCCGCACGGACCAAGCGGATCCCGCGCGTCCGGAACCGGATCGGGGCCCTGGTGACGTTCACCGGTCTGGCGCTGGCGCTGCTCAGCCTCTACCTGCCGTGGCTGGCCACGGGCGCGGACGAGCGGATCTCGGCCCTGGGGATCACCGAGCTCATCGACGTCCGCAGCGTCGCACCGGTGTTGTTCGTCGGACTACTTGTCCTGGCCCTGCTCGTGGCCGTCACCGCGCTCACCCGCCTGGGGTCGTTCGCCGTCGCGGCGGCGGTGGTGGCGATCGGGGTCCTGGCGGGACACCTCGCCTTCGTCTGGACCCTGATCCTGTCCACGGGGTCGACGGAGCCGGCACTCTCGGGCCTGCCCGCGAACGCCACGGTGACCTCCGGGCCCTATGTGGCCGCGTTCGGGTTCGTGATGGTGTCGGCGGGGTCGGCCTGGGCCGCCCGGTCCGCTCGCTATCCGGTCGATCCCGTGACGTGACGGGCGGGCCCGGTCCGGCGGTCACAGTCCGCCACCGCACCGTCCGGCCGGAACGCACCGTTGTGGCAGAACCCGGACACCCCGCCTATTATGTGACTTACCTCACTTCACAGGTTCCGGTCCGATTAAGGGGCACCCGCCATGGCCGCACAGACAACGCCCGTCACCCGCACCTCGCCGTCGTCGGCGAGCACCCCGACCGGCGGCAAGATCATCCCGCACCTGCGAAACCGCGTCGGCGGCCTGATCGCCGTAGTGGGGCTGGCGCTCGCCCTGCTCAGTCTGTACCTCCCCTGGTTGAGCACCGGGACCGGCGGAGGGATCAGCGCGCTCGACCTCACCGAGATCCTGGACCTGCGCGCGATGGCGCCCCTGAACTTCCTGGGGCTTCTCGTGCTGTCGGTCCTGGTGGCGGTCACGCTGTTCACCCGGTTGGGATTCTTCGCGGCCGCCAACGCGGTACTCGCGTCCCTCGTGTTGATCGCCCACCTCATCTTTGTCTGGGTCCTGTTCAACTCGACCGACACCTCGGATCCGATGCTGGCGGGCCTGCCGGACGGCACCTCGGTCACCTACGGTCCGTTCGTCGCGGCGATCGGATTCATCCTCGTGATCATCGGATCGGCGTTGGCGGCCAAGTCCGCCGAGTACCTGCTCCCGGACCGCGCCGAGGCCCGCATGTTCACCGGCTCGTGAGGCGTCAGAACACCACCACGGTGTCCCCGACCTGCAGCCTCTCGAAATAAGTCGCCGCGGCGGGCCGGTCCATCCGGATACACCCGTGCGACTCGTAGGCCGGATCGCCCTCGTGGAAGGCGATCCCTCCCACGAAGTACACCGAGTACGGCATCGGGGCGTCGTCGAACAGACGGCTGACCTCGTGGCGCACCTTCCGGGTGACCTGGAACGTCCCGCGAGGGGTCTCCCAACCGACCCTTCCGTGCGACATCCGTACCGGCCCGTAGCTCAGCCGCTCCCCCGACTGCAGCCAGGTCCGGTTCCCGTCGAGGTCGACGCACGCGGCGGCCGTACGCGGACACGGGCTCTGCGGGGTGGGGTCCGGCGGCGGCGGGGGCGCGGCCGGAGGGGGCACGAACCCGGGCGGAGGAGTGATCCCCGCCGACTCCAGCCAGCCGCCGGCGGCGGTGCGCAGGTCCGCGTCCGCCTGTACGGATCCCGCCAGGGCCTGATCGAGCACCTGCTGGGCCTCCGGCGGTAGGGGGACCTGGGCCGAGGCGGCGGACGTGGAGGTACCCGCGATCAGCAACGCCGCCACCGCGCCGGCCACCACTCGCGAGGGGATTCTTCTCATGCCGTGATTATGTCCGGGGCACGTCACCCGGACGGACGACTCGCTGTCACGGTCCGGTCTCGACCCGGGCGCTCGACCGGCGCGAGGTCTACCGTCTGGACCATGAGCGAGTCACCGCTTCCCCTCCCCCGGCTCTCCGCGCCGGCGTCCCGCGCCCTCGCCGCGGCCGGGATCACCGACCTCCGCCAGTTGGACGGAACGCCCGAGAGGGACGTTCTGGCGCTGCACGGGGTCGGCCCCTCCCAGCTCGGCGTGCTGCGCGACGCACTGTCCGCGGCGGGGCTGTCCCTCGCCGATCCGCTCTCGCGGCCCCGCGCCACCGGCCGCAACGACAACACGGCGTTTCTCGAGACACCGGGCTCCCCACGGCAGTGGATCGAGGGGTTGCCCACCGCCCGGCGGGTGGAGGACGGCCTGCGCCTGCTCGAGCTCTTCGGCGAGGTCACCGGCGAACCACCGTCCATGTGGGGCCCGTCGATCGTGGGCTACGGCACGCACCACTACGTGTACGACAGCGGTCGTGAGGGCGACACCCTCCGGGTGGGCTTCAGTCCCCGCGCCTCCGCCATCAGCCTCTACGGACTGCTCAGGGCCCCGGGAGCCGACGCGTTGCTCGCGACGCTGGGGCCGCACAAGACCGGCACGGGGTGCCTCTACGTGACGACCCTGGCCCGGATCCGGGAACCCGTGCTCCGCGAACTCGTGGCGGCGGCGTGGGCGCAGCCGGACTGACGCAGCCAGAGCGTCGCCGGTGACGGTCGCGTCAGTCCCGCGGTAGCGGCTTGACCATCGGGAACAGGATCGTCTCCCTGATGCCCAGCCCGGTGAGCGCGATGAGCAGACGATCGATCCCCATACCCAACCCGGTGGTGGGCGGCATCCCCTGCTCCATCGCGGCCAGGAAGTCCTCGTCCAACACCATCGCCTCGTCGTCACCGGCCGCGGCGAGCCGCGCCTGGTCCTCGAACCGGCGACGCTGGATCACCGGGTCGACGAGCTCCGAGTAGCCGGTCGCCAGCTCGAACCCACGGACGTAGAGGTCCCACTTCTCGGTGACCCCCCGATCCGTGCGGTGATCGCGGGTCAGAGGGGAGGTCTCCACCGGGAAATCGCGGACGAACACCGGCCCCTCGAGCTGGTCACCGCACAGGTGCTCCCACAGCTCCTCGACCAGCTTGCCGTGCAGCCAGCCCCTGCCCGAGGGCACCTCGAGCCCGACCTCGCCGGCCAGTTCCGTGAGTTCCTCGACCGTCGAGTCGACCGTGACGGTGTCCTCGTCGGTGTTCCCCACCACCTCGGGGTGCTGCGCGCGCAGGGCCTCGTTGAGCGAGGGGTACATACGCATCTCACGCCACTGCCCGCCCAGGTCGTACTCCGTGCCGTCGGCGAGGGTGACGGTGGTGGTGCCGAACACCTCGCGCGCGACCTCCTGGATGACCTCACGGATCATCGTGGCGGACGTGTCGTAGTCCCCGTAGGCCTGGTAGGTCTCGAGCATCGCGAACTCGGGGCTGTGTGAGGAGTCCACACCCTCGTTCCGGAAGTTGCGGTTGATCTCGAAGACCCGCTCGATGCCGCCCACCACGCATCGCTTGAGGTAGAGCTCGGGGGCGATGCGCAGGTACAGGTCCAGGTCCAGGGCGTTGGAGTGCGTGACGAACGGCCGGGCGGCGGCGCCGCCGTGCAACGTCTGCAGCATCGGCGTCTCCACCTCCAGGAACCCCCGCCTGTCGAGGGCGTCCCGCAGGGCCCGGACGACCTTGATGCGGGTGACCGCGTTGCGCCGGGCCGTGTCGCGCATGATGAGGTCGGTGTAGCGCTGACGGACGCGCGTGTCCTCGCTCAGTTCCTTGTGCGCCACCGGCAACGGACGCAGCGACTTGGCCGCCAGCACCCACGAGTCGGCCATGACGGACAGCTCGCCGCGCCTGGACCGCACCACGCGGCCGGTCACCGAGACGTGGTCACCGAGGTCCACGTCCTGCTTCCACGCCTCGAGCCGCTCCTCGCCCACGTTGGCCAACGAGAGCATCGCCTGCAACTGCGGGGCGAACGAGTCGGGCCCGCCCTCGGTCGCCGGGACCGACAGGTCGGCGTCCGGGCTCACGCCGTCCTGGAGTCGGACGAAGCAGAGCTTGCCCGTGTTGCGGACGAACAGCACGCGGCCCGCGACGGAGACCCGGACGTCGGTCTCCTCCCCGGGCTCGAGGGCGACGAAGCGCGGATCCGAGGCGATCTCGACGAGCCCGTGCGTGCGGGGGACCTCGACCGGATAGGCGTCGACGCCGGAATCGAGGATGCGCTGCCGCTTGTCGCGACGGATACGCAGCTGCTCGGGGGTGTCGTCGGCGGGCTCGGTCGCGGCGGGGGTCGAGTCGGTCACGACTCCCGAGGATAGTCGTCCCTATGCGGCGGGGCCGAACCCGTCACCGCGCACGTGGTCGAGGACGTGGAGGTCGAACCGGTCCGACAGCTGCTCGATGGCGGCCGCCGCCCGGACACTGTTGCCGTGCTCGTCCAGGCGCGGCGAGTAGGCCGCGATCCCGAACTTACCGGGAACCACCGCGAACAGACACCCCGACACCCCGCTCTTCGCGGGCAGTCCGACCTGGTAGACCCAGTCGCCCGCCGCGTCGTACATGCCGCAGGTGAACATCACGCTGTTGGCGTAGCGGACCGCCTTGCGCCCGAGGATCCGCTCGTCGCTGCCGGGCTTCAGACCGCCGTTCGCGAACATGGCGGCCATGTGGGCGAGTTCCCGGACGTCCACGCGGACCGCGCACTGGCGTCCGTACCCCGCCACCACCTCGTGGGGGTCGTCCGCGAGGGTGCCCTCCTCGGCGAGGAGGTGCGCGAGCGCCTGGTTGCGGTGTGCGCTCTTGGCCTCGATGTCGGCGATCTCCTCGTCGACCTCCACGTCACGGCCGACGAGGCGGGAGAGCAGTGCGCGGATGTGCTCGAAGCGCGAGACCTCGTCGTCGTCGGTGTCCCCGACGAGCGCGTGGGCGGCCAACGCCCCGGCGTTGACCAGACCGTTGGGTGCCCGGCCGGTCCCGGCCTCGAGGGAGATCTCGTTGAAGGCGTCCCCGGAGGGTTCGACCCCGATCCGCTTGGCCACCTCGTCCACGCCCTTCTGGTCCAGGGCCAGGGCGTACACGAAGGGCTTGGAGGCGGATTGGAGATCGAAGCGGATGTCGTCGTCCCCCGCCGAGGTCACGGTGCCCTCGAGGTCGCACACCGCCATCGCCAGGGCGTCGGGGTTCGGGTGTTCGTAGTCGCCGAGGTGCGGGACCAGTTCGCCCGAGGAGTCGTCACGGACCTCGTCGAGGATGCCCTGGAGAAGGTCTGCCGAGATGTGGTCCGTCATGGACGCGACCGTACCGGGGCCGGTGCCCGCGCGCCCCCGGTCGGGCGTGGTGCCGCGCTCAGTGCGCCGAGATCGCGGATCGCTCGCGCAGCAGGTGCTCGGCGTCCGAGAGCAGGCCGAGCGCCCCCGCCGCCCGCAGTGCGTCGTGCCCCCCGTCCACCGCCCGGACCCCTCGCACACCACGGGAGTGCAGTTCCAGGGCGAACAGCTCGGCGTCGAGGCCGTCGTCACTGACGAGGAGCACCTCGCGCCCCTCGTCCACGGCGGCGAGGGGTGCCGCCGAACGGGGATCGAGCAGCTCGACGACGGGGCGGGCCTCGACCGCGACCGCCCCGGCCAGCACACCCTGCCGCTCGCGCTGGACCCGTGAGCGGATGTCCACGACGAGCGCCCCCGCCTCGACGGTGGTGCGGTAGTCCGCCACGTCCAGCGTGAGGGCGGCGGGGTCGGTGAGGGTGACGGCGAGAGAGGTCATCTGGTGCTCCTGGTCAGGCGGGTCCCGGTCGGTCCGTTCGAGGGTGCTGCTGCCGGTCGGGGACACCAGTGCTGCGCACGTGCGGAGCCCGCCGGACCGGCCGAGGGCATTCGTCGTGCGTGCATGGCCCCAATAATAGACAGACCGGTCTATCTACGACAAGAGCGGATTCCTTCGGCCCGCTGACCACACCCGACAGCACACCCGCTGGCGCCCGAACATTAGTTGATGCATCATATAGTCAGACCGAAGGAGCATCATGACCACCGCACGCACGCGTCAGCCCGCCGTCTTCATCGGCCACGGCGTCCCCCTCAACGCGCTCGAGGTCAACCAGTGGACCCGCGAATGGGCCGCGCTCGGCACCTCCCTCCCCGAACGTCCCCGCGCCGTGCTGGCCGTCTCGGCCCACTGGTACATCGGGGCCACCGCGGTGACCGCGATGGCCAACCCGAGGACGATCCACGACTTCTACGGCTTCCCACGGGAGCTCAACGAGTTCGACTACCCGGCCGCCGGTGCACCCGAGCTCGCCTCGGAGGTGGCCGAGGTGGTCAAACCCACCTGGGTCGGCGAGGACCGGGACTCGTGGGGGCTCGACCACGGCACGTGGTCCGTCCTCACCCACGTGTTCCCCGATGCCGACGTCCCGGTGGCCCAGTTGTCGGTGGACGCCTCCAAGCCCGCGGGCTACCACTTCGACCTGGGCACCAGGCTCTCGGCGCTGCGGGACTCCGGTGTGCTGATCCTGGCCAGCGGCAACGTGGTGCACAACCTGGCGGCCGCGGACCCCACCCGCGGGGACTCGGGGACGGACTGGGCGCACCGATTCGACGACCACGCCCAGGAACTGCTCACCGAGCGGCCGGAGGACGCCCTCTCTCTGGTCGAACACCCCGACGCCCGACTGGCCGTCCCCAGCGCCGACCACTTCCTGCCCCTGCTCTACACGGCGGGGATGGCGGCCGGATCCGGCGAGAAGCTGGACGCCTTCAGCAAGGGGTACGCCTGGGGGTCGGTCTCCATGACGAGCTACCGCTCCGCGGCCTGACCCGCACGCGCGGCCTGACCCCGCTGCGCCGTCAGGTCCCCCTGGCCCGGTTCGCGAGGCCGCCCGTCAACGGCAGCAGCACGACCAAGGACACCCACATCAGCTGGGCGGTCCCCGCGCCGACCGTCACCGCCACGGGGACCGATGCCAGGAACACCACCGGGGTGGCGGTCGCCGCCAGGAGCATTCTGCGGTTCTCCCTCGCCGACGTGGAACGGCGTTCCAGTCCGACCGCGCGACCACGCTGGTACACGGCGGCCTGCGCGAGGGACACCCCGGCGATGTTGAGGGCGTAGAGCGCGGTCGGCATGTCGAGATCGGCCGTGGCCGGGTTGCTGATCGCGTCGGTGGTGAAGGGCACGAGGATCACCAGGCCCGTCGCCAGGAGGTTGCCGACCACCATCGGGCCGTCGAGTCCGGTGAGGCCCTTGATCATCCTGACGTTGACCCGCCACAGCGCGCAGATCACCACGAAACTCAGTGCGACCCCGGTCAGCTGCTGCCCGAGCCCGGATGCCGCCAGGGAGCCGAGGTCCTGCCACGCCTCCGGCCCCGGCAGGTCGACGTTCACGATGAGCAGCGTGACGGCGAAGCCGTAGATGGCGTCGAAGAAGGACACCCCGCGGTCGAACTCGGAGGTGTCCCTGCGGATCACCTCGTCGTCGTCGATCTCTCTCCGTCCGATCCCGTCCATGGCGGACAGCATGCCACCGGCGCGGGGCGGGATTCAGGTGTTCCTCTCGAACACCAGTCGCAGTCCCTCGAGCGCGAGCTCCGGCTCCACGTCGGTGATCGTCCGCGACTCCTCCGCCACGACGTCCGCACGCAGTCCGGTCAGCACCACCGCCGCGTCGGCCAACTCGGCGACGTCCGTCCGCAGGCGGTCGACCAGCGCGTCGATCTGCCCGGCGAACCCGATCACGATCCCGGCCTGCAGCGCGGCGACCGTGTTCTTGCCCAGCGCGCCCCGGGGCCGCACGACCTCGATCTTGCGCAACGCGGCCGCGCGCTCGGCGAGAGCGTCCACGGAGATGTCGATCCCGGGCGCGATCGCCCCACCGAGCAACTCGCCGCGGGCGGAGACGGCGTCGACCGTGGTCGCGGTGTCCACGTCGACGACGATCACCGCGCCCTCGAACAGGGTGTGGGCTGCCAGGGCGTTGACGACCCGGTCGGACCCCACCTCCCGCGGAGAGTCCACGAGCAGTGGTACCCCGGTCTTCACTCCGGGCGCCACCACGACCGCGCGCAACCCGGGCCAGTAATCTGCGGCCATCCGTCGCAGTTCGCCCGTCACCGACGGCACGACCGACATCGCCGAGATTCCGGTGAGCCGCTCGGCGCACTCGCCGAGCAACCCCCGGATGGTCAGCGCCAACTCGTCGGAGGTCACCGCCGGCGACGTCCGCATGCTCCAGGTGCGCTCGAGTGGACCGCCATCGGGGGGGAAGACGCCGAGCCGGATGTGGGTGTTGCCGACGTCGACGGTGAGTAACACGGCCCTACCCCGACACCTAGACGGTGGCGGGCTCGGGGACGCGCGGGTTCTTCAGGCCCGACCCCTCGGGGACGTCCGCCGGATCGGTGCCCTCGGTGAGCGTGCGGTTGTGGGCATCCACGAAGACCACGCGCGGCTCGTAGGCCCGCGCCTCGGCGTCCTCCATCACCGCGTACGCGATGATGATCACCAGATCCCCGGGATGGACGAGGTGCGCGGCCGCACCGTTGATGCTGATGACCCCCGAGCCCCGCTCGCCGGTGATGGCGTAGGTGGTCAGACGGGAGCCGTTGTCGATGTCGACGATGTCGATCTGCTGCCCCTCGAGCAGGTCCGCGGCGTCCATGAGGTCCGCGTCGATGGTGCAGGAACCCACGTAGTGCAGGTCCGCCTGGGTCACCGTCGCCCGGTGGATCTTGGAGTGGAGCATGGTGCGCTGCATCTAGATGCCTTCCTGGAGGTCTGCGGCCAGCTCGGCCTGCTGGGAGGCGACGGTCGCCTCGGCGGCGGCGAGGAACCCCGTGCCGATGGCCACGCCGACGTTGTCGATGAGGCGGGCGGAGCCGATCCGGGCCGCCACGAGGAGCCGCCCCGGACCCTCCTGCGGCGGCTCGCCGAGGTCGCCGGCCCGCAGCTCGAGGTAGTCGATCGAGATCTGCGGTCGCTCCGCCAGGACCGCGCGGGCGGCGTCGAGCACGGCCTGCCCGCCCCCCTTGGCCGCGAACGTCCCGGCCACGAGCGCCGCGTTGAGCGTGGTGGCCAGTTCCCGCTCCTCCCCGGAGAGGTAGCGGTTGCGTGAGCTCATCGCCAACCCGTCCGACTCGCGGACGGTCGGCACACCCACCACCCGGACGTCCATGTCCAGGTCGGCCACCATCTGACGGATCAGGACCAGCTGCTGATAGTCCTTCTCCCCGAAGAACGCCTGGTGAGGGGCGACTATGTTGAACAACTTGGCCACCACGGTGAGCATCCCGGCGAAGTGCCCGGGGCGGGAGGCACCGTCGAGGATGTCCCCCGTCGGCCCGGGCAGCACGGTGGTCCTCGGCCCGTTCGGATACATCGCGGCGGCGCTGGGGGCGAAGACCAGCTCGACCCCGGCGGCGGCCAGCCTGGCCACGTCCTCGTCGAGTGTCCGCGGGTAGGCGTCCAGGTCCTCACCGGGCCCGAACTGCAGCGGGTTGACGAAGATCGACACCACCACCACGGAGCCGGGAGTCCGGCGGGCGGCCTCGACCAGGGCCAGGTGTCCCTCGTGCAGCGCCCCCATCGTCGGGACGAAGGTGATCTGCCTGCCGACCTTGCGCAGCGACCGGGTGACCGCGTGCAGCGCCGAGGGGTCGTGGTGGACGGTCAGCTCGCCCCGGGTGTAGCCGGTACCCGGCCGTCCCGGGACCGCCGTCCGCACGGGGAGGGTCGAGGTGGTCATCGCAGCTGCTCCGTCAGGTCGGGGGCCAGGAGGTCGGTGACGTCGCGTCCGGCACCGCAGCGATCCGCCGTCCGCAGCGCGAGCGCGCGGTACCCGGCGGCGATTCCGCTGTCCACGTCCTCGAGCGCGTCGAGGTGGCGCGACACCGTCACCGCGTCGCCGCGCATCACGGGGCCGGTCAGCGCCGACTCCCCGGAGGCCAGGACGTTGTCGAGCGCGGCCCGCAGCAGCGGCTCGAGGGTACGGCGGGCCAGCGCCCCGGCGTCCGAACCGAGCATGCCGTCCGGGTCACCCTGGACCCCGCCGCCGGGCAGGACAGAGAAGGACGCCGCGAGCGCCTCTGCGGCGTCGTTGACCAGCGTGACGAGATGGTTGGCGCCGTGCGCGAGCGCCGCGTGGTAGAGCGCCCGGTGGGATTCGGCGACGGTGACGGGCAGCCCGCCGGTCTCCATCACCAGCATCTGTCCGACGACCAGGCCGACCTCGTCCGGGGAGGTCAGGGCCCACGAGCAGCCCTCCATGCGCTCGATGTCCGAGTCTCCGCCCGTGAAGGTCATGGCGGGGTGGGCCGCCACCACGACCGCGCCGGCGTCGGCGGCGGAACGGAGCACGTCCGCACCCACCGCGCCGGCGACGTGGACCACGATGTGGCCGGGGCGGAAGGCGTCGGCGTCGGCCAGTTCCGCGACCACTCCGGGCAAGTCCTTGTCGGGCACCGCGAGGATCAGCAGTTCCCCGGCCCCGGCCACCGCGACCGGATCGGAGAATCGCGCCTCCGGCAGACGGCGGGAGGCGAGCTCACGTGACCGCTCGGAGCGCGCGACGACCGCGGAGACGACGTGGCCACGACGCTCCAGCGCGGCGCCGATCGCCGTGCCGACGCGTCCCGCGGACACGAGGCCGACCGAGAGGCGGGCAGGGGGTGTTCCGGTGACGCCGAACTCGGACATCATGAGGTGCTCCAGTGCTCGATCCGTTCCAGGCCCGCTCACGTGGTGGGTCCCGGACATCTCGGGGGCGAGAATAGTCGCACTCTCCGACCGGGGCACGCCCGAGTGGCGTACCTCACAAAGTCGGGGTGGGGCTCGATCGGCCGGGTCGCGCTGCCTCAGTCAGCCGAATGGCGGTGGCGACGCCCACGGCCGGGAGCCTCGTCACCGCCGAGGCGTGCCATGAGCTCGGCGACCGAGAGCCCGCCGCCCTCGCCGTGCCGGCTGTGCGGCGCGGACTCGGTGGCCGCGGGCTCGGGCTTCTGCGCCTGCTCCCGTGCGGGCTCGGGCTCAGGCTTCTGCGCCTGCTCCCGTGCGGGCTCGGGCTTCTGCGGTTCCGGCGGGGTGGGCGGGGTGGGCGGCTCCGACCTCGAACGGCCGGCGGGGCGGACCGCGGGGCCACGGGGCGTGTCGCCCCGGGAGCCGGCGGGGCGGGACTCCCCCGCCTCGACCGGCGAGAACTTCTCGGTGCGCTCGGTGCTGGGTGTGACGTCACGACCGACCCCGGTGACGGTCGGCTCGGGCGTCGACGGCCGGGGGCGCACCGGGCCGGAGGGGCTCGACGAGGCGGGTGGGGTCGAACCGGCCTTGCCGGACGACGCGGGGCTGCTCGAGGCGGGAGTGGTCGAGGCGGGAGTGGTCGAGGCGCGACCCGACGGAGAGGTCCCGAACGGGGGTGTCAGGGTCGATTCCGGTGCTCGACGACGTGGTTCGACGCGCTCGGACGGCACCGATGGCAGTGACGACCCGGCGCCGAGCTCCCCTGCTGTGGTGTCACCACCCACGGCGAGACGCTCGTCGGTCAGGGTGACGCCCATCTGCCCGAGCTGCTCCCGCAACGCGGCGATCTCGTGGCGGAGCGCGTGGATGGAGTCGGTGGTCTCCGCACGCACGGAGTCGCGCAGGTCCTTCTCCACCACGAGCTCGTGCTCGCGGCGGGCGGAGATCTCGCGTTCGAGCTGCAGTTCGTACACGGTGTGCAGGTCGCGGACCCGGGCCGCCTCGGCCGCCGCCTGCCGCCGGTAGCGGGCCACGAGGAACGCCCCGATGAACGCCGCCCAGAGTGCCGAGAGGGTGCCGATCCGCATCCACACCGGATTGTCGGAGAAGACCATCACCACGGTCGCGATGAGTGCCAGCACCAGGAGCGCCCCGAGAGCGATCCCCGCCAGGCCGCGGTCGTCGCCGCGGACGGGGCGGACGGATCGGGGCTTGTCGATCGCGCCGTCGGAACTCATGCCCCGCATGATACGCAGAGAACCACTAGTCACACGGGTAACCAGCGCGTGTTCCTCCAGATGCCCGCCGTCTGCTGACCGCTCGATCCGCTCAGGTCGACTGGGCCAGTCCCCCCACGTCATCGTCGGAGGGCGGGGTCTCGCACGACGACTCGAGGAACAGACCTGCCCCCACGAGCAGCGCCCCGGACACCAGCACCGCCACGGACGGCGGCAGCTCGGCGCTGGCCGCCGCCAGCTCACCCAACCTCGGTGCGAAGTAGAGGACGAGTCCGACGCCCAGACCTCCGGCCGCGGCCCCCAGCACGGCCGACGCCTGCCCGAGGGCTGCGCACCGCGCGATCGTCAACGGGTGCATCTGACTGCGGTCCTGACCGACCCCGCCGTCGGAGATCGCGGACCGGATCCGGAGCGCAAGCAGCACGTCGATCAACGCCACCACCGGGAGCGTGACCCATCCCCACCCGAGGGGCGGCAGCGACCCGAGCAGCGAACCGGTCAGGAAGTAGGCGGCCACACCGGCGACGAGTGCGACCAGGACGAGGGTGGACACCGCGATGCGAGTCATGTCAGCGGCTCCACCCTTCGGGGGCCAGCCGGTCGTGCGTCCGGCGGACCGCGGCGACCTCGGCGGGGTCCAGGGCGTCGAGGTGGTCGGTGAGAGCGAGGCCGTCGAGCCGGGCCCCGGGCTCGACCTCCGACCACGGGACCAGGACGAACGCGCGCTCGGCGGCGCGCGGGTGGGGCAGGGTCAGGGACTCGTCCCGGGAGTGCACCGGCGTCCCGTCGACCTCCGCCGACACCACGTCCACATCGAGGGACCTCGGCCCCCAACGGACCTCGCGTGTGCGGCCGGCGGCGCGCTCCCGGGCGAAGCCCCAGTCGAGCACGTCGCGGGGGGACCCGGGGTGGTCGACGACGAGGACCGCGTTGAGGAAGTCGTCCTGCTCCACCCCGCCCCACGGTGGGGTCGCGTAGACGGAGGAGACGCGACGAAGGATGCCCTCCCGGGCGGCGGCGGCCACCGCCCCACGGAGCAGGTCGAGAGAATCCCCCTGGTTTCCGCCGATCGACAGCACGGCCCGACAGGTCACCGGTCCACACCCGGGCCGTCGACGTGGACACGCGAGCGTCGGGCCACCACCGCGACGTCCGCGAACTCGGCCGGGATGGGGGCCTGCGGCTTGTGCAGCGTCACCTCGACCGCGTGTGCCTGCGGGGCCAGGTCCATGATCCCGTCGGCGATCTGCGAGGCCACCGTCTCGATCAGGTCGCGGGGGGCCCCGGACACCACGTCGCGGGCGAAGAGCGCCAGCGCACCGTAGTCGACCGTGTCGGCGAGGTCATCGGACGCCGCGGCCGCGGTGAAGTCGGTCCACAGGACCAGGTCCACGAGGAAGTCCTGGCCGTCGCGTCTCTCGTGCTCGAAGACACCGTGGTTGCCACGGACCCGCAGGCCCCTCAGTTCGATCCGGTCCGCCATCAGCCTTCCTCCACCCCTCCGGCCGCCCAGGCGGCCGTCACCCGTACGGCGTCGGCGCTCGGCGGGACGTCGTGGACTCGCACGGCCCACGCCCCCGCCGCCGCCGCGAGAGCGGTGACTGCCGCGGTGGCCGGGTCACGGTCGGCCACCGCCCGGGGCACACCGGCGGTGTCGGCGAGGAGCGACCCGAGGAAGCGCTTGCGGGAGGCGGCCACCAACACCGGGAAGCCCAGGTCGATGAGGACGTCGAGTCGGTGGAGCAGCGCCCAGTTGTCGGCGGCGTCCTTGGCGAAGCCCAACCCGGGGTCCACCACGATCGAGCCCGCGTCGACGCCTGCGGACACCGCCGCGTCGGCGCGGCGGGCGAGGTGGTCACGGACGGAGGTCACCACGTCCCCGCCGTAGTCGGCACGCCCGCCGGCGCCCGCCCGGTACTGGTCGGGAGACACCCAGTGCATGAGCACCACGGGGCAGCCGTGGTCGGCGACGACCTCCAGCATGCCGGGGTCGGCGAGGCCTCCGGAGACGTCGTTGATCAGCGCCGCTCCCGAGTCCAGGGCCTCCGCCGCGACGGAGGCGCGCATGGTGTCGACCGAGACCGTGACCTCCTCCTCCACGAGTGCGCGGACCAGCGGGATCACCCGGGCCGCCTCGTCGGTCCGATCGACCCGGATCGCACCCGGCCTCGTGGACTCCCCGCCGACGTCGAGGAGGTCGGCGCCCTCGGAGACCAGGCGACGCGCATGGGCGAGGGCCGCCTCGGGGGCGAGGTGCCGCCCACCGTCGGAGAAGGAGTCCTCCGTGACGTTGACGATGCCCATCACCGCGCAGCGGCCCGGGCGCGGCAGTACGGACGGGCGCGGCGGGGCGGCCGGGTGGCTCACGTACCCCGGAGGAGGCCGAGGGCCTCCGCCCTGGTGGAGGCGTTGGACCGCATGCTGCCCCGGACCGCGGAGGTGGTGGTCACGGAACCGGCTTTGCGGATCCCCCGCATGCTCATGCACAGGTGTTCGCACTCGATCACCACGAGGACGCCGGTGGGCTGGAGCCTGTCCACCAGGGCGTCGGCGACCTGGCCGGTCAGGCGTTCCTGGACCTGAGGGCGCTTGGCGTAGAGGTCCACGAGTCGCGCGAGCTTGCTCAGCCCGGTCACGGCACCGGATCGCCCCGGGATGTATCCGATGTGGGCCACCCCGTGGAACGGCACCAGGTGGTGCTCGCAGGTCGAGTAGATGGGGATGTCGCGCACCAGCACCAGTTCGCGGTGATCCTCGTCGAAGGTCTTGGACAACACGTCCGCGGGGTCGGTGTACAGCCCCGCGAACACCTCCCGGTAGGCGCGGGCGACGCGGGCAGGGGTGTCCAGGAGTCCCTCGCGCTCCGGGTCCTCACCCACGGCGATCAGGAGTTCCCGGACCGCGGCCTCGGCGCGTTCGGCGTCGAACACGCGGTCGGTGGACCTCGACCGGGCGTCGGCCGCGGGGATGTGGTCAGGGGTTGTCATCAGTCCTCTTCTCGCACGACACCGACCGGGAGGTCAGTCGTCACGTTCCCACGGGGCACGCCACCCGGGTTCCTTGTCCTCGCGTCGCCGCGACCCGCTCCGACGCCCGTCACCGTCGACCGCCGACCACGCCCGGGTCGACCGATCGGACGGCGTGGCGTCCCGGTCCCCCGGGCTGCCGGGCTCCTCGACCGTGGTCTCGGGGTCGGCGGGGGCGGCAGGGAGACGGGTGGTCTCGGACTCGCTCGGACCATACGTCCTGTCCAGGGGACGGTCCACGCCGGGTCCCTGGCCGCCGCCCCGTCCCGGGTCCGGTGCCCGGCCCGGACCCGGCGCCGACGCCCGCGGGGGCCACCCGGGCGCCGACCAGCCGGGGGGCGGTGGCGTGCCGTACGCCGGGATCCCGGAGGACGACGCGCCCGCCGGAACCGACTCACGCTCGCGATCGGTCCGGTCGCCCGGGTCCCGGCCCGCGTCCTGCCCGGTGCCACCTTGCTCTCGGCTCGCCGGGAGGACGGGCATCGAGAACGGGTCGCTCGTCGGTGGCGGCCACGGCTCGCCGCGTTCCTTCGCCAGCTCACCCGGTGTCTTGATGGGCGGCCGGGTCGACGGGACACGACCGGAGAAGTCGTCGAACTCGGTGATCCTCGGACGCTTGACCACGTCCGCGAACAGCCGTTGGAGATCCTCCTGCCGGAGCGTCTCCTTCTCGAGCAGTTCCCCTGCCACGGAGTCGAGGATCTCCCGGTTCTCCTCGAGGACCTTCCACGCCTCGGTGTGCGCGGCGTCGATGATCCGGCGGACCTCGTCGTCGATTGCCTTGGCCACCTCCGGGGAGTACTCGGAGCCCCCGGCGCCGCCGCGTCCGAGGAACGGGTCCCCGCCCTCGCCGCCGTACCTGACCGCCCCGAGCCTGGAACTCATGCCGTACTCGGCGACCATCGTGCGGGCGATCCTGGTGGCCTGCTCGATGTCCGAGCTGGCGCCGGAGGTCGGTTCGCCGAAGACGTACTCCTCGGCTGCGCGGCCGCCCATGGCCATGACGATCCGCGCGATCATGTCCGCGCGGGTCATGAGGGACTTGTCGTCCTCCGGGACGACCAGTGCGTGCCCCCCGGTGCGGCCGCGAGCGAGGATCGTGACCTTGTGGACCGGCTCCAGGTCCTCCATCGCCCACGCCGCGAGCGCGTGACCGGACTCGTGGTAGGCGGTGACCTTCTTCTCGTGCTCGCTGATCACGCGGTGCTTGCGGCGTGGTCCGCCCACGACCCGGTCGGTGGCCTCCTCGAGGATGTCGATCGAGATCTCGTCCCGGCCCATCCGGGCGGCCAGCAGCGCGCCCTCGTTGAGCACGTTGGCCAGGTCCGCGCCGGACATGCCGATCGTGCGCCGGGCCAGCGACCGCATGTCCACGTCGGCGGCCAGGGGCTTGCCCACCGAGTGGACGGCGAGGATGGACTCGCGACCGCGCAGGTCCGGGTTGGTCACCGGCACCTGGCGGTCGAACCGACCGGGCCGCAGCAGGGCCGGATCGAGCACGTCGGGACGGTTGGTCGCCGCGATCATGATGACCGTCTCACGGTCGCTGAACCCGTCCATCTCCACGAGGAGCTGGTTGAGGGTCTGCTCGCGTTCGTCGTGGCCGCCACCCGTCCCGGAGCCGCGGTGCCGACCGACGGCGTCGATCTCGTCGACGAACACGATGCAGGGCGCGTTCTGCTTGGCCTTCTCGAACAGGTCGCGGACACGCGAGGCGCCCACGCCCACGAACATCTCCACGAAGTCCGAGCCCGAGATCGAGAAGAACGGCACCCCTGCCTCGCCGGCCACCGCCCGCGCCAGCAGGGTCTTGCCCGTTCCGGGTGGCCCGTAGAGGAGGACGCCGCGGGGGATCTTGGCGCCCAGGCGCTCGTACCGCGCCGGGTTCTGGAGGAAGTCCTTGATCTCGTTGAGCTCCTCCACGGCCTCGTCCTCACCGGCGACGTCGGCGAACGTGGTCTGCGGCATGTCCTTGGTGAACTCGACGGCCCGCGACTTGCCGACGCCGAACAGGCCGCCCTTGCCGCCCTGCATGCGCGTCATGAAGTAGAACAGGAGCCCGAAGAGGATGAGCATGGGCAGCAGGAACGACAGCATCTGGGTGAGGAAGCCCTGCTGGGTGACGGTGGTGTCGTACTTCTCCGGCTCCGCGGCGGCGATCCGGTCGAAGATCTGGGCCGCCGCCCGCTCCGGGTACTTGGCGAGCAGCTGGTCGGTCTCGTCCGCACCCTCCTCAGGGGTGATCGCCGACTCGAGCGTGAGCCGCAGCTGCTGCTCGCGGTCCTCGATCGTCGCCTCCCTGACGTTCCCGGCGTCGATCTGCGCGAGGGCCACCGAGGTGTCGACCTCCGTGTACCCCCGCTCGTCGTTCGCGAAGAACGAGAAACCGACGATCGCCAGGATGATGACGCCCGCGATCGCCACGTTGCGGAAAACGGTGTTGCTCTTACGTTCCATTCGGTCCTCGAGTGCGAAGGACGGACCCGCCGGTCGGCGGACCTCGTGATGCGACCGACCTCGTCGCCTATCGCCCCAGGCTACCTGCGGGGCACGACAGCCGACCGTGCTGATCGCCGTGGGCGGACAGGCGATCGTGTCGTACGCGCCCCGTACCATCGGGCTCGTGATCACCCCCACCCCGCCCGCGTCCCGGACCGCAGAGGCGGTGCGGTCCGGCGCCGACACCGCGACGGGGGCGCTCGACGCCGCCCTGGACCGGATCGCGCACCTGGATCCGGCACTCCGTGCCTTCACCACTCTCCTCGGGACTGACGGCCGTGCGGCCGCGGCGGCGGTGGACGCCCGGGACGCGGCCGGACGGTCGGGACTGCCCCTGGCCGGGGTCCCCCTGGCCGTCAAGAGCACCGTGACCCTCGACAACCCGGCGATCGCTCCCCTGCTGGCGGCCGGCGCGGTCCCGGTGGGCATCACCGCCGCGCCCCAGCTGTGCGCGTGGGGGATGACGGATTCCGAGGAGCACGGCATCACCCGCAACCCCCTCGACGAGAACCTGTCCGCGGGCGGGTCCTCGGGCGGGTCGGCCGCGGCGGTCGCCGCCGGCATGGTCCCGCTCGCGGTGGGGGACGACGGGATGGGTTCCCTACGGATCCCCGCGGCCGCCTGCGGGATCGTCACCATCAAGCCCGGACCGGGGGTCGTCCCCACCCGACTGGCCGGCGACAACTGGGGCGGCCTCGCGGAGTCGGGGCCCCTGGCCCGGACCGTCGGGGACGTGGCACTGGCACTGTCCGTGATGGCGGGGCGACCGGAGCTCGCCTCCGTCGGAGCCGTGCCCGGCGGGACGCGCGTGGGCTTGTCCGTGATGAGCCCGATCCGGCTGGGCCGGGATCTGGTCCGCGTCCGGGAGCCGTGGACGCGCGCGGCCCGGGAGGCTGCCGATCTGCTCCGGGCCCGGGACCTCGTCGTCGTCGACACCACGCTGCCGTCACCTCGCGACCCGGTGCTCTATCTGGCGCGGTGGACGTCCGCGGTGGCCCGCGCCGCGGAGGACGAGAACCTCCCGCTCTCCGCGATGGAGCGCCGCACCCGACACCACGCCCTGTTGGGCCGCACCGCGTTCCGGAACGGCGGGGCGGGCGACGGGGACACCCGGTGGAACCGGGCGACCGAGGCGCTGCGCACTGAGGTCGAGCGCACGATGGACACCGCCGGCGTGGACGTGTGGCTCACCCCGGCCCTGGCCGACCTGCCACCCGAGGCGACCGACTGGCACCGGCGGTCGTGGGGACGCTCGCTGTGGGCCTCGATGAGGTTCTCCCCGTTCACCCCTCTGGCCAACGTGCTCGGGTGGCCCGCGGTGTCCGTCCCGTGCGGTCGCACCGTGTCCCCGGCCGGCCGGGACATGCCGACCTCGGTGCAACTCGTCGGGCGGCCCGGTTCGGAGCCGACCCTGCTCTCGCTGGCCGCCGAGATCGAGGGGGCCGGGGCCTGACGCGGGCGGGACGGCGACGGGCGGGCCACCCGGGTCAGTCCTGCGGGTCAGTCCTCCGGGTCAGTCCTCCGGCAGCTCGGCGAAGCGCTTCTTGACGTCGTTGTACCACCCGAGCGCCTGCCGGGGCCGCATCCACCGCCCCTTCATCTCCTTCCGCGCGGGCCCGTGTGCCTCGTCCCCCGCCTTGACGAGTTTCTTCAGATGGGCGTCCTGGGCGTTGATCACGTCGTCGGCGGTCTCACCGGAGTGGGCGAGGTCGCAGGGACCTCCGAGATCTCTGCAGGTCATGGTCTTCATGGGGGCGTTCCTCCCGTGTCCGGGTAGCGCGGTGTGCGCTCCTCACCATGATGACGAGCGGCGGGCCGGAGATGTGACCCACCCGAGGCCGGAGAGGCGGCGCCTCCCCGGCGGACGTCAACGCAGGTCGCCGCCCCGCCGGCGGTTGATCGTCTCCAGTGCCTCCGGCTGGGCGCGGAAGTCGATGCGCGTGACCAGTCCACCCGACACGCGGAAGTCGAACGCCACTCGGGCGACTCCGCGGTCGAACCACGCCGCTCCGGGTCGGCCGTGGACGAACACCGGCAGCGCCGCGGCCGCGGCGCCGTTGAAGAACTCCGCCACCGCGTCGCGCCCCTCGATGCGCGCGGGGGTCCCCAGGCCCACGGCGACCGGGTCACCGGCCACCACCACGTCCGGCGCGAGGAGCCCGAGCAGACGGGAGAACTCGCCGTCCCGGGCCGCGGCGAGGAAGGCGTCGACCACGTCCCAGTCCGCCGTTCCCTGACCGCCCGGCGGCGCCGCCACCTTGGACCGGGCCCTGGAGGCGTGCTTGCGGGCGGCGGCCGGGGTGCAGTCCAGGATCCCGGCGATGGTGGCGAAGTCGACGGCGAACGAGTCGTGGAGGACCAGCGCCACCCGCTCGGCGGGGGACAGCCGGTCGAGCACCAGGTGCAGCGCCGACCCCACCGACTCGGCGAGGGCCACCTCCTCGGCGGGGTCGGGATCGGCACCCGGACGATCGGGCGCGTCCCCGGGCACGGGCACCGGCACCGCGGCCTTGAGACGGTCCAGACACACTCTGGTGACCACGGTGGTGAGCCATCCCTGCAGGTTGTCGACGGCGGCGGCGTCGGTCCTCGCCAGCCGCAGCCACGCCTGTTGGACCGCGTCCTCGGCCTCGGCCGGATCACCGAGGACTCGCGCGGCGATCCGGGTGAGTCTCGGTCGCTCGCGTTCGAACTCGCCGGTCAGGTCCATCGGCGCCTCAGGCGACGGTTCCGCTCGTGTAGCGGTCGAGGATCCGGCGCTTGACCAGTTTCCCGGTGGGCGTGCGGGGTAGCTCGTCGACGAAGTCCACCGCCCGCGGGATCTTGAAGTCCGAGATGTGGCCGCGGAGCGATCCGAGGATCTCCTCGCCCAGGTCGGGGTCGTCGGCGCGGTCGGGAGCGGGCACCACCACGGCGTGGACCTTCTCCCCCATCTCCTCGTCCGGGATCCCGATCACCGCGACGTCCTCGACCGCCGGGTGCAGCGCGAGTGCGTTCTCGATCTCCTGCGGGTAGATGTTCACGCCGCCGGAGATGATGGTGAACGCCTTGCGGTCGGTGAGGTAGAGGAAGCGGTCGGAGTCCAGGTAACCCACGTCGCCGAAGGTGGACCAGTTGGGGTGCTCGGGGTGGAAGACGGACGCGGTCTTGTCCGGATCGCCGTGGTAGGCGAAGGTGCCCTCGTCCTGCTGCCAATAGATGGTGCCGATCTCGCCGATGGGCAGCTCGCGGCCCTCCTCGTCGCAGATGTGCGCGATGCCCTTGAGCCCGTCGCGGCCCACCGATCCGGGGCGTTCGAGCGCCTCCTGCGAGTTGATGAACGTGATCCCCATGCCCTCGGTGGCCGAGTAGTACTCGTGGATCACCGAGCCCCACCACTCGATCATCCGGCGCTTGACCTCGGGCGGGCACGGGGCGGCGGCGTGGATCGCGTGGGTCATGCTGGACACGTCGTAACGCATCCGCGTCTCTTCCGGCAGCTTGAGCATGCGCACGAACATCGTCGGCACCCACTGCGAGTGGGTCACGCGGTACTCCTCGATGAGGCGCAGTGACTCCTCGGCGTCGAAGCGGTCCATGAGGATCACGGTCCCGCCGACGGAGTTGACCACGCCGCAGAACCGCAGCGGGGCCGCGTGGTACAGCGGCGCGGGGCACAGATACACGCTGTCGGCGTCGAACGCGTAGAGGAAGCTGAACACCGGGGTGTAGACGTCGGGGACCTCGTCGATCTGCCCCTCCGGCGGGTCCACGCGCACGCCCTTGGGCCGTCCGGTGGTGCCGGAGGAGTAGAGGAAGTCGTGGCCGCGGGGCTGGTCGGCGGGCGGATCAGTGGGCTTGTCGGCCAGCAGTTCTCGGTAGTCCGCGAACCCGTCGAGCGTCCCGCCGAACACCACCCGGTGCTCGACGTCGGGGTGCGCGTCCGGGGACAGGTCGACGTGGTCGGCCACGGGAGCGGAGACGAAGAGGGCGCGGGCACCGCAGTCCCCGATGATGTAGGAGGACTCGTCGGCCGTCAGGTGATGGTTGATGGCGGCGATGTAGAGCCCGACCCGCAGTGCCCCCCAGTAGATCTCGACCATCTCGAGGGTGTTGTCCGAGACCACGGCGATGGTGTCGCCGGGCCGAAGCCCCCAGTCGTCGGTCAGGACGTGCGCGAGCTGGGCCGACCTGGCCTCGAGCTCGGCGTAGGTGATCTGCTCGCCCGTCGCGGGGCGGATCACGGCGGGCTTGTCGGGCGTGGTGGCGGCGAAGGTTCCCGGGAACATGTCGCCAGGCTAACCGCCTCGCGTGACCTGGATCACGAAATTGCCAGACATGTGTCCAACAGCGTCGGTCAGGAGTACATGCGCGGGTGCAGCCGGCCGATGTACGGCAGGTCGCGGTACCGCTCGGCGAAGTCCAGGCCGTACCCCACCACGAACTCGTTGGGGATGTCGAACCCGATCTCCAGGATGTCCAGGTCGGCCTTGACCGCGTCGGGCTTGCGCAGCAGGGTGACGATCTCCAGCGAGCGCGGATTGCGGGTGCGGAGGTTGCGCATCAGCCACGACAGGGTCAGGCCCGAGTCGATGATGTCCTCCACGATGATCACGTCGCGGTCCGCGATGTCGCGGTCGAGGTCCTTGAGGATCCGCACCACTCCCGAGGAGCTGGTGGAGGAGCCGTAGGAACTGACCGCCATGAACTCCAGCTCGGAGGGGATGGTCAGCGCCCGGGCGAAGTCGGAGACGAAGATCGCCGCGCCCTTGAGCACGGCGACCAGCACGACCTCCTGTTCGGAGTCCCGGTAGCGCTCCCCGATCGTCGCGCCCATCTCGGCGATCCGGTCGCGGATCACATCGGTGTCGATGAGCACCGACTCGATCTCGTCGGCGTACTTGTCCGTGCTCATCTACGTCCCCGCTCCACTCGCCCGGTCGATCTCGAGGACCACCTTTCCATGCCGTCGCCGAGCGACCAACCTGCCCCGGCCCGCCGACACACCCGACCCGTCCGGGCCCGTGCCCCCGACCGCCACTCCCCCCTGCCCGTGCCAGTCGGTGACGAGGGCGGCCACCGACGACAGGTGCGCGTACGTGGGCGAGGCGCAGCCGTGGGCCAGCAGCCATCGCCGCAGGACCCGGGTCAGTACGGCGGTCGGCAACGGTTCGAGGACGGAGACGTCCAGTCCGCCGTCTCCGGAGACGGGCACGGCGGCGGCGAGACGGTCCAGCTCGTCGTCGTCGGTCCGGAGCAGCTCCGCGGTCCGCGCCAACCCCTCCGCCACCCCGCCCCCCAGGACGTCCTCGAGGAGGGGGAGCACCTCGCGGCGCAGCCGCACCCGGGTGAAGGCCGGGTCGACGTTGTGCGGATCGTCCCACCAGTCCAGGCCCAGTGCACGGCAGGCGGCGCGGGTGTCGGTCGCGCGCACACCGAGCAGCGGGCGGCCCCACGGCGCGTCCCAGGCGGCCATCCCGCGCAGGGACCGCGCGCCCGAACCGCGGCCGAGGCCCAGCAGGACGGTCTCGGCCTGGTCGTCGAGGGTGTGGGCCAGGAGGACGGGTCGTCCCTCGCGCGAGGCGTCGAGCGCGGCGTACCGCGCGGTGCGCGCGGCGGCCTCGGGGCCGGAACCGTCCGGGTCGACGACGACGACGAGGGCCCGCGACCTCGCACCCAGTCGCTGCGCCGCCTGGCATGCACTCCGGGCGACCTCGTCGGATCCGGTCTGCAGGCCGTGGTCCACGACCAGGGCGGTCACGTCCGCGAACTCGGTCACCGCGGCCGCGGTGAGGGCGAGCGAGTCCGCACCCCCGGACAGCGCCACGCACACCTCGTCGCCCACCTCGGGATGGGTGCGGCGGAACGCCCGCACGGCCGCGCGGACCGTCCACGCCGGGCCGGTCCACCGGGCACTGGTGGGTGGAGCGCCGGTGGACTGGGCGCCGGCGGACCGGGCCTGGGCCCGGTCCGATCCGCTAGCGGCAGCCACAGCTGCGCAGCTCGGCGGCGATCCGGTCGAGGACCGGGCGAGCGACGGTCGGGTCGGTGCCGGAGGCCAGCAACGCGAAGCTCATCGTGCGGCCGTCGGCGCTGGTCACGGTCCCGGCCAGCGCGCTGGTCCCCCTCAGGGTGCCGGTCTTGGCACGCACCCACCCCGCACCCGCCGCCGACGGGCCGTCGAAGCGGTCCGCGAGCGTCCCCGACCCCGCCGCGACGGGCAGGGCGTCGAGCAGGTCGCGCAACTCCCTGGTCGCGTCGGGGGCGGCGGCGGTGCGCAGGACGTCGGTCAGGGCGGCCGCCGAGAGCCGGTTGCCGGCGCTCATGCCCGAGCAGTCGTCGAGTCGGACCCCGGACATGTCGAGACCCCGCTCGGCGAGGGTGTCCACCACGGCGGTGGTCCCGGCCGTGAACCCGACCGCCTGGTCCGGGTTCCGGTCGAGCGCCACCTCCCGGCAGATCGCCTCCGCCAGCACGTTGTCCGAGTGGACGAGCATCGACCGCACCCGCTCGGTGAGCGGCGCGGAGGACACGCGACCGAACTCCTCCGTCGTCTCCACCGGCTCCTCCGAGACCTGCACCTCGGCGGGGTCCACGCCCAGCTCACGGGCCAGTGCCCGGCCGGCCGCCAGCGTGGGCTCGGAGGTGCGGGGCGAGTACTCGTCCGCCGGGTCCAGCCGACCGGCGTCGAGCATCCACGCCTGGACCGGGGCGATGTTCCCCGCCGCGATGTCGACCGGGGACCACCCGGGGCCGAGGCGCGGGCCGGTGTACGGACCCGGGGCCACCACGATGCGCGCGGGGGTCTGGCCGGCCGTGCGCACGACCCCCGCGGCCTGCGCGATCGTGGCTGCGCCGGGGAAGAGCGGGCCGGGTTCGGCGGAGCCGGACATGGTGGGGTCGCCACCCGGGATCACCACGAGGGTGTCGGGCCGGGTGCCGCGCGCCAGGACGGTGTCGACGCGGGCGTCGGCGGGCAGTCGGCTGAGCGCGGCGACGGCCGTGAGCAGCTTGACGGTGGAGGCCGGGACCCTGGCGTCGCGTGGGCGGCGCTCCCACAAAACCTGCCCGGTGGCGTCGTCCACCACGCTCGCGGTGAGGTCCCCGACCGCGGGCGACGAGGCCAGCGGCCCCAGGATGCCGTCGAGGGCGGCCGGGTCGGGCGTCGGTGCGTCGTCACCGGCGGCCACGAGTCCGGGCGACGGCGGGGGCGAGGCGGACGCGGACACGTCCCGGCCGGCACGCAGCTCCCCCTCGACATCGGTGAGGAGTGCCGCCACCACGAGGCCCGCCACCAGCAGCGCGACGGTGACGAGGACGACCCCGATCCGCCACGCCGGGCCCCGCCCCCGCCACACGCGCCGTTCGGTCACCGACCCCCACCCTCCCGGACTCACCCCGCACCCGACCGGGCAGCGGCCATCAACCACCCACGCTAGCGGGCGACCTGACGACGAGCGCCCCCGGTGCCGAACCGGCCTACTACACTCGACGCGAATTCCCGGGCGCGCGTCCGGGGTCCCGAGAACGCCGATCAGCGAGGTACGCCAGTGTCCGTCGAAGTGACCATCGAGATCCCCAAGGGCTCGCGCAACAAGTACGAGATCCACCACGAGACCGGGAAGATCTACCTCGACCGGTTCCTGTTCACCTCGATGGGCTACCCGGCCGACTACGGCTACATCGACCACACCCTGGCCGACGACGGCGACCCGTGCGACGCGCTGGTCCTGCTCGACGAGTCGGTGTACCCCGGCGTGATCGTCAACTCCCGCGTCGTGGGCGTCTACACGATGTCGGACGAGGCCGGCGGCGACGACAAGCTGCTGTGCGTGCCGGCCCTGGACCCGCGGTGGGAGCACATCCAGGACGTGAACGACGTCCCGGAGTACGAGCTCAAGGCGATCGAGCACTTCTTCCTCCACTACAAGGACCTCGAGCCGGGCAAGCACGTCACCCCCGGCGAGTGGCGGGACAAGGCCCACGGCGAGAAGCTCGTGGCCGAGGGGATCGAGAACTATGGCACGCATCCTGAGGAGAAGGCCGAGCCCAACCGCGGCTGACCCCGGCCCGCCGCATCCCGTCCCACGACGACGCGAAGAGCGTTCCGCACACATCGCCCGAGAGGCGGGTGCGCGGAACGCTCTTGTCGATGCAGGAGGCGGGTGTGCCGGCCGGGCCAGGCGAGGCGGGGCGGGGCGGGGCGGGGCGAGCCTGGCGGGGCGGTCTGCGCCGGGACTCAGCGGCCGGTGAACCTGGCCTCGCGCTTCTCCAGCGTCGCCGAGATGGCCTCCATCATGTCGGCGGAGGCGAGGAAGCCCGCGTTCCACGTGGCCACGTAGCGGTTGTTCTCGTAGATCTGTCCCTCGATGCCGCGGTTCAACACCTCGCGGGTCCCGCGGACGACGAGCGGGGGGTTGCCCGCGATCTCGGCGGCGGTGGCGTGGGCCGAGTCCAACACGCCGGCGGCGTCCTCGGCCACGTGGGTGACCAGCCCGTAGCGCAGGGCGGTCTCCGCGTCGATGTCCCGTCCGGTCAGGGCGAGCTCCCGGGTCAGCCCCTGGCCGATGATGTGGGGCAGCCGCGCGAGCGACCCCATGTCGGCCACGATCCCCACCTTGACCTCGCGGATCGAGTAGGAGGAATCGGCGGCACCGTGGCGGACGTCGCACGCGGAGATCAGGTCCACGGCGCCCCCGATGCAGCGGCCCTGGACCGCCGCGACAGTCGGGGTCTTGGCCGACGCCACCGAGTCGATGGCGCGGCGCATGTTCTCCACGAAGTCCAGGATCCGCTCGTTACGAGAGGCGTCCGGGGTCTTGTCCTGGGGCAGGAAGTCCATGAACTGCGGCATCATCGCCATCAGATCCAACCCGTAGGAGAAGTTCCGGCCCTCACCGGCGATGACGGCGGCGCGGACCTCCGGATCGGCGTCGAGTTCCGCCATCACACGGGGCATCTCCGCCCAGAAGTCGGGCCCCATACCGTTGTGGGGGCCGGGCCCGATCAGCGTCACCTGCGCGACGAACGGGTCCCGGACCCCCTTCTCGATGCGGACGGAGGAGTACTGACCGGGCGCGGCTGAGGTGTCTGGAGTGCTCATGCGCTCAGCCTGCCATGGCCTCCTCAGGCGCGGGCGTCAGGCATGACGAACCACAGGATCACGTAGAGCAGCACCTGCGGCCCGGGCAGCAGCAGCGAGGCCACGAACAGGACGCGGACCAACACCGGGTCCAGCCCGAAGTAGTCGGCCAGTCCGCCGCACACGCCCCCGATCCAGCGGTCCTCGGACCTGGTCAGTCGCTTGGGCTGGGAGTCTGAAGGGTAGGTCATGACGTGTCACCTCGTCGTCGTCGGAAATTGGTGGCCGGGGACCTCTCCCCGATGACCTCCAGTCTCCTCCCCCGCAGCGTCCACCACATCCGGGACGGACCCCGAATCCGACCCTGAACCGCGCCTCGGGGTGGGGACGCGGGAGCGGGCGCGGACTCAGCTGTGGAACTCGCCCTCAGGTGTGGAACTCGCCGCAGTCCACGGTGAGGGTCTGGCCGGTGATCGCCGACGCGGCGTCCGAGAGCAGGAACACCACCGGGTCGACGATCTCGCGCTCGCCGGGCAGGCGGCGCAGGTCCATCTTCTCGGCGGTGTGGGCGTAGACGTCCTCCACGGTCCCGCCGTACTTGCCCGCCAGGTGTTCGAAGTACCCCTTGAGGGTCTCGCCGTAGATGTACCCGGGCGCCACGGTGTTGACGCGGATCCCACGCGGTCCGAGCTCGGTGGCCAGGGAATGCCCCAGCGCGACGAGGGCGGTCTTGGCGATCTTGTAGCCGGCGTAGCGCTCGCGGGAATGGTGGATGACGGCCGAGGCCATCATCACCACGGAGCTGCTCGCGGGCGCGGCGTCGATCTGCTCCGCATCCGGGGTCTCCGCGCCCGCCTCGAGCAACGGGGTGAACTCCTGGGTGGTGCGGAGCGCGCCGAGGACCGACAGGTCGATCCCCCGCGAGATCTGCTCGTGGTCGGTCTGGGCCAGCGGCTTCATGCTGGGCACGGCGAACGCGCTGTAGACCAGGCCGTGGACCGCGTCGGTGTGCTGGGCGACGGTCTCCCGCAGCGCCCGCACGGAGTCGGGCTCCGTGGCGTCCACCGCGGCGGCGATCGCGGTGCCACCGGCGGCACGGACCTCGTCGACGATCCCGTCGAGCCGGGAGGCGGTGCGGGCGGCCACGACGACGGTCGCCCCCTGTTCGGCTGCCCGCAGGGCGAGGGTCCGCCCGAAACCGGGCCCCGCTCCCACGATCACGACGGTCTTGCCCTGGAGAGGTTCTGACATGAGTCAATAGAACCAGTTCTACCCACGCTGTGGGGGGAAGTTCATCCGACCGGGATACCATCCGCACGTGCACACCATCCCTGAGCAGTATCTTCGCAGCTCACAGGCCCCGAGCCCCCGGACATTGCTGGACGTCCTGGGCTCCGCGGCCCAGGGTCACCCGGACGCCCCGTGCCTCGACGACGGAGCGCGCGTGTTGAGCTACCGCGAGGTGTGGGAGGAGATCCACACCTCGGCACGCTGGATGCAGCAGCAGGGGGTCGGGGCGGGCGACCGGGTGGGCATCCACATGCCCTCCGGCGGCGTCGAGTTGTACCTGGCGATCCTGTCGACCCTCGCCGCCGGGGCGGCGTACGTCCCCGTGGACGTGGACGATCCGGCCGACCGCGCCGAGCTGGTGTTCGGGCAGGCGCAGGTGGCGGCCGTCTACACCGCCCAGGGGATGCGGGTCACCGACCCCGGACGTCCGGCCGACCCGTCGCGACACCGGGCCCCCACCGTCGACGACGACTGCTGGATCATCTTCACCTCCGGCACCACCGGCCTGCCGAAGGGTGTGGCGGTGACCCACCGCAGCGCGGCCGCGTTCGTGGACGCCGAATCGCGGATCTTCCTCACCGGCGCCCCGCTCGGCCCGGGCGACCGGGTGCTGGCGGGGTTGTCCGTGGCGTTCGACGCCTCCTGCGAGGAGATGTGGTTGGCCTGGGCACACGGGGCGTGCCTGGTGCCCGCGCCCCGGTCGATCGTCAAGTCCGGGCTCGACCTGGGCCCGTGGCTGCGCGACCGCGGGATCACGGTGATCTCCACCGTCCCGACCCTGGCCTCGATATGGCCGGAGGAGATGCTCGCCGACATCCGCCTGGTGATCCTCGGCGGCGAGGCCTGCCCGCCCGAGCTCGCCGCGCGACTCGCGGGAGACGGCCGGGAGGTCTGGAACACCTACGGGCCGACCGAGGCCACCGTGGTGGCGTGCGCGGCGCAGCTGGACGGCAGGGGTGAGGTCTCGATCGGCCTGCCGCTGGACGGATGGGACCTGGCCGTGGTCGACGCCACGGGACTGCCTGTCGGCTACGGCGAGTCCGGCGAGCTGGTGATCGGTGGCGTCGGACTGGCCCGATACCTCGACCCGGACAAGGACGCCGAGAAGTACGCGCCCATGGAGACCCTCGGGTGGGAGCGCGCCTACCGGTCCGGCGACGTCGTGCGCCTCGAGGCCGACGGCCTGTACTTCACCGGCCGCGTGGACGACCAGGTCAAGATCGGTGGACGCCGTCTCGAGCTGGGTGAGGTCGACACCGCCGTGTCCGCCCTGCCCGGCGTGAGCGCGGGAGCCGCCGCGGTCAAGAAGACCGACGCGGGCCAGTCCGTGCTGGTGGCCTATCTCGTGGCCGACGACCCCGTGGGCTTCGACCTCGCCGACGCCGCCGGGATCCTGCGCGACCGCCTGCCGGCGGGTGTGGTCCCCCGGCTGACCCTCGTCGACGAGTTGCCCACCCGCACCTCGGGGAAGGTCGACCGCGCGGCCCTGCCGTGGCCCCTCGCACAGACCTCGGCCGCCGAGACCGAGCTGGACGGCACCGACGCGTGGGTGGCCGAACTGTGGTCCTCGGCCCTCGGTGCCGACGTCTCCGGGGTGGACGAGGACTTCTTCGCACTGGGAGGGGGCTCGCTCGCCGCCGCCCACGTGGTGGTGGCGGTCCGGGAGCGCTTCCCCGGCGTCACCGTGGGGGACATCTACGACCGCCCGCGCCTGGGCGACTTCGCGGGATACCTCGACGAGCTCGAGCCGGTGGCCACGGTGGAACCGCGACACGTCAGACCGGTCGGCCGCGGTGCGCAGGTGGTGCAGGTCCTGGCGACCCTCCCGCTGCTGACGGTCACGGGGCTGCAGTGGCTCACCTGGCTGGGGATCGCCAACAACGTCGCCGCCTCCGTGGGAATCCCCTGGGCGCGCCCGGTCTCGTGGTGGGTGCTCGGGATCCTCGCGGTGTTGCTGCTGTTGCCCGCGGGCCGCACGGTGGTGACGGGGCTCCTCTGCCGGGTCCTCATGGCCGGGGTCACCCCGGGCACCTATCCGCGGGGCGGCTCGGTCCACCTTCGCCTCTGGGCGGCCGAACGGCTGGTCGAGGCCTCCGGCGTCGCCAACCTCGAGGGCGCCGGCTGGCTCACACCGTTCGCGCGGCTTCTCGGCGCGTCGATCGGCCACGGCGTGGACATGCACACCCTGCCCCCCGTCACCGGGCTGCTGACCGTGGGCGACGGGGCCTCCATCGAGCCCGAGGTCGACCTGGCCGGGCACTGGATCGACGGCGACGTCCTGCACATCGGAGCCGTGGCGATCGGCGAGAACGCGGTGGTGGGAGCCCGGTCCACACTGCTGCCCGGCGCGGTGGTCGGCAGCGGCGCGCACGTGGAGATCGGGTCCGCCGTGGTGGGCACCGTCAAGGCCGGGAAGCGCTACGCGGGCTCACCCGCCCTCAAGCGGGGCAAGCGGGGCTCGAGCTGGCCGGCCGAACCCGCACCCCGCAGTCGCGTGTGGAGCGTGATCTACCAGCTCTCGGCGGTGGCCCTCGGCGCGATGCCGCTACTCGCCCTGGCCGCCGGACTCGCGGTGGTGGCCTGGGGGGCGCGGGACGCCACGACCCCCGGCCAGCTGTTCCTGAGTACCACCCTGTGGTCGGTCCCCGGGACGCTGCTCGCGCTCGCGTTGTTCGCCGCGCTCACGCTGGTGTCGGTCCGTGCGCTCTCGGTGGGCCTCGAGGAGGGGTTCCACCCGGTTCACTCGCGCATCGCGTGGCAGGCCTGGTGCAGCGAGCGCATCATGGACGCCTCGCGGAACTGGCTGTACCCGCTCTACGCCTCGATGCTCACCCCGATGTGGCTCCGGGCGCTGGGCGCGCGGATCGGCAAGGACGTGGAGGCCTCGACCGTCCTGCTCATCCCCTCGCTCACCACCGTCCGGGACGGGGCGTTCCTCGCCGACGACACGATGGTCGCGCCGTACGAACTGGGATCGGGCTGGATGCGGTTGGAGCAGGCGCAGGTCGGCAAACGCGCGTTCCTGGGCAACTCCGGAATCGCGTCCGCCGGCCGCAAGGTCCCCGCGCGCGGGCTGGTCGCCGTGCTGTCCTCCGCGCCGCAGAAGGCCAAGAAGGGCACCTCGTGGCTCGGTTCACCGCCGCAGAAATTGCCCAGGGCCGTGACCGACGGCGAGAGCGATGTGCGCACCTACCAGCCGCCCCGGCGCCTCAAGGTGGCCCGCGGCGCCTGGGAGACCCTGCGCCTGGTCCCCGTGTGGCTCTCGTTCCTGCTGCTGGTCAGCGTCCTGGTCGTGATGCAGGAGATCCACCGGGAATGGGGCTTCGGCGTCGCGGCGCTGGCCTCCGGGGTCACCCTCGCGTACGCCGGACTCGTGGCCCTGTTCGTCTCGGTGCTGGCCAAGTGGCTCCTGGTGGGCAGGATCCGCGCGGGCGAACAACCCCTGTGGTCCTCCTTCGTGTGGCGCAACGAGGTCGCCGACTCGTTCGTCGAACTCCTCGCCGCGCCCTGGATGGCCCGCCCCGCCTCCGGCACCCCGATCCTCACCGTCATGCTGCGGCTGCTCGGGTCGCGCATCGGCCGGGGTGTGTGGTGCGAGTCCTACTGGCTCCCCGAGGCCGACCTGGTCTCCCTGGGCGACGCCGTCACCGTCAACCGCGGCTGCGTGGTGCAGACCCACCTGTTCCACGACCGCATCATGCAGATCGACCGGGTGGACATGGCCGACGGCGCCACCCTGGGCTGCCACTGTGTGACCCTCCCGGCGTCCTCGATCGGCGACGGCTCCACCGTGGGCCCGGCGTCGCTCGTCATGCGCGGCGACCGTATCCCCCCGGGCACCCGCTGGCAGGGCAACCCGATCGCGCCCTGGCGGGGCTGAGCGGGGCGCACCCGGGCGGGACGCACGAGGGCAGAGGCGCCCGCGTGTGTCAGCCGCCGGCGATCGCGCGGAGCGCCTCCAGGTGTGACCCGTAGGCCCTGCGCCCCTCGCGACTGAGCGCCAACCAGGTCCGGGGTCGCTTGCCCACGTACCCTTTGCGGACTTTGACGTACCCGGCCTTCTCGAGCACCGCGACCTGCTTGGACAGCGTCGAGTCGGACACCTCGACGGCGTCGCGGATCGTGGCGAACTCGGCGTCGTCGACCCCCGCCAGGGCGGCGACGATGGAGAACCTCACCGGCGCGTGGATGACCTCGTCGAGCCGGTGCCGCGCGTGCCCGTCCGGCCGGGTGCCTGCGTCAGGGGCGGCACCGTCGTGGGCGGGTGCGGCGGCGTCGGGGGCGGCGGTGTCGGGGGCGACGGGCGCGGCAGGGGCATCGCCCTGCGGGCCGGTCACCGGGCGGCACCCCGGCGTGCGATGCGCGCGGCGGCGATCAGTCCGGGCACCGCCACCAGCACCGCACCGAGGAGGTACCACCAGGGGGTGAGGCCGATCGTGGTGCGGATGACGTGCAACCCGGTGACGACGACGAGGACCACCACGCCGGAGCCCGCGACCCCCCAGAGGTACGTCCGGGCCGAACCACGGTGACTGGCGCCGATCGATCGCCGCTGCCAGAAGATCACGGCGAACAGCAGCACCACGTACGCCACCATTGCCCAGTTGGAGAAAATTATCGCGATGGTCCCGGCACCCATCACCACCGCGATGACGGCGGCGAACCAGGCGAAGACCTGGGCGTCGCGCGTGGAGCTCACCGGCGGGCGACCCTCGACCTCCGCGAGGAGCCGGGCGGCCTCGGCGCGATCGAGCTCGCCGGTGGTGCGGTTCTCCGTGGTCATGACGACACCTTCCTCGTGACGGTCCCGGGAGTGTCCACCCGGGAAATGACTAGACCATAGGCAACTACTTTCCACTTTGGCAAGTAGTTTCTGCCGCCCGGCCGCCGGGGGCGGTGCCGATCACCCCGGGTCCACTACACTCGCGCAGGTCATGGAATTGAAGGCAGTCAAGAAGGACCTCATCGCCAAGATCGCAGCCCCCCGCGATTCGTCGCGCGCCGATCCGGTCGACCCCTACCTGCCCAGCGCCGGGAACCACGGCTACCGGGTGACCCGGTACGAACTGGACCTCACCTACAAGATGAGCTCCAACAACCTGCGTGGCCAGGCCGTCATCACCGCCACGGCCACCGAACCGCTCGACTCGGTGCAGCTCGACCTGTCCCCCCACCTCGACGTGTCCAAGGTGTCTCTCGACCGCGGTCGGGTCGCCAGGTACAGCCGACCGCGGGGCAAGCTCACCGTCACCCCGGCCGAGCCGATCCCCGTCGGTGCCGCGTTCACGCTCACCATCCGGTACGCGGGCAACCCGCGCCCGATCCGTGGCGCATGGGGTGAGGTCGGGTGGGAGGAACTGACCGACGGGGTCCTGGTGGCCAACCAGCCCAACGGCGCCGCCAGCTGGTTCCCGTGCGACGACCACCCGTCGTCCAAGGCCCCGTTCCGGATCCGGCTCACCACCGACTCCCCGTACCGCGCGGTCGTGACCGGTTCGCTGGTGGGCAAGAAGCGCAGCGGCAGCACCACCACCTGGGAGTTCGACCTCCCGCAGCCCACCTCCACCTACCTCGTGACGATCAACCTGGGGCAGTACGAGCACCTGGAGGTGACGGGTGGGGCGGTGCCGTTCCACGCCTACCTGCCCGCGGACCTCAAGCGGGACTTCCGGGTGGCGTTCGCCCGGCAGCTCGAGATGATCGAGGTCTTCACCGACCTGTTCGGCCCGTACCCGTTCGGTGAGTACAAGGTGGTGGTGACCGACGACGAGCTGGAGATCCCCCTCGAGGCGATGGGCATGTCCACGTTCGGCCGCAACACCGCCGAGGCGGGCACGGACGACGAGCGGCTGATCGCCCACGAACTCGCGCACCAGTGGTTCGGCAACGCCGTCACCGCCGCCGAATGGAAGCACATCTGGCTCCACGAGGGCTTCGCCTGCTACGCCGAGTGGCTGTGGACCGAGTTCTCCGGCGGCGCGGACGCGGGCAGCCACGCGCTGCGCTACTACTCCAAGCTGCAGAACTCACCCCAGGACCTGCTCCTGGCCGACCCCGGCCCCAAGGACATGTTCGACGACCGCGTCTACAAGCGCGGCGCGCTCACCCTGCACGCCCTTCGCCTGACGATCGGCGACGAGCAGTTCTTCCAGCTGCTGCGTGACTGGGTGACCAAGTACTCGGGCAGCACCGCGACCACCGACGACTTCCTGCACATGGCCGCCGACCACTCCCCCGTCGACCTGCGTCCCCTGTGGTCCGCGTGGCTGTTCTCGGAACCGCTGCCACCCACCCTCGGCATCCCCGATGACCACGCCGGCCGCCGCTGAACCGACGCCCACGGCCGGCCGCCGCGCCGCGGGTGGGATGCGGGCCCTGACTCTGGCGACGGTGTTCGCCGCCGCCTCCGGCTACCTGGTCATGCTGGTCGCCGGCCGGGCGCTGGGCCCGGCGGACTACCCCCTCTTCGCCACCTACTGGGGCGCGTTCTTCGCCCTGGGCGGGGTGGCCAACGGACTCATGCAGGAGGCCACGCGGGCCGTGCGGTCGGCGCGGGTGGGCCCGACACCGGACACCGTGCGATTGGGTCACGCCCCGGCACCGGACACGAGGGGCCACGCCCCGGCCCCGGGTACGGGCGGCCGGGTCCGACTCCTGCCCGCCGGGCTGATGCTGGGCCTGGCGCTGGCCGCGGTCGTGGCGGTGAGCGCTCCCGCCTGGCCCGCCCTGGGCCTGCCCACCTTCTCCGGGGTGGGCGTCGCGGTGATGGCGGTCGGGATCCTCGGCTTCAGCCTCCAGGCCGCTACGGCCGGGGCGCTCTCGGGGTCCGAGCGCTGGGGCCTGTACGCGGTGTTGCTCACCGTGGACGCCGCACTGCGACTGGTGGTGGCCGGGCTGGCGTGGTGGGCCGGCGACGCCGGACTCGGGTTCGCGCTCGCCACCGTCGCGGGCACGCTCACCTGGGCCCTGATGGTCTCGCTCTCCCCGGCCACCCGCGAGGCGCTGGCCCGCGCGCTCGACGTGGGGCGTCGACGGTTCTGGCGCAACACCGCCTCGGCGATGCTGGCCTCGGCGGGGACGGCGGCGCTCGTGGTGGGCTTCCCCGTGTTCGTCACCGCCACCGTCCGCGAGTCGGACCCCGCGCCACTGGTCGGCGCGGTCATCCTGGCCATCACCCTCACCCGCGCCCCCCTGCTCGTGCCGCTGACCAGCTTCCAGAGCGCGATCATCGTCTACTTCGTGCAGCGTCGCGAGCTCGGACCGCGCGCCCTGGCCGCGCCCCTCGGCCTGGTCACCGCGGTCGGCCTGGTGGGCGCGGGCGCCGCCTGGCTCGTGGGACCGTGGCTCATCCGCGTGTTGTTCGGCGCCGAGTTCGAGCTCCCCGGGGCGGTCCTGGCCGCCCTCACCGCGGCCTCCGTGGGCACCGCCGCGCTCATGGTCACGGGCAATGCCGCGCTGGCGTTCGATCGACATCTGCTCTACAACCTCGGCTGGTGGGTAGCGGTGCTGGCCGCCCTGATCCTCCTGGTCTCGGTACCCGGCCCGCTCGACGTTCGATCGGCCATCGCCCTCCTCGCCGGACCCGGCATCGGAGTGGTGGTGCACGTCGTGGGCCTCGCGGTGATCGCCCGACTCGACCCGGAGCCCGCCCGATGAGCGAGGCCCGGCTGCTCCTGCGGCGTGGGAGCGAACTCGTGGCGGGGCTCGTGGTGGCCGCGCTCGTCGGCGCGCTGACCCTCACGGCGATCGACGCGCTGTCCCTGCCGGAGCCCAGCTGGTTGCCCGAGGCTCTGGGCGCCACCGTCGCCGCGGGACTGGTCGCGCTGGCCGGCTGGCTCCTGCTGCGCGGGGGGCGCCGGGGCCGAGGCAGCGGCCGCGGTACCGGCGAGCGCGCCCTGTGGTTCCTCGGGACCGCGGGCCCCGCGTTCCTGGCCTCCTCCCACCTCGGGCTGCTGCTGAACGGCACCCCGCACTATCTCTTCGGGCTCGGCGGCGACCAGCTCAACCGCGTCGCCTACGTGACCCGCTTCGCCGACTCCCCCGCGCTGAGCGACCCCTTCTACGCCGATGCCGCCCCCTTCTACCCGCCGCAGTGGTTCTGGGTGGGCGGGCGACTGGCCGCGCTGGCGGGGGTCGAGGCATGGGAGTTCTACAAGCCCTACGCGATCGTCACCATGGCGATCGCGGGCGCGATCGCGTTTGTCGCCTGGCGCTGGCTGGTGCCGACGCGGCTGGCCGTGCTGTTCGGTCTGGTCACCGCGGTCGTCGGCGGGCACACTAACGCCTACGAGCCCTACTCGTGGATCCTCATCTGCCTGCTCCCGCAGGTCGTGGTGGCGACCTTCCTGCTCTGCGCACGCGCCGCCGCGCGCTCGCGGGACCCCGGGGCCGGCCGACCCACGTGGCCGCTGGTCGTGACGATCGGCGTCTACCTCGGCTGGGCCGCGCTGGCGTACACGCTCATCGCGGGTGTCGCGGCGTTGCTGGTCGCCCTCGTCGTCGTCGTCGTCGTCGTCGACATAGTGCGCCACCGCGCCGACCGCCGCGTCGTCGGCGCGCTGATCGCCCACCTGGCCGCGACGGCCGGCATCTCCATGCTGATCGCGCTGGTGTTCTGGCACCGCTTCCTCCTGGCGGTGCTCGGTGGCGCCGAGACCGAGTCGTCCGTGGCCAACGATTTCGCCCCGGAGATCGGTTCCCGCTGGCCGCTGCCGATGTTCGAGGTGTCCGCCGCCGGCCTGCTGTGTCTGATCGGGCTGGCGTGGGTGGTGGTGACGGTGTGGCCGGACCGTGCCGGCCGGCTCGCAGACCGCGGTGCGGCGTCCCTGGGCGCCCGGATCGGAGACCGGGGAGCCAGCCGTCGCCACGCTGATGACCACGACTACGACGACGACGAGGCCACCCACTCACCGGGCTGGCCGCTGCCGGCACCGGACCGCGGTCTCGTGCTGGCGCAGGCCCTGGGGTTGATGGTCGTCACGGCGTTCGGCTGGTACGCGCTCTCGGGGCTGCGGGCGGTCACCGGGTCCACGCTGCTGCCGTTCCGGCTGATCCCGGTAGTCACGCTGGCACTCGCGCTCGCGGGGGTGGTCGGCTCGCTCGCCCTGGCCCGGTGGGCGCTGGCCACGTCGCCCGCGGATTCGCGCGGCCGGGTCACCGCGGTGGCCGTGGTGGTGGCCGGTCTGGCCGCGATCCAGATGGTGCAGCACGTCTCGGAGGAGGACTCGCGGTTCGCCGCCGCAGCCCGCGAGGCCCCCGCGGCCCCGTTGGAGGTGCTGGAGGCGATCGACGAGATGACCCCCGGGCGGGAGCCCTCGGACCTGGTGGTCCTCACGTCGGTCCCGACCGTCTACGCCTACCGCCCGTATTTCACCTTCCAGGCACCCGCGCAGGCCTACGCCACCCCGGCCGGTCGCTACACCGCACGGACGGACGAGGTCCGGGAGTGGGCCTCCATCGACTCCCCCCGCGAGCTGGCCGCCGCGATGGACTCAGGCCCGTTCCGCGGCCCGGACGTGATGGTGTTCGATCGGGAGGGCTCGAGGAACTGGGTGGTCCCGGTGGCGATCAACGAGATGCCCCTGGCCCGGAACAACAGTCGGGAGAAGATCCGGTTCCACCCGGAGCAGTTCGAGGACCCGGCACTGTTCGACGTCCGCGAGGTGGGCTCGAGAGTGGTGGTCGTGCGGCGGTGACCGGGCCGGGCCGGAGGCCGGGCGAGGCGCGGTGTCGCCGGCGTCGTCAGCCGGGGCGCAGCGTCGACGGCGCCGGGAACGGTGCGACGATCTCGCGGCCGACCTCCTCGATCGCGTCCGTGAGCGCCGTCGATAAGACGATCCGGTCCTCGTCGAGGTGGGAGATCCGCACCACGGTGTCGCGGCCGTTCTCGTGGAACAGGAAACGCTCCATGAGGAACCGCAGACCGATCCCCTCGAGTACGTCCTCCGCCCTGTGCCAGTCGTCGACCGCATCGAGCGGGCGGCCGAGCCGGTCGATCGGCACGAGCAGCGGCTCGGCGGTGGTCATGTCGATCCAGCCGATCAGTTCGCCGTCCTCACGGCGGTGCGGGATCCACGCCTCGGGGATCATCCCGGCCTCCTCTCGTGCCAGCTCCGGTCAATTCCCGTCGGGGTCAGAACTTACGGAAGCTGTGACCGAGCAGCCGCTTGCCGCCCTCGGCGAACTTGCCGGCCCGGGCCGCGGTCGGCAACAGAGACAGCGCGTTGAACCGCGAGGTCAGGTGCAGACGCGCGGCCCGCTCGGCGCTCTTCCAGCCCCGGGCCGCGAACGCGTCGGCCTCACCGGCGAAGAAGCGGGCCTCCTCGTCGAAGCGGCGGCCGTCGAGCGCGCGCACCGAGGAGTCGGAGGCGGAATGCCGGCGGTAGAGGAACGCCAGGGTCGGGTCGTAGACCATGTGACCGCCACCGGTGATCACGTCGACCAGCAGCGCCAGGTCCTGCACCACGTCCAGTCCCTCGCGGAACCCGATGCGGCGGATCCACTCGGAACTCCACGCCAGCGACGGGAAATAGGTCCAGTTCCCGTGCATCAGCGAGGTCATGAGCTTCTCGCCGTGGAGGACCGTGCGACCGTCGGCCTTGGGCGAGGTGAACGCCTTGACGGTGTCGGACAGGGGCCGTACGGGGGCACCGTGCTCGTCGATGACGCTGACGCCGACCTCCATCACGGCGGCGTCGGGAACGGCCGCGAAACCGTCCGCCACCACCTGCAGGTAGTTGGGCAGCATGACGTCGTCGGCGCCCATCACCACGACGATCGGTGCCGTGACCATCTCCAGGCACTTGCGGTAGTTACCGTTGGCGCCGAGGTTGGTCTCGTTCTTCTCGTAGGTCACCCGCTCGTCGCGCGCGGTGATCTCCCCCATGTAGCGGGCCGGCTCCGGGTCCGGGTAGCCGTCGTCCACCACGACCAGACGGAAGTCGGTGTAGGTCTGGGAGAGGACACTGTCCACAGCCTTCTTGAAGTGGCCGACGTCCCCGTAGTAGGGGAGCATCACATCGATGGCCATCGGGGAACCGCCGTCCTTCTCGTCACAGGGTTTTCCGTTCGATCGCATAGTATCGACCGGCGATGAGCAGTGACAGTGAGCGACTCCCAGGACCCTCCCCCACGTCCGGGGGCGGACCCGCCGGCAACAGGGACGTCTGGCTGGTCGTCCCCTGCTTCAACGAGGGCACCGTGATCGAGGACGTCCTCGGCACCGCACGCGAGACGTTCCCCAACATCGTGGCCGTGGACGACGGTTCGACCGACGACTCCGCGGCGGCGATCCACCGGGCGGGCGCACACCTGGTCCGGCACCCGGTCAACCTCGGGCAGGGGGCCGCCATCCAGACCGGTGTCGAGTACGCCCGCGCGCAACCCGGCGCCCGTTACTTCGTCACCTTCGACGCCGACGGGCAGCACCAGGTCAAGGACGTCCTCGCGATGGTCGAGCGGCTGCGCTGTGAGCCCGTGGACATCGTGGTGGGGACCCGCTTCGGCCGCCCACGCCGCGAGGGCGACCAGGTGCCGCTGATCAAGCGGGTCGTCCTCAAGACCGTCGTCATGCTCAGCCCACGCACCCGCAGGCTCGGTCTGACGGACGCCCACAACGGACTGCGGGTGTTCAACCGGCGGGTCGCCGACGACCTCAACCTGCGCATGAACGGCATGAGTCACGCCAGCGAGTTCGTGGAACTGATGGACAGCCGTGGGTGGCGCGTGGCCGAGCAGCCGGTCGACATCCTCTACACCGAGTACTCCATGTCGAAGGGGCAGTCGCTGCTCAACGGGATCAACATCCTCTCCGACGGCTTCGTGGGAAAGAGGTTGCCGCGATGATCAAGGCACTGCTGTTGCTCGCCGGCGCCGCGCTGGTGGCGTTCTTCCTGGCCAACCGGCGCAAGGCGCGGGCCAAGGCCGGGGTCAAGATCGGCTTCGTGCTGTTCGTGGTGTTCATGGTCTACGCCGTGCTGCGCCCGGACGACCTCACCGTGGTGGCCAACGCGCTGGGCGTACAGCGCGGCACAGACCTGGTGCTCTACGCGCTGGTGATGGGCTTCGCCTTTGTCACCGTCTCCACGTACGTGCGCTTCCGCGAACAGGAACTGCGCTACGCCCGGCTGGCCCGGTCCATCGCACTGCAGAACGCGGTGCGGCCGGAGGACGAGCCCCGCGCGACCGCGGTGATGCCCGCCGCGGACGACGACGACCGCCCGCGACGGTGACCGGGCGGCCGACCCCTCGCGCGGAGCTCGGGGGCTCGTGGCTCGGAGGTCGGTGGCTCGGAGGTCGACGGCTCGGAGGTCGGAAGCTCGGCGTTTCACGACGCGGGGGTTCGCGACGCGGAGGTTCACGATGCGGGGGTTCGGGCTGAGGCGGGCCGGCTCGCGCGTCGGCTCGAGGTGGCGAGGACGCGGCTCGACGACGACGACGACGAGGTGAGCGACCTCCTGGCCCCCGCCCTCGCCAGGGTCACCCGACTGCACGACATCGCCCGGTCGCTGTCGGACGGCACGACATCCGACGCCGCGGCCGCGCGGGCCGTCCGGGACGTGGCCGACACCCAGCCCACCAGGCGACCCAGGTGACCGGAGCCCGGCCGGAGAACCCGCCGCCCGGGCAGGTGCGGTCTCTTCTCGAGCTGGCTGCCCGGCTGGTGGCGGCGCGGGACGCGCTCACCACGGCGCGGGACGCGCTCGCGTCGTCCCCGGCCCGCTCGCCCGCCCTGACCGCCCTCACCGAGGCGGTCGACGGCGAGGCAAGAGGGGTCGATGAGCTCCTGGCGGGTGTCTACAGGCTCGTCGAGCTCGCCGAGGACATCTGGGACGACCTCGACGGCCCGGACCCGGTGCCCGTCGGGGACCGGGACCGCCTGCGGGCGTCGCTGGACCGGGCAGTCGACAACGCACTGAACGACCTGTCCCGGATGGCAGGGACGGACGGCGCAGGGGCGGCGGGCGACGGGACCCTCGACACCCGGGCCACCGTCGCGGCCTGGGCGGGGGCCACTCCCGATCAGGTGTACTCGAGCATCGAGCACATGAGCACCGCCGACCGGCGCCTGCTCGCGCTGGCCGAGCCCGGGTCCGTCGGCGGGACCTACGGCGTGCCGTGGGCGGTGCGGGCGCGCGCGAACTCCGTCCTGGTGCGCCGCGCGCTGCACCGCGAACAGCTTGCCTGGACACCGTGGAGCCCGCGGATCGGGCGACTGGAGACCATGGCGCGACGGGACACTCGTCGTCGTCGTCGGTCGTTCGTGGGGTTCTCCCCGCTCCGGGGTGGTCGGATGATCGAGGTGGTGGGGGACCTCGGCCCGCACACCGAGGCGGTCGCGGTCTACGTCCCCGGCACGGGCACCAACCTCGACATGTCGCACGTCAACACCGACGTCGCCGTGGACCTGGTCGACGCCGGCGGTGGCCGGCTGGCCGTGGTGGCCTTCCTGGACGGCGAGTTCCCGCAGGACATCATGGCCGACGCCGGTGACCCGCGTTACGCGGAGGCGATGGCGCCCCGCCTGGTCCGGTTCTGCCGGGAGGTGGACCGGGTGATCGAGATCGAGTGCCCGGGCGCCGCGCTGACCGTGGTGGGCCACTCCTACGGCGGGCGGATCGTCGGTACCGCCGAGCGGCAGGGGCTGCGCGCCGACCGGGTGATCTACGCCGAGTCCCCGGACCTCGGGGTGGGCGTGAGCGGGCCGGCCGACTGGCGGTCCCCCGGCCCGGTGCGCAGGTTCTCGTTCACCGCCCCCGGGGACCCAGTCGAGCTGCTGCAGATCAGGTCGGGCCTGCGGTGGAGGTGGTCGACCTCCGACCTGGCCGACGGCGCCACCCGCCTCGACACCGGGTACTTCGCCGACGGCACCCCCGTCTACGGCACCCGCGGCCACGGCGGGGTGTTCGACCGGGGCTGCGGCGCGTTCGACGCCATGCTCGGCGTGATGCTCGGCGGCCGGGTGCCGCTCTGGCGCGACCGCGGGATCCGTGCGCGGCACACGGGTGTCCGACCGGGCGACGACGGTCGCGTCCTGCCCACCGTGTGGCGTCACGCCCTTGGGTTGTGGCTCCGACGGGCCGATGACCCGTACGGCGACGCGGAGGTCGTCTGGGAGGCGCCGGAACGCCTTGTCGCGGTTCCGCTCTCGACACGCGCGGCGGAGCGCGGGGTTGTCGCCGACACCGGGGGTGACTGATACTGGGGCCCATGGCTCCGCTCGACACCCGATTCTCCCGCCCCTCTGCCACCGCTCTGGGGATGGGGGCGCTCGGCGTGGTCTCCGTCGGTCTGATCTCCACCGGGCTCTGGTACGACTCCCACCGCAGCGCACAAGCGGTCGAGCAGGCGCGCGAGCAGGTGACCTCCGCGCAGACCGCACTGGCCTCACCGGAGCCCGTCGCCGCGACCACCTCCGACCGGGACGCCGGGAGCGGCACTCCCGAGCCGACCGGGACCACCACCGGGTCCCCCGCCCAGAACCCCGAGCCCGCGGCCGGCGCCGGGGCGGAGACCGCGCCGTCGACGGTGGCGGTCGAGCGGACCCCGGCCCCCGCGCCGCGGTCCGCTACTCCCGTGGCGGTCGCCCCGCAGCCGGTGCGTCAGGCGCCCGCGTCGACCCCCGTCGCCGCGCAGGCGACCCCCGCCGCCCCGGCAGGCGGCGCCACCGACACGACCACCGGGGCGCCCTCGGAGCAGGAGATCACCCGACCGGTCGAGCCCGCGCCCGCGCCGGGAGGGGTCCTGCCGGGGCTCATCGACCTGGTCCGCCCGTTCCTGCCGCAGCCCGACGTCCGGCAGCCGGGCGCGGCGCAGCAGGCGCCCGCGGCCGAGGTCGGGGCCGGGGCGGAGACCGCGACCGGCCCAGCGGCCGAGGGGCCCGGGCTCACCCCCTGAAGTAGTCCACGGTGCGGGCGACGCCCTCGGTGATCGCCACCTGCGGCGTCCAGCCGAGCACCTCGGCGGCGCGGCCGGCGTCCAGCGCGGACCGCGCGACGTCACCCAGGCGGGCGGGGGCGTACTCGGGGTCGTCCCCCGATCCCGAGGCCGCGGCGACCAGCGTGTGCAGCTCGCGGTCGCTGGTCTCGACGCCCGTGCCCACGTTGAAGCGCAGCCCGGCGGCGGCCGGAACGGTCGCGGCACGGACGAAGGCGTCGACCACGTCGTCGACGAACACGTAGTCCCGGGTGTTGCCCCCGTCCCCGAAGACCCGGGTCGGCTCCCCCGCCAGTAGTCGCTGGGCGAAGATCGCCACCACCCCGGCCTCGCCGTGCGGGTCCTGGCGCGGCCCATACACGTTGGCCGGGGCCACGCCCGCCCACTCGATGCCGTAGAGCTTGGCGAACATCTCGAGGTAGACCTCGCCCGCGACCTTGCCGGCCGCGTACGGGCTCATCGGGTCCACCGGCCGTGACTCGGCCACCGGCAGGTCGGTGACGGGGCCGTAGATCGATCCGCCCGAGGAGGTGAAGACGATCCGCCGAACCCCGGCCCGTCGGGCGGCCTCGGCCAGCCGGACGGTCCCCACCACGTTGACCTCGGCGTCGCGGACCGGGTCCTCCACCGACAGGCGGACGTCGATCTGCGCGGCCAGGTGGAACACGACCTCCGGGGCGAGGTCCGCCACCAGGTCCCCGATCGCGGGGTCGGTCAGGCCCAGCTGGCGGAAGGTGAACCGCGAGCCGGCCTCGCGGGCGCTCGTGAGGTTCTCCAGCCGGCCCCGTGACAGGTCGTCGACGACCGTCACCTCGTGCCCCACGGACAGCAGGCGGTCCACCAGCGTCGACCCGATGAACCCGGCCCCACCCGTCACGAGTGCCCTCATTCAGATCCCCTCCCGATGTGCGGCGAACCCGCCGCGGCGCCCTGTCGGACAACAGCTCCAAGGATACGACCCGGCCCGGGCCGGCCCGCTCACTCCCGTCCGTACAGCGCGGTGGCGCGGGTCAGCGGCGTACGTCCATCGGGCGGGAACGGCGAGTCGGCCAGGATCCGGGCGAGCTCGGCCTCGGTGAAGGCGGCACGGACCGCGAAGATCCGCACCTGGGAGTCCGAGTAGACCTTGACCAGGCCCGGGGTCTGGTCGAGCCGGAGCAGGTGGTCGTTGGGCTTCTGGAATCCCCAGTAATTGGGCGGGCTGACGTACACGTAGGTCACGCCGAGTTCGTCGAGAGCGGCGTCGACCCTCGGGTCGGTCCCGGCCCGGTCCATGCTGAAGAACAAGTGGGTGGTGAGCGGTGCGGTGGAGCCCGACTGCAGGTAGTGGCGTGCGGTCGAGGGCAGCCCGTTGGTGGCGTACATCCACCCCGACCCCTCGTCCGGGTTGGTGTAGATCAGGCCCGAATACGCCTGTGGCTGCTCGGAGAGCCAGTCGAAGGCCCGCAGATCGTGACTGTCGACCATCCTGCCCGCCCGTTGGTTCGCGCCCGCGGCCGCGGCGTACTCGGGCGAGGCCTGGACGACCCACGACCCGGTGGCCACCAGCGCGCCCAGCGCGACCGCGACCCGCAGGCCCGCCGCACCGGTCCCGCGCGGGTCGGTGATCGGGTCGATCAACCGGGCCGACCACCCCGCCAGGGCCTGGACGGCCACTCCCACGCCCACGCCGACGGCGGCCGCCACGAGGACCGCCAGGAGCACCCCGATCCGGCGCGGGTCGTTGTAGTAGATGCTGCCGATCCCGCGCAGTGCGCCGCCGGTCCAGTTACCGAACGTGCTCATGGAGTTGACGCACACCACCAGCACCCCGCCCCAGAGCAGGAGCGGCCACAGCACGAGGCGGCGGAGCATGACGATCACCCCCACCACCGCGAGGGCCAGCAGCACCCAGCGCACTCCCCAGTCCTGCACGTGTCGCACCTGTAGCGCCACGGCCCGGCCCCAGACGGCCGCCCGGTCGGCGTTGATCTCGAACTCGAAGGCCGAGATCTCGTCCGCGTCCTCGGAGACGGTGAGGACCTGGGGCAGCAGCGTGAGCACGCCCGCCAAACCGATCCCGGCCAGTACGAGGAAGTCCCGCAACCGGCCCCGGACCGGGCGCCACAGCCCCTCGAACAACCACCAGAACAGCACGAACACGGCTGCGGTGACCATGGCCGACGGGTGGATGCCCCCGACGCCGACCAGGCCTAGCGCGGCGGCGGGCACGAGTCGTCGGTCGGCCAGCGCGGCCACCACGACCGCGGCCACCAGGCCCGCCAACCCGTTGGCCACCCCGGACGGGGTCGCGGCCACCATCACCTCGACGAACGGCAGCCCGGGGAACAGGGGGGTGGCCATGGCCGCGACCGCGGCCGAGGTGGCGGCGGCCGGTCGGGAGAAGCGCCGGTGGGTGATGAGCCAGGCGAGTGCGGCCACACCGAGCGGGAACGCCAGCGCCATGGCGCCGATCTGCACCAGGTTGTAGGTCTCGACCGCCCCGATGCCGCGCAGCCCCATGACCAGGGCGGCGATCGCGTGCCAGGTGCTCGGGTAGTAGAGGGTGGCCCCGTTCTCCGGGTACCGGAGCTCGCCCGCCTGGTCCGGGGACGCCAGTCCCGTGTCGTGGATGAACCGGATGTAGTTGGCGTGCCAGTGGGCGTCCCAGCCCTGGAAGACGTTGGCGGTGCCGCCCGGCGTGGCCGAGAGCTCGGTGAGGATCATCTGCCCGATCAGCCACGCGCTGACCGGGATCGACGCGGCCGGGAGCAGCCACCACCACGAGCGGCGGGCACGCGGCGTGTCACCCACCCGCCCGCGATGGCGCCGCCGGACCCACAGCGTCCCGGAGATGAGCAACCCCACCAGCCCGACGATCACCGCGGTGACCGCCGTGGCCACCGCATACGCGCCCAGGGACCACGGCACACCCGACCGGCCGTACGCGTAGGTGGCGATCGTGACGATCCCCGCGGACACGGGGATCGACGTGCCCACCGCCAACCGGAGCGGGAGCCGTGCGGCCAGTCCCACGATCAGCCCGGGGACCACGAGGAGCGCGGTGAGGGTCAGCATGACCATCGCGATGTCGATGACCTGCCTCCGTCCCTGTCGTACTCATCCGATCCGACCATTATGGGCCACCCGCCCCGCGGCCCTCAGCGCGGCACGAGGACTCCGACCGGTCCGCTGCCGATACACAACTCCCCAAGGCCCCCTTCGGGAGTGAAGGTGACCCCGGTACCGGACCCCTCGACGCGCACGAACACCGTTCCCAGACCCGCCGACACCGGCACCGTCACCTCGGCGCCCTCGTCGAGGCGGACATCCACCTCGCCGTCCGCGTCGGCGAAGAGATTGAGCTGGACGAGCCAGTCCCGGTCGATCAGGGGGCCGTCGAGCGGGATCCGGGCACCGCCCCCGGAGACCCGGTACCCGCAGCCGGGCTCGGGCCCCTGGGGGATCGTCCGGAGCGCCGCGACCTCGGCCGGATGAAGGGTGCCGAGGGCGTCGATCACGACCGGATCAGTGGTCCACCCGGTCACCGGCGGGATCCCGGGAACACCCGCGAGCAACGACGAGAGCCGGTGTGACGGTGCGGTGACCGGGAGGAGGACCTCGAGCGGGAGATCCTGGTCGAGCAGCGGGGCGCTCCGATCATGCAGCGTCTCGAGCAGGGGGAGGGCGTAGTCGCGGGAGGGCTGTTCGGACCACGTCGTCCGATAGGTCAGGGTCGAGACCGCCGAGGAGGCGAGCAGCGCGATGAGCGCCACCACGCCCGCCGGCACCATCCTGCGCCCGGTCGTGGTGACACCCCGTCGTGGCGCCGACAACGCCAGCGCCGCGGCGGCGCCCAGGACCAGCGGGAACTCGGCGTGGTACCGGAGGGTCTGGACGATCTCCGCCGCGGTGTCCGGGCCCGCCCGCCCCACGGCGACCAGTACCACGGAGAGCAGCGGGTACAGCGCGACCGCCGCCCAGACGGCCCCGGTGCGTCGACGGGTGGCGAGAGACCACGCCAGCACCCCGGCACAGGCGAGGACACCGAGGAGCACGGCGGCGACCGGCGGGTCGGCCATGGGCGGCCCCGGGTGCCACCGGTCCCACCGCCACGGACCACCTCCCGCTGTCGGGATGACGGCCAGTCTGTAGGTGTGGTCCACGAGGTCCAGGAACCCCGGGCGCGTGCCCTCGACCTCGCCGAACGACCCCCGACCACCGAGACGACCGACGACGGCGAGGAAGACCGCCGCCCACACCACGAGCACGGCTCCCTGGGCAGCCCAGGCCATCCGCGTCCGTCGCCAGAGGACACGCGGGGTCACCGACCCACTCCGGCCGACCCACCACCAGCCCACCAGGACGGCGGCCGCCACCACGGGGATGATCAGTGCCTTCTCCACGAACACCAGGCCGACCGTGGTGGCCAGGACCGCGCCCACCGCGTGCCGGCGGCGTCCCGTCTCGGCCAGCCGGATCGTCGAGGCCACCGACCACGCCATCGCCGCGGTGAGCGGAAGTGCGTTGAGAGCGGCCGCCCACCAGGTGGCAGCAGGCAGACCGAGGGGGATCGCGAGGGTCGCGACGAGGGGGACCAACAGAACCGGCCGCCCCCGCAGCAGCACCCACAGCATCCGGGCGAGCGCCGCGCCGGCGAGGAGCTGCAGCACCGCGATCTGCACCAGCGGCAGTCGGAAGTCGAGCGGTGCCACGTGGGCCGCGACCCACGCCAGCGCCATCCCTCCGGGCATCAGGTGGCCGTCGTGGTCGGAGAACAGCAGCCCCGGGTCCGGGAGGCGGTGTGCGGCGGCCCTGCCGTGCAGGATCAGGTCATCCCAGTAGAACCAGCCCGCGGCCGCCACCCAGGTCCGGAGCGCCGTGAACGCCACGATGATCACCACGCACGCCGCCACCACACGGGGCGCCGGGCGGGCCGCCTCGCCGGGGTCCCGCCGCTGCGGCCCGGTGTGCGCCGGGTCGTGGGCTCTCGGCTGGGTGTCGGCGTCGGACGGCATCGGCGTCAGCGTATCCGGACTGGGGGTCGCGGTGTCGGACGGTCTCGCTAGGGTGCGTGCATGGCATCACGGACCCCTCGAGCCACTTCGCGCGCTCGGAGAACTCGATCAACACGAACCACTCGCGTCACAGTGGTCTCGGTGTTGGCGGTCCTCGTCCTGGCGGGGTTGGGCCGGTGCGCGGATGCCGACCGGGAGACGGGCGGCGGAGTCGGGATGCCCGTCTCGTCGTCGTCCCTCGCACCACCGCCCCCTCCCCCGGCGTCGGATCCGGCGGCCCCGCCCGTCCCCGAACCCGCGCCCCCCGAGCCGGCACCGCCCGAGGCCGTCCCGCCGGGCGATCCGATGGTCGCGGCCGCACGGGTGGCCCTACCCCGGCTGGAGATCAAGGGCCGCGCACCCAAGACGGGATACGACCGTGACCTGTTCGGACAGGCGTGGTCCGACGACGTCTCCGTGGAGTTCGGACGCAACGGGTGCGACACGCGCAACGACATCCTGCGGCGCGACCTGCAGGACATCACGGTGCGACCGGGGACCCGGGACTGTGTGGTGCTCACCGGGGTCCTGTACGGGCCGTACACCGGGGAGCGGATCGAGTTCGTGCGGGGTCAGGACACCTCGTCCGCGGTTCAGATCGACCACGTGGTGGCCCTGTCGGACGCGTGGCAGAAGGGCGCCCAGCAGCTCACCCCCGACCAGCGGCGCGACTTCGCCAACGATCCGCTCAACCTCTTGGCGGTGGCGGGGCACGCCAATCAGAGCAAGAGCGACGGTGACGCGGCCACCTGGCTCCCCCCGCGCCGGGAATTCCGCTGTCCCCTGATCTCGCGGCAGATCCTGGTCAAGGAGCGCTACGGACTCTGGGTGACCCCGGCCGAGCACGAGGCCATGGAGCGGGTGCTGGCCGGCTGCGGTTGACCCTGCTGGCCCTACTGGAACTGCTGGCCCTACTGGACCGGGTCAGAAATCGAAGAGGCCACCGTCGAAGAAGCCGCCGCCGCCTCCGCCGTCGCCGCCGAACAGGCCGCCGTCGAAGAACCCGCCGCCGTCGCCGCCGCCGCCGTCGCCGCCCATGAGCCCGCCGTCGAAGAAGCCGTCGCCTCCCTCGCCTCCGCCCATGTCGCCGCCGCCCATGTCGCTGACGTCCGCGCCACCCTCGCCGACCCCGGCCGCGAAGTCCTCGCCGGAGTAGCCGACGCCCGCCATTCCGGCGAACATCATGTTGAACATCATCATCGAGCCCATCATCCACATGCCCGTGGCCAGGGCGGAGGCCCACCACGGCTCCGAGTACCAACCGGCGGGCACAGGCCGTCCGGCCACCACACCACCCGGGTAGTAGTGCGGGGTCTTGTCGCTCGGCTCGGTCGCCGCGGTCATCGTGCGGCCGTCGACCTCGACGGTCCGGTCCTCGGTCACCCGGCCGGCACGTTCCTGGCCGTCGGTCGTGGGCAGCTCCGGACCGGGGTCCAGGCCCATCGCCGATCTGGCGGCCCGGATGTAGTAGAGCCCCTCGATCGCGGTGTCCTTGGCCAACCGCGCCTGGACCGGTGTGCGGGCGTTCTCGAGCTCCGTCACGGCCGCGGTGTAGCGCTCGGACGCATCGGCCATCGCCTGCTTGGAGGCCTCGTCGGTGCCGTCGAGGTTGAACACCTGGCCACCGAGTCGCTCGACCCAGCGCGCGGCCTCGGCGCGATGGTCCTCGAGATGGCGGTTGTCGTGCGCCTGCAGCTGCGTCTGGCCCTTGTTCTGGCTGCGGGAGACCACGGCGACGGCCACCGCGATCACTGCGGCGATGAGGAGGAATTCCACGGGTCGACCTTTCTCGGTACTACCACCCGAGCGTACCGAGATTGTGCCCTGCCGGTCAGCGGCCGCCGGGCTCGGTGTGCGCCGCCCTGTCGAGCCCCAGTTCCGCCAGTACGGGCCCGGTGTCCGCACCGTGGGGGCGGGGACCGAACCGCACGGATCCCGGGGTGTCGGAGAGCTTGATCGGGATGCCGACACTGCGGTACCCGTCGCGCTCGACGACCATGTCGCGATGCAGTACCTGGGGCATGGACAGCGCCTCACCCACGTGGTTCACCGCCCCCGAGGGCACTCCCGCCTCACGCAGGCGTTCCGCCAGCTCGTCCCGACGGATATCGCCGACGAGTCCACCGAGGACCGCCCGCAGCGCCGGCGAGTTCTCCAGGCGGTCCGGATTCGTGAGGAACCGGGGATCGTCGACCAGCTCGGGAGCGTCCAGCGCGAGGGCGAGGGCGCGGAACTGCCGGTCGTTGCCGGCGCCGATGAAGAAGGGCCCGTCGGAGCAGGTGAAGGTCTCGTACGGGCAGATGGTCGGGTGCGCGACTCCGGTCCGGACGGGCGGTTCGCCGGTCGCGAACCACGTGCCCGCGTGGGGGTGCAGGATCGACACCGCGTTGTCGAGCAACGCGAGGTCCACCAGCTGTCCGCGACCTGTGGTGGCCCGCACGTGCAGGGCCATCAGGATGCCGTTCATCGCGTTGAGACTGGTGACGATATCCACCAGTGGGATCCCGATCCGCATCGCTGCCCCGTCGGGCTCGCCGTTGATGCTCATCAGGCCCGAGAGTCCCTGCAGGACGGCGTCGTACCCCGGTGCGCCACCGAGGGGCCCGTCGACGCCGTACCCGGTGATGCGGCAGTGGATCAGGCGCGGGAAGCGCTCGGCGAGCTCGTCGTCGCCGAATCCCCACTTCTCGAGGGTGCCGGCCCTGAAGTTCTCGATCACCACGTCCGCGCCCTCGAGCATCCTGCCGAGCAGTGCCTGCCCCTCCTGGTCGCGCAGATCGATGCAGATGTTCCGCTTGTTGCGGTTGAGCCCGTCGAAGTACGCGCTGTGGTCGTCCCGCACGAAGGGTGGCCCCCAGCCGCGGGTCTCGTCCCCGCCCGGCGGTTCGACCTTGATCACGTCGGCGCCGTGGTCGGCCAGCATCTGGCCGCACAACGGTCCGGCGAGGACCCGGGCCAGATCCACGACGCGGATGTCGGTGAGGGCACCGGTCCGGGGGGGCTCGGTCGGGTGCGGCTCGGTCGGGTGCGGCTCGGTCACGGACTCAGACTCCCGGTGCGCGGCCGTGGCCCCCACCGTCGCCACCGACCCGGCCGAGGGTGACCCGGTCGAGCCACGTGGCCGCGGCGCTCTCGACGGCAGTGCCCTCGACGACCATGGGCCATGCGCCGTCCATCCCCCCGGCGACGGCGGCGTCGGTGAGCAGGGCCTCCCAGAAGGCCGCGGATCCGAACTCACCGCGCCACTGCAGAGCGGGCAGGGTCAGGCGGTGCAGGGTGTGTTCGTGCGTGGTGCCGATGGCCCCGTGGACCTGGTGGGCGTTGCGGACGGCGACCGCGACGGCCTGCGAGGCCACACTGCGGGCCACGGCCACCCGGAAACCCGACAGCGGCCCGCAGAGGTCGGTGGCCATGGCGTCGGCGACGGCCTGGTCGACCGCCGCGCGCGCCAGGACGGTCTCGGCGGCGATGTCCACCACCAGGTTCTGCACGGACTGGAACTTGGCGAGTGCCCGACCGAACTGGTTGCGTTCCGTCGAGTGGGCGATGGCCGACTCGAGCATCCCCTCCGAGGCCCCCACACACTGGACAGCGCGGGCGAGCGCGCCGCGCAGCACCGCCGACTCCACGGCGGCCGACTCGACCGCGGTCCACCCCGCGCCCTCGGGCGGCAGGACGTCACCCAGCGGCACCGCGGAGATCCCCTCGCCGGCGGTGATCTCCGCTCGGCCGGTGTCGACGTCCGCGACCTCGAATCTCGCTGCGCCGTCTCTGTTGGCCTCGGACCTGCGCACGATCAGGACACTGTCGGTCGCCCCGGCCCAGGCCACACGACGGGCGCGACCGTCGGAGCCGAGGACGGCGAGGGTCGCCGTCCCGGGCGAGGAGTCATCGAGGCCGGCGGCGCGGCGGAGTGGCCCGACGACGAGGTCGGTCTCCGCAAACGGGACCGCGACGCCGGCGGCGGCGGCCAGCCGGAGCAGGGTGGCGGCCTCGGCCCACCCCGCGCCACTGCCCCCGGTCTCCTCGGGAGCGGTGAGCCTTCCGATGCCCACCTCGGTCAGGGCTCGCCATGCGGCAGCCGCATCGGGATCGACGGTGGGTCCGGAGAACTGTGCCAGGACGCCCGCCATCATCGACTCGAGGTCCTCGTCGACCTCGAGTCCGACGGTCTCGGCGTTCCCGGCGTTCCCGGCGGTCTCACTGGTGGAGGTGTTCTCGTTCATCGCATCCCCATTCCTCGCGCGATCACGCCGCGCAGAATCTCGTTGGTCCCGCCCCGCAGCGTGAAGCCGGGCCGCTGGTGCAGTCCCGCACGGAGCAGGTCGGCGAGTTCGGACGAGGCGGTGTCCGCCTCGCCCGGCGAGAACTCGTCGCCGAGCCGGGTGGAGACCACATCGACGATGTCACCCTCGGTGGTGGTGCCCAGGAGTTTGATCAGTGCAGCGGCGTTGTCCGCGGGCTCCCCGCGTTGCAGCGCCCCGGCGATGTTCTGGCTCAGGGCGTGCAGCCCCGCCATCCGCGCGACCGAGCGACCCAGATCAGTGCGCGCGGGCAACCGCCCTTCGGCGATCGCGCCGATCTCGGCGGCGAACAGGCGGAAGGACGAGAGGAACCGCTCGGGGCCGCTGCGCTCGAAGGCGAGCTCGGAGTTGACCTGTTCCCATCCCTGCCCGATCGTGCCGAACACCCGGGAGTCCGGGACGAACACCTCGTCGAGCACGACCTCGTTGAAGTGACGGTCTCCGGACAGGGAGACGATCGGGCGAATGGTGACGCCCTCTCCGCGCAGGTCCACGATGAACTGGCTCAGCCCCGCATGGCGGTGGGAGGTGTCCAGCGGCTCGGTGCGGGCCAGGGCGATGAACGCCTCCGCGTGCTGCGCACCGGAGGTCCACACCTTGGTCCCGGTGACGGTCCAGCCGCCGTCGACGCGGACGCCCTTCGTCCGCACGCTAGCGAGGTCGGAGCCGGAGTCCGGCTCGCTCATCCCGATGCCGAAGCAGCACTCCCCCGCGGCGATCCGGGGCAGGTACTCGCGCTTCTGCTCCTCCGTTCCATACCGCAGGAGAGAGGGGGCGATCTGACGGTCGGCGACCCACTGCGCGGCCACGGGCGCCCCGACGGACAGCAACTCCTCGGTGACGACGAAACGCTCGAGGTGCGTGCGTCCCCGGCCGCCGTACCCGGTGGGGATCGCCATGCCGACCCAGCCGCGCTCGGCGAGGCGACGGGTGAAGTCCTCGTCCCATCGCGTGAGCCAGGTGTCGATCCACGGCGTGAGCCGACCGGCGGCGATCTCTTCGGAGAGGAAGTCACGGACCTCCACTCGCAGGGCGTCCATGTCCGCCGACGCCAGGGTGGGCGGTGGAGCGAGTGCGGACCGCATCGGGCCTCCTCGAAAGGGGTTGGTGTGATGTGTGCCTGTTCGGGGCCCGGATGGTGACCCGGACCACGTGCTCGAGAATCGCACGAATGGCAATCTTACGCAATAGCGGATCGAACTACGCTCTCTCGTATGCCCAGCGTGCGTCCCGCAGGGGCGGATAGTCTTACCCCATGACGCAACCGGATGCGGGAGACAGCGGGCGCACCGAGCAGCCCAGCATGGACAAGGTCCCCGAGCGTCCTCGCCACCGCATGGTCGACCGGGTCGCAGCGATCATGGAACTGGTCGCCAGGTCGGGAACCGGGCTGACCCTCACCGCGGTCGCCAAGGCCCTCGACGCCCCGATCAGCTCCACGCAGGGCCTGCTCAACGGCCTGGTCGCCGTCGGCTACCTCGACGAGCGCAATCGCGTCTACACGCTGGGGACCGCGCCGTATCTCCTCAACGTGATCGCCGGTCGGCCGCCCGTCACCTCCGTGTCGCGGGAGCAGCTCACCGCACTCCACGCTGAAACCGGTCTGACCACCGCCCTGTCGACCGACGTCGGTGACGACCTCTTCTATGTGGACCACGTCGCCGCCGATGCGCACTACGCCTACATCGCGGAGAACCGGTTGCGACGCTCGCTGCTGCGGACCTCCTCGGGCTGGCTACTCCTGGCCGACCGGGAGAAGCGTGACGTGTGGGCCTACCTGAACGCCCGGCCGGCTGCGGAGTCGGAGTTCGTCGACAGGTTCCTGGCCTCGCTCGAAGAGCTCCGCGAGACCGGTGTGTGTACGGCCCCCGGCGTGGCCGTGGACGGTGGCGACGGTGTCTCGGTCGCACTGCGCGAGGGGGGACGGACGATCGCGACCGTCGGCGTCATCGCCGCGCGGGACCTCATCGTCCAGCGCAGCGAGGAGCTGGCCCAGACCTGCCTCCGGCACGCCACCGCCTGGGGTCTGCGCTGAACCGGGGCCCGCGCTGACGCGAGGCCCCGGCCGACCATGGACTCGGCGACGGATCCGCGCCCCGTGAAGTCCCGGGGGGCGGATCAGCGCCCCGGGAAGTCCCGGGGGGCGGATCAGCGCCCCGCGTGGCCCCGGGGACGGGTCAGCGCCCCGTGTACTCCCCTGCGCGCTTCTCCCCGAACGCCGCGAGCGCCTCGCGGTGATCGGCGGTGTGGTGCGCGAGCGCCTGCATCGCCGCCGAGAGCTCGAGCAGCGACTCGAGCGACTGGTGCTGTGACTCGCGGAGCAGCTTCTTGGCCATCCGCACCGCGTGCGGCGGGTTCTTGGCCACCCGTGCGGCGAGGGCGTGGGCCGCCTCCAGCAGGTTCTCGGGCTCCACGACCTCGTTGACCAGCCCCCACGCGGCGGCCTGCTCGGCCTTGACGCGATCTCCGGTGAGCGCCATCTCGGCCGCCCGGGCCGGGCCGATGGCCTTGGTCAGCAGCCATGCGCCGCCGTCGCCCGGGATGATCCCCAGCTGGACGAAACTCTCGGCGAACCACGCCTTGGTCGAGGCCACCCGCAGGTCGCACATCACCGCCAGGTCACAACCCGCGCCCACCGCGGGGCCGTTGACGGCCGCGACCACCGGCACCTCGCAGTGATACAGCGCGCGGGGGATCCGCTGGATCCCTCCCCGGTAGCCGTTACGGAGCTCGTACGGGCTACCCCCGAACATCCCCGCCTTGTCGACCATGTCCTTGACGTTGCCGCCGGCGGAGAACGCCGAGCCGGCGCCGGTGAGCACGACGGCCCGGACGTCATGGTCGGCATTGACCGCTGCGACCCGGTCACACAGGGCGTCGACGATCGCAGGATCGGAGATGGGGTTCCGGGAATCCGGCAGGTTGAGTGTCCACGTCTCGATGTGGTCGGCTCGCTCGACGAGCAGAGGGGAGGTAGTCATCAGGGATCCTTCGGTCGAGGGGACGCCAATTCGCGCTATCTAACTACGTAATCCGTTACTCGACTGTAGCGAGCGGTCGTCGTCACCGCCAGTGTTCGCCATATCGGCAGAGCCGTGCTCCGATGGGTTCGGCGGTCCCCCACCGGGGAAACCCCAGGATGGCCGAACACCTCGCGCATCAGCGGCGATCCAGCCCCGCCCAGAACTCGCCCAGGGCGAGGAAGGTTGACTCGGGCTGTTCGAGCGCGGGTATCACCCGCGCCCCGGACACCGTCGACTCGCGTGCGTCGATCATCTCGGCGGCGACCGCGCGGGCCTGCTCCGGCGTCCACTCGCCGCGGTCGTCGGTGGTGACGAACAGGACCGGGCACGTCACCTCCAGTGCCGCCGAGAGCAGGTCGACACGATTGAGGATCGCGGTCTCGATGGCCCGAATCGTCGCCGTGCGCCCCGCCCGGTCGAGCGCACCACGCAACACCTCGACGGCCTCGGGATCGTGCGCGCGGGTGCGGTCGGTGAAGATGGTCTCCTCGATCGCGGACCTCACCGGCCCGCGGGGCCCGATCAGCCGGTAGAGCGGGACCAGCATCCGGACCTTGCGGCGGAGGAGTCGATTAATCGGGTGAGTCGGCGCGCTGACGGCGACGAGACTGCGGATCAGGTCGGGCCTGCGAGCGGCCACCTCCATGCCGACGTGACCACCCCACGCATTGCCGAGCCAGTCGACCCCGTCCTGCCCGGACGACCCCCGGACATGCTCCAGCACCTCGATCGCGGCGTCCGCACATGCGGAGATGTCCGTCGCCTCGCGCAACGGGTCACTTCTCCCGCAGGACGGTGCGTCGATCAGGTGGAGACGATGGGCGCCCTTCAGCAGCGGCACGAGTCGGTTCCAGCTCGTCGAGTCGACGAACATGCTGTGCCACAGCACGAGTGGCGGGCCCTCGCCGACCACATCGACGTGGAGCCGGCCGAGCCGCGTATCGACGAATCCTGAATCCATAATTGACATTACACATCGTAAACTCAATTCTGTCTAGACTCGGATCATGGCCAGGACCTACTCGTCGGAGCTCCGTGCGGAGCGGGCTCGCCTCAACCGGGCGGCAGTGGTGGACGTCGCGCGGGAGATGTTCATCGAACGGGGATGGGTGGCCACGACGATGTCCGACGTCGCCTCCGCCGCAGGCCTCACCCGGCAGACCGTCTACCAGCAGTTCGACGGGAAGCTCACCCTTCTCGACACCTGCATTGATCTGTCGTCGTCTGATGGCGCGAACTCCCCCGTCCGCGAGTTGCCGGACTACGTCAAGATGGGCGAGGGAGCTGTCGAGGACCGCCTGGCCGCCGGCGCGAGATGGCTGCGCGGGGCGCACGAACGATCGGCCGCCATCCAGTACGTTCTCGACGAGGCCGCCGTCGTCGACGACGTCGCCGCGGGGCGACTCGCAGAACGGGAACGCACCCGTTGGGACGAGGTGCGGTGGGCCTCCGGGCTCATCCTCGGATCTCCTCCCCCCGACGCGGTCGTCGACGCGATGTGGATGCTCACCGGCAGATCCGTGTGGTTGAGACTGACGCGTGAACGAGGGTGGACACCAGAGCAGTGGGAGAGTTGGTTCGTTCGCCACGCTCGCGTGGAACTGCGCTGCTGAGCTTTCTGGCGCGAAAGCCCTGAGGAGACCTGGTCTACCCAGACCGGACAGTCGGGAACTCCCTACCGCGACATGACTGGGGCTCCGAAGCAGAACGCCCCCGCCCTCGGTTTCCCGAGATCAGGGGCGTTCTTCCATCTGAGCCGCGTGTCGGAATCGAACCGACGACCTTTTCATTACGAGTGAAATGCTCTACCGACTGAGCTAACGCGGCGAGCCCTTGTGGGGCGACGCAACTATATACGACCGGCTCTCGCCGCCGGAAAACGACCGGTACCCCGGGTGCGGGTGGCCTCCACCCTGGTACATCACCCCTGCTCCATCAACTCTGCTCCGTCAACCCAGCGCCTCGCGTATCGCCCCCACCATCGCGGACACGGCAAACTTCGGCTTCACGTTGACCTCGATGGCCGCGCGACACTCCTGGATGGCCTCGATGGCCCCCAGCACGGACGCCGGCGGATAGTGCCCCCCGAGGCGCGCCGACTCCTCGGCCTTGTCCGGGTGCACCGGGGCGACGTCCGCGACCCCGAGTCCGGCCATGAGCGCGTCCCGGTAGAAGCCCGCCAGGTCGACCAACGCCAGGTCCAGCGAATCACGGGTGGAACGGGTCCGCCGCGACTTCTGCGCCTTCTCCAGCTCCTTCACCGCGCCCGCGGCGCCGCGACCCGCCGCGACCGCCCCCTTCCCGGTGCCGCCCACACCCATCGCGGTGCGCAGCTCCTCCACCTCACGCTCGTCGTTCCGGGTGTTGCGGGCGAGGGACTCCTGCTCCGCGGCGCTGACCAGCCTGTCCGCGAGCGGGAACGCCCGGCCGGGATTGTGCATGACCATGGGCAGCTCCAACACCACGTCCCGACGCTCGCGAGTGGCCTCGTCGGTGGCCAACCACCGGGCGCGACCGATGTGCCCGGAGGAGACCGCAGCGGCCCACCGCGCACGTTCCGGGTCGATCCCACCGCCGGCGAGGAGCGCGCTCTCCACGGCGGCCGCGTCCGGCTGACGAAGCGCGACGTTCCTCGACCTGGACCGCAGGGTGACCATGATGTCCATGGGGTCCGTCGTGGGCGAGCACAGCAGGAACACCGTGCGGCTCGGCGGCTCCTCCACCACCTTGAGCAGCGCGTTGCCGGACTGCTCCGTGAGCCGGTCCGCCTCCTCGACCACCACGATCTGCCAGCGGCCGGTGCTCGGGCGACTGGCGGCGCGGTGGATGGTCTCCTTGACGTCCTTGAGAAGGATGTTGACGCCCTGCGGAGCCAGGAGGTGGACATCCGCGTGGGTCCCCGCCAGCACGGTGTGGCAGGACCGGCACTCGCCACAGCCCACGATCTCCGGGTGTTCGCACTGCAACGCGGCGGCGAAACACGGGGCGGCGACGCTCCGTCCGCTCCCCGGTGGACCGGTGAACAGCCACGCGTGGACCATCCGCGCGTCCGACTCGTCCCACCCCTGGCCCGGCACCCGCGCACGCGCCGCCGACGCCGCGGCGGTCAGCTCCGCCACGACGTCGGACTGACCGGCCAACCGATCGAACACCCCTGGCATGGCCCCACCATATCGCCGCACTACGTCACACCTGCGTTCCCGTGACGAGCCCCGGGAACTACCCTTGACCCAATGGAGCGTTGGGTCAGGCTGTTCCGGTGGCTGTGGGCCACCCCCTGGCCCGTCTATGCCCTCACGATGGTGCAGGCCAACATCATCGGCGCGGTCTTCGTCTTCGCGTTCCTGCGCTTCGTCCTGCCGATGGACCGCTTCCTCGACCTGGACCAGTTCCGGTTCCTCAACCAGTACCTGTTCATCGGCTACCTTGTGCTGGCGTTCATCGGCGGGGTCATCGCGTCGACCCTGCTCCTGCTCCCGGTACTCCGGGTCGACCGGTCAGGTGAGGAGTTCGGCGGGGCGATCCGCAACCGGGCCCTGCGGCTGCCCTTCCACCAGGCGCTCATCTCCGGGGCCATGTGGCTGATCGGCACCATCGTCTTTGTCGTCGCCAACGTGGCCCACTCCCCCCGCCTCGCCCTGGTGGTGGGCGTGACGAGCATCCTCGGCGGGACCACCACCTGCCTGATCTCGTACCTCCAGGCCGAGCGGATCATGCGGCCGATCACCGTCCGCGCCCTCGCCCAGGGCGTGCCGGCCAACCGGCACGTCCCGGGGGTCCGTCGACGGATCTTCCTGGGCTGGGCGCTCACCACGGTCATCCCCGTCGCCGGGATCCTGCTGATCCTCACCGGGCAGTGGGTCGGGCTGTTCGGTGACGACCCCGGGCACATCCTCGTGGCGCTCGCGGTGATGGCCAGCGTCGCCGTGATCGCCGGCGCGATCGGCATGGGCCTGGTCTCGGACTCCATCGCCGACCCCGTCCGCGAGATGCAGGCGGGCGTCGGTCGGGTCAAGAAGGGCGACCTCGAGGCCCGCGTCACCATCTACGACAGCTCCGAGATCGGCCGACTGGGCCAGGGCTTCAACGAGATGGTGACCGGCCTGCAGGAACGCGAGGCGATCCAGGACCTCTTCGGCCGCTACGTCGGCGAGGACGTGGCACGCCACGCGCTCGAACGAGGGACGGAGCTCGGGGGCCAGGAGCGGCAGGTCGCGGTGCTCTTCGTCGACCTGACCGGATCGACGGAGTTCGCCGCCGCCCACGAGCCGGCCGAGGTCGTCGCCGTGCTCAACGAGTTCTTCCGCATCGCGGTGGAGGCCGTCGACACCAACGGCGGTTACATCAACAAGTTCCAGGGCGACGCGCTGCTCGCGGTGTTCGGTGCGCCCATCGAGGTCGAGAACGAGGCCGGTCGGGCGCTCCGGGCCGCCCGCGCCCTCCAGAGCCAGCTCGCCGGGCTCTCCCCGCTCTCGGCGGGCATCGGGGTCTCCTACGGCACCGTGATCGCCGGGCACATCGGACACGCCAAGCGCTTCGAGTACACCGTGATCGGTGATCCGGTCAACGAGGCCGCACGCCTGACCACCCTGGCCAAGTCCGAACAGGGCCACGTCCTGGCGTCGGCTGCCGCGATCCGCAACGCCGACGCTCCCGAGGCGGCGAGGTGGGTGCTGGGACGCAGCGTCGAACTGCGTGGGCGCGGCATCATGACGCAGCTGGCCCGGCCGCTCCGGCCGACCCTCGCGGACCGGTGGCAGGCCGGGAACGTGGCGCTTCGCCCCACCGTCGAGGGTCTGGACACCGCCGACACCTGATCCGCACCTGGGTTGGCGGACACCACCGCGCCGTTGGCGGCCACCGCCACGCAGTTGGCGGACGCCTCCGCGCCGTTGGCGGACGAATTGCGCGTCCTGAGGGCCCGTGAGCACCGATCCTGTCCGCCAGCGCGGAGGAGGTGTCCGCCAACCGCGGGGAGGGTGTCCGCGGTCGGGTCAGCGCCCCGCGGTGGCCTTCTTGGCCGGCGACTTCTTGGCCGGCGACTTCCGGGCCGGGGCCTTCTTCGCGGCCGCCTTCTTCGGCGGCGACTTGGCCCGACGCTCGGACAGCAGTTCCGAGGCGCGCGCGTCGGTGAGCGTCTCCACGGTGTCGCCCTTGCGCAGCGACGCGTTCGACTCCCCGTCGGTCACGTAGGGCCCGAAACGCCCGTCCTTGACCAGCATCTGCTTGCCGGAGACCTCGTCGACCCCCATCTCGCGCAGCGCCTTGGGCGCGGCGGCCTGCCGGCCCCGACGCTTGGGCTCGGAGTAGATCTTCAGAGCCTCCTCGAGCGTGATGGTAAAGACGGCGTCCTCGGTGTCCAGGGTCCGCGAATCGGTGCCCTTCCTCAGGTACGGGCCGTATCGGCCGAGCTGCGCGGTGATCTCCTCACCGCTCGTGGGGTCGACGCCCAACACCCGCGGCAGGGACAGCAGCTTGAGCGCCTCCTCGAGCGTGACCGTGGCCGGCTCCATGGACTGCATGAGCGACCCCGTCCGCGGCTTGGGGCCGGTGGGGTTGTCTGACTCCTTCTTGGCCTTGCGGGTCACGGCGGACTTGGCCTTCGTCGCGGCCTTCTTGGCCTCCGCCCTGGCCTCGTCGTCCTTCGCGGCCGCCATGGCGGCGTCGCGCTCCGCGTCGATCCGCTTCTTCTCCGCCTCGGCGTCGGCGAGCACCTTCTTGGCCCATCGCGCCTTCTCCGCATCGGTGGGCTCGGGCAGCTTCTCGGTGACGTAGGGGCCGAAGCGGCCGTCCTTGACCACGATCTCGTGACCGGTCTCGGGGTCCACGCCCAGCGGGCGCCCGTCCTGCGGCGTGGAGAAGAGCTTCTCGGCCACCTCGAGGGTGAGCTCGTCGGGGCTCATCCCCTCCGGCAGGTTGGCGCGCTGCGACTCCTGCTCGCCACCCTCCCCCACGACCATGCGCTCGAGGTACGGACCGTACCGCCCGACGCGGACGTGGACCGGTCGCCCCTCGGAGTCGTCGAAGACCCGGATGGAGTTGATGCTGCGGGCGTCGATGGCCTCGAGGTTCACGTCGATGAGGTTCTTGAGCCCGACCGCGTGGTCACCGTCCCCGGCCGACCCGGCGCCCTCGGGGTCACCGAAGTAGAAGCGACGCAGCCAGTCGTCGCGATTCTCGCGCCCCTCGGCGATCTCGTCGAGCTCGTCCTCCATGAGCGAGGTGAAGTCGTAGTCCACCAGTCGACCGAAGTTCTGCTCGAGCAGACCGATCACGGCGAACGCCACCCAGCTGGGCACGAGGGCGTTGCCCCGCGAGTACACGTACCCGCGGTCCTGGATGGTGCGGATGATGCTGGCGTAGGTGGAGGGGCGGCCGATGCCCATCTCCTCCATGATCTTGACCAGGCTCGCCTCGTTGTAGCGGGCCGGCGGGCTGGTGGTGTGGCCGTCGGCGGACAGATCCGAACCGGTGAGCGCCTGCCCCTCGTCGAGTCGGGGCAACCGCCGCTCGGCGTCGTCCGCCATGGGCTTGTCGGACGACTCGGTGGACTCCTCCGCCGCCTCGACGTACGCCTTGAGGAAGCCGGGGAACGTGATGGTGCGGCCCGAGGCCGCGAAGGTGGCCCGGCTGTACCCGGACGGGTTCTCACCCGCGGCGCCGGTGATCCGGATGCTCACCGACGTGCCCTTGGCATCGGCCATCTGGGAGGCGACCGTGCGCTGCCAGATGAGCTCGTACAGGCGGTACTCCTCGGCGTCCAACGCGCTGTGCAGCTGGCCGGGGGTGGCGAAGGACTCCCCGGCCGGGCGGATGGCCTCGTGCGCCTCCTGGGAGTTCTTGACCTTGCGGGTGTACTGACGCGGGGTGGGCGAGACGTACTCGCTGCCGTACAACTCCGTGGCCTGCGCGCGCGCAGCCGACATGCCGCCCTCGGACAGGGTCGTGGAGTCGGTACGCATGTAGGTGATGTAGCCGTTCTCGTACAACCGCTGGGCGATGCGCATGGTGCGTTCGGAGGTGTAGCGCAGCTTGCGGCCGGCCTCCTGTTGCAGCGTCGAGGTCATGAACGGCGCGTAGGGGCGCCGGGTGTACGGCTTGGACTCCACGGAGTCGACCACGAAGTCGGCACCGTCGAGGGCGTCCGACAACGCACGGGCCGCGGCCTCCTCGAGCACCACCGCGTCCTTGGCCGCGCCGGTGGTCTTGAGGCGGCCGTTCTGGCCGAAGTCGCGGCCCTGGGCGACCCGGGCACCGTCCACCGCGGCGAGGCGGGCCGTGAAGCTGCGCGGCTCCCCCGCGTCCCCGCCGGTGGCCTGCTGCGTCGTCAGGGTCGCGGTGATGTCCCAGTAGTCGGCGGCGACGAACGCCATGCGCTCCCGCTCGCGCTCGACGATCACGCGGGTGGCCACGGACTGCACGCGGCCCGCGGAGAGCCGCGGCATGACCTTCTTCCACAGGACCGGGGAGACCTCGTATCCGTAGAGACGGTCGAGGATCCGGCGGGTCTCCTGGGCGTCGACCAGGTCGGTGTCCAGCTCGCGCGTGTTCTCTGCGGCGGCGAGGATCGCGGGCTTGGTGATCTCGTGGAACACCATGCGCTTGACCGGGACCTTGGGCTTGAGCACCTCGAGCAGGTGCCAGGCGATCGCCTCGCCCTCGCGGTCGGGGTCGGTGGCCAGGAGGAGCTGGTCCACGCCGGCCAGTTCCTTCTTGAGCTCGGCGACCTTCTTCTTCTTGTCCGCGCTCACCACGTAGATCGGCTCGAAGTTGTCCTCCGGGTTCACGCCGAGCCGCGCCCACGGCTCCTTCTTGTACTTGGCCGGGATGTCGGCGGCGCCCTTGGGCAGGTCACGGATGTGGCCGACCGACGCCTCGACCACGTAGTCGGACCCCAGGTAGGGCTGGATCTTGCGGGCCTTGGTGGCGGACTCGACGATCACCAGGCTCCGCTTTCCGCCCGATGCTGTCTGCTTGCTCGCCACTGAACTGCTCCCAACCTGCGCTGATCCGTCGGCGACGTGTGTCGCCGAACTCCGGTCCCGGATACGGTACGCGTGCCGGGGCCTGTCTATGAGAATTCATACCAGGCCAGGGGCGCTGCCCGAGAGTCGCGTTCCGCCGCGGATCCACCCCCGAGGCCGTGGACGGGCGCCGGCGCTCTGCTTCCCCCTCCCCCATGAGGAGGTGACCCGAGGCGCCCTGGTGACGGTGAGTGAACGCGACCCGGCGGGGTCGGTGCACGGACGCATCCTTATATATGTGTCCCCGTTCGCAGCGGGCCGTCTCGTCGTCGTCGTCGAGGTCATCGGGCTCGCACGCCCCCGGACACCTCGCCCGGGGGCCGCGCGCACTCCCGCCGATTGGCACGGATAGACAGACCGGTCTATGGTGATGACGAGGGGGCACTACGCCTAACTGGAACGTGTTACCGTTTTCCAATTCCGCCGCGGCCACGGGTCGCGCCGGAACCGGCGTACCGTCGGTGGCCGTACGGGAGTCACGACCAGCCCCGATCATCTCAGACGCAACGGAGGTCAGCAGCGGTGGGCAATGTGTCCAAGACCAAGCTGGACAAGGTGGTCATCCGCATCGCGGGTGACTCGGGCGACGGCATGCAGCTCGCCGGTGACCAGTTCACCTCCGAAGCCGCCGCCTTCGGCAACGACCTGGCGACCCAGCCCAACTACCCCGCCGAGATCCGGGCCCCACAGGGCACGATCCACGGGGTCTCGAGCTTCCAGATCCAGATCGCGGACTACGACATCCTCACCGCCGGGGACCGCCCCGACGTGCTGGTGGCGATGAACCCGGCCGCGCTCAAGGCCAACATCGACGACCTGCCCTCCGGCGGCATCCTCATCGTCAACTCGGACGAGTTCACCAAGCGCAACCTCACCAAGGTGGGGTACGAGTCCAACCCCCTCGGCTCCCCGGCCTTCGAGGCGTTCCAGGTGCACGAGGTGGCCATGGGCACGCTGACCATCGGCGCCGTCGAGTCCGTGGACATCGGCAAGAAGGACGCCGAGCGCTGCAAGAACATGTTCGCGCTGGGCTTGCTGACCTGGATGTACGGGCGCACGGTCGACTCGATCGAGAAGTTCCTGGGCAGCAAGTTCGGCAAGAAGCCCGCCATCCTCGAGGCCAACGTCCTGGCCCTGCACGCGGGCTGGAACTACGGCGAGACCACCGAGGCCTTCGCCTCGGAGTACGAGATCATGCCGGCCCAGCTGCCGAAGGGTCGCTACCGCCAGATCACCGGCAACACGGCGATGGCCTACGGCCTGGTCACCGCGGGCAGGTCGGCGGACATGCCCGTGTTCCTGGGCACCTACCCCATCACGCCCGCCTCGGACATCCTGCACGAGTTGAGCAAGCTCAAGCAGTTCGACGTGACCACCTTCCAGGCGGAGGACGAGATCGCCGGCATCGGCGCCGCCCTCGGCGCCTCCTACGGCGGGGCGCTGGGCGTCACCTCGACCTCCGGCCCCGGCCTCGCTCTCAAGTCCGAGGCCATCGGCCTGGCCGTCATGACCGAGCTGCCGCTGGTGATCATCGACGTCCAGCGCGGCGGCCCCTCGACCGGGCTGCCCACCAAGACCGAGCAGTCGGACCTTCTGCAGGCGCTGTTCGGGCGCAACGGAGAGTCGCCCGTCGCGGTGATCGCCCCGCAGTCGCCCTCGGACTGCTTCGAGATCGCCCGTGAGGCGGCGCGGATCGCGGTCACCTACCGCACCCCCGTCATCGTGCTGTCGGACGGCGCGATCGCCAACGGCTCCGAGCCGTGGCTCCTGCCGGACGTGGCCGACCTGCCGGCGATCGACAAGAACCTCGCCACCGCGCCCGCGACCGGCGCCGACGGAGAGACCGAGGCCGCCGGGGACTACCTCCCCTACGCCCGTGACCCCGAGACGCTGGCCCGCGACTGGGCGGTCCCGGGTGAGCCCGGTCTCGAGCACCGCATCGGCGGGCTGGAGAAGGCCAACGGCACCGGCAACATCTCGTACACCGCGGAGAACCACGACCTCATGACCCGGACCCGGGCCCTGCGGATCGCGCTCATCGACGTGCCCGACCTCGAGGTCGACGACCCGTCCGGCGAGGCCGACGTCCTGGTGGTGGGCTGGGGATCGTCCTACGGCCCCATCGGGGAGGCGGTCCGCCGCGCCCGCGCCAACGGCCACCGCGTGGCCCGCGCGCATGTCCGCCACCTCAACCCGCTCCCGGACAACATCGGCGAGGTGCTCGCCAAGTACCACCGGGTGCTCGTTCCGGAGATGAACCTGGGACAGCTCGCCATGCTGCTCAAGGCCCGTTTCCCGGCTCAGATCCAGCCGATCACCAAGGTGCACGGCATGGCGTTCTCGGCCGAGGAGCTGCAGACCGCCATCGAGGCGGAGTTCGCCGGGCGACTCACCCACACCGAGCACGACAAGTACCGTCTGGCGCTCGACGGGGTCATCACCACGACCGGCGAGCCCGCTGCGCGCAACCGGCGGATCGGCCACACCGCCACCGGCACCACCACCGCCAACCGAACCCGCTGACCCGCGAGCGAGGAGAGGATTTCCATGACCACCACCGAACCCGGACTCGTCGGCAACCCGCTGCCCCTGGACGCGTTGGCCTCCGTACCCAAGAGCGATGCGCCGCAGAAGCCCAAGGACTACACCTCCGACCAGGAGGTGCGTTGGTGCCCCGGCTGTGGCGACTACGTCATCCTGGCCACCATCCGCGCCCTGCTGCCCAAGCTCGGTCTCAAGCGCGAGAACATCACGTTCATCTCCGGAATCGGCTGCTCGAGCCGCTTCCCGTACTACCTCGAGACCTACGGGATGCACTCGATCCACGGGCGCGCCCCGGCGATCGCCACCGGGCTGGCCACCGCCCGCCCGGACCAGTCGGTGTGGGTGGTCACCGGTGACGGCGACGCCATGTCGATCGGCGGCAACCACCTCATCCACACCCTGCGCCGCAACGTCAACCTCAACATCCTGATGTTCAACAACCGGATCTACGGGCTGACCAAGGGCCAGTACTCGCCCACCTCGGAGCCGGGCAAGGTCACCAAGTCCAGCCCCATGGGGTCACTGGACCACCCGTTCAACCCGCTGTCGCTGGTGCTCGGCGCCCAGGCGAGCTTCGTGGCCCGCGCCCTGGACTCGGATCGCAAGGGTCTGACCGAGGTCCTCGAGGCCGCCGCCCGCCACCGCGGCACCAGCTTCGTGGAGATCCTGCAGGACTGCCCGATCTTCAACGACGGCTCGTTCGACCTGCTGCGCAAGGAGGACGCGGGCGACCACCTCATCGCAGTCCGCCACGGCGAGAAGATCATCTTCGGCGACGACGGTCAGCACTGCGTGGTCCGCTCCGGTTTCTCGCTGAAGGTCGCGGCGACCGCCGAGGTCGACGAGGCCGACATCATCGTCCACGACGCCCACGCCGAGGACCCCTCTTACGCGCACGCGCTGGCGAACCTGTCCAGCCAGGACCTCGAGTACACCGTCACCGGCATCATCCGGCAGGTGCACCGCGAGACCTACGACGACCAGGCCCGCGCCCAGGTCGCCGCCGCCAAGGAGACCGCACCGGCGGACCTGCAGTCCCTGCTCGACGGCAGCAACACCTGGACCGTCGGATAGTCGGACACGCTGGCCGGACGGCCACACCGGCGAGACCGCCCCGGGGGCGGTCACCGCGCGGATCTGCATTCAGAGCCGGGCGGTGACCGTCCCCGCGACGCGTCCCCGGGCGTCCCAGGTGCGCTCGACCACGTCGGCGGTACCGTGCTCGTCGATCCGCAGCGCCGTCGTCGACCGGGTCCCGTACCACCGGCCGATCCGGACGAACCGCGACGACAGGCGCCACTCGTGCCAGAGCGGGACCCCCGTCCGCGGCAGGTGCCGGATCGGCGCCTTGCGGCGATCGGCGAGCAGGTCGAGCAGCGGGCCCGACCAGTCCTGACCGGAGATCGCCTCGGTGCCCAGGAGGGTTCGCACCTGCGCGACCGCGCCGACGACCTTGGGCCACGGGGTGTCGAGTGCCGCGTTGGACAGGCCGTGGACCCCGGTGCCCAACCGCATGGGCCCCCGACCTGACCGGTTGGAGGCCCACCACATCTCGTCGAGGTCGCCGGCCAGGAGGTTGACCGGCCCGTACCTGCCCAGATCGTCGACGACGTGCTGGGCGAACCCGGTCACGGGGACCGGTCCGGTGAGCGCGTCGACCGGAAGCTCACCCCGGGATGCTGCCGCCGGGCGCTCGGGGCCGCCCTCCCGGACGTTGGTGACCGCCGCCAACCGCGCCCCGGCGGCCAGCGAGAGCCACGTCCCGCCGGCCGTGACGTCGCGGCCCGCGACGATTCCGGAGATCCCCTCCGTGTCGGCCGTCCATTTGTGCAGGGGTTCGGCGGGGCGGGCGTGGACCTCGTCCCGGTTGGCCACCAGCACCAGCGGGTACCGGGGGTGGACCCGGCGGGCGACGACGAGCATGCACATGGCATCGAACACTTCCCCACCGGATATCCAGGCGCAACACCGGGGCCCCGCCTCCCGGCCCGCGGCTCGGTCGGTTCGTTCACTCCGGGCGGTGGGGCTGGTCGCTCAGCGGGGCCACACCTCCGGCGGCACCCCGGGGGGCGCCGCGCCGAGGGTCTGTGCCAACCGTGCGCGGGCGCGGGCCGTCCCCAGCCGCAGCAGTGGCCCGTCCCCCCGTGGTCCGACGTAGGTGGTGCGGATCCCGGCCCTGGCCAGGGCCTCGACGAGGGCCGCCCGTCGGGGGGCGTGCTGCTCGACCCCGGCGTCGATCCCCAGATCGACCGCACCGGCGGCGGTGATCCGGCCGGCGGTGATGAACCAGACCCGGAGCGCCCCCGCCGACGGGGTCCACCCGTCCGGCACGGCGGTCACGGCGCCACGCCGCCAGCGCCGCACGACCGGGACGAGATCCGCGGTCCGCGCGGTGGACACCGTGCACCGGCCGTCCGGGCCCGCCGTGGAGCGGACGGGATCGAGCCCGGCCTCGGTGAGCAGCGCGACGAGGGCGTCCGCGCGCCAGGCGGCGTCGAGCCCCACGGAGACCTGCGCGAGGGCCCCCGCGAGGGTGGACTGGCCACGGGCGGCGAGGGCGCCCTCGAGGTCGGTCGGCTCGGGGACGTGCTCGTCGGCGGCGAAGAACGACAGCTGCGTCACGGGGCCGAGCCTACGGCCGGCCCCTGACACACGGCGAGGCCCCCGACGCGCGCGCGTCGGGGGCCTCGTCGATCACGGACCGTGGCGCCTCAGATGGCGCGGACCTCCTGGGCCTGCGGGCCCTTCTGGCCCTCGCCGAGCTCGAACTCGACGCGCTGGTTCTCCTCGAGCGACTTGAAGCCGCTGCCCTCGATGGAGGAGTAGTGGACGAAGAGGTCGGCAGAGCCGTCCTCGGGGGCGATGAAGCCGTAGCCCTTCTCCGCGTTGAACCACTTGACGGTGCCCTGTGCCATGTTGTTGCGTTCCTTTTCCGTACTGCTTGGAGCGACCCTCGGGATGGCCACGCGGGTCGGGTCGCCCCACCGCCCGCGGGGAGCCCGCGACCGGCATCGACGACCGGGACAAGTACACCACGAGACCAGGGCCAGGTGAACCGATCTCCGCAGGGCGGCCCACCGCGCCGTGCAGCCGGATCCACCCCGGACCCGACTCCGACACGCGCTCGGGTGAGGACCCGGGCGGGTTGCCCTCTACGGTCGAGGGGTGATGACGTACGGACGCGAACTCCTGGGCCACCTGCTCGAGCAGCTCCCGGCCGGGCCGTCCCCCGTCACCCACACAGCGGAGTTGCCCGCCCGCGAGGCCCGGTACGCCGACTGGCCCACCTGGGCACACCCGGGCTTGGTCGACGAACTGCGTGCTCGGGGCGTCGGCAGGCCCTGGGCCCACCAGGTGGCCACCGCCGAGCACGCGCACGCCGGACAGAACGTGGTGGTGGCCACCGGCACCGCGTCCGGCAAGTCCCTCGGCTACCAACTGCCCGCGCTCAGCACACTCGCCGCCGACCGGGGGGCCTGCGTGCTGTACCTGTCCCCCACCAAGGCGTTGGGCCAGGACCAGCTGTCGTCGGTGGTGTCACTGGTGGACTCCGTCCCCGGGCTCGCCCATGTGGCCCCCGCGTCCTATGACGGAGACACCCCGACCGACGCCCGGCCGTGGATCCGCGAGAACTCCCGTTGGATCGTCACCAACCCGGACATGCTCCATCTGTCGGTGCTCGGTCGGTCCCGCCAGTGGACGCGCATCCTGCGGGGGCTCCGCTACGTCGTCGTCGACGAGTGCCACTCCTACCGCGGCGTGTTCGGCTCCAACGTCGCCCTGATCCTGCGCCGGCTCGACCGGCTCGCCCGGGCCCTGGGGGCCGAACCGACGTTCGTCCTGGCCTCCGCCACCACCTCGGACGCCGGCGCGGCCGCCAGCACCCTCGTCGGCCGCCCCTGCGTCGAGGTGACCGACGACGCCTCACCCCAGGGCGGCCGGACCGTCGCACTGTGGGAGCCACCGCTCATGGACGGGTTCTCCGGGGAGAACGGGGCCCCCGTGCGGCGGCCGGCGCCCGTCGAGGCGTCCACGCTGATGGCCGGGTTGGTGGCCGAGGGCGCCCGGACGCTGACCTTCGTGCGCTCCCGTGCGGGCGCCGAGTCCACCGCGCTGCGGGCGCGCGAGCGGCTGATCTCGGACCACGGTGAGCGGGGCCGGGAGTTGGCCGGGCGGATCGCCGCCTACCGCGCCGGATATCTGGCCGAGGATCGACGACGACTCGAGCGCGGGCTGGCCGAGGGGGACCTGGTGGGTGTCGCCTCGACCTCCGCGCTCGAACTGGGTGTGGACATCTCCGGACTGGACGCCGTGGTCAGCGCGGGGTTCCCGGGGACCATCGCCTCGTTCTGGCAGCAGGCGGGCCGGGCCGGACGACGAGGACAGGGCGCGCTGGTGGTCCTGGTGGCCCGCGACGACCCACTCGACACCTATCTGGTCCACCACCCCGAGGCGCTGCTGGGCAAGCCGGTCGAGGCCACGGTGACCGACCCGCGTAACCCCGTCCTGTTGGCCGGGCAGCTGCGGTGCGCGGTCAGCGAACGGCCCATGTCGCACGAGGAAGCCCGCGCGTGGGGCGCCACCGAGGTCCTGGAGGAGCTGGCCGAGCGTGGACTGGTCCGGCGCCGGCCCGTGGGGTGGTACCCGGCGGCGGACGACCACACCCCGCACACGGAGGTCGACATCCGCGGGACCGGCGGGGCCGAGGTGGTGATCGTCGACGCCGTCGACGGCCGGATGCTCGGGACCATCGACTCGGTCCGGGCCCGGTCGCAGGTCCACCCGGGGGCGCTGTACCTGCACCAGGGGGAGTCTTTCGTGGTGGACGAGCTGGACCTGGACGACGGACTCGCCCTGTGTCGCCCGGAGGAGCCGGAATGGACCACCTCGGCCCGGGAGCAGGTGTCGATCGACCTGATCGAGACCCTGGAGTCCGTCTCCGCCGGGCCGGTGACGCTGTCCTACGCCGAGGTCGAGGTGACCGCGCGCGTGACCGGGTACCAGCGGCGACTGCGAGGCGGGGAGATCCTCGACGTGACGCCGCTGGACCTGCCCGAGACCGTCCTGGCCACCCGGGCGGTGGTCTACACGCTGACCCCGCAGCTGCTGCGGGTCGCCGGGCTGGAGGAGGCCGACTGGCCGGGCGCGCTGCACGCCGCCGAGCACGCGGCCATCGGCCTACTGCCGCTGGTCGCGACCTGCGACCGCTGGGACATCGGCGGCGTCTCGACGGCCCTGCACCCCGACACCGGACTGCCCACGGTGTTCGTCTACGACGGCTACGCGGGCGGCGCGGGCTTCGCCGAACGCGGGTACCGGCGCGCGACCTCGTGGCTCCGGGCGACCCTCGACGCAATCCGCTCGTGCGAGTGCGAGACCGGGTGCCCCTCGTGCATCCAGTCCCCCAAGTGCGGGAACGGCAACGACCCGCTCTCCAAACCCGGCGCGATCGCGTTGCTGATGGAGGTGGTGGGGCAGCTCTCGGAGGTCGTCGAGTCATAGCGGCCCCGCGTCATAACGGCCCCGCGCGGGCCACCGCCGACGCCGCCCGCACCCCCAGCACGCCGAGCTCGACCCGGACCTCGGCCCGGATCACCACGTCGTGGCCGTCGATCGTGCACCCCGCCACGACGGCCCGATTGGCGGTGGCCACCCCGGCAGCGGCCGAGCACGGGTCCTCGGTGGCGCGCAGCGCGTGCGCACCTGCCAGTGCGGCCAGGTCGGCTGCCGATCGGGCGGAATGCGCGGCCACCGCCGCCCGCCCCACGAGCAGCACCGCCACGGTGAGGGCGAGGACGGCGGCCGCCGCGAACGCGGTCACGACGCTCATGTAGCCGCCATCACCACGCGACCTGACTCCGCGCCGGTCACGCCCTCTCACCCGGAGACCCCGGGTTCGGCCCGCGCCACCGCGCGGCCCGTCAGCACGACGCCCGGCAGGCCCCGCGCCGGCACGCTGACCTGTGCTGTCACGCCTCCACCGCCGCTGTCGACCGACACCTCGGCACCGGGCGCCGCGGCCCGCCCGGCCGCGGCACCCTCCCCCGCACCGGACATGGCCGCCACCCTGGCTGCTTCCCGCGCCGCATCGACGACCCTGATCTGGGTGAGCGCCGCGGCGGCGCCGGAGGCGGCCACGGCCAGGACCACGACGAGCGAGGCGATCCCGAGCGCCGCCTCGACGGTCACCGAGCCGCCGTCCCCGGGGTCCGCAGCGCGGAACCGACGCGACCAGCTCACACCGAGGTGTTGAGCGCCCGCTCGATGATTCCGCCGAGGGCATCGGGTATCGAGTCGCCGCTGACGACCGTGTAGAGCACGGCCCCGAAGGCGGCCGCCGCGATGGTGCCGACGGCGTACTCCACCGTGGACATCCCGGCGTCGAGTCGGGCGACGGTGTCGAACCGGCGCGACAGGGCGACGCGGGCGCGGCGGAGGGTGGAGGTGATCCGGGAGGTGGTGTGAATGGTCATCGTGCGTCTCCTTCATGGTGACCGGGGCGGCGTCTCCACCCCGGAATCGGTGGGCGGGGCGCCGGTTCACGGCAGGACCCCCGGCAGCATCCCGTCGGCCAGACCCACGACGACGGGGAGGACTCCCAGGCACACGAACGCCGGGAGGAAACACAGGCCGAGTGGGCCGGCGACGAGCACGGCGGCGCGCTCGGCGCGGGCGGTCGCGGCGGCGTCGGCACCCGAACGCATGCGGTGGGCCGCGTGGTCGAGGGCCGATCGGACGGATCCGCCGCCGTCGGTGGCACGGGCGAGCACCGACGCGACCGGGCCCAGCCGATCCGCGCCCGGTACGTCCTGCCACGCCTGGCCGGGTGTCGCACCGAGGCGGACCCGGGCCGCCGCGGCGTGGAGGGGCCCGGCCACGTCCGGGTCGGTGGGGGCGACCGCGTCGCCGACCGCGGCCAGCGCCAGATGGGTGGGCAGCCCGGCGAGCAGCGCCACCGCAAGCAGGTCCAGCATCCGCGCCAGGGACTCGGTGTCCGCGGGCCCGGAACGCCGCCGGCGGACCCGGTCGAGGAGCGGGGACAGCAGGATCGTCCGCATCGGACTCCCCGGCGTGCTCCGATCGGGGGCGGGGGTGGAAGTGGCAACGGGGGCGAGCTCGCGCAGCCGCTCGGTGGCCGCGCCCCGCCACGGGGCGACGCACAGCGCGGCGGCGAGCAGGAGCAGGGCGACACTCATCTGGACGCCCCGTCGACGATCCGATCCGTCCACAGCAGACCCGCTGCCAGGAACCCGGCTCCGATCAGGCACAACACTCCGCCGATCGGGCCACCGAGCAGCACCCCGAGCGGATCGGCCCCGAAGCCGGACCCCAGCAGCACGCCGAATCCGGGCAGGGCGGTGAGGATCACCGCCGTAGCGCGGGGACCGGCGAGCGCGGCGTCCACGCGGACCGCCCGCTCGCGGCGCGAGGCCACGTCCGCACGGAGCCCGTCGACGACCTCGGCCAGCGCCACCCCGTGACGGGCGGCCAGGAGCCACGCGCCGGCGAGCTCGCCCGCCACGCGATCGACTCGCCGGTCACCCGCCACTGCGTGGCCGGACTCTGCCCCACCCGACGCCGCTCGACCCACCGCTGTCGTGCCCGCCTCTGCCCTGCCAGACTCTGCCCTGCCCGTCTGCCGGGCGGCGGCCGCGTACAGCGCCGCGGCGACGTCCCCACCCAGCCGGGCGTGGGAGCCGGCGGCGCTCAGCACGGCCGCGACCCCGGGATCCCCGGACCGTGCACCCTCCGCGGCGCGGCGTAGCGCCTCCTCCGGGCCGGCCCCGGCCCGCAGCGCCGAGGAGGCGTCGTCGAGCGCGCGCTCCCAGGAACCGAGGCGCTCCAGCCGGAGTCCGCGCACACCACCGCGCCTGCGCAGGTCGGCCCCCACGGCCCCGAGCAGGGCGGCAGCGCAGGCGTGGAGGGGTCCGGCCACGACCAGGCCCGCGATCCCCGCGAGCACGGGGACCACCACCGCCGCCGGTACCCGACCCAGCACCGCGGGCAGACCCTGTCCGCGCGACCCGGGCACGCCACTGAGGTGCCGGAGCCGCATCCGGGCCACCCCGTCCGGCCACACGAGAAGGGCGCCGGCCAGCAGCACCACCGCCGCCGTCATCTCCCGGCTCCCGAGATCAGCGCGTCGAGCGCGGGCCTGCCGGGCACCGCTCCCCCGTCGGCGCGCCAGGCGGGGTCCACGACGATCCCCTGCGCATCCCGGCGGACCACGCCCATGGAGTCCACGGCCCGTCTCCCGTCTGGCAGGCGGCGCATCCCCACCACGACCCTGAGCGACGCGGCGACCTGCGCGGACAGCGCCGCCCGGTCGAGCCCGCCGAGCGCCCCAAGGGCCTCGAGGCGGGCCGGGAGCTCGGTGGGCGAGTTGGCGTGGACGGTGCCGGCGCTGCCGTCGTGCCCGGTGTTGAGTGCGGCGAGCAGGTCCGCCACCTCCCCGCCGCGCACCTCGCCCACCGCGATCCGGTCCGGGCGCATCCGCAGCGCCTGCCGGACCAGATCGGACATGGCCACCCCGCCCGCACCCTCGACGTTGCCGTGCCGCACCACCAGTCGCACGACGTGCGGGTGCGCCGGCCGCAGCTCCGGGGAGTCCTCGACGCACAGCAGCCGTTCGCCCGGCGGCACCAGGCCGAGCAGCGCCGCGAGGAGGGTCGTCTTCCCCGAGCCGGTGCCGCCGACCACCAGGTAGCCGATCCGGGCCGCGACCAGCGCGCGGAGCAGTGGCTCGGCCTGCGGCGGCACGGTCCCGGACTCCACGAGCCGGTCGAAGGTGGCCTGCGCGGGCCGCGAGACCCGCAACGACAGGCAGGTCCCGTCCACCGCCACCGGGGGCAACACCGCGTGCAGCCGCCACGCCATGCCGTCCCGGGACCGCACCACCCCGTCCGCCCAGGGCCGGGCGTCGTCGAGCCGCTGCCCGGCCCGACCCGCCAGCCGCACCGCGAGGGCCCGCAACTCGGGTTCGGTGGGCACCACCACGTCGGTCGCCTCGAGACCACGTCCGCGGTCCACCAGCGCCGGTCCCGGACCGTCCACTACGACGTCGGTGACCCCCGGGCTCGCCAGCAGCGCCTCGAGTGGTCCCGCGCCGGCGAGGTGCTCGCGCACCAGGCGGGCGGTCCGCAGCAGGTCCAGGTGGCCGTGCAGCACGTCGGACTCGGCCCGGACCGCGCGCACCACCTCGTCGGGGTCGGGCTCCACCCCGAGGCCGGCCAACCGGGCGCGGACCCGGTCCACGAGGTCCCCGGGGAGCGCAGCCGTCCCGGATCCCTCACCGGTCACCGGGGTTCACCTCCCCCAGCAGGGCGTCCGCCACGGCGCCGAGCCGCCGCACCCGTCCGCGCCGACCACCGCGTCCGTGCCCGAGCGCCCGGACGAGGTCACCGGCCCCGGCCAGCCGACGCACGGACCGGACCTCCGGGAGCACGTGCCACCGTGCGAACCCCGCCGAGTCGGCCACGTCCGCCGCGTCGAGCGGGTCCCCGCCGTGCGTGCGGATCACCAGGGCGGCGCCGCGGAGGTCGCCGATGATCCGTCCGGCCGCGACGGCGCCCTGGAGATCGGCCCTGGTCACGACGACGACGAGGTCGGCCCGCGCGAGTAGCGGGTCTCCGGCCGTGACCCCGCCCGCATCGCAGACCACCAGTCCGCCCGCCGACCGGTGGGCCAGTGCGGCCCCCACCGCGCCATCGGAGACGGACCGCCCCGCCGGCGCCTGATCGCCGCCCCTGGCCCGGGCCAGCACCCTGCACCCCGGCCCCGCCTCGGGAACGGCTCCCCACAGGGCGTCGGGGTCGGGGCCGCCGAGTTCGGCCCGCACGTCCTCCACCCTGAGCCCCGGCTCGGACTCCGTCCCCAGGACCAGGTCGATCCCGGTCCCCCGCGGGTCCGCCTCCACCAGGAGGGCCCGGCCGGAATCGGCCGCACGGACGGCGATCGCGGCCGCCAGGGTGCTGGCACCGCACCCGCCCACCGCCCCCACCACGGCCACCAGGGATCCGCGACCCGGGGCGACCGGCGCCATGAGCGCCCCCACGAGATCCGCGGTCCCGGACGGCAGTCGGACCACCTCGTCGTCGTCGCCACCGGCGCCGTCGGCGCCCACCCGCACCAGTCGCGCCACGCCGGGCCCCCCGCCGGTGTCCTCACGGTCCGTCACCGCCACGTCCGCCGAGGCGCTGTCCGGCGACACGGGGTCCAGGGCCAACGCGGCGAGCACGGCGCGGACATCGGCGTCGAGGTCCGGGTCGGTCACGTCGACCGCGACGGTCCTGCCCGCGGGAGGGTCGGGGACTGTGTCGTGCGCTGCGCGAGGGCTCTGGGTCACGGGCACAGCGTGGCGCACCCACCGGTCGGCGGACCCGGCCCGATGCAGTGTCCCGGGGGCGGCTGTGGAGAGGCCGGGGGCTGTGGAGAGGCCGGGACCCGGGGTCCCCGACCCGGACACCCCGGGCCGCGGACCCCGCCCGAAATGGGAGAAACCGCGGCAGGGGGACGCCGCGGTTTCTCGAAGTCCCGATTCGTGGGGGAACGAATCGAGCACCTATAGGGGGATGCTCTTACGAGCGTGATCAGTATCACTTATCCGCGCGGTGAGCACAAGAACCGTATCGTGGAGCCGTGTCCGCCCCACGCCGCCAGGGCCCTCGGTCATCGCACCGACCTCGCCGGGTCGCCGCGTTCTTCGACCTCGACAAGACGATCATCGCCACCTCGTCGGTGTTCGCGTTCAACAAATCCTTCCTCGATGAGGGTCTGTTGTCCCGCCGATCGGTGATCGATCTGGCCTACACGCAGCTCGCGTTCAGCCTCTCCGACGCCGACGACGACCAGATGCAGAAGGTGCGCCAGGCCATGGCCACGGCCACCAAGGGGTGGGAGCCCGAGAAGGTCGAGCGCATCGTCACCGAAGGACTCACGGAGACCGTCTCGCCGACCGTGTACGCCGAGGCGCAGGAACTGCTCGCCGAGCACCGGGCGCTCGGGCACGACCTGGTGATCGTGTCCGCCTCCGGTGAGGAACTCGTGGCGCCGATCGCCCGGATGCTCGGCGTGGACCACTACGCCGGCACCCGCATGAACCGGGACGCCGACGGGCGGTACGGCGGGTCCATCGAGTTCTACTGCCAGGGACCGGGCAAAGCCGAGGCGATCCGGGCGTTCGCCCGGCGCTACGGCTACGACCTGGAGGCCTCGTACGCCTACTCCGACTCCTCCACCGACCTCCCGATGCTCGAGGAGGTCGGGCATCCGACGGTGATCAACCCGGACCGCGCGCTGCGCCGCGAGGCCCTGGAGCGCGGGTGGCCGATCCTCACCTTCTCCAACCCCACCCCGTTGCTCCCGACGCTGGAACGCGCGACCGGGCCGATCATCGGCGTCGGGGCGATCGCGCTCGCGGTGGGGGCGGCGGCCTTCTCCTTCGCCCGCTCCGCGCGGCGAGACCACTGAACCCGGTCACCCGACTCGTCCGCCGGGACCGATCACCCGACCCGCCCTCGTTCGGCCCCAACTCCTCATCGTGCGCCGCCGACACGGCGGGACGCGATGGCGGGAACCACCCGCAAGTCCCCGGGTTCCTTGTGGGATCCCCCCATCGCCGGGGCGCCTGTCCGCGCGGCATGCTCAGGGCACGGTGACGACGACGCCAGGACGGTGACGGAAGAGAAGTCACGGTTCCCCGTCCGAGCCACCGTCATCGATACTCCGGAACCCACGCGACGGATAACGCCCGAGAGGCACACCAGCCGTGGGTCCGCGCCAGCCGTCACCGACGGTTGTCCCGGACCGGCCACACGGCGGACCACAGGACGCCTGGTACCCGGATCTCTCGATGGAACCGCAGTGAGTTGGCGGGTCGGCACGCGTGCCGACCCGCCATTCGCGTGCCGGGCGCGGGGCTCAGGTCCCGGCGGCGTCCGCGATCGAGGTGGCCTCGCGGGCACCGGCCTCGAGTGCTCTACAGCAGTGAAGGATCCATGAGCCGACCCCCTCCTCGTCGCCGGAGACGAACCCGTGCAGGGCCGACCGGTGCGCCGCGGGATCCCGGTAGAAGGTCACCTCCGGGACCCCCAGACAGTGCGGGTCGAGGCCGGTGGACACGGTCACCAGCCGGAACGCCGCCCGGGCCACCACCCCGTCGGCGGACCCGAACGGCCGCATCCCGGACAGCTCGCCCAGGACCACCGCCGCCAGGACCGGGGCGGGGACCCTCGTCCCGCCCGTCACCAGCTCCGCCAGCCCCTGCAGCCGCTCGGCCACCCCCCGATCCGGCCTGGGCCGACCGAGGGAGGCCGCGTCCACCCCGGGGCCGGACGCGGCCAACAGGTGCAGGTGAGCGAGCTCCTGGAGCGGCGACCGGGTCCACACCGACACGGCCCGGTCGAGCGACTCGCCGGTCAGCTCGCCGGCCACCCGCAACGCACCGGAGAGCACCTCGTCGTGGTCACCGTCGGCGTCCAACCGCACCGACGCACCCTCCACGCCGGCCGAGGCCCGCGCCCCACGCAGCACCGACTCCGCCGCGGTCGTGGGCCAGCCCCGACGGTTGGCGGGATGCCGGTGGACGGTGGCGAGGGCGCTCCTGGCGGCTTCCGACGCCTCCGCGACGCCGGGCAGGGAGACCAGCGGGGCGAGGGGGTCCTGGGCGCGAGTGTTCACCCGGACGAGGTTACCGACCCGGGGGCGACCGCCGCCCCGCGCACCGCAATCCGCCGACACAGCCGGTCAAGACCCGGCTCAACCGCTGTCTAGCTGGTGTAATCAGCAGTACCTCAGGGTGCTCCCCGGCCCCGCCCCCCACCTCGACCCCCCGGAGATCCCGTGACCCTCAAGGACCAACTCGACGCACTGCTGGACGCGACGGCATTCGATTCGACTGGGACCAAGATCGGCGCGGTCCGCCAGGTGTATGTGGACGACGCCAGCGGCAAGATCACCTTCGCGACCGTCTCGACCGGCATCTTCTCCTCGGACGCCATCGTCCCCCTCCATGGAGCGCGGCTCCTCGACGACGAGCTGCACGTGGACCACACCCGTGCCGTCATCCGGGACTCCCCGCGCCCCGATCACACCGAAGACGCCCTGACACCGGAACAGGAGGTCAAGCTCCTGGAGTACTACGGGCTCGAGGCCCCGGTCCGCGGTCGCGAGGCCACGCCCCCGGCGACCGCGACCCCTGGCAAGACGGTGACCCCGGGCACGGCGGCGACCCCGGGCAAGGCGGCGACCCCGGAGAAGACGGGGACCCCGGGCACGAAGCCGGCCGGGGAGAAGCCCGCCGGAGAGAAGTCGCCCGGGAAGACGGCGCCCGGGACCGTCGGGACGTCGCCGGGCGAGGCGCCGGAGGGCGCGGGGAAGACTGCGACGACGACGTCACCCGCCACCGCGGTGGGCGCCGGCCCCGACAACGCGAGGGCCGAGACCCCGAAGAGTGCCGGCGCCACCCCTGCGGAGGGCGGGGAGACCGGCGAATCCGCAGGCCGCGAGCCGAGGTCCTGACCCCGCCTCCCCCCCGCGTCCCCCTATCGGGTGTGTTGCGAAACACGGCACCAGGTATGTGACTACGCTCACAGAAACCGGTCCGGTCGTTTCCGCCGTGTCGACTCCGGCCGCCGTGAACACATATCCCGAGAGAGAGCCGCTGATGACCGATCACGACCACACCCAGACCTACGCCCCCGACCCCGACTTCACCGCACAGGCCAACGCGCAGGCCGACCTCTACGACGTCGCAGCCTCCGACCGACTCGCGTTCTGGGACGAGCAGGCACGGCGCCTGGACTGGTCGACCGAGTGGTCCGAGGTCCTCGACTGGTCCGACGCCCCGGTCGCCAAGTGGTTCGTGGGCGGCACGCTCAACGTGGCCCACAACTGCGTGGACCGCCACGTCGAGGCCGGCAACGGCGACCGGGTGGCCATCCACTGGATCGGCGAGCCCGAGGACGACGCGCGGGACATCACCTACGCCGAACTCAAGGACGAGGTCAGCCGCGCGGCCAACTACCTCAGCTCCCTCGGGCTGGTCGCCGGCGACCGGGTGGCCATCTACATGCCGCTGCTGCCCGAGGTCTACATCGCCATGCTGGCCTGCGCACGCCTCGGCCTGACCCACTCCGTCGTGTTCGCCGGCTTCTCGCCCGCCGCCCTGCGCTCCCGTATCGACGACGCCGAGGCCAAGCTCGTGATCACCGCCGACGGACAGTTCCGTCGTGGCAAGCCGGCACCGCTGAAGGCCGGCGTCGACGACGCGTTGGCCGGGAATCTCGAGGGCGTCGACGGGCACGCGAAGTCCGTGCAGAACGTCCTCGTCGTGCGCCGCACCGGCCTGGACGTCGAGTGGACGGAGGGCCGGGACGTCTGGTGGGACGAGGTGGTCCCGCAGCAGTCCACCGAGCACACGCCGGAGGCCTTCGACTCCGAGCACCCGCTGTTCCTGCTCTACACCTCCGGGACCACGGGCAAACCCAAGGGCATCGTCCACACCTCCGGCGGCTACCTCACCCAGGCGTCCTACACCCACCACAACGTGTTCGACCACAAGGCCGGCCAGGACGTCTACTGGTGCACCGCGGACGTCGGCTGGGTCACCGGCCACACGTACGGCGTGTACGCCCCGCTCTCGAACGGTGCCGAGTGCATCGTCTACGAGGGCACCCCCAACTCGCCGGACGAGCACCGCCACTTCCAGATCATCGAAAAGTACGGCGTCACCATCTACTACTCGGCGCCGACCCTCGTGCGGACCTTCATGAAGTGGGGCGCCGAGATCCCGGCCGCCCACGACCTGTCCTCGATCCGCCTGCTCGGCTCCGTCGGTGAGCCGATCAACCCGGAGGCGTGGCGCTGGTACCGCGACAACCTCGGCGGCGGCAAGGCCCCCATCGTGGACACGTGGTGGCAGACCGAGACCGGCGCGATCATGATCTCCCCGCTGCCGGGCGTGACCGAGACCAAGCCCGGCTCGGCCATGCGGCCGCTGCCCGGCATCGACGTGGCCATCGTGGACAGCGACGCCAAGGAGGTCGGCGCGGAGGAGCAGGGCTTCCTGGTGCTCACCGAGCCGTGGCCGTCCATGCTCCGCGGCATCTGGGGCGACATGGAGCGCTACCGCGACACCTACTGGTCCCGGTTCGCCGAGGAGGGGTACTACTTCGCCGGTGACGGCGCCAAGTGGGACGCCGACGGAGCGCTGTGGGTGCTGGGCCGCGTCGACGACGTCATGAACATCTCCGGTCACCGCATCTCCACCTCGGAGGTCGAGTCCGCCCTCGTGGGTCACCGCGCGGTCGCCGAGGCGGCGGTGGTCGGCGCCGACGACGAGACCACCGGTCAGGCGATCGTCGCCTACGTGATCCTGCGCGGCAACGTCGACGCCGAGGAGGACCGGCAGAAGCTCATCGACGAGCTGCGGGCCGAGGTGTCGCGGGAGATCTCCCCGATCGCCAAGCCGCGCGACATCACGATCGTGCCCGAGCTGCCCAAGACGCGGTCCGGGAAGATCATGCGGCGCCTGCTCAAGGACATGGCCGAGGGCCGCGACGGCGGGGACACCTCGACGCTGTCGGATCCGACCATCATGGAGCAGATCAGGGAGAAGGGCACGCGCGGCTGACCGGGTAGCGGGTGAAGGCAGCCACGTGTCGTGGCACGATGGACGACGGTGCATCCGTCGCCTGACAATGGAGGAACAACCGTGAGCCACGCCCAGGGAACCCACTCGCCGACCGAGGCATCGATCCCTCTGCACGACGCGGATTCGATCGGTCGGGGCGACGCCAGCATCGGGACCCTGGTCAAGAACGCCACGACGCAGGTGTCCACTCTCGTCCGCGCGGAGATCGAGCTCGCGAAGACCGAGGTCACCGAGCAGGTCAAGAAGGCGGCCACCGGGTCGGGCTTCTTCGTCGCGGCGCTCGTGCTGCTCCTCATGTCCTTCTTCCCGTTCGTCTTCATGTGGGCGAAGCTCATCTCGCTGTGGTTCGGTACCAAGTCGTGGGACTGGATCGGGTTCCTCATCGTCTTCGTGGTGCTGGTGCTGCTGGCGGCGGTGTGCGGGCTGCTGGGTTACCGCAAGATCAAGAAGATCCGTAAGCCCCAGCGCACCATCGACTCGGTGTCCGACCTCAAGCTGGCCATGCCCACGGGCGCCGAGCCGCGGCCCGGGACGGTCCGGGTCACCGAGACGCCCCAGCCCGCCACGCGCAGCTGAAGACGCCAGCACACCGGCCGCCCGACCCGTCGATCGTCAGGATCGACGGGTCGTGGCGGCATCGTGACGTCTCGGCCAACGGCATCCGCCTGCACGTCGCCGAGGCTCTCCCGCCCGACACCGTCCCCGGTGAACTGCCACCGCTGGTGCTGATGGTCCACGGCCTGGGCGGCATCTGGTGGACCATGCGGGCGCCCGTCGTCGCGCTGGCCGAGGCCGGTTTCCACGCCGTCGCGGTGGACCTCCGCGGCCACGGGGACTCCGACAAACCACCGCGCGGTTACGACGGGTGGACGCTGGCCGCCGACATCACGCACCTCATCCGCGCTCTCGGCCACACCTCGGCGGTGATCGTGGGGCAGGGCGAGGGCGGATTCGTGGCCTGGACCGCCGCGTACCGCCGGCCGCGCGCCGTGCGGGGCCTCGTCGTCGTGGGCTCTCCCCACCCCCTGGCCACCCGCAACGCCGCACTCCGCGATCGCGCCCAACGCCGCGCCCTGGTCCCCCGCCTCCTGGCGGACCAGGCGCCCCGGCTCCCCGAACGCCGCCTCACCGCCGACGGCGCGGCGTCGGTGGAGGCGATGCTCAGAGCACGCTCCGGGCCGACATGGCCGGACACCGACGACTTCCGGGAGACCGCCGCGCTGCTCAGGCGGTCCATGCTCATCCCCAAGGTCGCGCACCTGTCCCTGGAGTCCCGCCGCTGGATGGTCCGCAGTCAGCTCCGTCCGGACGGCCGCGATTTCCGGCGGACCGTCTCCGGCGTCCTCGACCAACCGGTGCTGGGGATCAGCGGCGCGGAGGACCGGTTCATCCGGCCGTCGACGGTGAGCGCGTCGGCGGCGTGGGCCAGGGACTTCCACACCGAGCTGGTCGCGGACGCGGGGCACTACCCGGCCATGGAGCAGCCGCGTGCGACCTCCCGACTGATCGTCGACTTCGCGCGCCGGGTCAACGGGCTCTGACCGCCCGGCTCCTCACACCGGAGCAGGGCGGGAACCGGGCGACGGGCGCCACCTCAGCGGGGCGTCACCTCAGCGGGACGTCCCCCAGGCGGGACGTCCCCTCAGCGTGCCCCGACGCAGCTGCCGGTGGAGACGGGCTCCAGTGAGTCGACCGCCCGCTCGAGCTGCGGCAACACCTGCTCGACGGTGAGCGCGTACCCCGTGTCGGCGGCGTCCATCGCGGCTCCGAACACCACGCCCACGACCTGTCCCTGCGGCGTGATCAGCGGTCCGCCGGAGTTGCCCTCGCGCACCGACCCCCGCAGGATGTACACCTCGCGCTCGACGGTGGCCTCGCGGTAGATGTCGGGCCCGCGGAGGGTCACCCGCTCCCGGATGCGGGCGACGTCCGGGCGGTAGGGGCCGTTGCCGGGGTAGCCCACGACGATGGCGTCGTCGCCACTGCGGCCCCGGCGGTCGGCGAAGGGCAGGACCGGGGCCTGCAGCCCCGGCACGCGCAGGACGGCCACGTCGACGCCCGGGTCGTAGACCACCACGTCCGCGTCGAGTTCCTGGTCGCTGGCGACGACGCTCACCGAACCCGTGCCGGCCACCACGTGCGCGTTGGTCATGACCAGGCCGGGGGCGGCGACGAACCCCGAGCCCTCGAGGGCTCGGCTGCACGACTCGGCGCGGCCCAGGATCTTGAGGACCGACGGCTGCACCGCCGCCACGACCTCGGACCCCGCCAGCACCGGGTCCGGCGGGGGCACCTCCTGCATGGGCGTGGTGCCGAACGGGCCGAGGATGTCCGGGAACCCGGTGGTGCCGAGGACCGAGGTGAACGCCGCGGGGATGCGCTGCATCTGCTCGGGCGCCACATCGTCGATCTTGGCAAGCACCGAGGACCCGCGCACCGCCTTGCCGAGCCCCGGGCCCTCCTGTGCGGCCACGGGGATGGCCACCAGCCACGCCACCAGCAACATCGCGGCGGCCTGGAGGACGGCCCCGACGGTGCTGTCGAGGACCCTGGCCCCCGCCCCGGAGATGTAGCGCCTCGCGGCGCGGCCGATGGTCACGCCGGCGATCTGGCCGATGATCACCATCACCGCGATCACGGCCAGACCCGCCGCGAGCCGACCCACGGGCGAGTCGAGCTCCCTGACCAGGTGCGGCGCCACGAGCAGTCCCGAGGTGGCACCGATCGCCACGCCGAGCAGCGCGAAGCCCGACGCCGCCGCGCCGTTGATCCATCCCGAGATCGCGGCCGCCGCGGCGAGCGCGTACAGCGCGAGGTCGAGCCACTGCGAGCCCGTCACCGGTAACCCCTGCGGGGATCGTCCGCGGGCAGGTCGAGCGGTTCCTCGGCCCGGTCGGGGTCGTGGCCGGACCGGACCCCGGGCACCCCGGCGACCGTCCTGTCGGCCAGCGGGTCGGTGGACTCGCGCCGCGCCTCCTCCGCCGACATCCGGTACTGCTCCCCGTTCGCCGAGGCCGCCAGGGTCTGCTCCAGGTCGCGCACGTCCTCGGTGTCCCAGTCCAGGTCCCAGCCGGCGGAGTAGAACATCGCGGCCAGGATTCCGGCGGTGAAGCCCCACACCACCAGGTCGTCGTGCTGGAACGCGGGGCCGGTCCAGCCGGTGGAGTGCCGGAGCAGGAAGCGGTTGGCGGGGTCGAGCAGCTCGCCGACCGGCACCGTCATCACCCTCGCGGTCTCGGCGGGATCGACCGACGCGACCTCCATCGGCTCGCGCCAGTAGGCCAGGACGGGGGCGACGGAGTAGTTGGAGACCGGGATGTAGAGCTCGGGCAGCACCGCGAGCACGTCCACCCCGTGGCTCTCCAGCCCCGTCTCCTCCCACGCCTCGCGCAGCGCCGCCTCGACCGGGCCGCTGTCCGTGTCGTCGACCCCGCCCCCGGGGAACGAGATCTGCCCGGAGTGGCTGCGCAGGGTGGGGGCGCGGTGGGTAAGCAGGACGCGGGCGTCCTCCGGGGGGTGCGGGCCGGGCGCATCCGCCGAGCCCGAGAACAGGACCAGCACCGCGGCGTCCCGGTGCGGGCGGCCGACCTCGTTGGGGCCGCGGTCCTCGGGCGGACGCCGCCTGGGCAGCAGCCCGTCGAAGCTGCCGTCGGTGCAGGCCGCCATGAGGGGGTCCATCCACCCGGGGTGCGGCACGCCCGTCACGTCACCGGGTCGGGGTACCGGAGAGTCGCGCGCGGAACCTGTCATGCGGTGACCCCCAGGTGTTCGGAGACGGCGTCGAGCACGTCCTGCTCGGTGTCCATCGGTTGGATGAGCACGTGCGCCACCGTCCCGTCGGCGCGGACGAAGACGGTCAGCGGCAGGACGGGCGGCGCCCCCAGCAGGGTCGGCAGTTCCTCGTCCTGGTCGGAGACGGAGATGAGCTCCTCGATGCCCAGGGCGGCGAGGGTGTCGAACCCCTTGGTCTCCGACGGGTCGGTGTGGGACAGCACCACCCGCACCTTGTCGCCGAGGGTGGCCTGCGCGTCGCGGATGGCGGGCAGTTCCCTGCGGCACGGCTCGCACCAGTAGGCCCACAGGTTGACCACCATGGGACGGTCCGCCTGGATCTTGCCGAGGGTGGTGGTGCTGCCGTCGTCCATGCAACGCACCATGAACCCGGCGACGGGTCCGGCGGTCGTGGCCGCAGCGGCGCTGTCGCGACACGCGGGCAGATCCGCCGTCGCGCGGGTCTGGTCGTCCACGACCGTCTGCGGCTCGTCGAGCGGGGGTGCCCCGACGGGGGGCGCGGACGGGGCCGGCGCGGCGGATCCGGCCCCCTCGTCGCCGCCGAGGGTGGAAACCAGCGCGACGACGACGCCGATCAGCGCCACCAGCGCGACCAGCGACCATCTCAGCGAGGCGCTCACGCCTGATCCCCCAGCCCGACCAACTCCAACAGGTGGGCGCGCTCGGGTCCCGCCACGAGACGGGCGGCGGCCACCGGATCGAGCGGGCCGGCCTCGCCCGCGGACGGGCAGTCGTCGACCAGGACACACGCCCCGCAGGCCGCGGTCCTCGCGTGACACACCCGTCGGCCGTGGAAGATGATCCGGTGACTGGCGTCGGTCCATTCCGCGCGCGGGAGCAGCCGCGCCACCTCCCGCTCGATGCGGACCGGGTCGGTGGCCTCGGTCCACTTCCAGCGCGCGACCAGGCGCATGAAGTGCGTGTCCACCGTCAGCCCGGGCACGCCGAACGCGTTACCGAGCACCACGTTGGCCGTCTTCCGCCCGAACCCGGGGAGGGTGACCAGGTCCTCGAGCCGCCGCGGCACCTCGCCGTCGTACTTCTCCACCAGCGCCGCGCCCAGACCCTGGATGCTGCGTGCCTTGTTGCGGTAGAAACCGGTCGGACGGATCAGCGCCTCCAGCTCCTCGCGGTCCGCGCCGGCGTAGTCCGCGGCCGTGCGGTACCGCGCGAACAGGGCGGGCGTGACCTCGTTGACCCGCTTGTCCGTGCACTGCGCGGACAGGATCGTCGCGACGCTCAGCTCCAGCGGGTCGCGGAAGTCCAACTCGCAGTAGACGTGCGGGAACGCGCTCTCGAGGGTGCGGAGCATGCGCCTGGCGCGGCGGGTGCGCCCGAGGTCGGTTTCCACCCCCCTCGCGGCCACCCCTCGTCTGCGACGCTTCGTGGAAGCTGGAGCGGGGTCGGGCATGAGTCCACATTACGGCCCGGACCACCCTCGGGTGCGCCGGGCCGCGCGTGCGAGCCGGCCTGCGGGGGTGTTTACTCGGGGTCATGCAGGGAATCCTCGTCGTCCTGGTCCCGGTCCTCCTCGCCGGCTTCGCCCTCCTGATGGACAAGTTCGAGGCCGCCATCCTGGCCGAGCCCGAGCAGATCGAGACCTGACCCACCCCGGTCGCCGCGCGTTGGTCACACCTGGGGCACCGGACCGGCTACAGTGGCTTTCGCCACACGCACGCCATGGCGCGGACCTCGCTCGTCCGCGCCCGAACGGGAGGGTCACAGACTGTGACGACAGATCGCCGCACGGACCAGTCTGCCGACGACGTACTCACCCGGGCCGGCATCTTCCAGGGTGTCGAGCCCGCGGCCATCTCGGCGCTGCGCGCCGACCTGACCCGCGAGGAGTACTCGAAGGGTGATGTGATCATCCGCGAGGGCGAGCAGGGCGACAGCCTGTACATCGTCACCTCCGGCAAGGTGAAGCTCTCCCGCAAGGCCCCCGACGGCCGCGAGAACCTGCTGTCCATCCTCGGCCCGTCGGACATGTTCGGCGAGCTGTCCATCTTCGACCCGGGCCCGCGGACCTCCTCGGCGGTCTGCGTCACCGACGTCTCCGTCCAGGCCATGGACCGCTCCGCGCTCAAGCGGTGGATCTCCGAGCGTCCCGAGATCTCCGATCAGTTGCTCCGCGTGCTGGCCCGCCGCCTGCGCCGCACCAACAACAACCTGGCCGACCTCATCTTCACCGACGTCCCCGGTCGCGTGGCCAAGGCGCTGCTGCAGCTGGCCCAGCGCTTCGGCACCCAGGAGGGCGCCAACATCCGCGTGACGCACGACCTCACGCAGGAGGAGATCGCCCAGCTGGTCGGCGCCTCGCGCGAGACGGTCAACAAGGCCCTGGCCGAGTTCGCGCACCGCGGCTGGCTGCGGCTCGAGGGCAAGAGCGTCATCATCTCCGACACCGAGCGCCTGGCCCGCCGCGCCCGCTAGTGGGTATCTCCGTTAGTTCGTCGGGGGTCGGTGATCCAGGCGGTGGGGTCGCCGAGGTAGAGG